>NZ_CP134050.1:1202500-1802500 GCF_031583145.1 Brevibacillus brevis | reverse complement strand
GATATGATGTCAAGTTCATACATATGATAATCTTTACGTTCGGAACAGAGTCCTGCAAATCGGCACCCGATCCGGATTCAACTTATCCCCTTGTGTGCAAAAACGGCTGAAACTGCAACCATTTGATCAGGGAATTCAGAAGCCAGGTATTGTAAAATAGAATAGCCATTCGGTGCATCTGGCGCCGGGAAGGCATTTACGCATAACGGAAGATACGAGGTCATACCCACATGAAAAGAAATCGGCTGGCAGCCTTACCCCTGCTCCTGTTGCTTGGCACCGCAGCCTCCTCGCCGGCACTTGCCGCATCACCGATCGACGTAGCCGTGAACGGGCAATACGTGTCCTTCCCCGATGAACCGCCCTATCTCGATCCCCAGACAGACCGGACGATGGTCCCCGTACGCTTCGTAGCGGAAGAGCTGGGTCTCGGTGTTCAGTGGTACGGGCAGTCAAATGAAGTGACACTTGCGAAAAAGGGGCAAAGCATCCGTTTCCAGATCGGGCAAAACCGTGCACAGTTGAACGGCGAGATGGTCGCCTTCGATACTCCCGCGGTGATCAGGAACAACCGCACGATGGTGCCACTCCGCTTTATCGGAGAAGCCTTTCACGCCCAAATCGATTGGGTCGCCGAGCGCAATCTGGCTGTGGTGACGACTCCCGGGAATACGAAAATCGTCCCCGCCTCTCCGCCTCCAAACGCTGCCGTCAGCACGCCAAAGCTGCAGCAAGCTACCTGGATCTGGGACGCCGCCATTATCCAGACGTCCCCGGACAGCGTTTTCACATTTGCCAGCGATCACCGTCTGACTGCGATCTACCTTCAGATTGACAAGGACGTACCCGTACCGGTTTATCGCGACTTCGTGAGGAAGGCGAGGGAGAAACAGATCAGGGTGGAAGCGCTTGGCGGACGCCCCGAGTGGGCCCTTCCGCACTACCAGGACCAAATCGAATCGTTCATCGCCTGGGTGCAAAGCTACAACGCGGCAGTCGGGCCGGAAGAGAGGTTTACGGGGCTGCATTTCGACATAGAGCCCTATATTTTGGCCGAATGGAAGACAGACAACAAGCGGGTGATTGAAACCTGGATGAACAGCATGCGCTTCATCGAGGAGAAAGCAAAAGGGAGCGGCTTGACCCTTGCGTTCGACGTTCCTTTTTGGCTGCACATGGTCAAGGTCCCGGGCTCTGATTACAGCATGAGCGCATGGCTGCTGGAAAAGGCGGATTCGGTGGTCATCATGGATTATCGGAATGTCGCCCTCGGAAATGACGGCATCGTGGCCAACGCCAATGCGATCTTGCGGGAAGCCGCCACACTGAAGAAGAACGTGATCGTAGCCGTGGAGACGGCCCCCAGCTCGGAAGGCCCAATGACGTCGTTTCACTCCTTGAGTGCAGGGGCGATGGAAGCGGAATTGCAAAAAGCGAAGGAAAAGCTTTCCCATTTTTCGAGCTACGCGGGCTTTGCCGTCCATGATTACAAAAGCTGGAGTAAATTGGCTGCAAGGTCGAACTGATCCTGCCTGGCGCAGCCGGTACAGCAAATGAAAAAGCAGTGTCAGCTGCGGGCGCAAACGCTGGTCCCTTGGCTGGCACTGCTATTTTATGCTCTTTTTCGGTCATTCCGCTTCCTGCCGGCTCATGCGGCTGAAGTACGGGCCACACCATCCCGTTTCATGCGTGATGACGTACTCAAGGCGTCCCCCACATGCCTGTCTCCGAAGGAAAGGAGTGCCCTCTAAGCAGTTTGAGCTACTTTCGGAGTCACTCCTTTTCCTTACCCGATCATGCTAGTGCAGCGAACCGTGTACGACATTCCCTTTGAACATGACCGCCTGGCGCTTGCTGCGGCGCGCTACGGCCTCCCCTGCCGAAGCGGCGTGCAGGAAGACGATGTCAGCCTCGTCTCCGACGTTGGGCCACTGGCGGCTGCCCTCTTTGTCCAGCGGCGTCTTGCCTCCGGTGATGAAGCCAAGCGCCTGGGAAAGGGAACGCTCATCCTGCATCCGGAAGCGCTCCGCGAGCCTTCCCGCTTTTTCCAGACTGTCTCCCTGCCCGAACGGCGACCAGTGGTCCGTAATGCTGTCGTCCCCGAGCGAGACCGCCACGCCTTTTTCGCGCAGCAGGGGGATCGGAATCGTCGGCTTGACGACTGGTACCGTGCTCGTGATGGAAATGCCCTGCTCCGCGAGCATCTCGGCGACTTCCCCCGCTTCAGCCAAACTGATGTCCGCCAGCGAGTTGGCATGGCTGATGGTGACTCGTCCCTTCCAGCCTGCCTCTTCCGTCATCCTCGCAAGCCGTTTGAAGGTAAAAATGCCCAGGTAGTCGGGATCGTGCAGGTGCAGGTCGATCGGCGCGTCCGCCTCCACTGCCAGCTCAAACACGGTAGCCAGCGACTTTTCGATGTTTTGGTCCACTGTGGCCGGGTCGACGCCGCCCACGTAGGTCGCGCCCATTTTCAGCGCCTGGCGGATATTTTCCACCTGGTTGCTGCGCAGGAGCCCCTGCTGCGGAAATGCGACGATCTCGCAGCTCATCTTTCCGCGGAATGTCTCGATGGCCATAAGTGTCGCCTCCAGGTTTTTCAATCCGATGTACGGATCGATGTTGCAATGTGTCCGGACGTGCGTCGTCCCGGCCGAGAGCAAAAGCGCCAGCATTTTTTCCGCCCGCTCCTGCGCTGTCGGCAGCAGCTGGGTCATCAGCTGGGCTTCCTCCGCCAACCGGTCGAGAATCGTCTTGATCGGCGTGACGGCTTTCCACGGCCCTCCGTAGTACGTCTTGTCGATGTGAATGTGCATATCCCGGAAAGAAGGCAGAGCGAGAAGTCCGGCTGCATCTTGCTTCGGAAGATCCGTCCGGGGCGGCTCTGTCCCGTATTCGATTTGCGCGATCCGGCCGTCCGCGATCAAAAGATGGGCGATTTCCGTCTGGGTCGCGACGATTTTATCCTGTTCCTTGCGGTATCCGCTCTCCAAGCGAACGTTGGTGATCCAATAGCTCGTAACCATCTATCCTGACACCCTTTCGTAGTTAATAAACGTCCCTGCCATGCGTGATTACCACTCCCCCGACACGCGAGTCCCCTGGTACAGCACCACTCGCCGCGTGGCCCTCCTCGCGACCGCCTCCGCCGAGCAAGACGCCTCGACCGCCATCAGGCTGGCCTCGTCTCCGGGAAGAGGCCATTGCCGGCTGCCTTCCTCGTCGAGCGGGATCCGGCCTTCTGTGACATATCCTAGAGCGGCAGCCAGCGACCGTTCGTCCGTGAGGCGAAAGCGCTCCGCGAGCCGTCCTGCCTTTTCCAGCAAATCACCGGTCCCAAACGGCGTCCAGTTGTCGGTGAGGCTGTCGTTGCCCAGCATGACGGCTACCCCTGTCGAATGAAGCAAGGGGATCGGTATAGTCGGCCGGTTGATCGGAACCGTGGATGCGATCGAGATCCCCAGTGCGGCCAGCTGCAGGGCGATCTCTCGCGTTTCCTCCGGCGAGACGTCTCCTAGCCCCAGCGCGTGGCTGACGGTGACGCGACCTTGCCAGCCTGCTTCTTCCGTCAAGGCAGCCAGCCGCTTGATGGTGAACAGCCCGAGATGGCCCGGGTCGTGCAAATGCAGGTCAATGTCCGCATCGGCCTCGACAGCCAGCTCGAATATCGTCTGCAGTGACTTCTCGATGTGTCCGTCCACACCCCCCGGATCGACGCCCCCTACATGTGTAGCCCCATGCCGAAGCGCTTCGCGTACGCTACTCGCCGCTTCGGTACGAAGCATGCCGTAGTGGGGAAATGCGACGATCTCGTGGGACAGCCGCCCCGCGAAAGTGTCAAATGCCGCGAGCAGCCTTTCCAGAAAGCTGAGCCCTACTTGTGGATCGACGTGGCAATGGGTACGGACGTGAGTGACTCCGGTATCGATCAGCAGCGACATAATGCTCTCTGCTCCCTGCTGCGAATTTCGCAAATGGGCTGGCAGCAGCCCCCTGTCCTCCTCGTGCCGCTCGAACAGGTTTTTGACCGGCGTCGTCGCCTTCCACGGCCCGCCGAAGTAGGTCTTGTCCAGATGAATGTGCTTTTCCGCCATGGACGGCAGGATGAGCAGCCCGCGGGCATCCACTCTCGGCAAGCCGTCCTCCAGAATCTCGCGGGAAGGCACGATCCGGCCGATCTTTCCGTTTTCGATCAGCAAATCACACAGCTCGGTCCGAGTAGCGCGTATCGCCCCCTGCTCCCATTCGTAACCGCACTCAAGGCGAGCATTGATGATCCAGTACGGGGATGGCATGCGTACTTACGCCTCCCTGGCCGGCACTTCATCCAGCTGCCCCGCTGCGAGCTGGCCGCGGGAGATTACCGCTTGGCGGTCCACCCGTCGTGCCACCGCCTCCGCCGAGCAGCTCGCCTCTACGAGGACGAGGCTGGCGTCTTCTCCGGCTGCCGGCCACAACTGTTTGCCCCCTGCGTCCAGCGTCGTCTTTCCACCAGTGATAAAGCGCAGCGACTGGGAAAGCGACAGCTCATCCAGCCAGCGAGAACGCTCAGCCAATCGCCACAGACGCTCCAGGACGTCGCCGTTACCGTACGGCTGCCAGGTGTCGAAGATGTTGTCGCAGCCGACCGCCACATCCACGCCGTTTTGGTGCAGCAAAGATACCGGTGGAATGACGCGGCTGTACGGCACGCTCGTGATGATGGTGATCCCCGCCTCGCGCAAAATCGTCGCCATCTCTTCTGCCTCTGCAGACGGAATGTCGCCGAGGGCGAAGGCATGGCTGATGGCCACCCGCCCTTGCCAGCCTGCGTCGACGGTCATCGCCGCCAGCCGCTTCATGGTGAACGTCCCCAAATGCCCGGGATCGTGCAGGTGCAGGTCGACTCCCGCCCCGGCCTCTACAGCCAGCTCCATCATTTGGTGCAGCGATTCCTCGATATCCTCGTCCACGGTGGCCGGGTCGACGCCGCCGACATGGGTCGCTCCCTGTTGCAGCGCCTCTCGAAGCAATCCCTTTGCGCCGGTGCGTAGCAGTCCGTGCTGCGGGAATGCGACGATCTCGTGGGAAACCAGATGCTGATAGGTCGCGAGCGCCTTTTTGACTTCCTCCAGGTTAAAGATGCCTGCCTCCGGGTAAATGTCCACATGCGTCCGTACATGGGTAGAACCGTACGAAAGCAGGACGCCGAGCAGATTTTCCGCCCTCTCCTGCGTGGTGGTCGCAAGTCCCGGCAGCACGCGCTTTTCGATCTCGCAACGCTCAATGATGCTGGATACCGGAATGACCGCCCGCCACTCTTCTCCCAGGAGTGTCTTGTCCAGATGCACGTGTTTTTCCACGAAGGACGGCAAGGCCAGAAGACCGCCTGCGTCGCGCTGCGGAATACCGTCCTGCGGCATTTCTTGTGCCGGTGCGATCCGCGCAAATTTTCCGTCTTTTATCAAGATGTGAAACAAAGCGGTTTCCGTCCCGCTGACGACGCCGTTCTCGCGGCGATAGCCCGTCTCCAGACGAACATTGGTCAACCAAAAGGTAACAGCCATCCACCATCCATCCTCTCTTTTTCGGCTCTCTCCATGCCTTTCCCCATCATTATCCTGCATGCTTCCTGACGAGATTTGCACAATTTTTACGTCTATTTTCACTATCTTTACGAGTTGTTCAAATTGCCTTTACTTCATACATTTTTCTGATAACTTGGACTCAAGCAAAAGGAGGGTTGCACCTATGAAGGTTGAGTACGCATCGCCAGCCAATCAAGCGACTGGTCCCCAAACTGCGCCGGCACGTGCAGGCAGGTGGCGGACCTTTTACCGCAAGCTGAGCAAAAACAAACTGGCCATGGTCGGCGGCTTCATCGTCTTGTTTTACATCGCGATCGCCTTGCTGGCCCCGCTGATCGCCCCTCATGATCCGTACGCCATCGATCTGGCAGGCAAGCTGAAACCGCCGTCATCCGAACACTGGATGGGCACCGACGACAAGGGCCGCGACGTTTTGAGCCGCTTGCTGTACGGTACCCGACTGTCGATGTCTGTCGGCTTTGTCGCCGTCTTTATCGGAGCGTTTTTCGGCATCATTCTCGGACTCTTGTCCGGCTATTACGGAAAATGGGTGGATACCGTCATCTCCCGTGTCATTGATGTTCTCCTGGCGTTTCCCGGTATCCTGCTTTCTCTGGCGATCGTCAGTGCGCTCGGTCCCAGCCTGTTCAACGTCATGATCGCGGTGGGGGTGTTTTCCATCCCCGTGTTCGCCCGGATCGTCCGCGGCTCGACCTTGACCGTAAAAAAGCTGGAGTATATCGACGCGATCCGTTCGCTCGGCGCCAATGATTTCACGATTCTTTTCAAACATATTTTTCCAAACATTCTGTCACCGATCATCGTGCAGGCAACCATGCGCCTGGCCACGGCGATTTTGTCGGCGGCGGGCCTGTCCTTCCTCGGACTTGGCGCCCAGCCTCCCCTGCCGGAGTGGGGCGCGATGCTGAGCAACGGGCGCGACTTCCTGTTTACGGCGCCGTACCTCGCCATGTTCCCTGGCCTTGCCATCTCGACGCTCGTATTGGGCTTCAACATCTTCGGAGACGGCCTGCGGGACGCTCTCGATCCGCGAATGAAACAATAGGAGGGAATGCTCATGTTCGTCTACATTATCCGTCGCTTGCTGCAGATGATTCCCGTCCTGCTCGGTGTCATTCTGGTCGTCTTCCTGATCATGCAGATGGTCCCGGGAGATCCGGCCGTCCTGCTGGCCGGCGAAGGCGCTTCGGCAGAAACCATCGCGAATATCCGCACGCAGCTCGGCCTGGATCAGCCGGTCCTGATCCAGTACTTCCATTACGTCACAGACGTGTTCTCCGGTGATTTGGGCACGTCGCTGCGCTCGAACCTGCCCGTGTTCGACGAAATCATGGCTCGTCTCCCTGCTACCATCGAGCTGGCCATCGCCAGCATTTTCGTCACGATCGTGCTCGGCATGATCGCGGGGATCATTTCCGCGACGAAGCAATATTCCGCGGCAGACATCACGATCATGATCGTCGCCCTGCTCGGGGTGTCTTTGCCCAGCTTTTGGCTCGGTCTGAGCCTCATTTACTACTTTTCGGTGAAGCTCCACCTCTTTCCCGTCGCCGGCTGGGGGACGTGGAAGCACATCGTGCTGCCTGCCGTCACGCTCGGCACTGGCGGGGCTGCGATTGTCGCCCGGATGACGCGCTCCAGCATGCTCGACGTCGTGCGGCAAGACTACATCCGCACCGCCAAAGCGAAAGGTCTGCGCGAGCAGGTCATCATCTACAAGCACGCGCTGAAAAACGCCCTGATTCCGATCATTACGGTCGTCGGGCTGCAATTTGGCTACCTCTTGGGCGGGACCGTCCTCGTCGAATCCGTCTTCGCGATCAACGGCCTGGGGCGTCTCATCGTCGACGCCATCCGCATGCGCGACTTGCCCGTCGTTCAGGGCGGCGTTCTCATAGCCTCGATCATTTTCGTCTTCGTCAACCTGCTCGTCGATGTGCTGTATCGCTACTTCAACAAACGAATTGACTTGAACTAAGGAGGGAGCATCATGCCGGGACAACAAGAAAAAATCCTGGACGTTCGCAATCTGCAAACGCACTTTTTCACCGACGACGGCGTAAGCAAGGCTGTGGACGGCGTCGACTTCTCCCTGAACAAAGGAGAGACGCTGGGCCTCGTCGGCGAATCGGGCTGTGGGAAGAGCATTACATCCCTCTCCATCCTGCGGCTGATCGCCAGTCCGCCGGGAAAAATCGTCGGAGGAGAAATTCTCTTCAAGGGCCAGGACCTGTTGAAAAAGTCGGAAGCCCAGATGCGGGCCATTCGCGGCAACGATATCTCGATGATTTTCCAGGAGCCGATGACCTCGCTCAACCCGGTGTACACGGTCGGCGAACAAATCGCGGAAGTGCTGCGACTGCATCAAAACATGGGCCGCAAGGAAGCCTGGGACAAAGCGGTGGAAATGTTGAAGCTCGTCGGCATCCCATCCCCGGAAAAACGCGCGACCCAGGAGCCGCATGAACTGTCCGGCGGCATGCGCCAGCGCGTCATGATCGCCATGGCCCTCGCTTGCCGCCCGGAGATTCTCATCGCGGACGAACCGACGACCGCCCTCGACGTGACGATCCAGGCACAGATTCTCGAGTTGATGAAAAAGCTGCAGACGGAGCTGGGCATGAGCATTATCATGATCACGCACGATCTGGGGGTCGTCGCCGAGACGTGCGACCGGGTAGCCGTCATGTACGCCGGGAAAGTCGTCGAGTACACCACGGCGAAGCAGCTTTTCGAAAAGCCTCGCCATCCGTATACGGTCGGGCTGATGAATTCCCTCCCCCGCATGGATCAAGACGTGGAGGAATTGCAAGCGATCGCCGGCAATGTTCCCAGCCCCTTCAACATGCCTGCCGGATGCCGCTTCGCACCGCGCTGTCCGCACGCGACGGAGCTGTGCCACTCCCGGCTGCCAGAGCTGCTGGAGCAGGAAGACGGCAGCCAGGTACGCTGCTGGATCTACACCTCCGAGTGGGACGGTACAGCAAAAACGGCAACGGAAACGGGGGTATGACCAGATGAGTGGACTCATTCGACAAGCAAAAAAACCGCTGCTCCAGGTAAGCAACCTGAAACAGCACTTTCCGATCAAAGGCGGCATTTTGGGCCGGACCGTCAATCACGTAAAAGCGGTAGACGACATCAGCTTCACCATTTACGAGGGGGAGACGCTCAGCATCGTGGGAGAGTCCGGGTGCGGCAAATCCACTACCGGACGCGCCATCCTGCGGCTGGACGAACCGACCGCCGGCTCCGTGCTGTTCGAAGGCAAAGATCTGCTCGCGCTGAGCAAATCGCAAATGCGCGGGATGCGCAAGGATTTGCAGGTCATTTTTCAGGATCCTTTCGCCTCGCTCAATCCCCGGCAATCGGTAGCACAGATTCTCGGAGAGGCCTTGGCGATCCAGAATGTGGTACCGGCCAGCCGGCGCCGCGAACGCATCATCGAGCTGCTCGGCTACGTCGGACTGCGGCCGGATCAGATCGACCGCTTCCCTCATGAATTCAGCGGCGGCCAGCGCCAGCGGATCGGGATCGCCCGCGCCCTCGCGATGCAGCCCAAGCTGATCATCTGTGACGAAGCCGTCTCGGCGCTGGACGTCTCTATCCAGGCGCAGGTGCTCAATCTGCTCAAGAGTTTGCAGCGCCAGTTCAAGCTGACGTATTTGTTCATCTCCCACGATCTAGGGGTCGTCCGCCACATCTCCGACCGGATCATGGTGATGTACCTGGGAAAAATCGTGGAAATCGCCGACAAGAAGTCGCTGTTCGACAGCCCGCAGCATCCGTACACCCAGGCGCTGCTCTCCGCGATTCCCGTGCCGGACGTAAACCGCAAGCAGGAGAGGATCATCCTGCGCGGCGATGTGCCGTCGCCAATCAATCCACCCCAGGGATGCCGGTTCCACACCCGCTGCCCGTATGCGGTGGAGCGCTGCAAGACGGAAGCACCTGCCTTGACCAGCCTGCACGAGAGCCACCAGGTGGCCTGCCACCTCGTTCAGTAAGCAAACATTAAAATTTGATAAAAATAAAAAGCAACACCTTCCTCATGCTATGATGGATAGTAGCAAAGAAATGAGAAAACATCGTACAGAAGGGATCTCATGATAAGCTTTGAAGGGTTTACGTTGCTCATCCTGCTTTTCATTTTGGCTCCTATCATAGGAGCTATTGCTTTATTGTTCCTGTTTATTTTCGAGAAGCGGATCGACCTCTTGGAAAACAAAAACGTGAAGATCGAGCTGGAAAAGGAGCTGCAGCAAGCCTTGTACAACCAGCTGAATCAGCAAATCCAGCCCCACTTCCTGTTCAATACGCTGAACGTGATTCTCAGTCTGGCCAGGCTCAATCGGACTCGCGAGCTGATCCGCGCGCTTGAAGTGTTGTCGCAGTTTCTCAAATTCAAGTACAAATCGACGGAGCCGCTTATCTCGCTGCGCCGGGAGATCCACTACACCGAGCAATACCTGGAGATCCAGAAGCTGCGTTTCGGGAGCAGGCTCACCGTCCACCTGGACTGCGCCGAAGAACTGCTCGCCGCCTGCATTCCGCCATTCGTCCTGCAGACGCTGGTGGAAAACGCGTTCAAGCACGGTCTGGAGCGAAAGATGGGAGAAGCCATTCTGCAAATCGGTCTGAGCCAGCAAGACGATGTCGTGCGGCTGGATGTCATTGACAACGGCTCGTCCGTCCTGGAAGAAGATTCGCCTGAACGGGATTTCGTCATCCATCCCCAGGAGGAGAGCGGCCACGGGCTGGACAACATCCGCCGGCGGCTCCATCTCTGTTTTGGGGACCATGCCCGGCTCAAGCTGACTCCCGCTGAAGGCAGCGGGACGCATGTCATCGTGGAGTGGCCGCGTGTCATTTGTGACTCCTATGAAATGAGGTGAGAGTGATGAACGTACTGTTAGTAGACGACGAGCCATTGGAGCTGGAGCAGCTGGAGTACTTCATCCGGCCGATGTTTCCCTTGTGGAATCTCTACAAGGCGGCGGATGGCAGCCAAGCCATGGCGATCAGCCAGAAGGTGCCTCTCCATCTCGCCTTTCTGGACATCAACCTCCCCGGCAAGTCCGGATTGGCGCTGGGTGAAGAGCTGCGTGCCCAGCACCGCGATATCGAGCTGATCATCGTCACGGCCTACCAGGACTTCCATTACGCCAAGCAGTCGATCCGGCTCGGCGTGGTCGACTACATGACCAAGCCCGTCATCGAAAGCGAGCTGGTCGAGCTGCTTTCCAAGTACCAAAAGAACACGGCTCTCTCCGCCTACACCCGGATCATCTCGGATGCCATGAACATCATCCATCAGCGGTTCGCGGAGAAGCTCAACCTCGCTGATCTGGCTTCGGAGGTCCACATCAACCCGACGTATCTCAGCCGCCGGTTTCATGAAGAGGTCGGCGTCTCTTTCTCCGAATATTTGATGCAGTATCGAATCCAGATGTCGAAGAAGTTTCTGCTGGGACATACCGACTGGAGCATCTCCACGGTTGCCGAGCGGGCGGGCTTCAACAGCCAGCACTATTTCAGCACGATCTTTCGGAAGGTGGTCGGAAAAACACCGAAAGAGTACCGGGACAAGGGGAATGTCACTTGACTTATCAATCGTTTCGCGAATACGTCCTGGGGGCGTTCAAGATCGGGATCGGCCTCGGTGTCGTGTCCATCCTCGCCCGCTGGGTCACGGGAAACACCATCTTCGGCTCCCCGGAAGCATTGGTCAAGTACGGAATGTTCGGCGGTATCGGGTATTCCCTGATGGGGGCTTTCGCCTTGATCGCCTTTGGCTGGCTCGGGCGGAAAGTGCGGAGCGAGTTTTCCGGCGGCATGACCATCGGCGACTACATGCGGGGCAAGCTGCACCCGTTCGGCTTTTGGCTGATGATCGCCATCCTGTTCATCACGAGCATCGAAGGCATGTTTGTGCAAGGAATGGCGGGCGGCGTGCTGCTCAATATCCTGTTCGGTCTGCCGATCCCCTTGGGACAGCTGCTCTTCTTCGTGTTCTGCGTGCTGTTCGCCGGCATCGGAGGGATCCGCTCCATCCATCGCTTCGCCATCGTCCAGATCGTCATCACCTTTGCGACGACCATCCTCATCCCGGTTTACTTTTTTATCGGAAAAGGGGTCGAGCACGTCTTTAACGGTATTCGCCTGTACCATCCGTATCTGCTGGTCCTCAACAACAAGGAGGGGCTGCTCTTTATCGTCACCGGCATGCTGATCGGCTTTGGACAAGTATTCGTCGACCAGGCTACCTGGCAGAGGCTCTACATGATGGAGGACAAGAAGGTCGTACCTACGTTTCTCTTGTCCGGCCTGATTTTTGCCACGATTCCCCTCGCCTTTTCTTCGCTCGTCTTTATCGTCATTTTTTCCGGAGGTTTTGACGACATTTACTCGCTGTTGTTCGATTTGGTCAGGAAGATCGATACGCTGTTTTTGCTGGTGCTGTTTGTCCTCTGCTCCTTTGGGGCGATCACTTCGGCGTTCGGAGCGAATCTCCACTCCATGGTCAGCCTCATGGTCGGCAACGTCTATCAGCTGTTTCGGCCGGCAGCGAGCGAACGGCAAAAAATTCGGCTGAGCTATACGCTCGCCATCGCGATCGGCGCTGTTTCCATCGGCCTGACGACGTATTTTTCCCCGACTTTGCTCGACTTGCTCTTGTTTTTCGGCATCATTTACGCTTCCCTGTTCTTGCCCGTGATCGTCATCGTCCTGACCAAAGGCAAGGCAAGCAACTTCATCATCATCAGCGCAGCGGTCGGCATCCTCAGCGGATACGTCAGCCGGGCGTATGTAGACTATTTGAAAGCCGTCTGGATCGCCTCGGCCAGCAGCGCTCTTGTCCTGTTCGCCTATCTCTGCATCTTTGGCGTATGGAGGCGCTACCGACGCACGACGTCCGGCTCGTAGCAAAGCCGGCCGGGCCGCTGCCTCATGAATCGGAAGGAATGGATTCCAATGCTTCGCTCCTATCTTTTGCTGGTGTTTTGCGTCACGGCCTGGGGCAGCAACTTCGTCTTCGGCAAGCTGCTCGTGGCGGAGTTTTCCCCTCTGCTGCTGTCGGCCTTGCGCCTCTTGTTCATCAGCCTGTTTGTAACGGCTTGGGCATTCGGCCGTAATGCCGTTCGGTCGCACGGCCTTGAAGTCGTGCGGTCCCGCCCGCGCCTGACCGTACCCGCTCTCTCCCGAAAGGAATGGCTACGCCTGGGAGCGCTCGGAATCGTCGGCGTCTTCCTGAATCAGTGGTCGTTCTACAAAGGCCTGGTTACGGCGGATCCGACTACTTCCGCGCTCGTGCTGGCCTTGACCCCCATCACTACGGCTCTCCTGGCTGCGCTCTTTTTGAAAGAAAGGCTGACCGGTCGAATGGCCATCGGCTCTCTCATCGGGACTGCCGGTGTGCTCTTTGTCATTTACAACGGCGCTACGCTGCATTTTGACATCGGCATCATCTGGATCTTCGTCACGATGCTTTCTTTCGCCGTGTCGATCATCCTCGTCCGCCAGCTCGGCCATCGCCTGTCTCCTCTCGTCACGACACTGGGCTCCAACCTGATCGGATTCGGCGCCATGCTGCCTTTTGTGCTGGTCAGCGCACCGCTGGCGACGGTCAGCCACCGCCCCTCTTCCTGGCTCCTGCTCTTCGTTACCGCAGTCGTGATGCACGGGATCGTCACGCTGATCTGGAACAGTCAGGTGCAGAAAGTGGGGGCGGCAAAGGCCGCGATGTTTTCCAATCTGGAGCCGTTCATTGCCATGGTCTTCGGCTTTGTTTTGCTAGCGAAGCCAATCACTGCTGTGCAGCTCTTCGGCGCGCTCCTGATCATTGCAGGCGTCACGCTGACGACGACTTCGGGTTCGTCGCCTCGCACCAGCCACAATTTATAATTATTCACATGGGATTAATCGGATATGCAGGTTGAGATCCCCCCTCTCCTGCTTTATACTAGGGAAGGAATGAGATTTTCCTGCAAGAACACAAGGCGAGGAGGGAGCTTTCTGTGTCTGCCGTCAAGCTGTCCCAATGGGAAATGATGCTGCTCGAAGCGGCGCGCGCCCACGGGTTTGTCGATGAGGAAATTATCCACAAGCTGCGTACCGAGAACCGGGCGGCTTTTGCCGATATTGAAGGTGGGCGATTCGATTTCAGCGATCTGTTCATGCTCTCGAAGCAGGATCCGCTCACGATCGAGACCGCTATCCGCGAAGGATACCAGATCAAGTTTGCCACCGTAAACGGGGTCAAATTTTTGCTGAACAAACGCTACGGACTCGTGGCAGACCAGGACTATGAGGTGCTGGACACGGGGCTGGACCGCGTACGTCTGGCCGATGAAGCGCTTGCCTGGGTGCGTGCGGCCCTGTCTCCCAACTGGCAGATGATCGAGCTGGAGAAGCTCCCTGCCCAGAAGGAAACCGTCGTGCGGATCGAGCTGGACAGATCCTGATCAAAAGCACATTCCTTTTCGACTTCGTCAAAGGAATGTGCTTTTTCGTTTGCCTCATAGTCGGACTTCGATCGTGGTTCCAAGGCCAATCTCACTGGAAATGACAATCTCTCCCCCATGGGCTTTTATGATGTCACGAGCGATGGCCATACCGAGTCCCGATCCTTTATGGGCTGCACCGGTATTCGTTCCCCGATAATATCGGTCAAAAATCCGATCCAGCTCTTCCTTCCGAATCCCTTTTCCATTGTCTTGAATGAAAAGATGGGTGCGTTCTTTCTTTTCGATGCTCACAGTTATTTGTACGTGAGAGTGGTTATGGACAATCGCGTTTTCGATCAAATTATGGAGCGCTCTTCGAAAGAGAAGCTCATCTATTTCCAGATAAATGCTTTCTTCGTTGGCTTCAAACTGAATCTCTCGACTCTCATGCGTTGGATCGTTCAAGATTTGGATGACAATATCCCGCAACAAGACAACGACATTCCTCGTTTTCTTCTGCAGCGTAAACTCTTTATTTTTCAACCGCGTTGCGAAATGGAGGTCTTCGATCACCTCTTTGATATAGAGCGACTTCGTTTCGATTATCCCTGCATATTCCCTGATTTCCTCCATCGCAAAGTCATAATCCGGATTCTTGATCATCTCGGCATAGCCTTGAATCGCCCGAAGACTGTAAGCCGGACGCGCATACCCGTTTCCTTGAGGCAACGTTAGAAAAGCCTTGCTTCACCATGCCTTTAGGCGTAGCCGCCGTTGCCCTTAAACTGGATAGGAATTTTATAAATTCCATTCGGTACAAAACAAGAGCGACAGCCTGGACACAAAATGGTCCAAGACGCCGCTCTTTCTCCTGAGCTTTTGTTCGCCATTCGCTCCCGCCCTGCCTTACTTGGCAGGAGAAAGCTCGTTTTCCGTCAGCCATTTGTAGTTCTTGACTTCGCTGCCGCCCGTCGTCGGAGTATAATCGACCATGTAAACAGTCGTCGTTTCCGCAGAATCGATTTTAGCGCTGGCCCCCATCATCCCTTCCACGTGATCCGCTTTCAGCACAATTTCCGTACCCGGTTTATACGGGTGCTTGACGTGGCTCTTGATTTCTTCATGGATGATCCATTTATAGCTTTTCACGGGCGCTCCGCCTGTCGTCGGTGTATACGTGACAGCATAGGCTGTCGTATCGTAGGCTCCGACGATTTTACCTTTGGCCCCTTGCATCCCCGGTTGGTAGTTCGCTTTGATCGTGACATCGCTTCCGACCGGATAGGTAGCGTTTGGCAGGGCATTCACGTCTTCCGGGATTGCCGATTTTCCTTGGCCGCAGGCGGCGAGAGCGATCATGGCGACGAACATCATAGACATGAGCAACAGTTTTCTCATGAAGCACACCTCCGTAAAGCTTGATTGTCCGCTCGTTCAACAGTATGCTTACGCAATCCATGCCCGAAACAAAATGCGGACGACAATCTTGTGCACGCAAAGTCGGATGCACACAATCGTCGCCTGTTATTCTACCAGTGTAAGGGAGGTCATGCGCATGGAATTGCTGGAAAGAATGAATGGCGCACTCGCCTATATCGAGGAAAACCTGACCGAGGACATCGACTATAAAGAAATAGCCCGGTTGGCCGCCTGCTCGGAATACCATTTCACCCGAATGTTCTCGTTTTTGGCGGGCATCACCTTGTCGGAGTACATCCGCCGCAGAAGGCTCACGCTTGCAGCTTTTGAACTGGCAAGCACGGACTGCCGGATACTCGATTTGGCCGTCAAGTACGGGTACAGCTCCGCCGACTCGTTTTCCCGCGCGTTTTGCGCATTGCACGGAGTCACGCCGTCCGAAGCGAGGAACCAAGGCCATTCCTTGAAGGCTTATCCGCGAATGTCCTTCCGCTTGACCATACAGGGAGGCGAGGAAATGAATTATCGAATCGTAGAAAACCCGGCATTTCGCATTGTCGGGATCATGAAGCGGGTGCCCATCCAGTTCCACGGAGCGAATCCCGAAATTGCCGCGATGGCGAAGATGCTGGACGAAAAAACGATCCAAGAGCTGAAAAGCATGTCGAATGTAGAGCCGATGGGCATCCTCAGCGCATCCGTCCATTTTTCGGAAGGACGCATGGAGGAAAAGGGGGAGCTGGACCATTACATCGGGGTAGCGACGACGGCTCCCTGCCCGGATCACCTGGCATCCCTCGAAGTGCCTGCTTCCACATGGGCGGTCTTTGAATCGGTAGGTCCATTTCCTGAGACGCTCCAGCAGACGTGGGGGAGGATTTTCTCGGAATGGCTTCCCTCATCCGGCTACGAGCTGGCTGAAGGCCCGGAAATCCTGTGGAACGAGCACAAGGATGTGTCTTCACCCACATATCGCAGCGAAATCTGGATTCCAGTCGCGAGGGACAAGGCCGCGGAAGCATAAGAGACCCCCAATCAAAGCCTTCCCAACGAGGAGGCTGTCTGAAAGATCCGGCACATCTGCTGCCGGATCTTTCGCTTTTTCGCTCACTCGCTTCCGATCGGCTCGAAGGTCAAGCCGTGTCCGAACGGGTACATCGTTCCTCCCCTCCCGTCCGGAATCGTGACAGGCAGCCTGCCGGTCGGGAGATTCCAGCCAAACATAGTGGCTGCTGTGGCCGCAAAGCTCGCTTGACGGTATCCGTACTGGGCCAGGTAGGCATCTACATGCGGGTAGGCCATGATGTCGTACGGATTGCGGATACCGACGCCGATTACCGGCCTTTGAGTCCGCTCGACGATTTGTCTGAACAGCTCGATCCCGGCAGCCTTCGGCGATCTTGCTTTGACATCCGCCGTGCATGAAGCGAGAATGACGACGTCCGCCCGCATGACCTGCTGCCATTGGAAGGGAGAAAGCCCGCGCTTGCCGATGCGGATCGTCTCCGTCTCGGCATGGTATTTCTTCACGGCGTCGGCAAGCACCTCCACATAGCTGTCACCGACCACCGCGATTCTCTGCCCGTCTGCCAACGCCAAGGGCAGCACGCCGTTGTTCTTCACCAAGGTGATGGAGCGCATGGCCGCTTCCGCCTCCACCTGCCTGTGCTCCCTCGAGCCGATCCGCTCCATCGCCCGGATCAGCTTGGCTTCAACCGTAACCGGGTCTTCTTCCTTCACGATTCCCCGCTTGATCTTCATCGTCAAAATCCGTCTTTGGGACTGATCGATTCGCGTCTCGCTGATCTCGCCCCGCCGCACAGCTTCCCGCACACCCTTCACGACCTCGTCCAGATCGGTCGGCATCAGCACGACATCCACGCCCGCCTGGATCGCCCGTACGGCTGCATCCGCTGCCCCGAAGTGATCGGCGATAGCCTGCATGTTCATGGCATCGGTAAAGATGACACCGTCAAACCCGAGCTCTTCGCGCAGGAGCCCCGTAACGATTCGTGGAGAGAGTGTCGCTGGGAGGTGGATTGTCGTTCCGTCCTTTTTGGAAAGGACGGTACTCCCGTCGATTTGTGGAAAGGTGATATGTGCGGTCATGATCGCATCCACCCCGGCAGTGATCGCCTGTTTGAACGGGTATAGCTCGACCCGGGCGAGCCGCTCCCTGCCGTGCGTGACCTGCGGCAAGCCCAGGTGGGAATCGACAGCGGTATCCCCATGGCCGGGAAAGTGCTTGGCTGTCGAGACGATGCCATTGTGCTGAAGCCCTGCGGCAAACGCAACGCCCAAATCGCCGACCAGCCGCGGATCCTCTCCGAACGAGCGCACGCCGATGACCGGATTGTTCGGATTGTTGTTCACATCCAGATCGGGGGCGAAGTTGGTATTGATCCCCAGGCTGGCAAGCTCGCTGCCGATGACATCCCCCGCCTTCCAGGCCAATTCGCCGGAGCGCGCAGCTCCCAACGCCATATTGCCCGGCAGGTCCGTTCCTTGCCGCAAGCGCGACACGATCCCACCCTCCTGGTCCAGCGCGATCAGCATCCCGTACTTTTGGGCCGCTTGCTGGTATGCGTGGACGAGGTTGATCGTCTGCTCCGTGTTTTCGATGTTTTCCCGAAACAATATGACGCCCCCGAGCTGGTACCGCTTGATTGCTGCCTCCACGTCCGGAAGCAGCCTGGTCACGGCCTTGCCATTCACCTTGCGAAAGTCCGCCATTATCATTTGGCCGATCTTTTCTTCAAGCGTCATGCGGGCGATCAATTTGCGGATGATTCGGTAGCGCTCGCCTTTTTGCTTGACCACTGTCACCCTGGGTTTCCCCTGCTGGCGGAGGGTGAGTTCGAGCCGATCCTGCAAACGTCCATCCGATACAGAGAGAAAGGTCGTCCCTTGACTGGTTGAAAAGTGGACGACGCCTTCGTCATCGACCGAGGCGACGTTTTTGTTCGAGCTTTTCCATTGCAGACGGCGGGTCGCCTTTTCCACATGCCCGTCCCTGTACACGTGAAGGGCCTGCAAGGGAAGGGTATCGCCGATCACCGCAGCATCGATCTCGGGAATGTTCAAATCGATGATCAGGTCAGGTATCTGCACCAGTGCTGCGGCACCCGCCCCGGAACTGCTCTGGCTGGTGCCGATCACTACCGCGAAAAGCAGCAGAGCGTGGGCAATGACTCCCTTTCGCGTGCGTGTTGCGGTTCGATTCATGGCTTCTCCTCCCTCCCGCCTTCGCGTGACCAGCCTTCCGCCAGCCAATCCGTCCCGATCTTGCGCCCGGTCCGATCGAGCAACACCGGATGATGAACGTACCAGCCCCTGCCGTTGATCGTCCCGTCCGTCTCATAGCGGAACCGGATGTATTTCACCCCTTCCGGCAGCCTCCACGATACGCGGACCCAGTCGCTTTCTCCCGTCGCCGCATCGCCGAGCTTCTTCCAGCGGATTTTATCCGGCGATACTTCCACGTAGCCGTAGTCATACTCATTCTCGATCCGATACCACGTGTCATACGTCAGCGTGCCTCCCGCGGCCATGCTCGCTTCGGCGGTCAATGTCGCCTGCCGGTCGTCGCCCGTCCCCGCGAACCAGGCGCCGTCCTGCCAGGGAATGTCGACCGAAATCGCCAAGGAGGCCTGCCTTGCGACCGCATTGCGAAGCGGGGTAAGGGAGGCCGTATCGCGGACGGGGTGGATCCGGTTCGTAAGGAAAATGACGATGGCTTGCTGGCTGTGGCTCACCAGAAGCGATGTACCGGTAAAACCCGTGTGCCCCATCGAACGGCTGTCGCCGAGCGCATCCATGTACGTTCCGCGATCCAGCTGCCAGCCCAGACCGTGCTTTTCATCCGACAAGGCGGACAATTGATTTTGAGCCATCCAGGCTGCGGCCTTCTCTGACAGGATGCGCTTCCCCCCATACGTGCCGCCGTTTAGCATCATCTGGGCAAAGACTGCCAAATCGCGGGCCGTCCCAAACAGGCCGGCATGACCGGCCACTCCTCCGAGTGCCCAGGCGTTCTCGTCTTGCACCTGGCCCCAGATAAGTCCCCTGTCAGTGGCAGCCTGGTACTCCGTCGCAGCGGATCTCTTTCGCAATGGAGGGGGAGGGTTGTACATGGTCTCAGCAAGCCCCAGCGGCTGTGCGATGCTCTCCCGGATGAAGTCATCCAGGCGTTTTCCGGACAGCCTTTCGACCAGGACGCCCAATACCAGCATGTTGACATCGCTGTATACGTGGGCACGGCCCGGCTCTTCCGCGAGAGGCAGGCGCAGGACCGTCTGCAGCAGCGCTTCGCGGCTGCCCCCCTGCTTGTACAGCGGGACGTATGCCGCGAAACCGGACGTATGCGTCAACAGCTGGCGAACCGTCACCTTTTCCTTGCCTTTTCCGACGAAATCAGGCAGGTAGGTCACTACTGGTTCGTCCAGCCGGATGCGTCCCTGGTCGTATAGCTGCATGACTGCTACTGCGGTAAACAGCTTGCTGACCGACGCGAGGTCAAACAACGTGTCTGTCCGCATCCGGACGGGCGAACGCAGCTCGCCGTACCCGTCATCCGCGTACTTGGCGGCATATCCGTACGCTTGCTCCCAGGCGATCACGCCGCGCCGGGCTACGAGCACGACCGCGCCAGGCACGAGTTTGCGCTCGATCGCAGACTGGATCACCTGGTCGATCTGGTCCAGCGCCTTTTCAGACAGCCCCGCTTCGGCAGGCGAACCCGGGCGCAGCTCCGTACGGGATGGTCCCGGCGCATCCCACGCGTGCGTGAGCGGGTGAGGGACGGGCCGCGGCTTCTTCTCACCGTCCGGCTTCTGGGCTGCCCACGCAGGGCAAATCAAACCCGCGCACAAGCACACGCACAATCCGACGATCACCGCTCTTTTTTTCATTTTCCATCACTCCGAACCATAGAGCAGATAAGGCTTGCGCCGTTCTTCAAAAGCGCGCAGACAGCCCTGCCATTTTGCGACGATGTCCGGGACCGCTACTCCCTGGTCGATGGCTTTGCGGACCTCGTCCGTACCGAGGAGCCTGTCGATCCAGTGGTCGCGTCGCCAGGCAAACTGTCCCGGATAGCGCTTTTTTACTTCCGCGATCACGGTCAAGGCGGTTCTCACCGGTTCAAACCGATCCGGGTCCGTCACGTAAAACTGCACGCCTCCGACCGTTTTGCCCGCGTGCTTGGAAAAGGCGGGCTGAAAATACGCCGCACGAAAATGAACGCCGGGCAAGTCCAGACGATTCAAGGCCTGGGCCAGCTCCCACCCGTCAATGTACGGGGCGCCGATCCACTCAAATGGGCGCGTCGTTCCCCGCCCCTCGGAAAGATTGGTGCCTTCAAACAGGCAGTTGCCCGGATAGACGGCAGTCGTATCGACGGTAGGCATATTGGGTGACGGCAGCACCCACGGAAGGCCCGTCTCTTCATACGACATTCCCCGTTTCCAGCCAGCCATGGGAATGACGGTGAGGTCGAGCTTTTTGCCGAGCTCCTTTTCTATGAATTGCTCCCGAAACAACAGGGCCAGCTCTCCCGCTGTCATCCCGTGACGGATGGGAATGGGATACAGGCCGACGAAAGAGCGGTACCGCGGATCGAGAACAGGCCCTTCGACCTTTTCCCCGCCGATCGGGTTGGGGCGGTCCAGCACGACAAAAGGCTTTCCGGCCAAGGCAGCTGCCTTCATCCCGTACGCCATCGTCGCCGTGTACGTGTAAAAGCGCGAGCCGACGTCCTGAATATCATACAGGACGACATCGACGCCACTGAGCAGACGGGCCATTTCCTCCGGCTTTTTTCCATACACATTGTAAAAAGGCAGCCCGCTTTTCGGGTCCCGATACGTATCCGTGGCGGAGCCTGCCTGCTCCGCGCCGCGAATGCCGTGCTCCGGTCCGTATACGGCTACCAGATTGACTTTCTTTTCGAGCAGCGCATCCACATCGTGAACGAGCTGTCTGGTGACTCCTGTCGCATTGGTAATCAGACCGACCCGCTTTCCGGCGAGCATGCCGGGATCCTCCAGCAGCCTCTCGATGCCGGTCTGAACGGCGTAGGAAATCTGTTTTTCCTTCGCATCTGCGAGCTCTCCCGCTCCTCCCACAGCCAATGAGCCGAGCAGGACGAAAGAGCACAGGAGGCGAAAGCAGTCGGACAAAGCCATGCAGCATCACCTCTTGATATCGTGTTTGCAAGCCATGACTACCCCATTCATTATTGGCTTTTTTTGGAGGGGCAATCCCCCGTTTTGGGGAAAGCGGTCAAAAATGACGCAGCTGCGAAAATAGCTCCACACAAAAAAAAGACGAACCTGGATGATCCAGGTCCGTCCGAAGAGCAGAAATCTAGTCGACTCGGGTGAGCATTCGCAGCCCCAGCAGGACTGCCCAAGCTCGCTCCTCCGACTTGAAAAAGAAGCGCAGCGGCTGCTCCGTCTCTCGAAAAACCAGCGTGTCGACCGCACTCGGGCGCATGGCGAACTGTGTTCCCGCCACATCTGCCACCGGCTCGCCTTCCCGCAGGAAGATACGGACATATCCGCCCTCTGCCGAGCGGTAAGTCCCGACCAGCCTCTGCAGCTCCTGCGGCGACGCTTCGAGGCTCGGTTCCCGCTCTTCCCTGTGTTCCAGCGGCAGCCCCAATCCGGCATTGACCGCCGCGAGCCAAAGATCGCGGATCGGCACCTGATCGAGATTGGACAGCACCGCCACCACCAGTCCCGCTTCCGGAACGAATCCGAAATTCGACGAGACGCCCGGCTGGCCACCCCCGTGCTCGACCAGCGTCGTTCCGGGTACGTATTCGGGCACTACTTTGAAGGCATACCCGTACCAGGCATTTCTCGTCAGGCGATGGACCGGCTGGCGCATTTCCTTCAGCAGCGCTTCACTGGCAATACTGACATCCCGGATGCGCCCGCTGTTCACGTGGAGCTCCCCGTACTTCAGCAAATCCAGCACATTGGAGCGAATGCCCCCGCCAACCTCGTAGTTCCCCAGCGTGGGCCAATCCGCCCTTTTCGGTTCAGACGCCCCTGCCTGCTTCACGTAAGGCACGGACACATTGTGCATTCGCGCCAGCTCTTCGAGGCTGAACGTCGAACGGTTCATCTGCAGCGGTTCCAGCAGCAAATGAGTCACGTAGCGTCGGAACAGGCGGCCCGTCACCCTCTCGATGATCGCCCCCAGCAAAAGGAAGGTGTCGTTGCAGTAACTGAAAAATTCCCCCGGCGCTCCCAAAAGCTCGCAGTCCGCAGCCGCGATGTGTTCGAAATGTTCGTCCCATTTCGTCAACTCTTCGCGACGTACAATCGGCGGGAGCCCTGTCGTATGGGAGAGCAGATGGCGGATTTTCACCTCGTGGGGATCGCCCGCTTTCGGCAACCGGAAAGAGGGGAGATAGCGAGTGACCGGATCGTCCAGCGACAGCTGGCCCTCAAATGCCAGCTGCATGATCGCGACAGCCGTGAAAGACTTGGTCACCGAAGCGACGCCAAACATCGTGTCGGGTGTCACCGGCTCTTTGGTCTGCATATCCCGTACGCCAAACCCTTTCTGATAGATGACGTCCCCCTGCCGGGAAATGGCGATCGCCAGCCCCGGCACCTGATGGCGCTCTCTGAAATCCAGAACGAACCGATCCAAGGCCGATTCGTTGATCGGTATAGCCGACATATCCTCTGCCCCCTCTATCGTCCTTACTTTACTTTGTAGCGCAGGTCAGTCAGCCTCGAGTCGCCAGGAGCTCCTCGAACGGAAACGCGTACACTGTGCGCCCCTGTCTGCCCGTCGTCGTCCGGGCCTGGGAAAGTGAATTGTAAATCGCCTCCTCCGTCGCCTCGGCGGCTGCCGCGAACAGCTCGTTCATCACCGGCTGATCCTCGCGCAGCTGCAAGCGCGTCTCCACGATCTGCTCGGTTCGATGGGGAATTTTTTGGGCGGTGGAAAAGGCGATCACGATGTCTCCGCTTCCGTGGCTAAAGTGGCTGCCCGTCCGACCGAGTCCGATCCCCGACCGCTTGGCTACACGCAGCAGCTGCCGATCGCTCAGCGGCGCATCCGTGGCAATCACCATGATGATCGAGCCATCCGCCTGCTTCTCGACGGCTGGCAATCCGTCCACCTTTCCGGAAAACAGCCTGTCCGCCAAAAACTCTTCCTTCCGTCCAAAGTTGCTCAGAACGAGCGCTCCCACCGTGTACGCGGAGTCGCCGGCAGACACCACCCGCGAAGAAGAACCGATTCCGCCCTTGTAGCCAAAAGCGACCATGCCCGTTCCGGCTCCTACCGCACCTTCCGCGACGGGTCCATCCGACGCGCTGCGAATCGCGGCGATGGCGTCCTGCGGCTGCACGGCGCAGCGGCGAATCGAATTCAAGTGGCTGTCGTTGCACTCCCCCACGACGATGTTGATCGTCCCTGTCGTGTCTCCGATCTCTTCATGAGCATCCAGCATGTACTGGAGCGTACCCTGGGTGACGGCAGGGACGGAGAACGTATTGGTGAGCATGATCGGCGATTCCAGTACCCCGAGCTCGTTTACCTGCACGAGTCCTGTCGTCTTGCCGAAACCGTTGATGACGTAGCTGGCAGCGGCCACTTTTTCCCGAAACAGGCTTCCGCCATGGGGCAAAATGGCCGTCACACCCGTGCAGGCGTACTCCCCTTCCCCGCCTTCCAGCTCGCGCGTAATAGTCACATGCCCGACCCGCACATCGGGCACATCTGTAATGTCGTTTTTTTCACCAGTCGGCAGATGCCCGATCTTTACGCCATAAGCGCGAATTTTTTGGGGTCCGTTGGATGTCATTGTTTCGTTCTCCTCCTTTTGGGCGCTTGCCCCAAGTCGTCCTAAGGCTGACGCGAGCTCCTTTACACAGGGCGGCATCTCAAAAAGTTCCCGCCGGCAAACCCGCGCACTTCTTCCTCGGAGTAACGCTTGAGCAGCTCGTTCAGGAGATTGTACGTCATCCCGGCATGCTCGAGCCCGACCACTTTGGTGGTGATCCCGTCAAAATCGGAGCCGAGACCGAGCTGCCGCACTCCGCCCAGCGAACAAAAATGATCGATGTGGCGGATCAGGTCGGCGATGGTCACTTCCCCTTTTTCCTTGATGAACATCGGGCAGTAGACCACGTGTACCATCGCGCCCTTGGCAAACAGCGCCTTCGCCTGCTCATCGCTCAGATTGCGCGGATTGTCGCAGCACGCCTTCGCGTTGGAATGGCTCGCGATCGGATAGTTCGCCGCCTCCAGCGCATCCCAAAAGCTGGCCTCGCCCAGGTGCGAGACGTCAGTCAGCATCTTGTGCTCGTTGTGAAAACGGACAATCTCCTTTCCAAACGCCGTCAAGCCCGCATTTCTCGGCTCCAGTGCCCCGTCAGCCGCCAGATTGGCGTAATTCCAAGTCAAACCGACGGAGCGGACGCCAAGCTGGTACAAAATATGCAGCTTTTGCAGGTCGTTGCCGATCGGCTCTACGCCCTCCAGCGTCAGCATCGCTCCGATCTGGCCGTCCTCCAGGTTGTCAAAATCGCTCCATTCCCGGATTTGCCTCATCTCCGGATGCTTTCCCAGCACGTCCGCGTAAAAATGGTGGATCTGATCCAGCGCCGCCTGAAATCGCTGCTCCGCCTTCATGTCCGCCGGGGTGTAAATGGCAAAGCATTGCACCTTGACCCTGCCTTGCACGAGCCGACGCTTGTTCACGTCCAGCTCCTCGGCATCCGCGAACGAGATCTCCCCTTGCCGTTCCCACAATTTCAAAAGCGCATCGCAGTGCAAATCGATGATGTCCATGCCCGGCATCGTTTATCGCCATCCTCTTCTAGCAAGTCTCTTGATTTTACGTTAATGTATCTGTATCGGCGAATCCAATAAAAGATTCACATAGGCGTCTTTAAAATTTTGCATAATGGAGTCTTCCCTATGAATATGGAACAGATTGAAGCGTTTATTTTTGTCGCATTGACCGGCAGTTTCAGCAAGACCGCGGAGCTCCTTTACCTCTCCCAGCCTACCGTCAGCATGCGCATCAAAGCGTTGGAGACGTCCATGGGCTGCAAGCTGTTTCAACGGACCGGACACACGATCTCGCTCACGAAGGAAGGCGACCTCTTCCTGCCGTACGCGAAAAATATCCTGCACATGCTCCAGGAAGGGCAGCAGGCGATTCAGCGCTCCTACGGCGATGTGGAGGGCGAGCTGGTCATCTCCTCCGTGTTCGTGGCCGCCTTCTACATCCTTCCCGACCTCATGGAGCAATTCCAAAAGCTGTATCCCAAAATCAAGCTGACGATCCTCACCGGCCATTCCCATCAGGTGCTGGACATGGTGCTGAATCACGAAGTATCCTTCGGGATCGCCAGGGAAGTGAACCATCCGCAAATCAATCGCATCCAGCTCATGTCGGATGACATGGTGCTCGCCATCTATCCGGACCATCCCTTCGCCAACCGGCAGCAGGTCTCGATCGAGGAGGTGGCCCGGGAGAGACTGATCCTCTTCAACCGCGGCTCCCTGGACTGGAAGCTGATCAGCAGCGCCTTCAGCCATCACCAGTTGCAAAACAACGTCGTGATGGAAGCGGACAACATCGAAGTCGTCAAGCGGATGGTCAAGCAAAAGCTGGGGATCGCCTTCCTGCCTCGCTTTGCCATTCAGAAAGATTTGACAGAAGCGGAGCTGCTCGATGTGTCCGTACAAAGCCTGCCTCAGCTCAACCGCAACTTTGAACTGATCTACCTCAAGGACACGCCGCTGGGGGGGATCATGAAGACGTTTATCGACTTTTTGATGCAGAGCCGATTGCTGAAAGCATGACTTTCGACTGCATGCTTTCGGCCAGGAATTTCTGTCCCGCCCGTCACGACCGGTTGCGGTATTCAGTCGGGGTCATCCCGTATCTTTGCTTGAACTGGCGCTCAAAGCCGGACAGACTGCCGAAACCGCAGGCAAAGGCGACATCGGTGATCTCGCGGCTGGAGCTAAGCAACGCCTCCGCTGCTCGGGCGAGACGAATATCCGCCACGTAGCGCGACGGCGTCACCCCCAAGTGAAGGCGGAACAGCCGGATGAGGTAAAACTTGTTCACGCCTGCCGTCGCCGCCAGCTGCTCGATGTTGATGGGGCTGGCGTACTGCTCATGGATTCGTTCCAACACCCGGTTCAGGGAAGGATGGGTGGTCGGCACGGGACGAGACCGCCATGCAGCCGAGTGCGAACCGGTTTGCCTGCCAAGCAGCTGGCGTGCCAGCTCCCACTCCCACTCCTGCCACGCCAGATCGTCCGGGGCCAGGTGCAAGGCCTGCCTCATCGCCTGATCCGCCAGCTTCTGGAACACGTCGGCATCGCCCTTCGCCCATGGGGCAAACTCCAACGGGACACTCGGATCTGCGCTCCCCGTCTGCTCTGCCAGCACCTGCTGCAAATACCCGCTGCTCAGATTGATCAGCAGCACTCTCGACGAACGTCCTTGTGCAAAATGGAGATGCTTTTCCCCCGGCCTCGTCAGGCACCAGTGCCGATCCGCAAGCGGCTTTGTCTCTCCCTCGCGCTCGATCACGGGCAAACCGTCCAGCGGAATGCTCATCTGATAATCATCGCCGTGGCCGTGCAGCTTTGGGTCGGCTGTTTCCGGCGCGAAGTGAAGCACCATGATTTTGCTGTGGGCAAACTGTAATTCTGCGACTTTCACCGTTTCGTCCCCTCGTTTTCCGCTTCATGCTTCTTCCATCTTACGCCGCCTGCCAAACCCTGGCAATGAAAAGCAAAAAGACCGCAGAGCGTTCCTTTGCGGTCCTTCGTCATCTGTTTTCGTCAGTGATTCCCCAGCAACTCTTCCAGCACCTTCTGCAACTTGACACCCGTCTCGAACGTGACCAGCCTCGCCTCTTCCCCCCGGATCGCACGGGCGAACTCGTCAAGCAGATGCGAGAGGCGATCGATCAGCGGGATGTCTACCTGCACGACCGGTTCGTTGTTTCCGCCCACGTGAAGATTCGTCCAGTTTTGCAGACTGAGTGTCCCTTCCGTACCGTAAATGCGGTAATCCAGATGCTCCTGGTGCGCGATGCCGGCAAGACCATTGATCGTGACAGGCGTACCGTCCGCAAGACGCAGGAGCGCAGATACCCCTGTCTCGCAGGCTTCCGGATCCGCCGGATAGTCTACCTCCGAACGAACCACTTCCAGGTCGCCAAACAACGCATACGTCAAGTGCGTATAGTGGGGCAGCACCTCCCGGATGAAGCCGCCCTGCTCGCGGCCGGACAGCCACGGCGTCTGCTGCCAAGGACGCGGCCATACGTGGAAGTGGGTGAGGATGTCAATGCGGCGGATCGTCCCCAGATCCTCCAGACGACGCTTCAGCTCGGGAAAGATCGCCTGATAGTACGTAGGAAAGTTCATCGCATGCACGACTCCCGCTTCCCTTGCAGCCTGCAGCATCTCTTCCGCTTCCCCCAGCGTATTGGCCAGCGGCTTTTCGCACAGCAGATGCTTTTTCCTCGCCAGGATGTCCAGCGCGATCCCGTGGTGGAATTTGGGCGGTACCGCCAAGTAGACGGCGTCCAGCTCCTCTGCATCCAGCATCTCGCGGTGATCGGTATACCAAGGGACATCCCCCGAGAGCTTGGCTGCCTCCTGTGCCCGCTCGGCAGACACGTCGCTGATCGCTGCGATCCGAAACGTTTGATGGGTGCGGAGGGCGTTCATCATCCGCTCTCCCATTACTCCCGCGCCAATGACGCCGATTTTGTAGCTCGCTGTACTCATCTATGAATCCCCCGTTTCTCATTTGTGTCTTTATTCTTCTGGTTTTACAGTCCGGCCTTCTGACTTTGCTGTTGCCAGATTTGCGCCCGCATGAACAGGGGCACTGCGCACCACGCCGTCAGCATGAGCAGGGCGAAGACCAGCAGGCCGCGGGAAAAGCCGAGCGTTTCCAGCAAGAAGCCTCCCAGCCACGGCCCGACGCCCTGTCCGATAAAAGCCAGTCCGCTCGCTCCGAAATACGTTCCCCGCAGCTCGGACGGCGCGAGCTCCTGGACGACTATCTCTCCCATCACGAAGCAAAGAAGCTCCCCAACCGTGAAGACGACCATCGACAGCACGAGTCCGATCCAGCTTGGAAAAGCGCCGAAGCCGAACAGCCCTGCTCCGAGCAGCAGCGCTCCCCACTGAAGCGCCGCGATCGGCGGCTTCCTCCGAAAGAGCCGCATGACCGGCGCTTGCAAGGAGAGCACAGCGATGGTGTTCGTAAGCACGAGCCAGGAATACAGCTGGATACCGTCTGTGATGCCCGGCGCATTTGCCATGTACTGCGCCAGTGTGGACTCCATCTGGGCATAGGCGGCGTACACAAAGGAAGAGCCGAGCAGGTAGCTGCGAAATGCCCTGTCGATGGCAGCTGCCTGCCACGCCTTGCGAAAGGTGACGGACTGACGGCTCTTTGTCCATACTGCCGTCGCCGGAAAACGTATGCTGACTACGACAAGCAGCAACAGGTACGAGAGGCATATCCCTGCCGTCACCCAAAAAGGTCCGGTCGTATGCGCGCTGCCGAGATACACGCCTGCCAACGGCCCCAGCGCGGCCCCCGCATTGATTGCCAGATAGCGGGCCCGAAAAACATGCATCAGTTTTTCGGGCGGGGCGATATCGCCGATCAGCGCCTTCGAGGTCGGCTCGAACAAATTGCGGAAAAAGCCGTTGCATGCACTGACGAGAAAGAAGCCCAGCCACGTCTGCACCATTGCAAACCCTACGAACGTCGCACTCCAGCCGAGCAGCGAGATGAGCATGATCGGATAGCGTCCGAAACGATCCGACCAGACCCCGCCCAAAAAACTGCTGAACATCCCGACCAAAAAGCTGACGCCGATGACCGTTCCGACCCAGCCTGCCTCCATTCCCGCCACCTGGTGCAAATAAATCGCCAAAAAAGGCATGGTCATGTACGTGCCGATCCGTGACAAAAATGTTCCTGCCACCAGACTCCAAACAACAGGACGCCAATTCATCGGCCCTCTCCCCATTTCTCCATGGAACTGAACAATCCTTGTGCACAACTATGGTAGCGAAAAAAAAGAGGCGCCGCTCTGCGTGGATTGACCTTCGTACACCGCAATTTTCGCAGGGCATCCGCAAAATCGATCGCAAAAAAGAGAGCCCTCAACCGGAGCTCTCCCTGTTTGTTTCCATGCTGCCTGCCCTTTTTATACGAGCGGCCTGTCCACCCATCCCAACGATCCCTCAAGCGGAGACGGGCTGGTCCTGGTCGTGCTCTCTGTTTTTGCGAAACACCCCTTCCCACTTCGCCACTGCGATGCAGGAAAAGACGTGGCCGAACACATTGACTGCCGTCCGCGCCATATCGATGACACGGTCGATCCCGATGATCAGAGCCACACCTTCAGGCGGCAAGCCGACAGCCGTGACGGTCGCAAGCAGAATTACCATGGACGAGGACGGCACTGCCGCGACCCCTTTGCTGGTCACGATGAAGAAGAGGACCATCATCAGCTGCTGCTGCCACGACATGTCGATGCCAAAAGCCTGGGCAATGAACGGCCCGGCGATGGTCAGATAGAGCGTCGTGCCGTCGGAATTGAGCGGCATGCCGGCCGGGATGACGAAAGATGTGATGTACTTCGGGACGCCGTACTTTTCCAGCCGCTGCATGAGCTGGGGTACGACCGTTTCGGTGCTTCCCGTCGAAGCTCCCACGATCATCAAATCCCAGACCATTTTATAGATGTCTTTGATCGGGACGCGCAAAAGAACTGCGATGACGGAAAAGAGTCCGAAGACGACGACAGCCAGTCCGAGGTAAGCGGTTCCAATCAGTTTCAACAACGGCACGATCAGCGCGATGCCGTATGTCCCGATCGTAGCGGACATCAGGGCAAAGACGCTGACAGGAGCGGTCAGCATGACCATGTTTACGAGCTGGAAGGAAGCTTTGGAGGCGATCTCCATCATGGAAACGAACGGCCTTGCCTCATGGCCCAGCTTGACGAGGGCGATTCCGAACAGGATGCAAAAAAAGATGACGGCGAGCAAGTCGTTTTTGGCCATCACGTCGACAATGTTGGTCGGAACGATATGCAGAAGGAGGGTCTTGGCGTCAAGGACGGTCGCGGTGTTGGACGCGATTGCAGTCAAATCCGCTTGGGGAAGATTCGTCAGTTCGATGCCCTTTCCCGGCTTGACCAGATTGGCGATGCCGAGCCCGATGAACAAGATCAGCGTCGTGATCAGTTCAAACCAGACGACTGTCTTCACCCCGATCCGGCCCATTCGCTTGATGTCGCCGATGCCGGCGATCCCGACCAGCAAAGTCGTGACGATGACCGGGATGACAATCATCTTCAGCAAGCGGATGAAGGCATCTCCCACGAACTTGATCTCCTTCCCGATTTCCGGAAAAAAATGCCCAAAGGCTGCCCCTAGCACAGTCGCACCCAAAATATAAAAGGCAAACCTAGTATTCATAACATTCCCCCTGTTCGTAAAATTCAACGGCATGAAATGATTATTGCAAATTACACAAGCCCGTGCAATAATAATTTCACAAACAAGGAGGTCATGAAATGAAACTTTCATCCCTGCAAGATACCTTTGGAACAAAACGGCCTAATTCCGCGGCTTTCTTCGAGCGCGCATCCCATACGATTTCCGGCGGGGTAAACGGAAACCTGCGCTACTTTGCACCGTTTCCCATTATTTTCGAAAAGGCTGACGCCGCCAGCCTGATCGATCTGGATGGTCACCGGTACGTCGACTACCTGCTGTCTTACGGCGCACTGATGCTTGGGCACGCCCATCCCGAGGTGCTGAATGCGGTCCAGCGGGCGTGGACGGAGCAAGGAACGAGCAGCTTCGGAGCGACCCATCCGCTGGAAATGGAGATGACAGACGAGCTGCTGGCTCTGTACCCGAGCTTTGATCAGGTGCGCTTCACGAACTCCGGACTGGAAGCCACCCTGTTTGCCCTGCGTCTTGCCACGGCGCATACCGGAAAGGCGTGCATCGCCAAATTCGAAGGGCACTACCACGGCGCGCACGACCACGTCCTGCAAAGCGTCAACCCGACGGCGGACCTGTACGGAACGACACAGGCGCCCAAGTCCGTTCCCGAATCATACGGCACACCTGACTACTATCGCGATCACACGGTTATCCTTCCCTTCAACGATTGGGAGGCCTGTGAACGCATCCTGACGGAAAAAGCCGGTCAAATCTGCGCCGTCATCATGGAACCGCTGCTGTCCGGCTACATTGCGGCGGACCGCGCCTTCATGAAAAACTTGCGCGAGCTGACGACCCAGCTGGGCATCGTCCTCATCTTTGACGAGGTAAAAACCGGCTTCCGCATTGAAGTGGGCGGAGCCCAAGCCTTCTACGGCGTCGAACCGGATTTGACGGCGTTGGGAAAGGTCGCAGGCGGGGGCTTCCCGATCGGGGTCGTGGGCGGCAAGCGTGCCATCATGGAGCTGTCCTCTCCTCTCCGCTCTCCGAAAAAGTCGGAAGTAGTGTTCCACAGCGGTACGTTCAACGGCAACCCGCTGTCCATCGCCGCAGGTCTGGCTACCATCCGCTACCTGAAGCAGCCGGGGAACTTCGAGCGGATCGTGGCCAATACCCACGAGCTGCGCTCAGGCATCGACGCACTCGCAAAGCAGTACGACCTGCCTTTCCAAACGCTCGGAGAAGGAACGATCTTCAACGTCATGGCGACCCGCGAGCCGATCGGCCACTACCGCGATCTGGGCAAGAACAACGGCCAGCTGCGCCTTGCTCTCGACTTTTTGCTCATGGACAACGGCGTCTACTCCAAGCCGCTGAACCGCTTCTCGATGTCGGCTGCACACGGTCCGGCGGAAATTCAAAAGACGCTGGATGCCTTCGAGAAAAGCATGGCTGCACTGAAACAAGATCCGCTGGCTTGAGCGGCAATTGTCACCTCCTCTGTCCTGTCGTATACTTATCCCAGCATTCGTGCAAGGCAGGATGAAGAGGTGAGCCAATCTTGAATCAAAGCCCCAGTGTATTGCAAAAGCTGTCCCAAATGTATCCGCAGATGAGCCCTTCCCAGCAGGCCATCGCTGACGTCATCTTGCGCGATCCCGAGTCTTCCGCCTTTTACAACGTCGCGGAGCTGGCCAGGGAAGCGAGCGTGAGCGAATCCACCGTCACCCGCTTTGCCACGTTCCTGGGCTTCTCCGGCTTTCCCGGGCTGTCCCGCGAGCTGCAGGAATGGGTCCGCTCCCGGCTGACGACAGGCCAACGCTTTCAGTTGTCCCGCGGCACGGCCAAGGCGGAGCAGCAGACCGTCCTGCAATACTTTGAAGAGGACGCAAACAACCTGAACTTCATGATGGAACGGATCGATCTCGGTGCCCTGGAGCGCGTCGTGAAGCTGCTGCTCTCCGCGAAGCGAATCGGCATCGTCAGCTCGCGCAGCACCTTGGCGCTCGGGACGTTCCTGGACTTTTACCTGAATCTGCTCGGCAAAGAGACGCTCCTCTTTGACGGAGAGCCCCGGACGGTCGATCGGCTCCATCGCCTGCAAGAGGATGACGTGCTTGTAGGCATCGGGTTCGCCCGCTATACACGCTTCAGCGTCGATTCCCTCGCCATCGGCAAGAAAAGAGGCGCACGGATCGTCGTCATGACCGACTACCCTTCTTCCCCTCTCTGCCCCTATGCAGATGAAGTTCTGTATGCGCCGACGAGCATCGCCTCGCACATGGATTCGTTCGTCGCGCCGATGTCTCTGCTGACGGCCATCCTGCGCTCGATGTTCCATCAGGATTACGAGAAGGCGACGAACTTGCTCACCGAAATGGAAGAGGCATGGAGTGGACTTGGAATCTACTACGACCCGGCCAATTCGTAAACGATAGGATTTCATCCATTGAAAAAGGCAGTGGCCCTTTCAGACCGACATGAAGGTCAGAGAGGGCCGCTGCTGTTATTTTTGCTCTGCCAAAGCATCCATTTGATTCCTTGCTTTCCCCGCTTTCACGTTTCTCGGCAAACGTGCACTCTTATCTCCGCTGGCGCCAATGAGAAGCAGTTCACCCTTTCTTTTTCCATTCTACGAAACTTTTTCCCTACCCCTTGCGTCTACCTGATGTACCTTGTGTAAATCACTGGAAGGAGAATCATCATGTGGAAAGCTTCAAAAAGGGTCGCCATTAGCCTGAGCGTCGGACTCATCCTACTTTCGTCCGGTACTGCCCTCGCGTGGTCGGCCGTTACGAAAACGATTCAGGTGCAATTTTCCCACATCCAACTCATCGTGAACGGAAAAGCCATGCAGCCAAAAGCGGAGCCGTTTCTGTACAACGGTGTCGTCTATGCTCCCGTAGCATCGGTAGCAAACGCGCTGGGTGCTCAAACGCAGTGGGATCAAAACGCCCGTGCTGTTCGGATGACGCAACCGCCCGGCTTCAAGGAGATGGCCGCAGCGCGTGCGAAGGATGGGATCACGGAGGACAATTTCGATCCGAAGTATGAGCAATTGTACGATACGGTTTATTTGGGGACGGCAATCGGCGCAGGCTCCCAGCGTTGGGCCGTCTCGGTCAAGAACTACGCTACGATGAAAGAAGTGAAATTGCCCCGCGTCACACCGGATGGAAAGCCAATCGTCGACGCCCAGATCATTCCGGGAATGGCGTGGGCGGAAAATGCAAATGTTCCGCCAGGACATATCGGAAACGGGAATTTCGGCATCCGGGAAAAGTCGTCGGACGGTACCGAGTACATCTCGATTTACTCGTTGCAAAACGACCAGCTGCAAAGGCTCAGCTCGACAAAGTTTGAGACCCCGAAAGGCTTGTATGCGAATCTGTCGGGCACCCGGAATTACGAGCTTTTCGCCCATTTCTACAAGGACGACTTATCGGGTACCAAGCTTGTCGGGACGAGAATTTACCATATCTTGAAAGGTCGGGAAATCGACCTGTACTACGAACTGTTTCAATAGCCGATTCTTGGTTGCCCACGTCCGGTAAAGAAAGCCGGTTGTGCCCCAGGGGGTCCATTCTCTGTCCCCCTGCAGGTACAACCGGCTTTTTGTCAGAGCGGCAAGCTTTTCGTTTTCGCCGCTTTTTGCTTGGCGTGGTACCATACCCCGACCGGGATCAGCAGCAGCGAGAGGAAGCCTCCCGCGAGCGAAAGGGTGGCGAAGCTGGAGTGCGCTACCACCATACCGGACAACGCTCCACCCGATGCCCCTGCCAGGGCAATCAATACGTCGACGGTCCCCTGCGTCTTGGCGCGGGTGGCAGGTTCGCTGGCGTCCACGATGAGCGCCGTTCCGCTGATCAAGCCGAAGTTCCACCCCAGCCCGAGCAGAGCGAGTGCCGTAATCAGCAGAGCCATGGAATCCGCGGGAGCCAGCGCGGCGATCATGCCGGCAGCGAGCAAGATCGCGCCGGAAGCGAACGACATGGCCGTGCGACCGATCTTGTCGACCAGCACCCCGGTCAACAGGGAAGGGAGGTACATCGCCCCGATGTGAATGCCGATGACCAGCCCCACTTCGCCCAGGCCGTGCCCGTGATTCTTCATGTGAATCGGCGTCATCGTCATGATCGCCACCATCACGATTTGGGTCAGGATCATGACGGTCGCCCCTACGACGATCCCCCGGCCGTTGCTTGCCATTTTTCCAGCCCCCGCGTCCTTCGCGCCGTTTTCGCCTGTCTTCTGCGCTTCAGCGATGGCCTTTGCGACTACAAACGGATCGGGTCGGAGGAAAACTGCGAAAACCAAGCCCGCGAGAAGGAAAGCGGCAGCGCCCAGAATGAAGGGACCCGCCAGAGCCGGGATGCCGAGTGAAGTCGCCAATCGGCCCATGACCTGGACCAGGTTGGGGCCGGCCACCGCACCGAATGTGGTGGAGACCATAGCGATACTGACCGCTGTCGCGCGCTGGTTGGGCTTCGCCAGGTCAGTCCCCGCATAGCGGGCTTGCAAATTGGTGGCCGTCCCTGCCCCGTAAATCAACAAAGAAAAAAAGAGAAGCGGAATATTGCGAGTGACGGCGGCAAGAATGACCCCGATCGCGCCAATTCCCCCTGCGAAAAAGCCTGAAGCAAGTCCAAACCGGCGTCCCGAGCGCTGCGAGAGCCGCCCGACGAGCAGGGCAGCTACGGCAGAACCGAGGGTCAGCAGCGCGGAAGGAATCCCGGCGTAGCTTTCCGTACCCAACATATCTTGAGCGAGCAGCGCACCGACAGTGACGCCAGCCGCTAGTCCGGCTCCGCCGAAGATTTGGGAAATGACCACGATCAGCAGCGTCCGTTTAAACAAACGCTCCTGGTTTTGCGGGGAAGCTACGTAGTTTTGAATACATCGATCTTCTTCAGATTCGTGCAGCATGACCTGAACCACCTTTCTCTTTGCCTGTTTTCGGTACCGAATCCTTCCAGCTCTGGAATGATCCTATTTTACATGATTTGCCCGCACTTGGAGAGACAAAACGATCGTTTCCCCCCCTTCAAAGTGTCGGGTATTAGAAAACCTGGCTACGCCATGCCTTTTGGCGGAGCCGCGGTTGCCCTTATACTGGATAGGAATGTTAGAAATTCCGATCTGTACAAGAAAAAACGGCTGCCGCAAACGAAACATCGTCCGTGGGCTGCCGTTCGGTATGGGAACTTCACATCTGGTCGCAATCACTCATCCACTTGGATCTGCAAGTACGCTTCTCCTACCCATTCATACTCCCGATAAGCCTTGAAGGAAACGTGGTGCAAACCCGCTGCTTCCGCTTGGAATACACCCGCCACATACTCGTAGCTGCTGTCTTGCAGCCTCGGTCCGCTCATCGGCTTCACGTTGTCCGACCAGGCGAATGAATATCCTTTTTTCGCATACGATTTCGGTATTTTCGCGATCACGACAGCTTGTCCCCCGTCCTGCAACAGCGTCTTGCCTACCAACGGCACCATTTCCACGCGAATGTTTTTCGGCTTGGGCGCTTTCACTTTGATGGAAAAGTCGAGGACTCCTTCCCACCGCTTTCCGTGTTCATCGCTCATCGGCAGTTCGAAGTGGAAATGATAGTCGCCTTCCCGACTAGGGGTAAAATAGCCTGTCGTCACGTAAGTACCGCTTCGTTGCACGGTTTTCAGTTTCCTGACTTCTCCCATGCCTGCGGGACTTTTGGTCACGACGATTTGAGCATCTTCAAACTTCGTTCCCTTTTTGGTGGTGGAAATGGTGAATTTGACTTCCTTCCCGATCTCAAAGGTGCTGGCGGAGCTCGTAAGCCTCGACTGCACTTCCTCGGGAGGCTCGGGCAATCCGGCGTCGATGACCCGTATGTCGGCGCGAACCGAATCTACCCAGCGGTTGTACCCATCTTCTTCCGTTATCGTAAAGGTGAGGGTGTACTTCCCTTTTTTCTTCGGGGTGAATTCTCCAGTGGTCTGGTAGTACGCAGGATCTTCCGTTGGCACGGTTTCCACATGTTCGACGCTTTCCTTGGCTCCTTCGGAAAAGGCAAACTCCGCCTTCTTTACTTCTGCCCACCCGATATGCTTATGGCGCACTTCCAGCTTGTACGTTTCGCCCACCACAAAATAATCAGGCAGATGTTGATACTCCGGAAACAAAGATTCCGGACTCGGCGACGACGCTTCGGCATATGTGCTTGGCGCTGCCATGCCGACCAGCAACGCAAAAGCGAGTGCCATTCTTACCCAAAATTTCAATGCGCATCCCTTTCCTTTCCCCATTCACTTTTTGCTGCTCCAGGATGTATGCCCACAGGCTATACCCTTTCTAATGGATTTATTGGTAAATATTACCATAATAACAAAAAGTCTGGTTATATTTTTTCTCTTGAATCCCCAGCAATCTTGGTAGGATGGATGTATGTCTCACGCACACGAGGAAACAATCAAAAGAGAAAACCCTTTGACATGACACAAAAAGGTGTTATATTGGTTATGACACCTAGAGGTGTTACATTCAAACCATGGAGGCATCGCTATGCAAACACAGGGAACTTTGCCGGAGATCCGCAAAACGGTGGTACTTCAGGCTCCGATCGAAAAAGTATGGAAAGCTGTCGCCACGTCGGAAGGAATCGCATCGTGGTGGATGCCCAATACATTTGAACCTGTCATGGGACGCGACTTCATTCTGCATGCCGGACAATTTGGCGATTCTCCGTGCAAAGTGACGGAAATCGATCCGCCCAACCGCCTCGGTTTTGACTGGGGCAAGGATTGGCATATTACCTTTGAATTGAAGCAGCTGGAAGAGGGAAAAACGGAATTCACCCTGATTCACTCCGGCTGGGATGCAGAGAAGCTCACGGAATTCGGCCAGCCACACACCGTCATTCGCGGCATCATGGACGGCGGGTGGGAGAAGATCGTCAAAGAGAAGCTTCCCGCAACCATCGAGGTATAACTTGGTCACCTCCCCGTCCAAGCATGACGTTTTCCAGGCAATCGCTGACCCGACCCGCAGGCGGATGCTGCAGCTGCTTGCAGACAGGGAAATGCCGATTGCGGAAATCACTGCATGCTTCCCGATCACCCGCACTGCCGTGAACAAGCATCTGCATGTGCTGCACGATGCCGGTCTCGTGAGCAATCAGAAGGTCGGACGGGAAACACGGTACAAGCTTCAGCCGGAGCCCCTGGCCGAGCTCAAGCAGTGGCTGTCCTTTTTCGACCAATACTGGGATGAAAGGCTGTCCGCTCTGAAACATTTGGTGGAAAACGATCATGAGCAATAAGAAAAACCGAGACGCGAAAGAATCGCGCTCGGTTTTTTCATGAAAACCTGGCCCGCAACCAGGAAGTCAGCCTAAGCTCTAGTACAATCGATTTTGATAGCCTTCGTTCAGCTCTTTCTCCACCCGCTCTGTAGTCATCTCCGGGATTTGGCAATGATCGGCGTACACTTGCGGCATGAACGGAAGCAGCTCCTTTGCCAGCCATTTCTCCGGATCCCACAAGCTCGACCGGATCAGCGCCTTCGCACAGTGAGCAAAGCACTCCTTCACTTCCACGCCGATCCCGAACAGCGGACGACGGCCGTTCACGGCGCATTGGTCAAGCAGCTCCTGGTCCCGGCACACAAACGCTTTTCCGTTGATCCGCAAGGTCTCTCCCAGCCCCGGGATGAGGAAGAGCAGGCCGACCTGCGGGTTGGACAAGATGTTCTGGACGGAATCCAGGCGGCGATTGCCCGGCCGCTCCGGAATAAACAGGTGATGGTCATCCAAAACCAGCACAAACCCCGGATGATCTCCCCGTGGCGAAACATCGCACTCCCCGTCCGCATTTGAAGTGGCCAGCGCCAAAAACGGGGACTTGGAAATAAACTCGCGGCAGTGATGATCCAGAGACGAGATGACTTTTTTTACCGCCCGCTCTCCGGGATGGCCGTATACTTGACGCAGCTCAGCAAATTGTTCATGCGTAGAAATCACGTCCTGGAATCGTTTGCTCATCCGAGCACCCTCCTTTTTTTCACTCGCAGACCGGAGCTTACCGCACTCTTACCTGCTTTGAAACGCTACCTTCAATCCCAATCCGATATAAATGACACCGACCAGCTTGCCGCTCCAGCGTCCCAACCAGGGAACCCGCTTGAGCCATTTTCCCAGCTGGCGAACACTCACTGCAATCAAGGACGTATAAAGGACGCTCATGGTCACAAACACCAGTCCGAGCACGAAAAACTGCAGGAAGGTCGCTCCCCGCTCCGGATTCACAAACTGGGGCAAAAACGCCAGAAAGAACAGCGCAGTTTTCGGATTCAACACCTCGACGAGAATCGCTTCGGTGTAAGCGCGCAAGCCAGACAGCGGAGTGACGGCGGGCACGCTCGGATCCGTCGGCTTCTCCAGAATCGCACGGATGCCGAGGTACAGCAAGTAAGCTGCTCCCGCTATCTTCACCACCTGAAAAGCCATCGCGGACGTCATCAGGATCGCCGACAGCCCAATGGCGGCAAACATCGTATGAATGAAATCGCCCGTAGCGATGCCGAGACCGGCCAGGATGCCAGCCCTCCTCCCTCCCTGGACGGTGCGTGTGGCAGTCAAGAGAACAGCCGGTCCGGGAATCAAAAACAAGCCGATCACGATGAGGACAAATGTGCTGAGCGTGGAAAGCGTGAACAACGGACATCCCCTTCTTTCCTTTTTCCTCCATTGTAACTGCGACCGGCCGATTCGGTAAACGACAATCGCGGCTTACGCAAAAAAGCGGACCCGCCCTGTTCCGAAGAACAGCGGATCCGCCACCGATACTCTGCCGCGATGGGCTATACGATTTCCGACTGGGCTGCCATCGGCTTGACCCGGCGTCGGCCTTCCCTTTTCGAAAGGATCAGACTGATGATCAAAATGATCGCGCCGAACAAATACGGAGCGTTCAAATGCACATCGTACAGGGTACCAGCCGCAGCCGGGCCGAAAATGTTGCCCAAGCTCATGTAGGCGTTGTTCATCCCTGCGACGAAGCCTTGCTCGTCTCCCGCACGCTTGGAAATGAGCGTGTTGATCGCCGGACGCATGATGGACGTCAGCGTAAAGAACACAACGGTCAATGCGAGCATATACCAGAAGTTGCCCGACAGCAGCATGAGAAACATGGAAACGGCCGAGAACAAAAACGTCCAGTTGATCAAATTCTTCTCACCGAATCGCGTGATCAGCTTGCCGATAAATGCCGCCTGAACAATGGTCCCCGCCAGAGCCCCCACCGTGATGATGATGGAAATGTCGCGAGCCGTGTAGGCGAATTTCGCGTCCACGAACAGCGGGAAGATCGCCTCGAAGTTTGCCAAGCCAAAGGTCATTGTAAACACGAGGATCAGCATGACGAAATACGGCGCCTTGACGGATCTTCCCAGCTGGACAAACACGTTTTCCTTCTTCTCCTTGGACTGGCGTGCCGCAAGCTGCGCCTCTTTGGAGAGGGATTCAGGCAGGAACAGCAAGGAACCGACTGTGGCAAGCGCCCCGACAGCTGCGGAGACGTAAAGCGGCATCCGCAATCCCAGCTCGGCGAGGAAGCCCCCAATTCCCGGCCCGATGACGAAGCCGAGAGACATGGCTGCTCCGAGGAGGCCCAAGCCTTTGCCCCGCTTTTCTTCGGTCGTAATGTCCGCCACGTACGCCAGCATCGAAGGAATCATGGCGGCTGCCCCGATGCCCCCGATCAGTCGCGACACGTACAGCATCGAGATGTGCTCCGCCGTCGCAAAAAGCAGGTTGGAGATGGTAAACAGCCCGAGGCCGGAGACAATCATAATCTTCCGTCCGTACTTATCCGACCACTCCCCTGCGATCGGCGAAAAAATAAACTGGGTCAGTCCCAACGCCGCGATCAAATACCCGGCGGTCTTTCCGCCTGCGTCAAATTCCTTTAAAAATTCGGGAAGAATGGGAATGATCAAACCGATCCCCAGCATGGCGATGAACATGTTCACCATCAGGAACAGAATCGGTCGCCCGTGATTCTCTGCATTTCTCATTTCTCGTTATCCAGTCCTATCCATTATAAATTTTTCTATCTGTACGCCATGCGCGCTTCGTTTTAGCCTCTTACCGCGGCCTTCACGCTGTCGATCACCGTGCGCCAAATGGCCGGATCGGAGGTGATTTTTTCTTTGAAGCTGCGATAGACGTTGTTTTGCTTTTCCGCGAAATCAGGCGCATCGGCTGCAGGCAGCTGGCTCCGAAGTCCTGTGATCAACTCCTGTACTTCCGGCGAGCGCGGGCCCCACACTGCCTGCTTTTCCCCTTGCTCGTCGATGAAGATGAAGATCGGAATCGCACGGGAGGTCCCGTTGGTCAAGTATTGATCCATGAGCTCGAGATTTTCGTCGCGGATCAGGTATCTCAGCTCCACGCTGCTCTGCTCGGCGATTCTTTGCAGGATGGGCACATTCAGAGCTGCGTCGCCGCACCAGTCGGCAGTCAGCACGATGCCCCTCCAGTTGCGCTTCGCAACGTCTTTCCATACCGCCAGGTCCTCATCGGTGAACGTGAGCTGCTCGTATACACGGGTCAGCTCTTCACGATTGACTTTCATGCTCTTCGTGTACTCGTCGTATGTCATGCCTTTCTCAAACCACGGATTGTGTGCAAGGGTAGTCATCCATTTTTCCTCCTACGCATTATACGGTACCAACCATCATTCCCAGATAGCAGATGTTCCCAAGCGATTGCGGATGCGCCGGGACTCTCCGCCTCTTTGGTCGCTGCGCCTTGCGCTCTTTGGCAGCGACTTTTCCTGGGCGACCAGTTCCATGAACCACGCCCGGTCTCTGGTAGCCAGTGCGAGATCGATCAGGTCGCGTACCTGCTCCTCGCTGGCCACCTCGGAATCGCCCATAGGCTCGACCCAGCTGTCATGCACGACGGCGACTTTGCCCACAGCCTTTTCGTGATCGCAGTGAACGACGTACACATGGATGCTGCCTTTCTCCGCATCAGTCGCTTCCACGAACCCGATGATCAGCTCACCGTTTTGCGTTTTGCCTCGCACCCAATCTCCTACTGCCAATTGTTTGGAACGATTCATTCTATTCACACCACCCTGTGTGTATTTAAAAAGGTTACAGTTTGGACGACAATGTATCCAATTTTCTTCGCTACGGCTTCTTGATTTGCTCCAGGACCGACTGGATCGTGATTTGCCCCAGATACTGGACGTAATGTTCTTCCGCTTCGGTGAAAATTCGATCCATCACACAGTGCATCTTGGAAGAAATGAGACAGGATTCTTGCGGGTCCCCGGTACACCAGTGCGGCTTCAGCGTTCCGCTGGAGACGGCTCGGTACACCCGCGCAAGGGTCACCTCATACGGGTCACATTCCAGAATGTAGCCTCCTCCGATCCCCTCCTTCGTCCGTACAAAGCCATTCCTTCGCAGGATACTCATGATCTTTCGGATTCTTGCCGGGTTCGTACATACATTTTTCGCAATCAGTTCACTGCTTGCCATATGGCCGGGGAGGTTCGCCAAAAAGGCTAAGCTGTGGACGGCTATCGTAAATTCACTATTCACTTCAGCGATGTCCTCCTCCAGAAGAGTACTGTAATCATAATTCGTACAGTTTGGGAAGTCAACAGGGAAAAACAGTTTGCGTGCAGGTGTCGCTTCGCTGTCTTTTTCGCGCTCGTTCCCGCTCTTGTGCCGGGGGCGGAAAAAGGCGAAAACGCTCCAGGTTCATGGGGACACTTGCGGGGACACTGTTTCTGGCCGGCTCCATTCCAAAAGGGGAACGGCGGCCAAAGCAGCCGTCTCAGTGTTGGTTCTCATGGTGGCCGCTCAAGCGTGTTCCCCTCTTAAGTTGGAAAGGCCGCCGAGCATCTTCATCGGCAGCCCTTTTTTCGATCTATTTTTTAAAGTACCCCCAAACGTAAGAACTACCTTTCCGATGACGGAACTACTGCGGCCACTGCCTCGATTTCCACCAATTGGTCTGAATACCCCAATACAGTCACCCCGGACAAAGTGCTCGGGACATCGTGCTCGCCGAATTCCGTTCGAATGATTCTCCACGCAGTCGCCAAGTCATCCCGGTTCTGTGAGGCCACCAGCACTCTCGTATAGACCACGTCCTTCAGCGAGGCGCCGCTGGCTTTTAGGGCTTCTTTCAGATTCTCCACACACATCGAAGCCTGACGGGCATAATCACCCGGATATGGCACCTGTGTGTCTTGATTCAACGGGCAGGCCCCAGCCAAAAAAATCAAATCCATCTCGGCAGGCACCAGGCTCGCGTATGCATAATCGACGCTCGGCAAATTCGATGAATGGATCAAGGATATTTTTCTGTTCATGTGCATTCTCCCCTCTTTTCGTTTCATACTCATAACGACACCCGGGCGTTGCGATGCCCATTGAGCCAGACCGCATTATTTAGATAAAACTTAGCAGGACCTTGCAATCGGCAGGGGAATTTCAATGGTTGTTCCTTTGTTCCATTCGCTTCATGAGCGATTCCCGCAGCCAATTGACCTGCGGATTAGACCATGATCATCTTTCTAATACCCCATACGATAAAAACGGGTTTTTTTCCCCGACTGCTGTACAATCACCAACGACTGCTCGGCATAGTCTGTACAAAATAGCAAAGGTGGTGCGCCGACCGAATGGGTAGATTTTCATTCACTGGGTCCTTTGCCTTTCAGAAAGCTGGCAAAAAGTTTTTACTCCGGGTTCCGACAGGAGTAAGCGGGACATTCGCAATCTCAAACAACAGCCGTAGACCCTTTGTTCTCATTTTGGATGGTGTAAAGGAGTTTTCGGTAAAACCTTTTAGCATAGCGAGAATTGGCATTTCCTCCCCAGGATTCCCTACAAGAATTTCCATACAAACCCGTGGGGCAGCCAAAGGATCCTTTATCTATCAGCAGAACAAACAAAACTGACAAAACAAATTCAGGAGTCTGCTGAAAAAGCAGACTCTTCTTAGTGCAGTGGATCCGTTCATCAGGAGCAAGGCCGCCAACAGATCTTTCCTCTCTGTTTTGAAAATGAATTTGTGATCATTCGCCTCATGCAATGGCTTGCCGTCGGGATCGGACCATCGCATGCTGTCCCCTACTTCCTCACAACAAGCAGGACTTTCCCGGTGCTTTGTCTGCTCTCCACCCACGCATGGGCGCTCGCTGCCTCTTCTAGGTCGAAGCGTCGGCCGATTTTGATGCGCAGGCTTCCGTCGGCCAAGTACGCGAACACCTTTTCAGCCGTGTCTTGCAAGAGGTGCGGGCGCTTGCTGCGGGTGGTGCCAAAGCTGAAGCCGAGGACGGAACGGCAGCTCGCGTGCAGATCGATGGTCTTGACGGTGCCGACTTCCCCGCTGGCGTTGCCGAAATGGACGAGCCGCCCGTACCATGCCAGGCAGTCCATGCTACGCTCGGTCACGGAGCCGGAAATGGAGTCGAGAATGACGTCGGCCCCTGCTCCGTCCGTCAGCTCGTTCACTTTCGCCGCAAAGTCCTCGGTATCGTTGCAAATGACGTGGTCGGCGCCCGCCTCCATGGCGATTGCAGCTTTGTTCTCACGACCTACCGTACCGATGACCTTCCCGGCGCCCAGGAGCTTGGCGAGCTGGATCGCTGTCGTCCCGATCCCTCCGGCAGCCGCGTGGATGAGGACAGTCTCGCCCGGTGCCAGCCTTGCCACATCCGCCAGCAGCTTGTAGGAAGTAAAGGAGACGACGGGGCAAGCCGCAGCGGTATCGAAGTCCATGTTGTCCGGCAGGGCAAACGTCAGGTCTTCGCTCGCGACGACGTACTCCGCGTAAGACCCGCCGGCCGGAAAGGCCACTACCCGCTGTCCAGGCTGAAAGCGGGTCACTTCAGAGCCGACCCGCTCCACGGTTCCAGCAGCGTCCAGTCCCGGTACAAAGGGCAGCTGCCCTCCCTTTTTTCCGTACCTCGATTTGATGTCGGCAAAGTTGACACTGGTCATTTCCACGCGGATCAGGACTTGATTCGGTTTCACTTGCGGGATCTCCACGTCTACGAGCTGCATGTGCTCAGGTCCGCCAAAAGCGGTGACTGCGACTGCTTTCATCATAGGGACTCCTCCACTCTTCCGCAGGTCGGCACGCCGATCTACGATTCAAAATGTTCCGGACTAGCTCACTTTTCTGCGCATCGTCTGCACCGGACAGCACGGGCTCGTCGACCAGCCCTTGTATGTGTGCGTGATGGTTGTGGTTCTAGTCTAGCCCAATTTACAGCGACTGGGAAGTACTGCGGAGCAGGGCGTCCACATGGTGCATCGCCTGCCGCAGACGATCTTCGTACGTCCCCCCGATTGCCGTATACGCGATGCCTCGCTCGTCCAGCATTTGTTTCAGTCTATGATTGTTTTCCTGACGGACGCTCGTGTCTCCGTGCACACGCAACCCGTCGTCGATCCACGGCACATCCGGTTCGAGGAAGAGCCACAGATCGTACTTCTGCTCTCTCGCCACCTCATCCAGAACAGGGAAGGTGCGGCCCGTGTACAGCTCCGAATAATACTGCGTGACGATCGCTTCCGTATCGATGAAAAGCAGCTTGTTTGCCCGCTTGAGAGCTTCGTACTCTTTCATTTTGTGGCCGTAGGCGATGTACGGAAAATACTCCTCGGTCAAAATCGTCTCGCAGCCGCCCACCTCCTCGCAGATAGTGCGTCCGAATTCCTCCACATGCACGGTGTTATACAGCTTTGCCAGGTGACGGGTGAGCGTCGACTTGCCGCAGCTCTCCGTCCCCACGACCACCACTTTTTTCACAAAAGTCGGACGAACGACGGACGGGATCTGTTCCCAATGGGCGAATATACCTTCTTCCCGGATCCGCGTCGCCGAAATCGGCACGTGGCTGCGGCCGGGGTCGAGGACGATGTGCTTCGCCTCCGGGTACAGCTGCCGGAAGATCGGGTCGTAGTCGATTTCCGAGCTGAAGACGAAATCGATGGGCTTGCCGATCTTGGCGCGGATATCAGCAGCCCCGGCAGCCCAGTCGTAGTGCTCGTCGCTGTCTGCCGCATCTTCTACGGCGACCGCATGCACATTTTCCATGTCGCTTGTGAGCATGGAAAGCCAGCGCAGCCTCACCTCGTAGGGCATCGGCGCCATCCCTGCGTCTTCGCACAGCTTGCGGTCGCGCGCCTCGCTGTGCGAGAGGACGACATACAGCTCGTCGCAGCAGCACGCTGCACGGGTAATCGCGTACACATGACCTTGATGCAGCGGCAAAAATTTTCCCCCGATAAAGCCTACTGTTCCCATGCCGGCGCCTCCTTTTGCGCGCGGTATTGGGCTCGCCAGTTTAGCCAGCCGTAAACGGCGTTCACCAGGTACGACGTCCACATGACGAGGATGGAGATATCGTTGCCGTCCGCCAGGAATGCGACCAGCCACATGTAAATCGTCAGCAGGTCGATAACGATCCAGACGATCCATTGCTCCACATAGCGCTTTACCATGAAGATCATCGCCACGATGGAGAGAACGGCGGTCAAGGAATCGACGATGGGCAGCGCCCCGCCCATTGCCTTGAGCACCAGCGCATAAGCTGCGGTCGCTGCGAGGCAAAGCACGCTCCAGACGATGCGCGAACGCCAGGTCATCTCGGCCACCCGCACATCGTTTTGCTTCGTCTCCGACACCCCGTTCTTCCTCCACAGGAACAGCCCGATAAATTGCATCGGCAAAAAGTACGGAAGGTTCAGCATCACTTCGCCGTAGTATTTTTGACCATAGGCGACAAAGGCGTAGAGCACCACGTTTACGATGCCCGGATAATAATTCCACGTCTTTCCTTTGGCGACGAGCACGACGCTGAGCATGCCGGTCAAGGATGCGCACAGCCCGATAAGCGTGTCGTCCAACGCGAAAAACAGGTAGACGTTGATCAAGGTAAAGGCGAGCAGCCACAGCCGCTCGAACCAGCTCCAGTCCGCGAAAAACTCTTTCCTTTTGGCTATCATGCGAATCTCTCCTGAAAGGCCCGCAAATTTTCTTGCCGGGCAGAATGGTCCAGCACAGCAAAGACGATGTGGTCAAACAGCCTGTCGTAGCCTTCGTCCATGAGGACCTGTGCAAAATACTCGGCTACGTCGACGGCCCGGTTGCGGAACACGCCGCAGCCATACGCCCCGAGGATCACAGCGCCATGTCCGCTTCTCGCCGCTGCCCGCAAGATCCTCCGAATTCGCTCCAGCATCACGCTGCCGATACGTGGCTCGTTCTGAGGCTCCCGCTCCCGCACGACTCCGGCGTTTACGGCAGGCGCAGTAAGGAAGGACAGTACATACGGCTGATCCAGGAGGCGGTCTTCCCCATCGCGGATCACCGGCACACGCGGGGACAGGATCATGTAATCCGAGTACAGGCATGTTTTCAGCCCCCGATTGTAGGCGTACATTTCCTCCATCTGCACGATGCACGGATACAGGCCGGACGCCCGGGCCAAGCTCTCTTCCTGAGCCTGTGCCCCGTTGAGGAATCCTCCTCCCGGGTTTTTCGCGGAGGCGAAATTCAGGCAAATCACGTCGGATCGTCCTTTGTCGAGGACCAGCCTCCTGGCTGCATCCAGACTGGATTCCCCCGTGACTTCAATGGACGCTCTATTGGTTTTTCCCTCCATGCCGGCAGGTGACAGTTCTACAGGGTCGTCCGGGCGAAACAAGATGGAATGCCGGATAGCGTAGGCCAGCTCTTCTCGAATGTCCACGACTTCGTCTTTGCTGTTGACGTATTCTCCCGCCTCCACTATTTTCATCGTCTCTTGGGCTGTCTGCACTCGCTTGGTGCGGGCTGCTCCCGTCTTCATATCGTTTCCTCTCCCTCTTTTGGGCTTTGGTATGTTTACGTCCATTCCGGATTGAACCGGTAATATTTCGATGGCCGATGTCCGGCGTGCTTGCGGTACTGATTCGTCTCGATCACTTTGTCGGCGACTTTTCGGCGGAAAGCGGCGGCCAGCAGCTCCTTGCCCAAAATGACCTCGTACACTTGCTGCAGCTCTGACAGTGTGAAGAGCTCAGGCATCAGCGCAAAGGCGATGTCGGTGTACTCGATCTTGCCTCGCAGCCGCTCCAGGGCGTACTGGATGATCCTGGCATGGTCGAAGGCGATCTGCCTCGACTCCACGATTTCTCTATCCTCCCGCACGGTGCGGCCGTTTACCGTCCGCGTGATTTTCAGCGTGGCGGACAGCTCCTCCGCTTCGTTCCACAAGCGCAGCTCCACCCACTTCTCCGTCACCGTGCCTGTGGCTGTCGCCGTCTTGCTTTCTCGCAGCCAACGGTCCTCGATGCGAAACCACTTCGCGTCGTCGGCGTCATCGCCCGCCTTTACTTCCAGCTTTTCGCTGTCCACCAGCGCCATGTAAGACGTGCTGATTACGCGTGTCCGCGGGTCTCTGTCCACTTCGCCCCATGTGTACAATTGCTCCAGATAAATGTCGTCGATGTTGGTTTCCGTCTGCAGTTCACGCAGAGCCGCTTCTTCCAGGCTTTCGTCCGGCGAGACAAATCCTCCCGGCAGCGCCCACTGCCCCATGAACGGATGATCCCCCCGCTTCACGAGCAAAAGCTGCAGCGACTTGGGCGATAGCTTGCGATAGTTCTGCTCCTGTTCATCCGCGACGGTAAAGATCAGCATGTCGACCGTAACGGATGGCCGCTCGTACCGGCTCGCGTCATAGCTCTGCAAAAATTGCTCTTCCGTAAGCCCGGCCTTGTTCTTGATCGGTGTGTCATTCACTCGTTTCGTCGCCTCCACGGGCACATTCGCTCGGTGTGCGCCCCTTTTTATTATTCATGTTTTGTTATTAACATTTTGTTATTAACACTTGGTTAACAAGATCTTATCTTTCCTGGTTCTCCCTGTCAATAGGTGTGCGAAATAAAAAAAGCCTTCCGCCCGGATTGCTCCAGACAGAAGGCTTTGTCGCTTATCGAGATTAAGCAGCTTTGTTGCTTACTTCTTTCAAATATTGCTCGGCTTTTTTCTTGTCGAACTGGCCTTCCCAACGCGAGATCACAACGGCAGCCAGAGAGTTCCCGACTACGTTTACGACTGTGCGCGCCATGTCCAGCAGACGGTCGACCCCCGCGATGAATGCGAGACCTTCGAGCGGAATACCAACGGAACCCAGCGTCGCCAAGAGAACGACGAACGATACCCCGGGCACACCTGCAATCCCTTTGGAAGTGACCATCAGCACCAGCATGAGCGTGATCTGTGCGCTGATCGGCATGTGGATGCCGTACATTTGGGCGATGAACAGCGCCGCGAGCGCCTGGTACAGCGTCGACCCATCCAGGTTGAACGAATAGCCTGTCGGGATGACAAAGGACGCGATCGCTTTCGGACAGCCCAGACGTTCCATTTTCTCCATGATTTTCGGCAGAACCGTCTCGGAGCTGGATGTCGAGTAAGCCAGCAGCAGCTCGTCCTTCAAAATTCGAATGATCTGCGTAATCTTGATTCCGCTCATGCGGGCAATGGTGCCCAACACGACGAGGATGAAGAACAGCATCGCCACGTGGACCAAAATGACCAATTTGCCCAACGGAACGAGAGAAGAAAGACCAAACTTGGAAACGGTAACCCCGATCAGGGCAAATACCCCGAATGGAGCGAAACGCATGATGGCGTTTACGACCCAGAACATGGCGTCCGCCACACCCTGGAAGAAGTTCAGAACCGGTTTTCCGCGCTCGCCTGCTGCCGCTACCCCCAGTCCGAACAGGACGGAGAAGAAGATGATCGCCAGCATGTCGCCGCGGACAATCGCATCGAAAATGTTTTTCGGCACGATGTTGACGAAGGTATCAATCATACTGTGGCTTTGTGTGGATTCAGCAGTCTCCACGTAGCTGTGAATGTCGGTTTTCGACAAATGGGACATGTCTACGCCGACACCGGGTTGAAAGATGTTCGCTGCCAGAAGTCCGACAACAATCGCAATCGTGGTAACGATTTCAAAATACAAAATCGTTTTCCCGCCAATTTTCCCCAGCTTCTTGACGTCGCCGACACCGGCAACACCGACGATCAACGTCGCGATTACGATCGGGATCACAATCATTTTAATCAGACGAAGGAAGACATCACCAATCGGCTGCAAATAGGTAGCCACAGCAGGGTTGCCGAAGAAAATGGCCCCTACCAGGATCCCCAGAATGAGACCGATGACAATCTGAATCGCTAATCCAAACCGCTTCATTCTGACACCTCACTAAGAGAAAAATTAGGATTTTATCTGCACAAGTTTCGACTTATGTCGAATATTGTCGATTTATATTCACATTTTAACAGACAGATGTTTTTATACTCAATGTAAATAGCTTCCTTTTCCTCACCCTTACTTTCCCTTGCTATGTATCTCAGTGATTCTTGGCCGCGAATCATATAGAGTTTCATCATATCATGCAATTGTCGCTCTCCTTATAATTTTTATTTTTCTTTATACACCTATTATTTCGATGATTATGACTTGAGAGGATATAATTGTTTTCGCATACATCTTCAAACACCTACTGTGCGGCGACTGCATTGTGTTTCCCCTGGCAAAAATGATAAAATAGGAAAGATTGGATATAACCTGTTACTTATAAGATAGAGAATGGAGCTGTCCATGACGATTCGGAAGATTCTTCTGCTAGCAATCCTCCTAGCGATTGCGTTCTTTCTGCTGCCGCATTCCGTACCTTTTTTGCTTGCGCTGTTGACCGCGATCCTGTTGGAGCCGATGGTGATGTTTCTCATCCGTAGACTTCACCTCAATCGCTTGAGCGCCGTCATCGGCTCGTTTCTTTTGTTCCTGCTTTTGTTTGGCGTCGGCGCCTACTGGCTGGGGACTCAAATCGTCGTGCAAAGCGTAGATTTGGCGCAGCGCCTGCCTGCCTATTCCCAGCATTTGTTCGAGCTGCTGGAATCCACGATCGTGCGTTGGGAAGTGTACTACGCCTCCCTGCCTGCGGAAACTGTCTTCCAGATCCAGCAGCTGTTCGAAAGCCTGAAAACGTCGGCTCTGAACGGCGCCTCCAGCCTCGCCAAAGGCATTCTCGGCGCAGTGGCGACGATTCCCGGCTTTTTGCTGACGACCATCATTTACATGGTGGCGCTGTTCCTGATCAGCCTCGACCTGCCGCGGCTGAGGGCCGGGTTCATGCGGCTGTTCACTCCCTCCGCCAGGGAAAAGGTAAACGTCGTGCTGTCCCAGCTGAACCGTGCGACCGTCGGATTTTTGCGGGCGCAAATTATCCTCAGCTTCGTCACGTTCCTGCTCGCGTGGCTTGGCCTGGTCATCCTGCACGTCAAGTATTCGGCGGTCATCGCGCTGTTGATCGTACTGGTGGACATCCTCCCGATATTGGGGACGGGGTCCTTCCTCGTACCGTGGGCGGTCTACAACTTTTTTACGGACAAAACGCACCTCGCCATCGGGCTTCTCGTTCTGTTTTTGGTCATCACGGTCATTCGCCGTATCATTGAGCCAAAGATCCTGGCTTCAAACCTCGGAATCAGCGCGCTCGCTGCACTGGTCAGCCTTTTTCTCGGACTCAAGGTCCTTGGATTGTTCGGCCTCATCCTGGGTCCGGCGCTCGTCATCATCTACGAGGCGTTGCGCAAGGCAGGGTTCCTGAAGTTCCGAATCGATTTCTGACAAAAAAAGCATGTGCGGTGGTTCCTTTGCAAGAGCACCCGCCCCGCTCCCGGGCGATCCACGTCCTGACGGGTAGGCACAAGAAAAGCTGCTACATAAGCGTAGCAGCTTTTTTGCAGCCTGAATGCGTCGCAAGCATCCTCCTATTTCGACGGCAAGGCCACCTTCCAGTTCAGATCGTCATACCGTTTTTTCACCGTCTTCAGTGACAAAGTCAGATTCTTTGGAAGCGCAGGCATTCCTTTGACGATCAATGTCTGCTCCAGCATGTTCCCATTCGCATCTCCGGAGACGCTGGAAGTGGAATAGTCCGTTCTCACCTCATACTCCAGGCCGGTCTCGTCCGCCAGTCTCCACGCCGGAAAATCAGATTCCGGCATCATCCCGACCAGTTCGATCAGCCAGACCGGTTCGTTCGTCTCCGGGTCCGTTCCCTGCCTCATGTTTTTGACGGTATAGGAACTGGAAAACTCCTCGTACCGCTTGGTGACCGGGGCGGCGGACAGCTCAGATGGCCGGAACTGGATGGAAAAGTCGGCGGCCTCGGTCTTCACGATGGCATCCAGGACGAACCACAGCTCCTCAGGGGATTGGGAAGGCACAAATGCTCCGTACCAGCGCCAGGTGTCGTCCTCTGTATGTTCGGGGGGCGAGCTGTACCCCGGTGTAAAATAAATATGGCGGTTGTCCTCTGGCGGGTCGCTCGAAAGGCCGGCGACAAACCTTCCTGCTTGGTCCTCGATGTGGTATTCGAGGCTGTATTCACCCAGGGATGCCCCGTCCCTCCCCTGTTTGCTCCACTCTTTCAGACGTTCCTTTTCTTCGGGAGTCCTTCGCGTTCCCAAAGTGAAGCGGGTGGCGCTCGGCCCGTACGTGACCCCCTCCAGGGTGAAGTCGATTCCATGGGGGGAGGAATAACTTGCCCCGATCGGCGTGTACGAAGAGGCTTCCCTGCTTTTCTCGAAATTGACCGGCACCTCGAGCTTCCAGCTTCCCTGTTTTTTTGCGGCCGGTTTCATGTCCGTGATATCGAAGTGAAGGACCAGGTCATTGGGCGGCGATTTCAGCATGAACGTGTAATCCGCGTACCCTCTTCCCTGCTGGAATACGTCCGGAGATTCATTGATCATATTGCCGGCCTCGTCTGTCAAGTAAATCCGATTGCCTTCATAGGCAGGTACGAACAGATTCGGCGGCTCCTTGCCATTTTCGTCCTCCAGCACATAAGAGACGACCAACCGAGTCGGATCGGCGACGATGTCCTTGATCCGCAGCGTGATCCCCTGATCGGTGACAGCCTGGTTGACGGCGATGCCGAATCCTTGCTCCACCGCCCTTTTCAGACCCAGCTCTCCCCCTATGCGGCTCATAAACGAAGAGACATACGCAGCAAAAGCGGGAGAGATGTAGGAACCCGCCGCCATCCCCAGAAAAACGGCGGCGCAAACGGCCACGGCAGCCCGTCTCCACGTCGCTTTTCTCCGCTTTCGTGGAGACAGAGGCGCTGCCGAGACATCAGGTACTTGCTGGGGAGAATACGGCTCCAGCTGATCCAGAACCGAACGGGTAAAGGAATCGGGCAACCGCTCCAGTCCGATCGCTTCCGTCACAACCTCTCCTTCCATACGCAGGCGGGAGAGCATCGCTCGGCATGCAGCGCAAGACGCGAGATGCTCCTGGATGCCTTTGTCTTGCGAAAGTGCGCTTTCGTCTTCAAAGGTAAGCAGCAAACGGTGCCTGCAATCAGAACACTTCATTTACTCTCCCTCCCTTCCACGATGGTTGAAATCGTTCCCGCAGCTTTTGTTTTGCCCGATGCAGCCTCATCTGTACGGTACTGACCGAGACATCCAAAACCGTGCTGATTTCCTGATAGCTCATCTCTTCCAGATAGCGCAAGAGCAGTACGATCCGGTAATGCTCGGGCAGCTCCTCGATGACATCCCTGATTTCCGCCACATGCTCTTTTTGCAGCAAAATCGATTCGGGGCTGGTTTCATCCACCAGCCATTCATCATCCCACTCCGCCGGATGGCGCTGATTCTTTTGCCGGGCTTGCAGCGTATTCAAACAAAGATTGACGGCGATTCGGAACAGCCAGGATGAAAATTTCCGCTCGGGATCAAAGCTGCGCAAATATTGATACGCTTTGATAAAGCATTCCTGCGTAAGATCTTGCGCATCCTGGGCATCATGGATCATCCGCATCAGCAACGTATAAATCCTGTCCTTGTATTTCTCGATGAGAAACCCGTACGCTTCTTTGTTTCCCGCCAATACTTCCCGTACGCATTCGTTGTCGTCCTTCATTACACACCTCCGCGCAAATGCACTGTTCTTTCTTCACTATGTACTACCTGAGTCACGACCCAAATGTTTCTCTGCCGCCCATTTTTTTCTATTTGGCTGAATGCTTTTCGCCCCTTTACCGGGTACGAAGACTGACCATCGGCCTGCCGCATGAAGAACGGATGAAACTGGCCAGCTCCGTACCATAACAAAGGATAGCTCGGGACGGGCCATGATTGGTTTCCAGCAGGAAAAAAGGCATCAGCAGTCCGCGCTCCTCCCTCGAAAGAACGTGACTGCCGATGCCTTTTTCACTGGCCACCATCGCTGCATGCTGCATTGCCATGCGGTTTCTAATTCCGTGTTCCTTCAAAAGCGTAAAAGGGTCGTGCCTGTTCCTGCCCGACTTCCAGCTGGAGTGCTGCCGCCAGATCCGGCATCAGCTCATTGGCCTGTCGGGCGTCCGCCCACCTCACCTCCACGATGTCATCATCGGGGTCGCTGATTTGGATGGATCCACCGGTGACCTGTGCAAAAAAAGTGAAAAACAGCACATGATGGCCTCTGTCTTTTACAAAAGAGCTCAATCCGGTTACGCGAATGGCGTATCCGGTCTCTTCCCTCACCTCGCGATGCAGGGCTTGCTCCAGCGTTTCTCCTTCCTCCACGGCCCCACCCGGCGGGCCCCAATAAAAGGAATCCCCTTTCCGATTCTGTACGAGCAAAATTTTCCCTTCTTCATTCCGGATGATGGCGGATACCACGTCGACTCTTTTCAACGATAAGCCCTCTCTTTTCTATTCGTTTTTGATGGACACTCTGAACCATCCGCACTCCCCATGCATCCACTCACTGGTAAACAGCGGCCTCCTTCAGCTCGTTCCCAGATAGCGGCTCTCTCCCGACGACTTTGAGCCTTTTTTGCCGCTACCAGCACTCCTATGTATCCATCTGCACGTGATCCCAGTCGTCTTCCATGTAACAGATCAACCAGTTGAGCGCCCGATGCCTCTCCATTACCACTCCGCCGTCCAGCCCGCCTGCCACTGTCCGGTCGTGGATTCGCGCGTCCACGCATGCCCAATCGTACCGGTAGATCAAGTCCGCCTGATCCAGGATCTCTTCCTTGCTCCGAAGGACAGCGCCTTCCAAGAAGGTCGCGTAGTCGCCTGCCTGCTTCAGGACGTCGATCGCCGCGTTGACGTCGCAGATCTGGCCGGGGAATTCGAGCTCCTCCTTGTACCCGAGCGCCCACAGGAGCACCCAGTAGCATTCGTACATCCATACCATCTGGATGGCTGCCGTGCGATCCGGCTGCGCGTCCTGCAGAAACGCTTTTTCCTTTTCCGTAAAGAAAGAGGCTGCCCCGTACTGCTCGATGATTCCCTCGATGAACTCCCGCTCTTCCTGCACATCCCCGCCTTCTGTGACGCCGCCTGCATACACGGCGATCAGACAAAGGGCGATCGCTCGCTGAACAACCTCCTCCTTGGTCCGGAGCACAGCGTCTTCATCTCCCACGATGACAGGAAGATGCCGGATGGAAGGAATGCCCCGTTCTTCCAGCAGCTTGAGGCTCCGCTCTTTGCGCTCTTCACCGGACTTTGACGGCTTGATGTGGCCATCAATCAAGTCTGAGCTCACCGTCACCCGGAAATCCTCCAGCTCCGAATCGCCATCCGGGCTCAGGATCAATCTTCCCTGGCTGTCCAAGGTGTTTCCATTGGGAAGAAAGACGATGCCGTGCACAGCCTCGGCCATCTCCAGGATGGACTCGATTGTCTTCGGGTCCAGCTCATGGCTCGCGACGATCCCTACCGCTACATTAAGCGCCGTGATTTGGAGCAGCAGCTTCTGCTTGACCTGCTCATGACCGGTCTCGATTTGGTACACGTACCCGTACATCCCTCGCTTCATCTGGAGAAACTCATCCGGATCCGCGTCCTCGCGCATGATGTTGAAGGTGATGCTGCGCTTGCCAAACCATCTTCTATCCACTGCTGTTACCGAACGCCCGTCTGCCGATGTCTCGACTGCTTGCTCGCGAAAAGCCTGCCCGATGGCATCCAAAACCTTTTGATGCTCCCCAATCGATACGTACAGCGTGCATTGCTTCATCCTGCTTCCCCGCTTTCGCACACAAGTTTGTTACAAGGTACCAATAGTGGTATTCTATCCCTGTTGCCTGCCATTTCCAACTATTCCTTACTGTATCGGAGGTTTGAACCGTTGAAAAATATCCTGTTGGAGGAATTTTCACCCATTTGCCCAGTTCAGGCGTTTGTCGAAGAAGACGAGCATGGCGTTTATTTCTACTTGTGGGACCATCCTGGCACGGAATACGCCCGCATCCGCTCTTGCTGTGTCCGCAACTACGGGACGGCTCCCGCAGACCTGGATCTGTCAGCCATGGAAGACGGGAGTGCCCCGATGCTGCCTCGCGATTGTTGCGCTCACCCGAACGGCGCGGAGCGGCTCGACCCTGACCGGCTCTCCATTGTATGGCTGGAAGAAGGGGACGCCGCTGCCCTTCTCTATGAGAACGAAGTCCTTTCCGTCATCCCAGGTTGGGCGGGGCCATCCGAAGACGGCTCCCACTATCCCGCCTATGCACGAGATTGCGTCGCCGAGTCTTCCCTTTGTTTTCCGCTTGGCACGCCCGAGACGAACGCCCTGTATGCCCGGATCGAATCGGCGCAGCAATTTTGGTCGAGCTGGGACGCTCATCCTTGGCCGGATCTGCAGCAGCGGTATTTGGACGCCATCACTTCTTCCCTAGGCCCCGTGAAAACGTACTACGGCATCGATGGCGGCCAATGGCCTCCCAAAGCACTGGTAACCGTCGAAAAAGGGGATGTCACCTATGCCGTGACCCTCGGCGTATCCATTTTGCCGCAGCCCAAAGTCGAGCAGTATACCGAAAAGCCCGAGCTGCTGCGCCGGTTCGAGCTGGCCTTCGCCTTTGAAACCAGCTCGCTTGCCCCACATGAAAAAGAGATCCTGTCGTACATCAGCGGGCAAACTTCCTTGCCCTGGTCCTATTTGACCTTCCTTGCCCACGGTCACACCCTTCCGTGCCGGGAGATCGGCCAGGCCGACGATCGGTTCGCCTCCGTCCTGCTCGCAAAGCCGGAGAACGCCCCTGCCATCGCGTTCCCCGACAAATCCGGAGACCCTGTCCAACTGTTGTGGATGATCCCGCTGACGGACGCGGAGCTGCGATTTGCAAAGGAGCATGGATCCGCTTCCTTGCTGGAGAGAGTCGATGGCAGCAGCCAGATGTGGGTCTTTGATGGCAAGCCGAAATTTCTCGGCAGCTGACCCGCAGATCCGAATCTGGAAACCAAATGGAAACAGCGCCGTCTAACAAACACCACAAACCAAAGGATGATTGGTTATGAACAGAAAACGCATCTGGATCGGCGTTCTTGCCGGCAGCCTGTGCTTCTCCGCCGTTTTTGCCACCGCTCCTGTTCCGACCGTTGCGGAAGCAGCCGCGAGCTATCGCATCACGTACAAACTGCCGCCCAATCCGGAAAAGTATTTGTTCTTGAACGTGCAGATGGTTTCGATCTCCAATCCGCAGGTGCCTGTCATGAAAACGACGTATACCAAAGATACGTATTTCGCTGACGTGGACAGCGGAGGCTCTTATTGGCGCTTCCCCTTTGAAAACAATCGCAAATTCGTCTCCTCGAAAAAAGGGTTTCTCTGGAATCTGTACCATCTCATCGGAATCTTGCCGCCATCCATTCCGGCCAATGTCAATCTGGACGACTTGGATAGACAGATAGCCGGCACAGAAGAATATTCAGAGGAGGGCAGAAAGCTGAGGGAGACGCGGGCGCAGCTCCAGATGAACGCCCGCCTGCAGCCGCTGATCGACGCAGGATACGTCAAGCCGGAAGAGATCGACGACGGTGTAGCGACCAGACAATTCGTGGCGACCGTTCTCTACCGGATGTTTGGAGAAGTCCGTCCCTATCACGGAGGAATCGACCTGAAGGACTCGGACGACGTGGCCGTCCGCTGGGCTGTCGAGGTCGGTCTGCCGGGCTTTGCGGTCGACAAGGAAGGCTATATTTATCCGCAAACCGCGCTCAGCATGGATCCCGGACCGGTAGAATACCCCGAAGAGTATGCGTACGACCGGCTGTCTCACTTCGTCACGCTCGTCCTTCCCGGGAAAAAGACGGCGTCAGGCTGGGAATATTTCCAGGTCAAGCTGCTGCCGGGCATGGTGCCGCTGCAGACCCGGGAGCTCATTTACGTCAATGGCAAAGCGTACGGCGACCTTTACGATCCCGTATACTCCGCCGGCGCCCGAACGAACGAATACCAAAACGCGAGCAGGAAGATCGCCCAATACGCTATCCCCCGCTTCGCCCAAATGCTGAGCCAGGCAAGAGCGGACGCGCGAAAGCCGCGCGTGTGGGACTGGAGCCGCGATCTCATCCACCACCCTCGGTTCGCAAAGGAGATCGCCGCCTACCGCAAGAACAAGAGCAGCAAAAACCTAAACGCCGTCTACCAGGCTGTCCGCGGGTACTACAATTTGAACGTCGGGCAGGACTCCGCCGCGAACATCAAAAGCGTGCTGGATCACGTGAAGTAAAGCGCGGCTGGGTCGCGAAGGGATGAGGAAAACAAAAGAAGCCAGCCACAAGCACGGTTACCTCGTGCCTGCGACTGGCTGTCTTTTTTATGACGATCCTCTTCGTTCGACAGACGCCGTCCCCGTCTTCGTCCGCACTCTCGCAAGCAAATCTACGAGGTGTACGGCTTCCATCCGGTCCTCCAGGCCTGCGCGCTTGATTCCCGCTTTCATCTGCAGCAGGCAGCCGGGATTGGAGGTGACCAAAATGTCAGCCTGGGTCGCGGCGACATGGCCCATCTTTTCATCCAGCAGGTTGCCTGCCATCTCGGGCTGCACCAGGTTGTAGATGCCCGCCGAGCCGCAGCATCGGTCCCCTTCGCGCAGCGGCACATAGGTAGCGCCGGGGATCGACTGCAGCAGGCTGACCGGCTCTTTGGTGACTTTCATGCCGTTGCGCAGGTGGCAGGAAGACTGGTACGTGACTCGCACAGGTCCGGGCAGAGCTCCCCAGGAGTCCGGCTCGACCAGCTCGGCCAGCACCTCGCTGATATCCTTGACCCTCGACGAAAACCACTTCGCGTCTTCCTCCCAGTCCGGATCGTGCGCGAGCAAATGGTCGTACTCCTGGAGCAGCGCTCCGCAGCCGCCCGCATTGGACACGATCACGTCCACATCCGCCTCGCGGAAGGCGGCAATGTTTTTTCGCGCCAAGTCTTTCGCGGCTTCCCTCTCTCCGCTATGCGCATGCAAGGCTCCGCAGCACACCTGGCCCTCGGCGATGACGACCTCGCAGCCTGCTTCGGCCAGGAGCCGCACCGTGTTCAGATTGGTCTCGTTGAAAAGCACATCCATGATGCAGCCATGGAACATGCCGACCCTCCGCTTTCGTTCGCCGACAGCCGGGATGACCCTCGCACCGAGGTATTCGCTGACTCCTTTTCCCGTCGCCTCGGGCATGATCGCTTCCATTTCGCGGAGCTGCTTCGGCAGGACACGCAGCACACCAAGCTTTTGCACGACTTTTTGCAAGCCGGAGCGCTGGTAGAGATGCAGCAGGCTGCCCAGACGGTACAACCGGTCCTGACGAGGGAACAGATGGGTAAAGGCGATCTTGCGGACGGCCTTGACCCACGGAGGATGCTCCTGCACCTGCTCGATGGCTTCTCTCGTCTGCTCGATCAGCTGGCCGTACGGGACGCCCGCCGGACAGACAGGCTCGCAGGCGCGGCAGCCGAGGCACAGATTCATCTGATCCACGAAGTCTTGGTCCGGCTCCATGACGCCGTCCGCCACAGCTTTCATGAGGGCGATCCGTCCCCGCGGAGATGCTGCCTCGTAGCCCGTCTCCCGGAAGGTCGGACAGGCCGGCTGGCAGAAGCCGCAGCGCATGCAGTTGGCCAGCTCTTCATAATCCAGTTTGTCGATCAACGCTTCTTTAAGCACGACGGATCACCACTCTGTTCCGGGACTCTTTGGCGAACATCTTACCGGGATTGAGCAGGCCTTGCGGGTCGAAGGCTTTCTTGATGCCCTTCATCACTTCAATCCCCGCAGCACCTACCTTCCACTCCAGATAAGGCGCTTTGACGATTCCGACGCCATGCTCGCCCGTGATCGTTCCGCCCAGATCGATGGCGGCGGCGAAAATTTCCGCGAACGCTTCTTCCACCCGCTCGATTTCTTCGTGATTGCGCGCATCGGTCATACAGGTGGGATGCAGATTGCCGTCACCTGCATGACCAAAGGTGCAAATGTGCAAACCGTACCGCTCCGTGATTTCCTGGATGGCTGCCACCATCGGCGCGATTTGCGCGCGAGGCACTGTCGCATCCTCGAGTATCGTGGTCGGGCGCATCCGCGACAAAGCCGCCAAAGCGCTGCGGCGCGCGGTCATGACCTCTTCCGCTTCTTCCGGCGTCGTCGCGACCTTGATCTGCACCGCATCGTTTTTCCTGCAAATCTCCGCGATCCGCTCTACGTCCCGGTCTACCGATTGCGGCTCGCCGTCCTGGCCGATCAGCAGAATCGCGGCTACGTCTGTCGGCAGGCCAATCTGCTTGAAGTCCTCCACCACGCGGATCGTCCCTTGGTCCAAAAACTCCAGCGTCCCCGGGATGATCCGGTTTGCGATGATGTCCGATACAGAGCGAGCTGCCTGCGACATGTCCGCGTACATCGCCAGCATCACGCGCTGGGTCTGCGGCTTCGGAATCAGCTTCAGGATCGCCTGGGTGATGATCGCCAGCGTGCCTTCGCTTCCGACCAAAAGCTTGGTCAGGTCGTAGCCTGCCACGTCCTTCATCAGCTTGCCGCCGGTGCGGATGATTTCCCCGTTCGGCAGGACCGCTTCCAGTCCCAGCACGTAATCTTTCGTCGTTCCGTACTTGAGACCGCGAAGACCTCCCGAATTGAGCGCGATGTTTCCGCCGATCGTCGAGATGACCATGCTGCCCGGATCGGGTGGATAAAACAGGCCACGGGCTTCAACCGCCTGATGGATGTCGGAGGTGCGCACGCCGGGCTCGACCGTTATCGTCAAGTTTTGCTCATCGATTTCCACGATGCGGTTCATTCGGTTCAAGACAAGTACGATACCGCCTCCGACCGGAATCGTTCCGGCGCAGAGATTGGACCCGGCACCGCGCGTCACGACGGGAATCTGGTGCTTGGCTGCCACCCGCATGATCTGCGCTACTTCCTCCGTACTGTTCGGCATGACGACGACGTCAGGCAACGACTGCTGCATCGGCGTCGCATCATAGGAGTACGCGACCAGCGCCTCCTGTTTGTCCAGACAATGCTGCTCGCCGACGATGGCGCGCAGCTCGGAGCGAATGTGCTCTGGCAACATGGAATCCCTCCTCACTGTGATCGAAAAACTAGCAACTCTCCACTTTCCGCGCTCAACTGTACTTGGAAAGTGCCTCCCGAATCCTTCCGTTGGCGAGCTGAAGCATTTGCACCGCCTCTTCCCTGCTGGTACCGGTCAGCTTCATCAAGATCGCCGTCTTGGCGTCCCCTTTCGCCTGCTCGGCCAACCGCTCGGCCTCCGAGTAGCTGACGCCCGTCACTTCCATCACGATCCGCTTTACCCGTTCCTTCAGCTTTTGGTTCGTCGCCTGGACGTTCACCATCAGGTTGCCGTACACTTTGCCCAGCCGGATCATGGTCGCGGTGGTCAGCATGTTGAGGACAAGCTTCTGGGCCGTTCCCGCCTTGAGACGGGTCGAACCGGTCAGCACTTCAGGCCCCACGACTACGTTGATCGCGACGTCCACCCCTTTGTTGATGAAAGACGGCTGGTTGCAGGACAAGGCAATCGTCCGCGCGCCGATCTCCTGCGCTTCCTTCAGCACACCGAGGACGTAAGGCGTACGCCCGCTGGCCGCGATGCCGACGACCACGTCGCGATCCGTCACGCCGTACTTGCGGACATCCTCCTGTCCCAATTCGACGGAGTCTTCCGCCCCCTCCACTGCGCGGATCATGGCGGATTGCCCCCCTGCGATCACGCCCTGCACCAGCTCGGGATCGGTGCCAAAGGTGGGAGGGCACTCGGACGCATCGAGGATCCCCAGGCGTCCGCTCGTCCCGGCGCCGAAGTAGAACAGCCTGCCGCCCCGCTCCATGGCTGCGACGATCAGCTCCACCGCTTCCGATACCTCATCCAGTACGCGTTCGACTGCATACGGCACTTTTTTGTCTTCGTCGTTCATCAATTGCACGATTCCTCGGGCACTCATCCGGTCCAGGTCCCGAGTGCTTTCGTTTTTTCCTTCGGTCGTCAATTGCTCCAAGTTTTCCAATTTCAAGCTCTCCGAACCTCCTCTATTCTTCATGCTTCCGGCCTGATGGCGCCGGCGTCGTCCAAGTGGCAGGAAACCCAGTGGCCCGCCGTCAGCTCGCGCACGGGCGGTGCAGTTGTCTTGCAGATTTCCATGCAATGCCGGCAACGCGGGTGGAAGGTGCAACCGGACGGCGGATTGGCCGGACTGGGCAAATCACCCTCCAGAATGATGCGCTGGGTCGTCAGATGCGGATTCGGAACGGGTACTGCCGACAATAGCGCCTGCGTATAGGGATGGGTCGGCCGTTCATACAGAGAATGTTTGTCTGCCACCTCGACCACTTTTCCCAAATACATGACCGCGACCCGGTCGGAAATGTGGCGCACGACGCTCAGGTCGTGGGAGATGAACAGGTAGGTCAGATTGAATTCCTTCTGCAAATCTTGCATCAGATTGAGAATCTGCGCCTGGATGGATACGTCCAGCGCGGATACGGGCTCATCCGCGATGATCAGCTTGGGGCGCAGGATCAGCGCCCGGGCGATTCCGATCCGCTGCCGCTGCCCGCCGGAAAATTCATGGGGAAACCGATCCAGCTGCTTTTTGGACAGCCCGACGATCCCGATCATTTCCTCGACCTGGCGCCGGCGTTCGGCTGCCGTCCCGATGCCGTGAATGATCAACGGGTCTTCGAGGATCTGCCCGATCGTTTTCCGCGGGTTGAGCGAAGCGAAAGGATCCTGAAAGACGAGCTGCATATCACGTCTGGCCTGACGCAGCTCGGAAGGGTTCAGCTTGCGGATGTCGTTTCCTTCGAACAGGATTTCCCCGTCGGTCGGTTCGATCAGCCGTAAAATGCAGCGGCCTGTCGTCGACTTCCCGCAGCCGGATTCGCCGACGATACTGACTGTCTCGCCCGGGTAGACTGTGAGATTGACTCCATCGACAGCCCGAACGACTTTTTCTTGGCTGAAAAAGCCTTGCTTGCTCGTAAAATGCTTCGTTAACGATTTGACTTCCAAAAGTGGCTTCTTCATTGCGCTTCCCCCTCGCGATACAGCCAGCACCTGCATTTTTGCGAATCGGAAACAGGCAGGAGCTCCGGATTTTGCTTTCGGCAAATATCCATGACGTGGGAACAGCGCGGAGCGAAGCGGCACCCCTCAGGCATTTCACTGAGCTGCGGCACCGCTCCCGGAATGGCCTCCAGACGGTCCTGATTCACGTTTACGCTCGGCATCGACTTGAGCAGGCCGCGCGTATACGGATGCTTGGGCTCGTCGAACAGCTTTTTCACGTCCGCTTCTTCCACGATCTGGCCGGCGTACATGACGATGACGCGATGGCACATTTCCGCGACCACGCCCAGGTCGTGGGTGATCAGCAAGATGGAGGTGCCTTGCTCGTCTCGCACTTTCTTCATCAGCTCGAGAATTTGCGCCTGGATCGTCACGTCGAGTGCCGTCGTCGGCTCGTCGGCGATCAGCAGCTTTGGCTCGCAGGCCATCGCCATCGCGATCATGACGCGCTGGCGCATCCCTCCGGAGAGCTGGTGCGGATAGTCCCAGACAATTTCCTCCGCACGCGGAATCCCTACCTGCTTGAGGAGGTGGATCGTCCGCTCTTTCGCCTCCTGCTTGGACAAGCCGAGGTGGCGGCGCAAAGGCTCGCCGATCTGCTTGCCGATCGTATGCAGCGGATTGAGCGACGTCATCGGCTCCTGAAAGATCATCGCGATCTGGTTGCCGCGAATTTTTTGCATCTCTTTATCGGAAAGAGTGAGCAGCTCTTTGTCTTCAAAACGAATGCTGCCGCTCATCTCCACATTTCGTCCCAACAGCTGCATGATCGACATGCTGGTGACGCTTTTTCCACAACCGGATTCCCCGACCACCCCTACGGTTTCGCCAGGCTCTACGGTCAGGCTGACTCCCTCGATCACGGTCAGCTTTTTGCCGGATTGGAGAAAGGACGTGCGCAAGTTATCGATGGTTAGCATGGCTGTCATGGGTACTCCCCCTTTCACGATGCGCCGACAGGCTCCCAAATAGTTGATTGTGGTGGGCGATGCGCCACGGACCGATCAAAGGGCTGGCGACGGGATGCACCCGATTCGTCAGCGTAATGATCGTAGCCTCTCGCTGCGGGTCCGACCAGATGGAAGTGCCGGTGAAGCCTGTATGGCCAAACGCCCGCCCCGATGCCAGGTCTCCGCCCGTGCAGCCCGCCGCGAGCTGTTCCAGCGACCCGCCGGTAGACGAGATGATCCAGCCGAGACCTCGGCGCTGTGTGCTGTGATCGGTATGAGAACGGATCGAGAGGGCCCTCAGCACCGGGTCAATCCGTACAGGAGCGTCATCGGAAGTCCAGATCTCCATATACCGCTCCGCGTCGCCGATCGTTGAAAACAGCCCGGCGTGTCCGCTCACTCCCCCAAGGCCGTAGTGGGCGTTGCAGTCGTGCACGGTCCCGCAGATGAATCCTTCCCGCCACTGGTAATTCGACAGTTTTCCCCGCCATTTGCCGACGCTCGGATGGTCGAAGGGCTCCAGCTCGGCCAAGTAGTTTTGCGCCATATTCCGCTCGAACTCGTTGCCGCGTTCCGTATAGGCGATGCCGCTGATCTTGGGCAAAGCGTGCCGCAAGGGCAAATAGCAGCTGTTTTCCATCCCGCTCGGCCGGAAGACGAGCCTTTGGGCAAGCGAGTCCAGCTCTTCCCCCCAGATGCGCTCCAGCAGGAATCCGAGCAGCATATATCCTACATCACTGTATACGACTTGGCTTCCGGGGGTGTTCACGAGCTGCTCCTGTGCGATCAGGCTGATGTACTCCTTTTTGCCCTGGCCGATGAGAAAAAACGGACGCCAGGCAGGAAAGCCGGATGTGTGAGTCAGCAGATGGGCAATTTTGATCTGTTCCTTCCGTTCGCAGTCTCTGCCTTGCTTCAGCTCGGGCAAATGGGTGACAAGCGCGTCTGCCAATGACAGCTTGCCGGCCTGCACGCTGAGCAAAACGAGCGGCAGCGTCACCATGACCTTGGTCAGGGAAGCCATGTCGTACAGGGTGTCTGCATTCACATCCACCGCTCCCTCTCCGCTCCCGGTCTTGCCTTTGACCGCCGTCAGCGTCTTTTCTCCCTTTCGCATCAGGCTAACAGCCCCGCCCGGAAAAATCCCCCGGGCGATCCCGTCCTCCAGGCTTTTTTCCATGCGCAGCATAAGCTCGTTTCCGTTCATATCGATGCCTCCCGCCTACTTGCCGCGATGACGCGGGTCGAGAATGTCGCGAATGGCATCGCCGAACATATTGCAGGCCAAAATCGTCACGGTCATCGCCAGGCACGGCCAGATGATCATGCCGGGAGCCAGCTCCATGTACCGGCGAGCCTCGGAAATCATGCCGCCCCAAGATGGGTCCGGCGGCTGGATGCCCAAGCCCAAAAAGCTGAGCGCGGATTCGGTCAAAATCGCCCCGGAAATCGCGAGCGAGGATTGCACGAGGAGAGGAGCGGTCACGTTCGGGAAAATTTCCAGGAACAAAATACGGCTGGTACTCGCCCCGATGGCGCGGGCGCTTTCCACGTACTCGAGGTTTTTGATGGAGAGCACGGCCCCCCTGACTGTACGGGTAAAGATGGGAATATTCACAATCCCGATCGCCATGATCGTGTTAAAGGTGCCCGGACCTAGCGCAGCGACAATCGCCAGCGCCAGCAAAATCTCCGGAAAAGCAAACAACACATCCATGCATCGCATGATGAAGCCGTCCACCATGCGTCCGAAATAGCCGGCGATCAGTCCAAACAGCGTGCCGAACACGACGCTGACCAGCACGGCGGAGACGCCTACGACCAAGGATACGCGCGCCCCGTAGATGATGCGGCTGAGAAGGTCGCGCCCGAACTGGTCGGTGCCGAGCAAAAAGTCGCCAGAGCTGCCTTCCATCCGATGCTCCTGAAACATCTGCGTCGGGTCATGCGGTGCAAGAACCGGCGCCAAAGCCGCCGTCACGCAGAGGAGCGCCAGCAGCACAGAGCAGAAGACAGCCGTTTTATTCGCCAAAAATCGCTTTCGAAAAGTGCTCATGTCGCATTCCCCTTGTCAATACTTGATACGCGGATCAATCCAGGTATAGATCAGGTCGATGAGCAGATTGACCAGGACAAATACCAGAGCGACGAACAGCACGCCTCCCTGTACTACCGGATAATCCCGCTGATAGATGCCATCCAGAATGTACTGACCCAGACCCGGTATCGAAAACAGCTGCTCCACGATGACTGATCCGCCCAACAGGTACCCGATCTGCATTCCGGCGATGGTCACGATCGGGATCGAGGAGTTGCGGAACGCATGGCCCATGACAACCGTCCACTGGCTGTTTCCTTTGGCTCGCGCGGTACGAATGAAATCTTTGTCCATGGTTTCCAGGAAGGCGGATCGAGTCATCCGCATCACCCCTGCCGCTACGACGATGCCCATCGTCACGGCCGGCAGGATAAACACCTGGAAGGCTTCCGCCGGGTTTTCCCAGAAGCTGACGACATCAATCGGAGGAAACCAGTTGAAATAGAGTGAAAAGCCAAGCAGCAAAAGCGTCCCGATGGCAAAGTTGGGGACCGAGATCCCGAGCAAGGTAGCCACGCGGACGATAATGTCCGTCTTGGAATGAGCCCGGATCGCCGAGAGGATGCCGAACGGGATCGCAAGTACCCAGCCGATCAGGACGCCGAACACGGTCAGCTGCAGCGTGATCAGGAATCGGCTCAGAATTTGCGGCAATATTTCTTCGCCTGAATGTACGGATACCCCGAAATCTCCCCGCAAGATTCCGCCGATCCAGTGAAAGTACTGCGTAACCAGCGGCTGATCCAGTCCCATGCTCTTGTGCAGAGCCGCGATGGCCTCCGGCGTCGCGTTGGTTCCCAGCATGATAGAGGCTGGGTCGCCCGGCACCAGATGCAGGATGGTAAAGACCAAAACGGAGATGCCAAACAGGATGGGAATCAGGCTGGCGATGCGTTTGATTAGATAAGACCCCACTTTGGTTCCCTCCATATTAGAAAACTTGGCTTCGCCAAGCCTTTGGCGGAGCCTTAGTTGCACTTATACTGGATAAGAATCCTATAATTCTTATCTGTATTAGAAAACTTGGCTTCGCCAAGCCTTTGGCGGAGCCTTAGTACCCAAAGGGCACAAGTCTTGCTATCTCACTTCGCTCGAAGTCTCGCTATGTTGCACTTATACTGGATAAGAATCCTATAATTCTTATCTGTATTAGAAAACTTGGCTCCGCCAGTGGTCAGGCGGAGCCTTGTTGGTACGGATGTTACTTGATCGAAGTCTTGATCAGGGAGTACACTTCACCCGCAGCGCTTGGGGTGAAATCGACGTTGTCGCGCACGGCGTAGTAGTTCTTCGGCGAAGCCAGGAACAGGTTTGGCGCATCTGCTACGAGCAAGGTTTGCGCCTGGTCGTACAGCTTTTTGCGTTCGGCCTGGTCGACGGTAGCGAGCGCTTTGTTCACCAGCTCGTCATACGCCGGGTTGGAGTAGTTCCAGACGTTGGCGGAACCGGTCGACGAGAAGAAGAAGCGCATGGAACGGTCGGCATCCACGCCAGACGTGTTGCGTCCGACCATCAGGTTCATGTCTTTGGACTTCCAGGTTTCGATGTAGTTGCCCCACTCGAGCTGGTTGATCTTCGCGTTGATGCCGATGGCCTTGAGCTGCTGCTGGATCACTTGCGCGGTTTCTACCATGTCCGGGTAAGTAGCGGCAGTCTCGATCTGCGTGTCAAAGCCGTTCGGGAAGCCTGCTTCCGCGAGCAGCTTCTTCGCTTTTTCCACATCGGTCTTGTAAGTCGGGTAGCTGGCAGTATCTACCGCCCAGTTGGTAAGAGCCGGCGCGATCGGGCCTGTCAGTGCCGCTTCGCCTTTCCAGACGGTCTGTACGATCTGGTTGCGGTCTACGGCATAGCTGATCGCTTCGCGCACTTTCGGATTGTCAAACGGCTTTTTGTTTACGTTGATACCCAGGTAGCTGTATTCGAGCGACTGGTAGTTTTTCACCTGCACGCCTGGCTTGCCTTCCAGCAGCTTGGCGGAATCGGCGGAAACGACACTGATGTCGATTTTGCCGGAACGGATCGCGGCCAGACGCTCGGCCTCGTCCTTCATGATCTGGAATTTGATCGCTTCCACTTTCGGCAGGTCTTTATTGAAGTAATCCGGATTTTTCTTCAGCAGGACGTATTGGCCCGGCTCGCTTTTCTCCAGCTTGAAAGGCCCTGTGCCAATGGCTTCTTTGGTCAGATCAGTCGAGCCGCTCGGTACGATGGAAGCGTATGCGCTCGCGGTGTTTGCGATAAAGGCGGCGTCGGCGTTTTTCAGATGGAATACGATCGTCGTCGGATCTTTGGCTTCGATAGACTCGACGCTGGAGAAGTACGACTTGGCGATCGCACCGGTGTCCGGGTTCAAGATGCGCTCGAAGGAATATTTCACATCTTCAGACGTCATGTCTTTGCCGTTGTGGAACTTGACCCCTTTGTGCAGGAACATCGTGATGGTTTTGCCATCCGGTGTGATTTCCCACTTCTCCGCCAGGTTCGGGACGATGTTCATGTTTTCGTCCAGCTTGGTCAGACTGTCGTAAATGAGGGCGTAGACACGCACGCTGGATGCTGCCGGTACTTTGTGAGGATCATAGCCTACCGGCTCCTGCTCCGCTGCCACGACCAGCTCCGTTTTCGCAGCCGCCTGCTGTCCTTCCTGCGGCTTCGCCTGGTCGCCGGGAGCTGCTGTGCCCCCTCCGCCGGAACATGCGGAGAGCATCAGGGACAATGATAGGAAAAAGCCTGCCAACACTCGTTTTTTCACGATGGTACCCCCTACGTCTTTTCAGTTAAAAGCATATATTTCCTAACGGTACGGCCCTCTTGGCACCTGTCACTGAAGGTACGTTGGACGGTCGGCCCATTAGTGTCTCGTGACCCAAAATGGCAAAAGCGACAGCTTCCTTCGCGTCGTCCGGCATGCCGAACTGCTGCGTGGTCATGACGGTCAGCTCTGCGGGCAGCTGGCTTTGCAGCATGCGAAGCAGCGTCTGGTTGTGAGCGCCTCCCCCGGAGACGATCACTTCCTCCACTTTGGTAGTAGGTATGACGAATTGCAAGTAGGCCTGTGCGATGGAGGTCGCTGTGAGTGCCGTCGCCGTCGCGACGAGATCCGCTCCGCTGATCCCGAGCTTTCCTCCCTCTGTCGCGAGCTCCTGCGCGAAGGACAGTCCGTACACTTCCCGTCCCGTGCTCTTCGGCGGCTTGGCCCGGTAGTACGGATCCTGCAGCAGACGCTCCAGAAGCTGCTGCGACACAGTCCCGGATGCAGCCATCCTGCCTCCCTCATCGTAGCGAAGCCGTCCATCCGTCACGATCTGGACGATCTGGTCCATGATCATGTTGCCGGGTCCGGTGTCAAACGCTATGACGTTCTCGATGCCGACCCCTGCAGGCAGAACCGTGACGTTGGCAATTCCCCCGATATTTTGCAGCAGCCGGCCCTTTTCGGGATGGCGGAACAGGATGTAGTCGGCGTATGGAACCAATGGCGCCCCTTCGCCGTCTGCAGCAAGATCGCGCGCTCGGAAATTGCCCACGACCGGGATGCCGGTGCGCTCGGCCAGTGTGGAAAGCTCGCCGATTTGCAGCGAGGCGCGGACCTCTGTCATGCCCGTCGGACCCGGGAACGGCGCACGTCCGGCGATATGCCAGATCGTTTGGCCGTGCATGCAGACCGCGTCCACATCCTCCGCGTTCACGCCTGCCTTGTCCATCAGCTGTTGCACCGCGTACGCGTACCATTCCGACAGTCCGAAGTGAACGGCTGTGAGCCTGTCCACCCGAGCCGACTCGACACTGCACAGACTCATGACCCATTCGCGCAGTTCATCGGAATAGGGCATGTAAAAGAACTCGCGGAGTGAAGCGTTTTCAATCTCCCCGTGTTCATTCGTGCGAATCGCCACCAATGCGGCATCGACACCGTCAAGCGAAGTACCTGACATGAGACCGATGAGCAAATGCTCCCTTCTGGAGCGATAATCCAGCAATTTCGCAGGTTGGTCCATGAAAGCAACCTCCGTTTCGCTATGGAGAATAGTTAAAATATTCGCTTGTTTCCGTTTTCATTATAAGAAATAAAATTACGCCAGTCAATCACCAAGCAGTAAATTTTATTTCTTTTCATTTCGATTGATCTGCGAAAAAGTGGCCCCGTACTATCACTACCCGATTTCGGTCAGGGCAAACCTTATTGGGTGCATGGGTTGCGGTTTCGTTGTTTTGCTGACCCGCTCCAGGAAAAGCTTAAGCTTTTCCTGCTTGTTGACGTAGCTTTGCAGGTTTTGACTTTTTTCCGTCCTTCACACGTGAAATAAAGTTTGGTAAGGTGTGGGGGATGCAATATTTGGAAGGAGCGAAGAGCATGAGCAAATTGGTGTTGAGGCATTTCGAACTGACGAGGGGTTATTTCATTAAGCAGGCTGAAGCTGTCTCGGAGGAAGTTGCACAAGTGCAGCCAGACGGCTTTAACAACACAATCTTATGGCAAATCGGTCATGTTTTAACGCTTACTGAACAGATTATGTTCGGATTCCCTCACAAAACAACGAATATTCCGGCTCGTTATCTTGAATTATTCGGCAGTGGAACCAAGCCAGCCGATTGGAAAGCAGATGTCCCTACCGTAGGCGAACTCATTGTGCAGTTGAAGGATCAGTTGGATCGGGTCAAACAAATCCCTGTAGAACGGTTCAATGATTCGCTGGAAAAACCAATATTGGGGCTTGAAACCTTTGGGGAACTGGCCGGTCTTGCGTTGCTGGAGGAAGCGCAGCATATGGGGCAAATAAAAGCCATGGTACGGGTGATTGAACAGGCTGGGGCCAAGAATCGGTAAAAAATGAAAACCGAACGGGAACATGAAGAGGGATTCAAGAGCATGCTTTTTCTTGAATTCCTCTTTTTCCGCTACATCCCCTTCTTTCAGCGCACGTGGTCGTGCACCGCCATGCAGCGTCGCAACGTGAGCCGGGAGAGGCGCACGTTCTGAATGTCCCATGCCGCTCGTTCTTTCGGGCTGCCATTTTCCAGTACATTGCCGTATCGATTCGCACATATTCATTTCCAACAGGCTCGTATCAGTTGCCAAGCTTCCCTCATTTGCATTCTTTATACCATGCAAGGAGGAGCGAGGTGATCAAGATGACCGATGTGGTTGTGATTTTATTCAGACGTGTCAGAGTAAATGGCGTACGGAGACGCATTATTCGCGACGTCAGCATCATTGGAACGGCCGCACCATGCAACCCATTTTTAATGATCGGTAGGCGTGTGGGCCCTGCTGCACGCTGTCTTTTGAATAACGGGTTCCAACGTGTGTTATCAAGAGACAATGTTTTGGTGTTTATCCGAGTAAGATAAAGGGTTCCATATGAAAACGGTAACGAATAGGGTTACCGTTTTCGTTTGTTTCAACATACACGCTGTGTTAAATGTGATTTCCTCAGCTTCCCGCCAATAAAAGGGGTGGATTCTATTGTGCGGTCAATATAATCGGTCCATCCGCAGTAATGGCGATTGTATGCTCGTACTGTGCGGAAAGCGAGCCGTCAACGGTTCTGGCGGTCCATCCGTCGGCATCAATCGTCATTGACGGTTTTCCGGCATTGAGCATCGGCTCGATCGTAAAAACCATCCCTTCCTTCAAGCGGAAGCCTTTTCCCGGTTTCCCGACGTGGGGATAAGTAGGTTCCTCGTGCATCTCCCTTCCTACGCCATGACCGAGTAAATCGCGCACCACCGAGAATCCGTTTCGCTCGGCATGGGTTTGAACCGCGTGCATCACATCGCCGATCCGGTTTCCGACGACAGCTTTTTCGATACCGAGATATAAGCATTCCTTCGTTACCCGCATCAAATTACGGGCTTCTTCCGACACCTCGCCGACCGCATAGCACCAAGCCGAATCGCCGATCCAGCCATCCGCTTCCGCGACGATGTCGATTTTGACGATGTCGCCTTCCTTGAGCGGCTTTCGGCTCGGAAAACCATGCGCAATGACGTCGTTGACAGACGCACATGTCGCAAACGGATAGCCGTTGTAGCCTATCGTATGAGCCTTGGCGCCATTCTCCTTCAGAAACCGCACTGCAAACGATTCGATATCGAGCGTCGTGACACCCGGCCGGATCATACCTGCGATTGCTCGATGAAAAGCAGCGACAATGCTGCCGGCTTTTCTCATTTCTTCAATTTCTGCTCGCGATTTCAGGATGACCATTTCATTCATTTCTCCTTTGACTGTATGCCTGAAAAAATCATATCGACGATCCCTTCCACGTCGATCTCGTTCCGGTTATGGTGGTGGATGTTCAATGCTGTGCAGCCAACAAGCGAGCCAAATATCAGATTAGCTGTTTTCTCCGGTGATCTGGAACCGATTCCTTCACGAATCATTTCCACAAACGGCAAATAGATCCGCTCCTGAAAATCGGCATACAGCTTGTTGAACCGGTTTCCCGGGAAGTGATGAAAATTATCCGCAACCGTTTTAAGCAAAATAAATACGGAAGGATCCTGGATACACGTCCGCAAGAGCTGCCTGGAGAACGACTCCGCTTTACGCAAACTGCCACTGTCCTCCGTCAAAGCGGGCAATACTGCCGACTCCGTTCGATTCAGGGCATCCCACAATAAATCTTCCAAAAGCATGTGCTTATTTTTGTAGTAATGATACACGGTTCCGTAGCCAAGCTCTGCCTTGACCGCAACATCGCGTATTTCCAATTGAATGCCCTTTTCCAAATATACTTCCGCAGCCGCTCGCATAATTTGGTTCATCCGCATCTCCCGGATCGCATCATTCTGTTCTTTGGTACGTGGTGACATGGCCCCTCCTTTTTTAGACCTGCGGTAATGTCAATGTAAAATAATATACATCATGGTTGAAGTAAGGATCAAGTACTTTGATTCGCCTGTTTTTTCGGGTAGTTTTTGGTTCACGTATTCTCAAGCCGAACAGATCGATCCATGCAACATGATAAGGGCAGGCTGCCCGTATTCCTACCGGCAGCCTGCCCTTTGTGTGCTTCGCTATCGTTATCCCATTTACGGCTTCGCCCGGCCATGATGGGCCGCGGGCAACTCGTTGCTCGTCGTTTTCCATCCTGTTAAAAATCAAAGTTGTCCGGGTCCGGACCTACGCGGACGCCTTCATGCAGAGCATCGATTTTTTCCATGTCGGAGAAAGTCAGCTCGAAATCGAATACATTCGCGTTTTCCACGATCCGGTGCTCCTTGATGGACTTCGGAATGGTGACGACTCCGCTTTGCAAATCCCAGCGAATGATGACTTGCGCCACGGACTTTTGATGGCGATCCGCAATTTCCTTGAGTACGGGATTGTCGAGCAATTGGCCTTGCATCAGCGGCGACCATGCCTCCATCTGGATATTGTGTTCCTGGCAGAACGCACGGAGCTCCTTTTGCGCCAGGCGCGGGTGGAACTCCACCTGGTCGACCATCGGCACGATCTCGGCATCCTTCAGCAGCTCCTGCAAATGATGGACGTGGAAGTTGGAGACGCCGATCGCTCTTACTCTTCCTTCTTTATAAATCGTCTCCAGAGCACGCCAGGCGTCTTTGTACTTTCCTTCCACCGGCCAGTGAATCAGGTACAGGTCGAGATAATCCAGGCCCAGCTTTTTCAGGCTGGTTTCATAGGCAGCCAGCGTGGATTCGTAGCCGAGGTCGGAGTTCCATACCTTCGACGTGACGAACAAGTCTTCCCGGCTGATCCCCGCGTCTTGCATGCCCAGGCGGATGCCTTCTCCTACCCCTTCCTCGTTTTCGTAAATAGCGGCCGTATCGATACTGCGGTAGCCGTGGCGGATGGCCGTGCGTACGGCATCGACCACCTCAGGGCCTTCATGAACTTTGAAGACGCCGAGACCCAGCCAAGGCATTTTTACTCCGTTGCGAAGCGTTGTCGTATCTTGCAGATGGTTCATCATAGACATGGTACCTCCCGATTTTGTTTTCCTACCCTATCATTTCCATCCTTCATTTCCAATACTCGGCTCCAGCCGGCGAGAATGACCGCGCCGACCACCATCATCCCACCAACCCAAGTCGTGTGGATGAGCCCAATCGAATCCGTGATGACGCCGCCCAGGTAAGCGCCGAGCGCAATGCCGGCATTGAATGCGGCGATGTTGACTGCCGAGGCTACGTCCTTGGCGCTCGGCACGAACCGCTCCGCCAGCATGACGACGTACACCTGCAGCCCGGAGACGTTCATGAATCCCATGATGCCCATGAAAAAGATCGTGATCAGTGCGGCAAGCTTGAAGGGAACCGTCGCAAACAGGACGAACAGGACGATCGCTTGGATGACGAACATGACAAGCAATGCTCCCAGCGGATTTTTGTTCGCCAGCTTCCCGCCGATCACGTTGCCGATAGCAATAGCGATCCCGTAAACGAGCAGGATGATCGCCACTTCGCCTGCCGAGAAGCCAGTGACTTCCGTCAGCAAGGGCGACAGATACGTAAAGACGACAAACGTACCTCCGTAGCCCAGCATCGTGATGATGAACATCAGCAGGAGCCGGGAGTTCGCAACCAGCTTGAGCTGATCGCCAAACGTCGTCTTGACTCCTTTTCGCAGATTACCCGGCACGAGAATGACATTGGCGATAAGCGCAACGACCCCGATCGCCACGATCCCGACAAACGCCATCCTCCAGCCCAATTGCTGCCCCAGATACGTCCCCAGCGGCACGCCTGTGATGGTCGCTACCGTAAGCCCGGTGAACATGAGGGAAATAGCGCTCGCCCTGCGATCCTCCGCCACAAGATCGGCAGCGATGGTCGAACCGATCGACATGAACACGCCATGGGCGAATGCCGATACCACCCGACCGATCAGCAGCATCGTGATTGTGGTTGCACTCGCGGCGATCGTATTTCCTGCGATGAAAAAGGCCATGATCCAAAACAACAGCATTTTTCGCGGTACCCTGGATGTGAGCGACGTGAGCACGGGCGCCCCAATTGTGACGCCTAGCGCGTATATCGTTACGGTCAGCCCTGCAGTTGTGACCGGGATCTGCAAGTCTTTTGCGATCAGCGGAAGCAGGCCTACGCTGATGAATTCCGTCGTACCGATGGCAAAAGCACTGATGGCCAAAGCGAGCAGAGCCAGTGTGCTTCTCTTTCTTCTTTCCGTCACGCGTATTCCTCCTTGTCTATCGTATCATCCGTCCGTTCACCGCGGACGGGAGTGATCCATTGGATGGTGAAATGCCAGCTGGCAAATGCTATTATGGAGGATATAAGGCCGGATGAGAAGTACACACTTTTTTGTAATATAGATACCCAAAAGTATCATAGGCACTTTTTAGTACCTATCAGAAAGAAGGAGTCCACATGAAGAAACGCAAGTACAACATTGGGGTGGAAGCCACTCTGGAGGTCATCGGCGGGAAATGGAAATGCGTGATCCTGTGCCACTTGACGCACGGGGAGAAACGGACGAGCGAGCTCAAGCGGCTGATGCCCGGCATTACCCAAAAAATGCTGACCCAGCAGCTGCGGGAGCTGGAGGACGACGGGATCATCAAACGGATCGTCTACAACCAGGTCCCCCCAAAAGTGGTATACGAGCTGAGCGAGTACGGATGGAGCCTGAAGGGAATTCTCGATACCCTCTGCGCCTGGGGAGAAGAGCACATTACACGCGTGTACGGGGATCCCATGGAAGTCTTGGAGGACAGTATTTTAAATCAGAAGAAGCGGCCTGTGAATAGCGAAAGCCCGGTATGATACCGGGCTTTCTGGCTATCATCGATGCGATTTGCCGTTTTTCGACCTATCGTCAAGCGAACAGGCTGATGAGGTTGCCGTCCGGGTCCTTGACGATGGCATAGCGCTGGCCCCAGAAGGCGTCCCACGGCTCGCGGCAGCCTTCGTAGCCGTTCTTCTCCAGCTTTTCGTACAAGTCGTTCAGCGCGTCTGCACTCTCGCATTGAAACGCCAGCTCGATCCGGTGCCCCGTCGGCTCTTCCCAGCCGCCGTACACGCCCTTGGCCACTTCTACCGTATCAAAGGCCAGGCGGACTCCCTCTCCTGCGACTTCCACGTGGCTTTCCCCGTTTGCGCTCTCCGGAATGTCCAAGCCGAGGTGACGGTAAAAATCCAGCGCCCGCTTCATGTCCTGCACGACGATTCCGATCATATCCAGCTTAATGCCCATCCGTGATTCCTCCCGACCTTATGGTTGCCCTTGCTCTTCGAATCCAGTATAGCTCTGGCGCCGCCACGGCCACTTGTAAAAAACGGACAACCTTCCCCTTCCTTACCTTACCTCCCCGACCTGCTGCCCCTCGTCTCCGCAAACACCCGGGAAGGCTGGAGCCCGTAATAGCGCTTGAAATCTTTGATCAGATGCGGCTGGTCGAAGTAGCCGTACGTCTGTGCCACATCGGTCAAACGGGCATGCGGTGTCTTCCAAAGCGCACGCAGCAAGAATTGAAAGCGGATGATTTGGGCCAGTTCTTTGGGAGATGCGCCAAGCTCCCAGCGAAACAGTCTCCTCAGATTGCGCTCGCTGTAACAGACCGCTTCCGCCAGCTCCTTGATGGAGAGGCATCCCTGCGACGCGTACAGATAGGACAAGCTCGCCGTCAAAAGTCCCCCATTATCCGCCCGCCCCCCGGTTTCATAGCTGTGCAAACGGCGAAACAGCTCCCTTTCCACAATCCCGATCAGTTCCTGGTCCCCGGGAGCCCCAAGCATCTCTTCGACGAGAAAATCCGCCTCCCCGCCCCACAGATCCGCGAGAGTGGGTGAACATCCGGCAAACGCGGATACGGGTGCACCCAAAAACAGCCGGACCGTCTCCGCAAAAAAGCGAATGCCGAACATGGCTTGGGTCCTCGTAAGCTCGAGCGCTTCATAGCTCGCCATGAGTTCGGAGAGGAAAGCCCCTTTGGAGGCATAGGCCGCTCTCCGGTCCAAAATAATATCGATGCAGCCGTCCGGGATGATCCGGTGCAGCTGGGGCTGCTGGAACTGTTCGTACTCAACGGTCCAGAAACAAGCGACATACGGCGCCAGTCGCTCGTTTGGCGCATACTCCCGGTAGCGATAGTGCGGCTGCAGCAGGCCAGGCTGGATGACCGGCGGCTGCAAGGGCCGAAACAGAGGCTTCAGTGGTGACACATCCTTTCCGCGGCGTCCGGGAGTCGTTGACTGTTGACTCACTCCCCGGCCCCTTTCGGTATATCATAGCAAGAATGGACTTTTTCCTAGCGAGGTGCATGGTTCATGATCTCCTCTTCCAAATGGAGCCTTCACAAGTTCTTCTTCAAAAGCCCGCAGATCCGCCCGTTTCTGCCGCCGACTTCCCTATACCAGCCCGACTTGCTCGGCCCTTATCTGGACAAATACAGCACCGTCTACGTCAAACCGACGAAGACCCATATGGGAAAAGGAATCTTGCGCGTACAGAAAACCGCTGGCGGCTATGAGTTCGTCAAGGAGCGGGGAGAGCCTGTCCACGTCCCGACCCTCGAAGAATTGCAAAAAAAGCTGGTTCAGCAGTGCAGCGAAAAGAACTACATCATTCAAAAAGGGATCGATCTGGCGGAGCTGAACGGACGTCCGTACGACATCCGCGTGATGATGATGCGCAACGGCCTGGGAAAATGGCAGTACGCAGGGATGCTGGCCAAAGTCGCAGGCTCGGACAGCGTCATCACCAACGTCGCGCGCGGAGGCGGATATGCCGTCACGGTTCCCCACGCTTTGAAAAAATCGCTGTCCTTGCCGGAAGCCGATATTCGCAAGATCACCCAGCAGCTGATCCGGCTCAGTTACCAGGTTTGCGCCCACTTCAACAAATACAGGCACTCCGCGCAGATCGGAGTCGACTTCGCCGTAGACAAACACGGGAAGATCTTCGTTATCGAGGTCAATTACGATTTTCCTTCCCATGGACTATTCGCCAAGCTCAAGGACAAAACCTACTACCGGACCATCAAGCGGCTCCATTTTCAATACCGCAGCCGGGCCAATCGGAAAAAGGCCGAGAAAAAAAGGAGAGCGTAGGGCGCTCTCCTTTTGCTTATTCGTTTGCCAGCGCATGCCCTTCCAGGATGGAGGTGCAGTTCGGGCAGCGCGTTGCCTTCAGCGGGATGGCGGAAATGCAGTGCGGGCACTCCTTCGTCGTCACAGGGGCAGCCACCACTTCCTGCTTGCGCTTGAACCGGTTCAGCTGCTTGATCACGATGAAAATGGAAAAGGCGATGATCAAAAAGTCGATGACGGAGTTGAGGAACAACCCGTAATTCAGGGTCGCCGCCCCTTTTTCCTTGGCAGCAGCCAACGTCTCATAATGGACGCCGCTCAAGTTAATAAACAGATTGGAAAAGTCCACCTTGCCCAAAAGCAGCCCGATGACCGGGGTAATGATGTCGTTCACCAGCGACGTGACGATCTTTCCAAAGGCGCCGCCGATGACGACACCGACTGCCAGATCCATCACGTTGCCTTTCAACGCGAATTCTTTAAACTCTTTCCACAAAATCAGTTCCTCCTCTTGTCCCATTGCTTTGCTCTTTGGATGAAAATGCGGCTTTCACCGCTGGCTACAGTACGTACTCCAGAAAATGGCGCACGAATCGCTCGTGGTCCACTTCGACGCACACATCGACATTCGGAGGGCATGCAGGCGTCTTCCGCCTGTCTCCGATCGTACGCGCGTCGCTGGCGCTGCCCGACGTGTCCACCACCACGTGCATCGGTACGGTCCGCACGAACGTCGGATCGATCACGACACCTACCGCAAGCGGATCGTGGAGGCCGCAGCCGCGCACGTTTCCGACCTTGGCGTAAGCGTCCATGTAGACCTGGCACATCTTTGCGAAGACGCGGCTCGTCATCGTATCCTTCGCCCGCCACTCTTGCAGGTGCTCACGAGTCAGCAGCGTCTGCATGGTCACATCCAGCCCGACGAGCGTGAGCGGAATGCCCGATTGAAAGACGTAGGCCGCCGCTTCCGGATCGGCGCAGATGTTGGCTTCCGCGACAGGCGTCCGATTGCCCGGCACGGCGATCGCACCGCCCATGACGACCACCCGTTCCACGAGAGAGACAATTTCCGGCGCCGCCATGATCGCTTGCGCCAGATTCGTCATGCTCCCCACCGTGATTACCGTGATCTCGTGCGGAGCCGCCTTGATGGCGGAGACCATGTACTCGACCGCATTCACCGCTTGCGGTGCCGCTGTTGGCAACGGCAGCTCGACATTCCCCAGGCCGTTCTCGCCGTGAAACAGCTTTGCTTTTTCTTTCAGCTCGCGGATGAGCGGCTTGGCTGCGCCCGGATAGACGGGAATGCCGCCGCCACCGACCAGCTCCAGCACTTGCAGCGTATTGCGCGTCGCTTCTTCGACACTGATATTGCCAAACGTGGTCGTGACGCCGCATACCTCCAGGTCAGGGGAGTGAACCGCATAGGACAGGGCCATGGCGTCATCGATTCCGGTGTCCACGTCGATAATGACTTTCTTCATTGTTTCACGCCCTCTCCTTGTCCGCATCAGAAAGATTCCGCAGCCAAGCCGCAAACGGTTCTGCGTCCACATCTACTGCGACTTGGGTGTCTATACCCACGCTCGGCTTCGCCCGCAAGTCGGCCAAAACCGCTCCCCGGGACAAGGCGCTGTGGCACTCGATGGTCAGCTTCATTTTCTGCGTATGTACGTATTCCGAATGCAGGGCGGCAATCATCGTCGCCCAGGCCACCAGACGCGTGCCGTCACCTGAGAGCTTTGCCCCTATCTCGTCGCTGGCCTGTCCGATTCCCATGCCGGCCGCTTTGCTCAAGATCCCTTGTCTTGCTTCCGGTGACAGGCGGATATGCTCCGAGGCGTCAAGCGGTACCAACAAGAGAGGCAATCCCGCCGCCAAGACGAACGCTGCGGCTTCCGGGTCGGCGTGCAGATTGGCTTCCGCGACAGCAGTCGCATTTCCCGGGACCCGAATGGCACCCCCTTGTACAACCACCTGCTTCAGCCTGTTCGGCAGGCCCGGATCGATCGCCACGGCTTTTGCCAGATCAGTCAGGGGCCCCAGCGTGACAACGGTCAGCTCTCCTTCATGCTCCTTCGCTTTGTCGACGAGCAAGCGCGCCGCTGCCTGTCCACTCTCGGGTTGACCTTGGCCTCCTTCGCCAAACAGGGGCCCGCACTCTCCCGTCGCCACCGGGACCACGCCTTCCAGACCGGTCAGCGCAACGAGCTTTTTCACAAGCCGGATCCCCTTCCCCTCTTCAGAGGAGGCGACCCCGATTCCGACGACTTCCACATCGGGTGCTTGCAGGGCGTACCACAACGCGATCGCCTGATCAACACCCCCGCAGCCGTTCATAAACAGCTTCCGTTTTTCTGCCAATTTCCTCACCTCTGGCCGTTCATTCTCTATTTCCCGCAACGTTTCCTGCCCCTATGCTAACGATTTCCGTCCCAACCGTCAAATGGCGGGCTTCATGCTACTTCCCGCCTATTGCCAGCAGATAGCAACTATTTTACACTTAACGATGACTTCGACAAAATCCGCCACGTTTCGCATAACCTCCTGACCCGCCTCGTCGGTTGTCGAAGCCAATGAAGATTGGTCACGAACCAGCAAAGGAGCATGGGTCATGCTTTCAGTAGACACCCCAATGAACGAATCTCTGCTTCACGCAAAAAATCAGCTCGTCCGGGCGCTGCACCAGCTCAGGACGAAGCCCTACCTGCCTGTCTGGGGCGAATTGTTTACCGCGCTGCGGGACATTACCAGGCACGGACAGCAAGCCCAGGAGAACGTCCTCGTCTATCCGATGCGTCCTACCGGCACTCTTTGGTATCTGCATGAAGAAAACCGCTTCCTCGCTGATCTCCCCGATCCCGGCATCACGATCTCTCTCACGCAGGAACAGCTCCTCGACGCCCTGCTCAAAGGCAGCTTTCCGCCACTGTTCACCAAAACCGGATCGACTAGCGAATAAGCATGGAAAAGCCCGTCTGTCAGGCGGGTATTTTGCTGTCTGGCCAACCAAGCGTGGCCGCTTCGCCTCTTTCAGACGACAAAAAAAAGCCCAGGCTATCAAAACCTGGGAAGAGTAGTACGGAAGTATTCACGTGAACAACTTAAGTTTAATCCGAAAGCCCTATGAAATCTAGCTGTATTTTTAGGTACATATACCTATTTTACCCTGGTTGAACTCGTCCTAGAAAAAAAGAGGCGGCCCGCCTGCACAGTTTTGGGTGCCGCCATCCCGAACTTCCCCAAGTTCGTTCATACAGGCATTGTACTATGAATCTTTGCTATCGAAAAGTGTCAGGTTTTGTTTTATATCGAAATATTGAAAAAATCAATAGGGATCGTTGCGTATTTTGTCCCTCTTCCCTGGTTCAAGGGGGCGAATCAATGCCTGTCATCCGCCGCCCTCGGCCCGAAGAGAATGTACAGGTATACGTATTGGCTGACACTCACTTTCGGAAAGACAAACGCGACGCTCGTCTTTCCTTCCATTTGCCTGACGATATACCGCAGATTGCTTGTTTTGATCTTTTTCATGATCCGCGATGCTTCTCGCCACGTTACGGAAAACTGGACGTTTTTTTCCATCGGACAAACACCTCACCCACACTAGTATGCCCGCAATGGAAAAATGTAACACCCGGATTTATTCGTAACGCAATGCATCGATCGGCTTGAGCCTGGCCGCCTTTCTTGCCGGATACACACCGAACACGACGCCAACCAGCGAGGAAGTCAAAAACGCATACAAGATCGGAGAAAGACTGATGCTCGTCGTCATTGTACCGAACTTGCCGATCAAGAGCGCAGCTCCGACTCCGATGACGATGCCTACAATCCCGCCGAGCAGGCTGAGCGTGACCGCTTCGATCAAAAACTGCCGGAGGATATCGCCGCGCTTCGCCCCGATCGCCTTGCGAATGCCGATCTCGCGCGTGCGCTCCGTTACGGATACGAGCATGATATTCATGACCCCGATCCCCCCGACGATCAGGGAAATCGCCGCGATCCCCGACAGGAGAGCCGTCATCGAGCTCGATACCTCCTGTGCCGTACTGAGAATGTCGGTCTGCGACGTGATGCGGAAATCATCCTCTGCCTGAGGGCGAAGATTGTGATTGGCGCGCAGCGTCGTCTGGATATCCGACTGCGCTGCCTCCATCTTGTCGGCGGACGCTGCCGATACGTAGATCGTGCCCACGTTTTTTCCGCCTGTCAAACGGCTCATCGCTGTCGTGATCGGGATGAGTATCCGGTCGTCATTGTTGGTCATCCCCGAGCTTCCCTGGCTTTTCAGCACCCCGATGATGGTAAACGGAATCTTGTTGATTTGCACGGTCTGGCCGATCGGATTGGCCGTCCCCTTGTCGAACAGGTTGGTCACCACCTCGCTCCCGACCACCGCTACGTTGAATTGCTGCTTGACTTCGAAGTTGGTAAAAAAGCGTCCTTGCTCCACCTGGGCGTTGCGGACCTGGAGGAAATCGGCTGTCGTCCCTTCCAGCGAGCTGGAATAGTTGTTGTTTCCCCAGACGATCTGAGCCCTGCCGTTCACGCTGGGAGCCACTGCGGACACCGACTCCTTCCGCGCGATCGCCTCGGCGTCCGCCATCGTCAATGTGTTGAGGGAACCGGCCCCGAGACTGATCCGGCCCTGGGTAGCCTGGCCGGGAGAGACGATCAACAGGTTGCTCCCCAGCCCGTTGATCTGGGATGCCACCGCGCTGGAAGTCCCTTCCCCGATGGCGACCATGGCGATGACCGCCGCCACGCCGATGATGATACCCAGCATGGTGAGGATCGATCGCAGCCCGTTTGCCCGTATGCTGCGAAAGGATATGCGTATGCACTCTACAAAACTCATCGCTTCACTTCCTCCAAAGACGCTCTTCTTCGTATCGACACCGTTTCATCGGCGACGATCTGCCCGTCCCGAAAGCGGACAATCCGTTTGGCGTACTCCGCGATATCCGGCTCGTGTGTCACGAGGATGACGGTTTTGCCCGCATCGTTCAGCTGCTGAAAGATCCCCATAATTTCTTCGCTCGTCCTCGTATCCAAGGCGCCCGTCGGCTCGTCGGCCAGCAGAATGACCGGATCGTTGACCAGCGCCCTGGCGATGGACACGCGCTGCTGCTGGCCGCCGGACAGCTCGTTCGGCTTGTTGTTCAGACGCTCCTGCAGGCCGACGTCGATCAGCGCCCGAATGGCCCGCTCTCGCCGCTCCTTCGCGGAGATCCCTCCGTACAGCATCGGCAATTCGACGTTCTCGACGGCGGTTGTGCGCGGAAGCAGGTTGAAGTTTTGAAAGACAAACCCGATTTTGCGATTGCGGATTTCCGCCAGCTCATCGTCGTGAGCCTGCGACACCGGGTAGCCGTCGAGGTAAAACTCCCCGGATGTCGGTTTATCCAGGCAGCCGATCACGTTCATCATCGAGGACTTCCCCGACCCGGACGGTCCCATGATCGCCACGAAATCGCCTTCCTCGATCGTCAGGCTGACGCCGCGCAAGGCCTGAATCTCCTGGTCGCCGATGCGGTACAGCTTTTTCAGCTGTTCAATTTGGATGACGGGTTTCATCGGGTCATCACCCTCACGCTGCCTCCTCCGCCCGGGAAGCCGCCTCCCATTCCGCCCATTCCCCCCATGCGGGTCGAGTTGCCCATGCGCGTGGAGTTTTGGCTGGAGGAGCCTTGCGACATCGCCATGATGACGACTTTGTCGCCTTCTTTCAGACCTTCCGTGATCTCGACCCGATCCGTCGCGAAGTAGCCGATCTTGACCTGCTGAAAGCGGTACGGCCTGCCCGAGCTGCTATCGGCTCCTTCGTTGTACAGGTACACGCCGTCTTTTCCATTCATGGTTTGCAAGGCTTGCGCGGGTACGACCAGCACATTTTGATGGGTGCCGATTTCGATGGTGACGTTCATCGTCATCCCGATTTTCAGCTTGCTGTCCTTGTTGGCGACCGAGAGCAGGACGTCATAGCTCGTCACACCCGATTCCGTCTTTGCCTCCGGATAGATCAGCTTCACTTTTCCCGAGAAGGTATCGTCCGGATAGGAGCTCGTGGTAAAGGAGACGCTTTGTCCTTCCTTCACTTTGCCGATGTCGCTCTGGCTGATCTGGGCCAGCACTTCCAGGTCTCCCGAGTTGGAGTTGTCCATGATGATGAAGTCACTTCCCGGAATTTCGCCCACGCTTCCGTTCAGCTGCACGATCACGCCGTCCATCGGCGCTTTCAGCGTGACTGCGTTCAGCGACTTTTGCGCCTGCTGCAGCTGCGCCTTCGCCTGCTCGACCGCCGCCTTTGCGGAAAGGACGGTGGCTGCATCCGGACCTTCCTTGGCTTCGTTCAAGGCTTCAACCGCCGTGTCGTAAGCCGCCTGCGCCTGCTCCACCTTGCTGTTCGACTGGCCCTTCGTCTGGCTGGCAGTAAGCACGGCCGTATCGTAGTCGCGCTGTGCCTGGTCCAAAGCCGTCTGGGCGGATTCGAAGTCCGTCTTCGAAACGGCGCCCGCTTCATACAGCGCTTTTTGCGACGCGTATGTCTTCTGCGCATTTTCCAGATTGGCTTTCGCCTTCGCCTCGTCGTTGACCGCCTTTTGCGTGTCGATCGTCTGCTTGGCGAGCTCCAGCTCCGCCTTCGTCTGATTGACGTTTGCCTGCAAGGTGTTCATTTCCGCCGCCGTCTTGCGCTTTTGCGCGTCTTCCAGCTTGGCCATAGCGGACAGCAGATTGGCCTGGGCATTCGTCACCTGGATTTTTGCGACTGAATCGTCCATGGTAGCGAGCACCTGGCCCGCCTTTACGTGGTCGCCCACTTTCACCGTAATGGAGGAAATCGCGTCCTTGGCGTCTTCCACGTCGGCGAAGGACAGGGACGTTCGCTTCGACGCCTGTACCGCCCCCGATGCCAGCACCGTTTCCGACACGTCGCCCCTCCCGACGTTCACCACCTGAAACGCCGCCTGCGCTCTTTGCGGCGTCAGAAACGTGGTATACCCGTAAGCTCCTCCTCCGATCAGCACCACGGCCAATCCCAGGATGATCCACCGCTTTTTGCCGCCCCTCCCCTTGGAGAAAAACGTTCGCTTGTTATCCGAATCCGTCACGTAGAGACTCCTCCTGTCGTTTGCTTGATTCAGCTTGAACCATTCTGCGATCAATATAGGGCACAAATGCGTCAGGATTACGTCAGATCGGACGGCTTGCCAGCCCATCCGCCGGAAAACTCGGGTGCAGTGCGAGGTGCCAGCGGAGCCGGTCCACGAAAAAGCGGCCTTGCCTGCTGGCAACGCCGCTCTCTTTTTCCTTTGGGCCCGTCACTTCCGCAGAAGAAGCGCAAATGTCGTACCCGCTTCCGAGCTTTCGGTCAGCTCGAGATTTCCTCCCAGCGCCTGCGCGATCATCCGGCTAAAGGACAAGCCCAAGCCCAGTCCCCGCACGGTATGCTTTTTTTCCTCCCCGCGGTAGAAGCGGTCGAAAATAAATGGCTGCTCGGCTTCCGGAATCCCCATGCAGTGATCCTGCACCTCGATGCGGATCTCCTGCATCGTCTCCGACATCCTCACCTCGATCCTTGCGCCCGTACCGGAGGCCTGAGCCGCATTGTTCAGCAAATTGTACAGCACCTGCTGGATTCGAAGCGGATCAGTGGACACCAGCATCGGTTTTTCGGGCTTTTCGACGCGCAGCTCGAGCGTTTCGTCTTCCTGTCCGATGCGCCACTGATGCGTGATTTCCTGGACCAGCTCGTACACGTTTTGCGTCTCGCGGCGAATGCGGATGTCTCCCACCGCAAACGAGTTGAAGTCGAGCAGATCCTCTACCATTTTTTGCAGGCGGATCGTTTCTTTGGAGCAAATCTCCAGGAACTCCTTGGCTTCCGCCCCGCTGACGATGTCGTCTTTGACTGCCTGTACCAGCCCGCTGATGGAGGTGACGGGCGTCTTCAGCTCGTGGGTCACCCCGGCAAGCAGCTCCGTGCGCATCATCTCGAGCTGGCGCAAGCGCTCTGCCATCTCCCTGAACGAATGGACCAATTCGTAAATTTCCTTCTCCTTGCTGTTCTTTTCCAGGCGGATGTCGTAGTTTCCGATGACGATTTGCTTCGCTGCATCCGCGACGTCTTTGATCGGCTGCGACAGCTTTTTCGTCAGCAGGTAGATGACCAGCCACCCGAGCAAGCCCAGACTGACCAGCATGATGACCAGGAGCTGAAATTCCGTGGTGCTCCGCATCATTTCCTTTTTCGGCGTGAACAGGAGGACCCAGCCGACAGTCCGCTCCTGGGAGGTAATGGCGTGCTTGACGAAGAGCATGTCCTCGCCCCGAGCCAGCTTGATTTCCGTGACGTCGTCCCCTGCTTCCGCGAGTTCGGCTGCGCGGCGGGCGAGCTCGCCTCCGAAAGGGCCCGGAGCATCGGACAAGGGTCGCTTGTTTTCGTCCAGAATCAGCATGAACGGCTTGTAATTCATGCGGACGGACTCTTGCCGGCTGTCCAGGATGCGAAACAAAAACGGAGCAATCTTGATTGCGCCATTTGCATCCAGGATGCGATCGGAAATCTCCGCTGCCGTCAATTTCATGAAGTCGAGCCGCTTCTGTGTCTCGTTGTACGTGATCCAGAGGCTGGAGGCAATCCCCACGACCAGAAGGCCGACACAGAGCGTAATCAAATAGCGCGTCGTCCAAAAGCGAAACAGGGAGATATGCCTATTCATAGACGCACAGCTTATAGCCGAGTCCGCGGTAGGTCTTGATTTCCCCTTCCGTGGCCGGCCAGTTCTCCAGCGATCGGCGAATCCGCTTGATCGCCAGGTCTACGGCGCGGTCGCTGCCCTCGTAATCCATGCCCCACACCTGCTCGATGAGCTGCTCTCTCGTAAACGTCTGGTTCTTGTACTGCGCGAGAAACAAAAACAGAGACAGGTCCTTCGGCGTAAACGCCAGCTCGATCCCGTGCAGCGTGACGGTATACGCCTTGAAGTCCACTTTCAGGCTGCCGAACTGCCTCACCTGATCGCCGTTTATGATGTTTGTGGAGCGTCGCAGCACAGCCTGGACGCGTGCCACCACTTCATCTGCGATAAACGGCTTCGTTATGTAATCGTCTGCTCCCTGGTTCAATCCCATCAATTTATTGTCGATCTGCCCCAGCGCCGTCAGCATGATGACCGGGCAGGCGCTTTTTTTGCGTATGTATTCCAGAATGCTCCAGCCGCTGCGTCCGGGCAGCATGACATCCAGCAAGACAAGCGATGGACTTGTGGCATCGAATTTCCGTTCGGCTTCATCGCCCGTAAACGCCTGCTCCACGTGAAACTGGTTCTTTTCCAGATACGCCTTCAGGACACGGGAGATCGGCAGTTCGTCTTCTACAATCAGGATGTTTTTCATTCGCGCTTCACTCCTCTCCGATCGCACAGACTCCTCCTTTAGAGTAGCGGAGGAATATGTCAAACGCATGTCTGGAAGGAAACCGCTTTTGCCAGTAAAATGAAGGGAATGCACGCTATGGGGAGGGTCATACTGCCATGGAACGCTTGACTGTCGAAGAAAAAAACGGACTCTACAAAGCTATCAGCAACCGCCGGGATATTCGCTCGTTTCGCAGCGACCCCATCGAATCCGAAAAGCTGGCCATGATTCTGTCCGCGGCTCACCACGCGCCTTCCGTCGGGTTCATGCAGCCGTGGAATTTCATTTTGGTGAAGGACGAGGAGCTCAAAGCCCAGCTCGCCGAATGCGCCGACAAGGAAAGACGGGCGCTGGCCATTCACTATGAAGGCACGGGGCGGGAGTCGGCATTTCTGGAGCTGAAAATCCAGGGGATCAGGGAAGCTCCCGTCACCATTTGCGTGACCTGCGATCCGACCAGGGGCGGGGACCACGTGCTCGGGCGCAACTCCATTCCCGAGACCGATATCATGTCCGTCAGCTGCGCGATTCAAAACATGTGGCTGGCCGCCTACGCAGAAGGCTTGGCCATGGGCTGGGTCAGCTTTTACAAAAAAGCCGATGTGCGCCGCATCCTGGACATTCCTTTGCACATCGATCCGGTCGCATTGCTGTCGATCGGGTACACCGACTACTACCCGGACCGTCCGCTGCTGGAAATTCACCACTGGGAAAAACGGCAGGAGCTGCAAAAGCTGATCTTTCTCAACCGCTGGGGAGCGAGCTCAGACGGAAAGTAGCATCATGGGATAAAAAAGAGGGGCTGCCAGTTGACGGCAGCCCCGAGGTACGGAGGGGTAGTCCGCGAATATCACGGTACCTACTCGACGCAACCTCCCTTTCGGAAAGTTTCAGATTATTCCTGACTCACGAACAACGAACTAGAAAAATAAGTGGATACTCCCATCCGTATCCAGCCGTCACTGGGAACGTGGTCTTGTCCGGTTGGTCGGGATGGCCTGGAGCGGATCGTCCGGCCAATAGTGCTTGGGATAGCGGCCTTTCAAGTCCTTCTTTACTTCAAAATAGGTCTGTTTCCAGAAACTGGCCAGATCTTTTGTGACCTGCACCGGACGCTGTGCCGGGGAAAGCAGGTGCAAGGTCAAGGGGACCCGTCCCCGACCGATTCGCGGCGTTTCCTTCCAGCCGAACAGCTCCTGCAGGCGGACAGCCAGCACCGGAGACTCGGGATTCCCGTAATCGATCGGCACACGCGAGCCGCTGGGCACGACGATGTGAGTGGGCGCATATTCGTCCAGCTCCCGCCGTTGTTCCCAGCTCAGCATCTGCTCCAGCACGCTGGCCAGCGACAGCCGCGACAGGTCAGTTGCATTCTTGCAGCCATATACGTGCGGAGCGAGCCAATCTTCCAAGGTTCGCCCGAGCGCTTCGTCCGATACATCCGGCCAGGAATCGTCCAGACCCCGCATGAACATCATCCGCTCCTGGAGCTGCCTGGCATGGCGAGTCCACGGCAGCATTTCCAGTCCTTCTTCCGCGATCCCGTTCAGCAGTGCTTCCGTGACCTGCTGCGGATCCGCTTCACCGGTCGCGGTTTCCTTGATCACCAAAGCGCCCAGCCGCGTTCGCCTGCGTGCGCGAACCGACCGGGACGATTTATCCCACCAGACGGCCGACTCTTCCACGAACTGATCCGCGCATGCTTCTTCCAGCTCGCTCTCTTCGATCCTTGCCGCCAGCATGATCCGGCTGTCCGTCCCCTGATCGTCGAGCTCGGCAGCGACGACATACGATGCGTACGCAAGCGGCTGGTCTGCAGCAAAAACAGCCCCTCGTCCATTTCGGAGCAAATACTTCCCGCTGCCCCTGCGCTGGCCGATCCGATCCGGGAAAGCGTCAGCGAGCAACGCCCCGATCCCTCCTAGATCGCTCTGCTCTCCTTCCCGCTGCGCCGCTCCTGTGTCCCAGGTCTGCTTGAGCAGCCGGGCCTCCGCCCAAATTCGCCTGCACGCCGCCACATCGACTTGCACTTCGGGATAATCGGTTACCCGTGCCTCTCCATTCGCTGCGACACTGCGAAGCATCTCGATGCGCAGTCGCAAATCCGCATCTCGTGTGGCCCCCCGCAAAATATCCCGCTCCCCGAGCAGCACAGCGAGTTCGCAGGCCAAATCGGCCCGGCCTCGCTCCTGTGCCTTGCGAATCATGTGTCCCAGTCTCGGATGCAAACCCATGGCTGCCAGTTCCCGGCCGTGCGCCGTAATGCGACGGTCCCGATCAAGCGCGCCGAGCTGCTGCAACAGCTCCCAGGCATGCTCGAGCGCAGAGGACGGCGGTGCATCCAGCCACGACAGCTCGGCCGGATCGTCCACCCCCCAAGCCGCCAGCTCCAGTGCGAGCGACGTCAAGTCCGCTTCCCGAATCTCCGGGGCATGGTGAGCCGCAAGACCGCTGTCCTCCTGCTGCGTCCACATCCGGTAGCAGACGCCCGGCTCCAGCCGACCCGCTCTTCCCCGCCGCTGGTCCGCCGATGCTCTCGACACCGCTATCGTCTCCAATCGCGTCATGCCTGTACGCGGAGAAAAGCGGGGCACTCGCATGAGCCCGCTGTCGATGACGACCCGCACGCCTTGTACGGTCAGGCTTGTCTCGGCAATCGACGTCGCCAGGACGACCTTGCGCAAGCCCGTCGGTTCCGGCTGGATCGCCGCATCCTGGACTTCCTGGGGAAGCGAGCCATGCAGCGGCCGAACCGCCATACCGGACGGCAGGCCGCTCTCCCGCAGCAAAGACTCTACCCGGTGAATCTCTCCGGCACCGGGTAGGAAAACCAGCACGTCCCCTGTCTCTTCCGCCAGCGCCCGCAGGATGAGCGAGACCACATTCGGCTCGAGCCGCCCCTCCACAGGCTTCGGCATATAGCGCGTCTCGACGGGAAACGCTCTGCCCTCGCTCACGATTACCGGTGCACCGCCCATCAGCGCGGCCACCGGGGCGGCATCCAGCGTCGCCGACATGACGAGGATCCGAAGATCTTCCCGAAACAAGCTTTGGACCTGCAAGCTGAGAGCGAGACCCAGATCGGCATGCAGGCTGCGCTCGTGAAACTCGTCAAAGATAATCAATCCGACCCCGTCCAGACCCGGATCGGTTTGGAGCATCCGCGTGAGTACTCCTTCCGTAATGACCTCGATTTGGGTACGCGGGCCCACCCGTGCGTCCGATTTGACCCGGTATCCCACAGTCTCTCCGACCGCTTCTCCCAAAGCGGCCGCCATGTATCTGGCAGCGGCTCTCGCCGCCAGTCGGCGCGGCTCCAGCATCAGGATGCGCCGTCCCGCAAGCCACAGCTCCTCCCGCAGAGCGAGCGGCACCCGCGTCGTCTTTCCCGCTCCGGGCGCCGCGACGAGAACGGCACCAGCATGGCTCCTCAGCTTCATCGCCAATTCCGGCATGATTTCATCGATCGGCAGTTGTGTCATTCTTTCACCTCTAGCAAAGCTTCTCATTCTCCCATCTTACACGCGATTCCCGGGAGCAGAAAGCCTGCCAAAAATGACAGAATAGTCGATGAATTGTATAATAGGCAGGAGAGCTCACCTATTGCAGGGTACAGAGGATTTTCTAGTGGGAGGGGTAGCCTATGATACACATCCACCATCATGAAGAGGTAGTCTGCGTGGAAGCGAGCGTCAAGCGGGGAGGACGCGATTCGTCCATCTACGTTTTTTTGTCGGACGGAATGCTGGTCGACACGGGCCCGAAGATCATTCAAGAATCGCTGATCCCGTTCTACGAATCCTCCTCCTTCGATTCTGTCGTCCTCACCCATAGTCATGAGGATCACACCGGGACTGCCGCCTGGATCGAAAACCACCTGGGCGTCCCCCTCTACATCCACGAAAGAGGGGTGGACGTGTGTGCACAAGAGGCAGACTACCCTATATACCGCCAGCGTACGTGGGGCATACGCCAGCCGTTTCGCGCCCATCCGCTCGGCAAGTCGTTCCATTCGCGGACGTTGGACTGGAAGGTGCTGGAGACCCCTGGCCACGCCTTTGACCATGTCGTCTTGATCCACGAAAAGACCGGGCGGGTGTTTGCCGGCGATCTGTTTTTGGGCACCAAAACCAAAGTCATCCTGCGGGAAGAGTCCATCCCGACACTCATGAACTCCATCCGCTCGGTGCTTTCCCACGATTTCCAGGCGCTGTATTGCGCGCATGCCGGCTATATCGCGGGTGGCAAAGCCATGCTCCAGAAAAAGCTGGATTACCTGGAAAACCTCACAGGCGAAATTCTCCTGCTGCATGGTAAAGGAATGTCCGCCGAAGAGATCAACCACGCGCTCTTCCCGTTGAATCCGCCCCTCGTGGAAGTATCCGAAGGGGAATTCGACTCTCTGCACATCGTCACGTCGGTCATTGCCGGGCGTGGGCAGGAGGAGCTATGCTAAAACGCAAAAAAGAACGCGGAACCAAGGTACACAGGGCCGCGTTCTTTTGTCGTTCATGATCCTGACGTCGGAAAGATCTGGCGAAGATGCTGCTCCAAACGAGCGATGGCATGTTCCATCAGATCCCCTCCCGTTCTTGCTCTTTACCGTATCAGGATATCCCGGCTGCGTCCAATGGAAGGATGTGATGGCGGGGATCAGCATTTCCTATCGTTTTTCATGAGAAAAAAGACCATCCACAGACGTGTTGGTCCTGAATGGCCTCCCACTTTCCAGTGATTATTTCCCTACCTGGATAAAAGGCGTGGCTCCGCCGGTGACGTTCGGCAGCTTGCCGTCCCACTTGCGGATCGCTTCCAGCTGAGCCTCGATTTGTCTCAGCTGCACCAGCTCGGGAGTGACCTCTTGCTTTTGCAGGCGCAGCGCTTCTGCCTGGGCTTGCGCTTTCGTGATTTCCTGCTCCTTCTCGATCTTGATCCGCTCGAGATCCAGCTTGGATTTGAGCGCTTGCTGCTCGGCCACCTGCTTGGCTTCGATGGCGCGGTTGAACTCGTCGCTGAATGTAAACTCGCGGATGTTGATTTCATCCAGGATAATGTGGTAGGTGGACAGCTTTTGCTTCAACGTTTCTTTGACCTTGCCGCTCACCTCGGAGCGCTTGGAGATCAGCTCTTCGGCCGTATATTGCGCGGTGACTGCCTTGAGTGCCTCTGCGATGGCGGGGTCGACGATCCGGCTGGCGTATTCGAGCCCGACCTGCTGATACAGCTTGTTGACGTTCTCCGCATCCAGGTGGTGGTTGACCGCGATCGTCGTCGATACCGTCTGCAAGTCGCGCGAAGCCGACGTTTGGCTCGTCTCCGACTTCTGTACCCGCACTTCCATGGGAATCACCGTTTGAATAAACGGAATTTTGAAATGAAGACCCTCCTGCAAAACCGTCGGCTGTACGGCTCCCAGCTGCAAGACGACCCCGCTGTGACCTGCCGAGATGATTGTGAACGATTGCGTGCCGATCAGCACGGCGACGAGAATGACCAGGATGACCGCAACTACCTTCCCGCCGATCTTAAAGGGATTCATTTTCACTACGTTTGGCTCTGCCATGTTCCGCCTCCCCTTCTCTTTTTCTCTCTTCTGTTTACGGATCGGTCAAAGATTCGTTTCGGAATTCTTCTCCGAAAGACCGGGCCGCCTCCAGCAGCACCCGTCCCATGCGCTCGGCCTCGATCCGGCAAAGCTCGAATTCGACCTCGCCGGACACGTGGGAAATCAGCTGGACGATTTCCTGACAGCCATGGCTGCAGATGAGGAACGGTCCCCACTTCACCTCGGAGCGCGGCACCTTTCGGGCGTGAAAACCGCTCTGAAAACCGCCCACGGACATGCTACCACACCCGCCTTTTCGGTTTGACGACCAGAAAGCTCGCGAGCCACACGTGCAAATACACGAGCGCGGCAATCATTCCCAGTCCTCCCCCGGTCGACAGCTCCGACCCGTCCCCTCTGGACACTCCCAGGACGAACTGGAAGAGTATCATGAGAAGCACGCCCGCCATTGCGTAAAGGATCAGCCGAAACAGGTAGACGATGACAGGATTGGCCCACGCAATTTTTTCATTCAGAACTTCTATCAACATGGAAGCGGGGACTCCTCCCACCACATAGACAGGGGTCGCATAGATCAGATAGACCGCCACCAAGGAGAGGTACGGCCAGTAGTACGTGTCCGGTTGCTGCTCCGACACGGGGGTGTGGTTGACCAGCGCGAGCGCCATGCAAAGCAGCAGCGACGACACCAGCGCCACCAGAATCTTTCGAATCATGAAGCGATGTTCCTCCTCTCTTTCTTGTTCCCTCACTGCCCACATAATGATACCCTTTATCTGGCAGTTTGGGAAAGGAGAAATCAGACAAGTTAGAAAACCTGGCTGCGCCAAGCCTTTTGGCGGAGCCGCGGTACCCAAAGGGCACAAGTCTCGCTCTCTCACTGTGTTCGAAGTCTCGCTATGTTGCCCTTATACTGGATAGGAATTTTATAAATTCCTATCTGTATAAAAAAAGGCCGGGACTCGAGAGTCTCCGGCCATTCGTTCTGCTTGGTGGTATCCCTATTGATGGTAGCGATTCATCCACTTGATGAAGTTGTCGACGACTGTGTCCAGGAACTGGATGGTAGGCTCGTGAATCAGCTTGCCTTCCGCGTCGAATTTCTCGTGTGCCGCACCGACGTACACTTCATTGCCCGGAAGCAGATGCGAGGAGAGACCCATCGCCAACAGGATATCGCGCAGATGCAGCTGTGCTTTCACCGTGCCGAGCTGGCCCATGGAAGCGCCCATGATCCACGAAGGCTTGCCGACCATCACGCGATCCACGCGGGACAGCCAGTCGATCGCGTTTGCGAGTACGCCCGGGATCGTCCCGTTGTACTCCGGCGTTACCCAGAGGACAGCGTCTGCTGCTTTGACCTTGTCTTTGAAGGCCTGCACGGCTTCATTCGGCTCATTTTCCAGGTCCTGGTTGTAGAACGGAAGAGGCTTCAGATCCAAAATTTCCAGATCGAATCGATCCTGGTAACGGTTTTTCACATGTTCCGCCAGCTTGCGGTTGTACGAATCTTTGCGGATGCTTCCTACAATAGCTACGACCTTCATTTCGAGACCCTCCATTCAGGAAATAATTGCGATTCACACCGTTTTATTATAAGGCCGAATTTCCTCGGCGGGCAAATTACAATGTGCTGTGAGTACACTTCCGAAAAGTAGCCCGCTTCGCCACCTATTCCTTCTTTTCCACCGCGTGCCCGCCAAACTCGTTGCGCAGCGCAGCCACGACCTTTCCGTGAAACGCATCCTGCTCCAGCGAGCGATAGCGCATCAGCAGCGACATGGCAATCACGGGCGTGGCGGCCTGCAAATCCAGCGCTGTCTCGAGCGTCCACTTGCCTTCGCCGGAAGAGTGCATCACGCCGCGGATTTCATCCAGCTTGGCATCTTTGCGAAACGCCCGCTCCGTGAGATCCATCAGCCAGCCGCGAATGACCGAGCCGTTCGCCCAGACGCGCGCCACTTCGGCAAAATCGTAGTTGTACGGGCTTTTTTCCAGGACCTCGAAGCCTTCGCCAATCGCTTGCATCATACCGTACTCGATCCCGTTGTGCACCATTTTCAGGAAGTGACCGCTGCCCGCCTCCCCTGCGTACAGGTAGCCATTCGCCACATTGATGTCGCGGATCATCGGCTCGATGTGAGCAAACGCCTCCCGGTCGCCGCCGATCATCATGCAAGCCCCGTGGCGCGCCCCTTCCATCCCGCCGCTCGTCCCTGCATCAAGGAAGTGGATCCCCTTTTCCTTCAGCCGAGCATAGCGCTGTACCGACTGCTTGTAATGGGAGTTGCCCCCGTCCACGACAATGTCCCCGCCTGACAGCAAGCCGGAGAGCTTGTCCACCAATTCGTCCACGATGTCTCCTGCCGGGACCATCAGCCAGACGACTCGCGGCGCCTCCAGCTTGGCGACCGCATCCTCGATGGAGCCCGCCGGTATCGCCCCTTCCTGTCCGAGCTGCTCCGCCCGCATCGGATCTACATCGTAGGCCACCACCTCGTGCCCGTGGGAGAGCAAATTCAGCGTCAAGTTGTAACCCATCTTTCCCAAGCCCAATATTGCCAGTCTCATGTCAGGTACGTCACTCCTTTGTAGGATCTTTCCCTTTTTACTCCGTATTATATGGCAATATTTTTCACTTTTCATCAGTCATGAAGAAAATTTTTTCGAAACCTAGGAAACACGGCCCTTCCTTTTTATAATGGGAACAGGCCGCCATCAATGGGGAGGTGCTTTGCTTTTGGCCGAGACAACCAACCGGGTTCCACCCAGCGTGCTGACACAGCTGCACGCCCTATACTCCAGCCTGAGCGGCAAGGAACAGCAGATTGCCGACTACATCCTGGACCATGCAGGTGACGTCATTCACCAATCCATTACCGAGCTGGCCGACCTGTGCCAATGCGCGGACTCGACTGTTTTCAGGCTGTGCCGCAGGCTTGGCTATCGCGGATACCAGGCGTTTAAAATCGCGCTTGCCAGCGAAGTGACCCACCCAAAGCAAACCATCTACCAGGAAATCAATCTGGAGGATGACGATCTGGGCACTATCGCGGATAACATTTTCACAGCCAACATCGAGACCCTGCGCGAGACGCGGCAGATCATCGACAGGGAGATGTTGATGAATGTGGTCTCCTGTCTGGAGCACGCGCGCCGCATTGAATTTTACGGCTCTGGCGGTTCGGCCGCCATCGCGCAGGACGCCTACCACAAATTCATTCGGACGGGGATCCCCTGCATCCACCACTCCGATTCCCATTTCCAGGTCATGTCGGCCTCTCTCCTGTCTACGGGCGATGTCGCTATCGGCATTTCCCATTCAGGCTCCAACCAGGATATACTGGAGGCGCTGCGTGTGGCCAAAGAAGCCGGCGCCAAAACCATCGGCATCACGAGCTACGGCAAATCGCCTCTCGTACGGCTGGCGGACATGTGCCTGTTCACGACTTCGCGGGAGACGGTATTTCGAGCGGACGCGCTTTCGTCCAGGCTCGCCCAGCTCAGCCTCATCGACCTGCTCTACGTGGCTGTGTCGCTGCGGCGCCAAGACCAGACGATCCGAAGCATCCAGCACATCCGCGAGGCCATCTCGCTCAAACGCCTGTAACCACGCAGGCGTTTTTTACGTTCTCACATGGTTCAATCCGGACTGAAGGGGAAGGAATCATTTTTTCACGCGAAATATTTCAATACATGAATCTTTAGTTTATCTTAATATTTTATGATAAAATCATAAACAAACAGAATCCGTAATGGCGATGCGTTCCCCCTTTCCTTTCCCCTATCGGAGGTGATGACCGGTTTCGCCCGGACAAAGCAGGCCATCGAGATTTCACGATGCCTTGCCTGTCTGATCGAATAAGCTCGCTGAATATGGTTCAGTATGTGTAGTGACGACCGACACATTCATGAAGGAGCTACATTGTCATATGGAACTTTTGCTGATGGTTATCGCGCTGCTGCTTCTCATCGGAATCTCCAATGTCATCCAGCGCTTCGTTCCTTTTATCCCGGTCCCCCTCATCCAGATCGCGCTTGGGACCTGCGCCGCGTTTTTGCCCGGGCTGCATCACGTGCCCCTGAACCCGGAGCTGTTCATGGTTCTCTTCATTGCCCCTCTGCTTTTCAATGACGGAAAAATCACACCGCGCGACGAGCTGTGGAAGCTGCGCAAGTACATCCTGCTGCTGGCTCTCGGGCTTGTGTTCGTGACGGTGCTCGTGGCTGGGCCGTTTATTCACTGGCTGATACCTGCCATTCCCTTGTCGGCTGCCTTCGCGCTCGCGGCCATCCTCTCACCGACCGACGCGGTAGCCGTGGGGTCTTTGTCCGGGCGTGTCAAGCTCCCAGGAAAAATCATGCGCCTGCTTGAAGGAGAAGCGCTGATGAACGATGCCTCCGGTCTGGTTGCTTTCAACTTTGCGATTGCCGCGACGGTCACCGGGCAGTTTTCCTTGCCGAAAGCAGTCGGGAGCTTCTTCGCCATCGCGGTCGGCGGTCTGGTCATCGGGGCCCTGCTCGGCTTTGCCGTCGTCTGGCTGCGCTTTTTCCTTCGCCGCCTCGGGATGGAAGACGTCACGCTGCACATGCTCATCATCATCCTGACGCCGTTTCTGATTTATTTGGCGGCGGAAGAGTGCCACGTCTCCGGGATTCTCGCCGTCGTTGCAGCCGGAGTGGTGCACGCGATCGAGCGGGACCGGGTGGAATCCGCCTCCGTCCGTCTCCGTATCGTCTCGGACAGCACCTGGTCTGTCATTCTCTTCTCGCTCAACGGTCTCGTATTTCTCCTTCTCGGACTGGAGATCCCTGGCGTCGTGGCGAAGATCTGGGAAGACCCTGCCTATCAAAATGGGCAAGTCATCGGGTACATCATCCTGATTACCGCCGTGCTGATGCTGCTTCGCTTCCTCCTCGTCTGGGCGAAAGACCGGGAAGTGCACTCCTCCCTGATCACATCGCTCTCCGGGGTGCGAGGCGCTTTGACGCTTGCCGCCGCATTTTCGATTCCGCTCGCGCTGGCTGACGGCAGTCCGTTCCCCGAGCGCGACCTGATCCTCTTTATCTGCGCTGGCGTCATCCTGCTGACGCTCATTTCCGCCAGCATCTTTCTGCCCCTGCTGACTCGCAAGCCAAAGGAGGCTGCGGTTCACTCCCGGGATCACGCCGAAGAAGAGCGCGAGGCGCGGATCCGTGTCCTGGAAGCCGGACTTCAGACGATTCGCGAGGAGACGAACGACGAAAACAGGCAGGAGGGAATGGAGCTGGTCTCGGCGTATACCCGTCGATTGCAGCATGCGCGACTGGAGGGAAAATCCGAATTCGGAGAAGCATGGCGGACGGTCGTGGGCATCCGCCTGGCCGCTTTGCGAGCGGAGCGGAAAGTGGCCGAGCAGTGGCTGGCGGAAGAGCGAATCACGCCGCAGCTCGCTTCCTATTTCCAGACATCCTTGAATCGGGTGGAGCTGCTCCTAACCAACCGGATCAAGCTCAAGCTGCTGCTGCTTCTGGCCTTGGCGGCTATCCGCCGGCTGTTCAGGGGCAAAAAACGGCTCCCGAAGCTCATCACGCCGGGTCATCCTGATTGGGAAGCGTATAAGGAGTTGAAGCTCGAAGCGATCCACAGTGCGATCTCCCAATTGAAACAGCTGAAAACGGCCGACAATCGGGAGGCCGTTCTCGCCGTCATCGCAGACTACCGCACCATGGCCCTGCAGTACCAAAGCAACAAGCGCCGGAACCGCACCAAAGCGCAGATAAACGTGCAGCGCAAGGAGCTCGAGCTCAAGGCGATCCAGTCGGAACGAAACGAGATTCAAATGATGTACGAACAGGGAGACATCGACCGGCACCTGGCGGGCAAGCTCCGGATGGATGTCAACTACCGCGAGGCGAGCCTGTTTGAAGCCCAGGAAGGGCATTGACACGGAACCATCCGGCACATGCAAAAAAAGAACCCCTTTTTTGTCAGGGGTTCTTTTTGCGTTCCCATTATTTGGCCACGGACAGATCCGCCGCAGCTTTGGCCTGCATCGCGGCTGCCGTGGGCACTTTTGCCAAGCGGGAAGCGAGGAAGAATCCGATCAGCATGAAGCCCGCAATCATCCCTACGACGCCGGACCAGCCGAACGACGACCAGAATACGCCGCCGACCGTCCCGCCCACGCTGGACCCCGCGTAGTAGAAGAACAGGTAAAGCGAAGATGCCTGCGCTTTGTCGTGCAAAGCGCGGCGCCCTACCCAGCTGCTCGCGATGGAGTGGCTGCCGAAAAAGCCGAAGGTCAGAATCGGCAGTCCCAAAATCTTGAGCCACAAGTGGCCATCGAGCGTCACGCACGCTCCCGCCAGGGTAATGAGCAGGGAGACGATGATCATTTTCAGACGCCCGTGCTTCTCCGCCTGTTTGGCCATCCACACCGAGCTGAAGGTTCCCACCAGAAAGACGATGAAGATCCAGCCGACGAGCGTCTGCGACAGCGAATACGGCGGAGCCGTCAGCACGTAGCCGATGTAATTGTACAAGGCGACGTTGCTGCCTAAAATGAGAAATCCGATTCCGAACAGGCAGAGCATCCCCGGATCTTTCAAGTGGCTGACCATCGACGAGACGAGCTTGCCGAACTCGGGTGAACGCGGATGGAAGTTTTGCGACTTGGGCAAATTGAGCCAAAAGATCAGGGTCGCGACGAGGCTGATCACGCTGATCGACCCCATCGCCACGTGCCAGTTGAAAAAGTCCGTCAGCATCCCGGAGATGATCCGTCCGCTGACCGCTCCCACGGAGTTTCCGCTGATGTACAGGCCCATCGCAACGCCCAGGCTGGCGGGCTCGATCTCTTCGCCCAAATACGCCATCGCGATGGAAGGCAGCCCCCCGAGCGCGATCCCTTGGATGACCCGAAACGCGAGCAAGCTCTCGAAGCTGGTGCTGCAGGCCGTCAGGATCGACAAGACCGACGCCACCAGCATGGAGCCGAACATGACGGGCTTGCGTCCCCACACCTCGGAGATGGACCCGAAGAACAGCATGCTGACGGCCAGAGCGATCGTCGTGACAGAGAGCGACAGGCTCGCCATCGTCGGCGAAACGTGAAACTGCCTGCTGTATTCCGGCAGCAGCGGCTGCGTGCTGTACAAGATGGCGAAGGTGTTGAAGCCTGCCGCGAAAAAGGCGAGATTGGACTTGCGAAATGCGGCTGTCCCTTGCTGAATGTAGGCCATGGTGATGAAACCTCCCGAAAAGTCCGTTCCGATCTACTTCTTTATCCTATCATCGACAACTCATAATGTATAATTTATTATAATTATAATTTCAATGCGTTTGAGTAATGGATAATCGAACAAGACTCATGCCCGGGAGGACTGCATCATGGAATGGCAACAGCTCGAATATTTCCAAACCCTCGCCCGGATCCAGCACGTGACCCGCGCCGCAGAAGCCTTGGCCTTGTCACAGCCCGCCCTCAGCCGCTCCATCGCCAGACTCGAGGAGGAAGTCGGCGTCCCGCTGTTTGACCGCCAAGGCCGCACCATCGTGCTGAACCGCTACGGCAAGCTTTTGCTCAAGCGGGTGAACCGCATCCTGAAAGAATGGGAAGACGGGAAACAGGAGCTGCGGGACCTGGTCAACCCGGAGCACGGCGAGGTGTCCCTTGGCTTTTTGCACACGCTCGGGACTACCATCATCCCCGACCTGATCGGCGCTTTTCGCGAGCAAGCCCCGAACGTCAGCTTTTCGCTTATGCAAAACCACAGCTACTACCTCCTCGAGCACATGGATGCCGGCGAGCTCGACCTTTGCCTCCTGGCCGAGCCGACGGAAACCAAGCTGCCGATCCAATGGATCCCGCTTTGGAGCGAGGAGCTATTTGCCGTCGTGCCGACCAGTCATCGTCTGGCTGAAGCCGACAGCATCCTGTTGCAAGAGCTCGCGGGCGAATCGTTCATCTTCATGAAAAAAGGCTATGCCTTGCGTCGGACGACAGACAGACTGTTCGAGCAGATCGGCGTCCAGCCCAACATCACGTTTGAAGGGGAAGAGGCCGCCACCGTGGCGGGATTGGTCGCGGCGGGCCTCGGCGTCTCGCTCCTCCCCAACCTGCGCGGACTGGAAAAAAGCAAGATCGTCCATATCCCCATTCGCCAGCCGAAGTGCCTGCGCGTCATCGGCATGGCCGTGGTCGAAGGGAGCTACCTGTCCCCGGCCGCCCGGCGCTTCAAGGAATTTGTTCTGGCCCAGTTCGGACAAAGCGAAAAAGCAGGGGTCCCCCCACTCTTGTAGAGTCAGGGATCCCTGCTTTTCTTTTCCGTCGGATTCAATCCGCTTGCATCTCGAGATTTTTAAACTGGTTGAAAAACAATTGATGGTACACGCCCTGCTGCCGGATGAGCGAATCGTGGCTTCCCTTTTCCACGATTTCCCCGCGGTCTACGACCATGATCGTGTCGGCATCCCGGATCGTGTTGAGCCGGTGGGCAATGACGAAGCTCGTGCGCCCTTCCATGATTGCGAGCAGCGCGTCCTGGATGTGCAGCTCCGTGCGGGTGTCAATGCTGCTCGTGGCCTCGTCGAGGATGAGCAGCGACGGCTTGGCGAGAATCACCCGCGCGATGGCGAGAAGCTGCCGCTGCCCCTGGCTGAGATTTCCGCCGTTTTCCGTCAGCATCGTGTCGTAGCGCTTGGGCAGCCGATTGATGAACACGTCGGCGTTGGCCATTGCAGCCGCCCGCTCCACTTCGGCATCGGTCGCATCCGGCTTGCCGTACTTGATATTTTCCTTGATCGTACCCGAAAACAGGTACGTATCCTGCAGCACGAAGCCAAAGCTTTTCCGCAAGCTGTCCCGCGTGTACTCCCGGATGTCCCTGCCGTCGAGCAGAATGCGGCCGCTCGTCACGTCGTAAAAGCGGGTCAGCAGGTTGACGATAGTCGTCTTTCCCGCCCCCGTAGGACCGACGAGAGCGGTAGTGCTGCCCGCCTCGGTCTCGAAGCTCACATGTTTCAGGATGGGCTGGTCCGGACGGTAGCCGAAGCTCACGTTTTCAAAGACGACGTGACCTTTGGGCTGAGTCAGCACTGCTGCATGCGGCGCATCGTCCGGTTCCTCCCGCTCATCCAGCACTTCAAACACCCGCTCCGCCCCTGCCACGCCGGATTGCAGGACGTTGAAAATATTGCCGAGGTCGTTTAGCGGACGAACGAACTGGCGCGAATAGCTGAGAAAGCTCGCGATGATCCCGACCGTAATCATGCCTTTGACGGCCAACACTCCGCCGACGACTGCCACCATCGCGAAGCCCAGGTTGTTGATGACGTTCATGATCGGCATGAGAAAGCCCGACAGGACCTGCGCCCTCATCCCGATTCGGGTCAGCTCGGCGTTGATCGCATCGAATTCCTCTGTCGCCTTCTGCTCGTGGTTGAACGCTTTGACCACTTGGATCCCCGACACAGTCTCTTCGATATGTCCGTTCAGTTTGCCCAGCTGGATCTGCTGGTTTTTAAAGAGCACGCTGGTCTTCCTCGCGATCGTCCGCGTCAGCAGGAAGACGAGCGGCACCGTGATCAGGGTAGCGAGCGTCAAGATCGGGCTTTGCACCAGCATCATGATCAGCGATCCGAGGATCATGATCGCTCCCGACATGAGCTGGGCAGTCGACTGCGAAATGGAGCTGCTCACGTTGTCGATATCGTTCGTCAGACGGCTCATGAGCTCTCCGTGCGGACGGGAGTCGAAAAAGGCGACCGGCAGCTTTTGCAGCTTGGCGAACAACGCCTTTCGCAGGTTTTTCACGACCCGCTGGGAGACGCCTGCCATCAGCCAGCCTTGCAAAAACGTCAAGACCCCGTCGGCGACATACGAAATCAACAGCGCCAGAATCGTGGCGGCGAGCAGCCCGATGGTCGCCTCGCCGCCCGCTATGGCATCGATCGACCTCCCGATCAGATACGGTGCCGAGAGCATCAGCAGCGCATCCACGAGCACGATGACAAAGAGTACCGGCAGGATTCCTTTTTCTTTTCCGAAAGCGTCCCACAGCCGCCGGAGCGTGCCTTTGAAGTTTTTCGGCTTGACCACGGGACCTCTGGCGCCGTGGCCGAGCCCGCGTCCCGTTCTGCCCGGAAACATCGGCGGCTGCTGGGGCTGCTGCGGTTGCTGTTCCCGCTGCTGGGCCATGTTACTGCACCTCCCTGCCGAGCTGAGACTGGAAGATCTCCTGGTAGACGCGGCAAGACGCAAGAAGGCTCGCATGCGTCCCGATGCCTACCAGCTCTCCTCGGTCAAGCACGACGATCTTGTCGGCATCCATCACCGAGGTGATCCGCTGAGCGATGAGAATGCACGTCAGTCCCCGGGCGTACTCCCGCAGCGCTTCCTTGATCTTCGCCTCCGTCGCCACGTCCACCGCGCTCGTGCTGTCGTCGAGGATGAGGATTTCCGGATTGCGCACCAGCGCGCGAGCAATCGAGAGGCGCTGCTTTTGGCCCCCGGAGAAGTTGATTCCGCCCTGCCCTACCCGCGTCTCGTATCCGTCGGGTGTACGGGCCAAGAAGTCGTGCGCCTGGGCCATTTTCGCCGCCCGCTCGATCTCTTCGAATGTCGCGTCTTCTTTCCCCCAGCGGAGGTTTTCCGTGACTGTGCCTGTAAACAGCATCGTCTGCTGCGGCACGATGGCCATTTTTTCCCGCAGCCGCTTCGGATCGATGTCGCGCACGTCTTGCCCGTTGACGCGGACCGTCCCTGCCGTCACGTCGTAAAAGCGCGGGATCAGCCCGACCAGGCTGCTTTTCCCCGATCCCGTCGAGCCGATGATCCCGACCGTCTCCCCGGGCAGACACGAAAACGAGATGTTTTTCAGGACCGGCTCCCCATCCGCTCCCTCGTACGAAAAAGAAACGTTCTCGAAGTCGATGCGTCCCCCCGCGCCTGCTTCTGGCGGAGCGCTCTCCTTCCAGGTCATCCGGTTCTCTTCCGCGAAGACTTCCCCGATCCGCCCGGCGGACGCTTTGGCCCGGACGAACATGTTGAACACCATGGAAATCATCATGAGCGAAAAGAGAATCTGCGTCATGTAATTGGTAAAGGCGATGATGTGGCCGACCTGCATATCGCCCCGCTCTGCCGCCATGCCGCCCATCCACAAAACCGCGACGATGCCCAGATTGACCGTCAGCATAATCGCCGGGCTGAAAATGGACATCATGCGCGTAGCCATAACCGATTTGGCCTGCAGCTCTTCGTTGGCCTCGCTGAACTTGGCCACCTCGAAATCAAAGCGGTTGAACGCCTTGACTACCCGCACCCCGGACAAATACTCACGCATCACGCCGTTGACCTTGTCGAGCGCCTGCTGCACTTTCATGAAGAAAGGGAAGCCGATCTTCATATTGAGAAAGATGAACAGCCCGACGATCGGCACGACCACCGCCAGGACGACGGACAGCTCCAGGTTGAGCTGCGCCGCCATGAACAGGCCGCCGATGCACATGAGCGGCGCCTTGACGAAAATGCGCATCATGCCGTTCACGAACACTTGCACCTGATTGACGTCATTAGTGAGCCGCGTCACCAGGGACGCCCGGTCGAACCGGTCGATGTTCGCAAAAGAAAGCGATTGCACTTTTTTAAATAAATCAGACCGCAGCTGCGCGCCGAAGTTTTGCGAGACGTAGGTGGACAGCACATTCCGCATCGAAGCGGCGACCGCCCCGACCGCCGTCACACCGAGCATCAGCCCGCCGGTCGAGAGCACGTAGTTCAAATCCCGCTGCGCTACCCCCACATCCACGATGCGCGACATGATCGTCGGCTGCAGCAAATCGCACAGCGCTTCCAATGCTAGAAAGACGAGGGAGATGCAGAAGACGACCCCGTATTTTTTGATGTATGTGGCATATACACGCATGGATTCACCCCCTGCCCACAGTTCTTCATTCTGTTTCTATCACATCATACCTGTCCGGATTTGAAAAGGTATTATCGTGCGGTAATTCAGGAAAAAGGGACTGCTCCTTCTGAGAAGGAACAATCCCGTAACCCGTAGCATGCCCGTCTACGCCCCTGAGGGAGTCTGGCGAATGACAGCCACGCTCGACTCCCTCACAATCAATCGGGGCTCAAACTGGACGCGCTCGTATTCTCCCGCTCCGTTCTCGCGAATCCGCTTCAGCAACAGCTCGGTAGCGAGGCGGGCCACCTCATCGCCCATGATCGAGACCGAGCTGATTTGCGGGCTCGTGACGGTCGTCCACAAGTTGTTGTCGATCCCCACGACCGCCACATCCTCCGGAACGCGTATCCCCAGCTCCTTGAACCGATTGACGATGCCGATGGCCACCATGTCGTTCACCGCATAAATGGCATCCGGCATATTTTTCAGGCTGTAGAAGTATTCTGCTGCCCGCAAGCCTGTTTCAAACGAGAAATCCTCGCCAAAATAGACGAGCGACGGGTCCACGTGCGGCAAAGACTGCTCATAGGCAAAGTACCGTTCCTCGATTTTGTCCTTCGGAGCACCGGCATACGCGATCCGCGTCCTGCCGATTTTGATCAGGTGCTCCATGACGAGACGCCCTTCCTGCCGGGCCATGCTGACCACATCGGCTTTCACCCTGTCATCCAGCTTTTTCCCATAGTTGATAATCGAGACGGGTACGCTCGCTTTGTTGATCCATTCCACCAAAGTCTTTGGATAGGCGAGCGGCATGATGATCAGCCCGTCCACGTGCAGCTTTTTGACCTCGCGAACCGTCTCCAGCTCCGTGCGAGCGTTGCCGGAGGTGTTGATTTGCAGGACCCGGTAACCGTGCTGCTTGGCGGTCTGCTCCACCGACCAGGCGATTTCGGGAATGATGGCGTTGCGGATATCTGGCACGGCCAGCGCGATTTGGTTCGTTTGCCGCACCTTCAGGCTCTGGGCCGACGTATCCGGCGTGAAGCCCATTTCCTCGATCACCTGCAGGATCAGCGCTTTTGTCTTGGGGCTGATTCCGCCGCTGTCGTTGATGGCGCGTGATACGGTGGCGATCCCGACGCCTGCCTTCTTCGCTACATCTGCGATCGTTACTTTCTTTTTCGTGGCCAAGAGAGATGTCCTTTCCTGCTTGGAATCGTTTTCGATGATACCAACCGATGTAATTTACCTACCCCTATTATATCATAGGCGGTCGCCGTTTTTGACAAAGCGTCGGCCATGAGCATGTCCCCGTCTTCCCGACTCTCGGAAAAAGCAGAAGGGGCGTGCTATAGAGCGCTGTATATGTGCAGCTGTTTCCAAAAGGATCATCCATTTTACACACTTCGCACTCGCAAATCAATTTGACAATGTATCAAACTTATGACATATTAGTTTTCGGAAACGTTTCCTATTTTTCTTGAATTTCATCCAAACGGAGCAAGGAGATGTCAGATATGAAGGCTTTGCGATGGCATGGAGTAAAAGACTTGCGGTTGGAAACGATTACGGAACCACAAGCGCGCAAAGGGCAAGTAAAAATCAGGGTGGAATGGTGCGGCATTTGCGGCAGCGACCTGCACGAATATGTAGCCGGTCCCATTTTCATCCCGGAAGGAACCGCCCACCCGCTCACAAACGAAAAGGCCCCGATCGTGATGGGGCATGAATTTTCCGGACAAGTCGTGGAGATCGGGGAAGGTGTCTCCTCACTCAAAGTGGGCGACCGCGTCGTCGTGGAGCCGGTCTTCGCGTGCGGGACATGCCCGGCTTGCCGGCAGGGCAAATACAACCTTTGCGAACAAATGGGCTTCCTCGGCCTTGCTGGCGGCGGCGGCGGCTTCTCGGAATACGTCGCAGTCGATGAACACATGGTCCACAAAATCCCGGACAGCGTCTCCTATGAGCAGGGCGCTCTGGTCGAGCCATCCGCTGTCGCCCTTTACGCTGTTCGTTCAAGCCAGCTGAAGGTCGGTGACAAAACCGTCGTATTTGGCGCAGGTCCCATCGGCTTGCTCGTCATGGAAGCGCTGAAGGCTTCCGGCGCCGCGGAAATTTACGCGGTCGAGCTGTCGCCGGAACGCAAGCGCAAAGCAGAAGAGCTGGGCGCTATCGTCATCGATCCGAAAGAGTGCGATGTCGTCCAGGAGATCCACAAACGGACAGGCGGCGGCGCCGACATCGCCTTCGAAGTGACCGGGGTTCCTCCCGTACTCACCCAAGCGATCGAATCGACCAAAATCGCCGGCCAGATCATGATTGTCAGCATCTTCGAAAGAGAGGCGCCGATCAAACCGAATCACATCGTCATGAAGGAGCGGACCATGACGGGCATCATCGGCTACCGCGATGTTTTTCCGGCGGTCATCAGCCTGATGGAAAAAGGCTTCTTCCCTGCCGAGAAGCTGGTTACCCAGCGAATCAAACTCGACGAAGTGGTCGATAAGGGCTTTGAAGCTTTGCTGAAAGAGAAAAACCAAGTGAAAATTCTCGTCACTCCCAAGCAGTAAGCTGACAAAACGTCATGGGCGGCAGCATCATGCTCCCCTGAGGAACGCTGCTTGCTGAAGCTGAAGTGCACCTCTTACAACTCGCCAGCGGATCAATCACCTTGATGCGAAACCCGCTGACGAGTTTCGAGGTGCATGTTTTCTTTCCTTGTTCGGGACCCTTCGATTGAGAATCTCGGCTGATCCCTCCCCAAATCCGCAATCGGTAAGAAACCTTTTCTTCTCTTTTGTGGTTTACTATGGTTGTCGGCAGGTCCAGACCCGCTTCAACCAAATAAACCATAGAGGTGATTTTCCTTGGCAACCAACAATATTTTCGTCAATCTCCCCGTGAAAGACTTGAACAAAACGAAGGAGTTTTTCTCCAAGGTCGGCTTCGAGTTCAACCCGCAGTTCACCAACGAGCAGGCAGCCTGCATGGTCATCAGCGACAACATCTTCGCCATGCTGCTCGTAGAAGAGTTCTTCCACAGCTTCATCCAGCCCACCAAGAAAGCGATCGCCGATGCCAGCCAAACCACCGAGGTGATCGTAGCGCTGTCCGCAGACAGCCGGGACGAGGTGAACGAGCTCGTCAACCGGGCGCTCGAAGCGGGCGCGAAGCCGTACAGCGATCCCGTCGACCACGGCTTCATGTACAGCTGGAGCTTCCAGGATCCGGACGGGCATCTGTGGGAAGTGGTGTTCATGGAACCGAGCACGATTCAACAGTAAGACGCACTTCATACACGCGGTTTGTTCATTTTCCGATCGTTACATAAAAGCACAGCGGCCGTTCGGACATGATCTCCATGTTCCGTTCGGCCGCTGTGCTTTTTCTCTGTGTCAGGACTGACACGCCTGCATACTGTGGCTCCCCAGAGGGCGTCCCATTTTTTCCTGAATGAACCGGGCCGCTGCTTGCAGCTTCTCCGCATCGATCCCGGTCTGCATGCCAAGTCCGTGCAGCATGTACAACAGGTCGTCCGTCGCGATGTTCCCCGACGCGCCGGGAGCGTACGGGCAGCCGCCCAGTCCGCCGAGCGAGCTGTCGAAGGTCGTCATCCCCATGTCCAGGGACACCAGGACGTTCGCCATCGCCATGCCCCGCGTGTCGTGGAAGTGCATCGCCAGCCGGTCCGCCGGGAAGCGCCGGAGCAGCACTTCCAGTACTTCCTGAACCTGCCGGGGGTGGGCCACTCCGATCGTATCCCCGAGCGAGACCTCCGCTACGCCCATTTCCAGGAGCGCCTCCGTGACGCGAATTACGTCGTCCACCGGGACAACTCCTTCATACGGGCAGCCGAATACGGTGGAGACGTACCCCCGCACCGTTTTGCCCGCAGCCAGCGCTGCCTTTGCCGTCTCCGCCAGGATCGGATAGGTCTCAGTCCGCGTCTTGTTGATGTTTTTCAGATTGTGCGTCTCGCTGGCCGATAGGAAGATGGACACTTCATGGACTCCTGCGGCCAACGCACGCTCCAGCCCCTTCTCATTCGGGACGAGCGCCGCATACGTCACTCCAGGCGCGCGCTCGATGCCCGCCGCCACTTCCACGGCGTCCGCCAAGGCGGGGATCCACTTGGGATGGACAAACGAGGTCACCTCGATGTAAGCCAGACCGGAGCGGGACAGGGCGTTGATCCAGGCGATCTTGTCCTGCGTCGGAACGAACGTCGCTTCGTTCTGCAGGCCGTCCCGCGGCCCCACTTCCTTGATCTTGATCGGTTTCGCTTCCAGCTTTTTCACATCCATGCTCATACCGGCATCATACTCCCAGCAGTTTTGACATCATGTAAGTGGATCCGTAGAAAATCATGAACTGCACACCGGAGCTCACGCCCAGGACGCGGTTCAAAAGTCCGCCTACCGCCGCCATCGTCAAGGTCAGCATCACGCCGACGAGCTGCGCCTCGTGGAAGGCGAGCAGGCAGGCGAGCCCGATGAACATGCCGACGATCGCTTCCTGGCTGATGTTTTTCATGACGAACACCGTCGCTCTGCGGGCGTAGTTCATGGCAAACGGGTAGGCGATCAGGGCGGCGATGACCAGCCCGATCAGGCCGTACAAAAAGAACTCCCACGGGGTTAGCATATTGTGCAGGTTGTTGACCGGTTCGCTCGTAAAGACGGGCGGCGCGTTGAACAGCGGCGATGCCGGACCGAGGGCCACCGGACTGAGCGGGATGCCGAAGGCCAGGAGCGGAATGATCGCCTCGGCGATGTAGGTCGACTCGGTCACGCCGTTCATGGACGCCAGGCTGGAGCTGGCCTTTTTGTACACGCCTTTGTTGCGCGAGCCGACGATCTCGCCCATCAGGGACGTCATCCCGACTGGACTAAAGGCGAAGGTCAGCGAGGAGACGAAGGAGGTCGCCGCTGTATACGCGGTTTGCCTGCCTGTCAGGACGCGGAACGGATTCGGGAAATACCCCCTCCACGATTTCGTCTCCGGCGCGAGGTGGTATTCCTTCGCGGACGAACGAACCAGTCCTTTCCGTGCGGCCGGGGACAAGGAAAACAAAATGTCCGAAAGCATGGGCCCGATCGCGATGCCCAGAAAAAAGCTGGTGCTCAGATGCTTTTCCACCACGCTGAAGCTGAACGTGTCGATGCTCTTGATGAAAAAGGCAAACGGGATGATCATCAGGACGCTTACCCATTTTCCTTTGGAGAAATAGGCGATCAGGATCGCAGCCAGCGTGAAAATCAGGCCGGATGACGATTTGAAAAAGTCCGCGAACTGCCCCAAGAACTGTCCGAACAGCACGGCAGTCGGCAGGGCGATAAACGCTCCGATCAGGCCGCCGGAGAGCATTTTGCGCAAAGCCACGTGAGGCACTCCGAGGCGGCGCAGGGACGACGCGTGGTCGATCAGCGGCACTGCGGTGGTATCGCCGGGGATTCCCATGAGCGCTGTCGGGATCGCATGCGTGAGATGCTTGGCCAAGACAGCCGCCATAAAAAAGGAGAATACGGCTTCCGGCGGCGCTCCGAGCAAGATGACGAGCAAGGTGAACGGCACCATGATAGCGGTTTCATCTGTGCCCGAAACTAAGCCGATCAAGGAAAAGATAATGGCGCCCGCCAGTGCGAGCAAAATGGATATCACAAGTACGCTCATTCGTGTGTTCGCCCCCCGCTGCGCTTGAATGTCTCCAAAATCCCCAGTTCTTCCATCTCTTTTTTCGTCACCGGGTCATTTTTGATCAGCTCGTACTCGGCTTGAGGGTCCGTCTGCATGCTGAGCAGAATTTCCTCCATGCCTTCCGAGGATGTCTCTTCCTCCGTCAAGATCCGGCTTGGCTTGAACAGGCTCGCGCAGATGATCAGGCCGAGTACGCTCCCCGCGATACCGAGCAGGAGCGAGTATGAGCCGACCATCTTGGCTTCGGCGATCTTGGGGAAAATGCTTTTCCCCAAGAAGTAGCCGCCGATGCTGAGTGCGATGCTGATGACGATTGCCGACAGGATTCGCACCGGGACGACGGTATCGCCCAAAATCTCGATGTACTCTCTCTTTGCCGGCGCAGCCTTTGCTTCTTTTCTGGCGATCTCAGTGGCCATGGGCGGCCCCCCCTTGCAATTGCTTGGTCAGCTCCAGGATCCGGTCGTAGCGCACGTCCTTCTCCTCGATAGCTTGTCGGACGATTTGATCGATCTGGTCGTCATGCGCACCTGCCATCATGGCGAGGTTGCGGGCGTGCAGAGCCATGTGTCCCTTCTGGATTCCTTCCGCAGCCAGCGCGCGCATGGCGGCGAGGTTTTGCGCCAAACCGACCGCCGCGATGGCCCCAGCCAGCTCCTCGGCGTTTTGAATTCCCATCACTTTCAGGGCGAGGCGAGCTGTCGGATGCGATTTGGTCGCTCCGCCTACGATCCCGACTGCCATTGGCACCTCGATCGTCCCGACGAGATTCCCTTCGCGGTTGCGCTCCCAGCGGGTCAGCGAACGGTAGCGGCCGGATACAGACGCATATGCGTGCGCCCCTGCTTCCACGGCCCGGGTGTCGTTTCCGGTAGCCAGGACGACCGCGGATATGCCGTTCATGATCCCTTTGTTGTGTGTGGTCGCACGGTACGGATCGCATTCGGCAAACTCGTAGGCACGGATGATGTTGTCCACGACTTCTTCGCCACCCAGCTGCTCCGTCGAGAAAACGGCGCGGGCACGGACGAGACGCCGGTCGGCAAGGTTGGAAATGATGCGCAGCACCACGCGGCCGGACGTGATCTCTTCGACATAAGGGGCTACCGCTTCCGCCATCGTGTTCACGGCGTTCGCGCCCATCGCGTCACGGGTATCGACGAGCAGATGCAGCACGACCATCGGTTGCTTTGCCCGCTCGATCACGTGCACTTCGACATCGATGGCTCCGCCGCCCAGCGAGACAAGCGTCGGGTCTTTGGCGTTGCAGCGATCCAGAATTTCCTGTTTGTGCTCGTAGATGCGAGCCATTGCGCCGTATGGATCTGACAGGTCGACTACCTGGATTTGCCCGCGCATGATGGAGCCGCTCAGCGAAGTGTGAAAGCCGCCCAGATCGTAAGCGGTCCGGGCAGCATTGCTGGCAGCCGCCACGACAGACGCTTCCTCAGTTGCCATCGGAATAAACCGGTCTACCCCGTTGATCTTGAAGTTGGTCGCAATGCCCAGTGGAATGGACATGACGCCAACCACGTTTTCGATCATCGAATTGGCCGTGCGCAGCGGAAAAGCCGTGGCTCCCGACAATATTTGCTTCTCTTCCGCGCTCAGCTGCCGCGCCTCCGCAACTTTCTCCAGTCTCTCTTCCGGTGAGAGCTTGTAAAATCCCGAAACTCGACTCGTCGCCATTTCTCATTCTCCTGTTCTACGTTGTAGTGTGCGGGTACTCGTCCCTTTTGTTTAGGCTCTTTTTCTTGGTAAAACGCTTTCATAATGAGTTACAGCACGTGACGAAGCCTCTTCCAAGCCCGCTGCTGAATGATAGACTCGCGTTTCCGCAGGAATTTTTCTCGCTCGCAGAAAGAATCGTGAAGCGTCCGTGCGCAAGAAAGCACTTTGTCCCAAAAGAGCGATCCATGCTTTTGTGAGTTTGTTTCCTTTTATTCAACCTTGTTGAATGACCATATACTACTACATCTTTTCCCGTCTGTAAATGGGGAGGATTCGAAATTGTTTGACGCGCTCCACATAGAAAAATCAGCCCGATCCAAAAGACCGCGCTGATTTCCTCGTCAGGCTCCTCCTAGGAGCTCGCGTACTTTCCCTTCCGTTTCCTCATCGGCCGGCAAATTGACGGTGACGACCAGGTGAGGGGAATCCGCCGCATGAAACAATAATTGCTCGAATACCAGCAATCCCGCCGACGGGTGATGAATGATTTTCCGGCCTTCGGGGCCGCTCAGGACATCGTGCTGGGGCCACCACGCGCGAAACTCTTCGCTGACCCGGCTTACGTCCTCGATCAGCTCGATCCATCCCGAATCGCCGATGTAGTCGCCGTAGCTTGCCCGAAACTGGGCAAGCCGATGCCTGGCGTGATTCTCCCAGTTTTCCCGAAGCAGCTGTCGCACATAGGGCGATGTAAACGTCCGCCATACCGAATTGCGCTCACGCAAGGACATCGCCTCGTAATCTCCGTAAATCAGGCAGGCTGCCTTGTTCCATCCCACGATATTCAGCTGCGGATCGGTCACGTAGGCGGGACTTGCTCCCTGCCGATCGAGGAAGCGCTGGAGCTGTATAGTGATGACGTTCTCGGCGGGCGCCTGGCCGGAAGGCAGCTGCTGCAGCGCCAAACGATAAAAATGCTTGCGTTCATCGGCGTCAAGCTGGAGAGCCCGTGCGATGCTCTCGACGACTTGGGCGGAGACCTGGATGTCTCTTCCCTGCTCCAGCCACGTGTACCAATCTACGCTTACGCCTGAAAGCTGCGCCACTTCCCCTCGCCGCAGCCCGGGCGTGCGCCTTCTGCCTTCGCTCGGCAGCCCAGCCTGCTCGGGTGTCAAGCGGTCGCGCCGCGTCTTTAAAAATTGAGCGAGCTCTTGCAGCCGCTCGCGATGTGCCTGTTCCACCCAATCACCTGCCTCTCGCCTGTCCGGCTTTGTTCCAGGGAGCGGGACTCCTAGGATAAACCGTCCTCTTTTTTGCCATCTACGCTCATTTTACACTTTCCATGCGGGACGGCAACGATTTCCCAGCTCACATGGAAGGGGGACTTCCCTTGGAAAAAGAACCGACAATCGCATCCGCAAAGCCGCTGAATTCCTCGAACAACGCCGTCTTGCTCGGGCTCTCGCTCGGCTACTTCATGGTCCTCCTGGACACGACCGTCGTCAGCGTCGCGCTCCCCGCGATTCGAGCCGACCTCGGAGGAGGAATGGACGGCCTCAAGTGGGTGGTCAATGCGTACACCATCGTCTTTGCCGGCCTGCTGCTGACGATGGGCTCGCTGGCCGACAGACTGGGAGCCAAACGGGTCTACAGCTATGGGCTGGCCTTGTTTCTCGTCGCATCGGCCCTTTCAGCGGCAGCCTCGTCCCTGTGGATGCTGATCGGCCTTCGCGCCCTGCTGGGCGTGGGCGGTGCCGCCTTGATGCCCGCTTCGCTCTCCCTGCTCGCCCATGCGTATCCTGTGCCCGCCGAGCGTGCTCGCGCTCTCGGCGTCTGGGCCGCCGTGACAGGGCTCGCGATGGCTGCCGGTCCGGTCGTTGGCGGCATTCTCGTCGATTCGCTCGGCTGGCGCAGCATCTTCCTGCTCCAAGTCCCGATTGCCGCCGTCAGCTTGCTCATGACGGCACGGCTCGTACGGGAAACGGAGCGCAAGCCGCAGCGAAGCCTGGACCTGCCTGGGCAAATCAGTATCATCGTCGCGATCGCAGCATGGTCCTTCGTCCTGATGGAGGGGGAATCGTACGGATGGGACTCCCCCGTCATGCTCACAGGATTCGGTCTGGCCCTCCTAAGCACGGCCTTGTTTTTGGCCTTCGAACGGAAAGGAAGCACGCCGATGCTGCCGCTCGGGCTCTTCCGCATTCCGACCGTCTCCGCCGGAATGGCGGCGGGAATGGCGATCAACGTCGGGCTGTCCGGCATTTTGTTCATGCTGCCCTTGTACTTTCAGCAAATCCGCGGATTTTCCGCTCACCTGTCTGGGCTCGCCCTTTTGCCGCTGACGATTCCGCTGGCCGTAAATCCCATTTTTACCGGGCGAATCACGGGACGGATCGGCGCCCGCCTCCCGATGACCTTCGGCTTTTGCCTGACCGCAGCGGGGACGCTTTTGCAAGCATGGCCGGAGGCGAATGCGGGCTTTGTCATGACGCTCGTCGGACTGGTGCTCGTCGGATTCGGCGTGTCGTTCACCATTCCCCCGCTGATGACAGCCGTCCTCTCCGCAGTTCCGAGAGAGCTGAGCGGCACGGCGTCCGGAGCGTTGAACAGCAGCCGGCAGCTCGGCGCGACCTTCGGGGTAGCCGTCGTCGGTTCGGTCCTGGGCAGCAGCGGGAGCTTTCTGGCCGGCATGCAAGTCTCTCTCCTCTTCTTGGCCGCCCTATTGCTTGGGGCAGCCATCCTCTCGTTCGCCTGTATCGGCAGAAGCAAGGCGTGATTCCCGAGCAGGCGACGGCCCAGCCGATTCATCATCGCCGCACGAAAAAGGCATTTTCCCATCCCCGTCAATCGCCGGATAGGAAAATGCCTTTCTCTTTTGCGGAAGCAAAGCAATCGGTTGTGCTGCGTCACCCCTGAGCAGTCACCCGGCTTCTACGATTCCTGCAGGGCCTTGACCAAATTGTCCCCGGTACGCTTGATGTGCCCGTAAACCAACCGGCCCGCTTCCGCCGCATCCCGTTGTTGCACGGCCTGCAGGATTTCCCGATGCTCCTTTTTTGACTTTTCAGTCTGGTCGCTGAGCATCTGCGGCGTCTGCTGGGGAAAGCCGTTCCACAGCGTCTCGATGAACGCTACCAGCCGTCTCCACGGACAGCAGCTGATCAGGACGCGGTGAAACTCGATGTTCCGCTCGATGTACTCCGAGGAATCGGTCGATCGCTCCATCGCGACCACCAGGCGTTCCAGCTCATCGATATCCTCCTGGGCCATATGCTCGACGCTCATTTCGACCGCCATCTTCTCCATTTGGGCGCGAAGTCCGTATATTTCCTGGATATCCTCTACGGTCAGCGACTTGACGATGGCCCCACGATGCGGCTCGATGATGACCAGCCCCTCGGTTTCCAGCTTGCGCAGCGCTTCCCGTACAGGCATGCGGCTGACCCCCAGCGAACTCGCCAGTTCTTCCTGAACCAGGCGTTCCCCCGGTTTGAAATGCCCTCGCAAAATCGCTTCCCTCAGCACGCGGCAAACTTTCAGATGCAGGGTGTCCAGTTCATGGCTTTCCAGCCGCAATTCAAATTTTTTGCTCATTCATGGCTCGCCCTTTCGCATTCACTTCTTACTCACTCATCCCGATGTTAGCACTAGGATAGGGTATCTCTTCCCCCTTTGTCCAGTCATTCGTGGCCCGATCGAAGCGATTGTTCGTACAGATCCCCTCCGACGGTATCGTTGACGACGATGACGGGAAAGCGCTCGACGTACAGACGATAGATCGCTTCCGTACCGAGGTCGTGATGGGCGACCATCTGCGCCTCCCGAATGGTTCTGGCGATCAAAGCCCCTGCTCCGCCGATCGCCGCAAAGTAGACGGCCCTATTCCGAACGATCTCCTCTTTGACTGCCGCGCTTCGGCTTCCTTTGCCGATCATCCCCTTCAAGCCTTCCCTGAGCAGGGCGGGGGTGTACGGGTCCATGCGGCTGCTGGTGGTCGGGCCGGCCGAACCGATGACTTGCCCCGGCCGCGCAGGGGTCGGACCGACGTAGTAAATCGTTTGTCCGGCGAGGTCCACAGGCAGCGGCTCGCCGATCTCGAGAGCCTCTGCCATCCGCTTGTGGGCGGCATCCCGAGCCGTGTACATCCAGCCCGTCAGACAGACCTTGTCCCCGGCGCGCAGCTCGCTGATTTTCTCCTGATCGAGCGGCAGTGTGAGTGATTTGACAGTCATGGGCTCCTCCTACAGTGTGACATGCTTGTGGCGGCTGGCGTGACAGTTGATGTTCACGGCCACGGGCAGACCCGCAATGTGCGTCGCGTACATCTCCACGTGCACGTCCAGCGCCGTCGTTCGTCCCCCCATGCCTTGCGGTCCCAGGCCGATGCGGTTGATTTCTTCCAGCAGCGCCAGCTCCAGCTCCGCCGCATCCGGGCTCTTGCTGCGCTCCCCGATCGGGCGGAACAGGGCCCGCTTCGCCAAATAGGCGGACAGCTCGAAGTTGCCCCCAAGGCCTACCCCTACTACCACAGGCGGGCAGGCATTGGGGCCGGCCAGGCGCACCGTCTCGACGACGAACGCCTTGACCGCCTCGAGCCCATCAGAGGGCTTCATCATTTGCAGCCGGCTCATGTTTTCGCTGCCGAAGCCTTTCGCCGTCATGTGAATCGTGCAGGCATCTCCCTCTACCAGCTCCACATGCACAATTCCCGGCGTATTGTCGCCCGTGTTTTTTCGATGGATCGGGTCGCCGACGATGGAGGCGCGCAAATAGCCCTCGCCGTAGCCTTTGCGAATGCCTTCGTTGATCGCGTCGTACAGGCTGCCCCCTACGATGTGGCAATCCTGTCCGAGCTCGACGAGAAAGACGGCCATCCCGGTATCCTGACACATCGGCACCCGTTCGCTGGCGGCGATTTCGGCGTTTTGCAGCAGCTGCGAGAGCACCTCGTCCGCCACCGTTGACTTTTCCCGACTTTTGGCTTCCCGCAAAGCGCTGACGACGTCCGGTCCCAGCTCCACATTCGCTTCGATGCAGAGCCGGCTGACGGCTTCGGCGATTTGCTCATAGGTCACTTCCCGCATTGACGTCACCCTTTCAACAGCTTTTTCAGCATGTAGCGGTTGGCATCGCGATTCAGCTCCGCAAGCGCCGTCGTGAGCGGAATGTCCTTCGGGCACACCTGGACGCAGTTTTGGGAGTTGCCGCAGCTCGCGATGCCTTCGCTGCCCACGACCGTCTCGAGCCTTTCCTTCGCCATCATCCTGCCGATGGGATGGCTGTTGAAATACTTCGCCTGCGCCATCGCCTGCGGCCCCAAATACGGGGAGTGGTCGTTCACGTTGGGACAGGCCTCCAGACAGCAGCCGCATGTCATGCACGTCGCGTATTTGTACGCCTCCTGCTGCTCATCCGGCGCGATCCGCGGCCCCGGTCCCAGCGGATAGGTGCCGTCGATGGCGATCCAGCCTTTGATTTTTTGCAGGCTGTCAAACATTTTTTGACGATGGACGATCAAATCCTTCTCGACCGGAAACGTGCTCATCGGCTCCAGCACGATCGGCTGCTCCAGCCGGTCGATCAGGGCAGAGCACGCTTGCCGCACCTTGCCGTTGATGCGCATGCTGCACGCCCCGCACACCTCCTCCAGGCAATTGTACTCCCAGAGCACGGAGCGGACGCGGACTCCATCCGTCCGTACCGGATTGCGCTGGATTTCCATGAGGGCCGAAATGACATTCATGTTTTTGCGGTACGGGACCTCGAATTCCTCCCAGTAGGGCGCTTGCCCTGCTTCGTCCTGCCGCTTGATTTTCAGGCGAATGGGCTTCGTCATCGGGCGACCTCCTCCTGCTTGTGTCCGCTCCCGGCAGGCGCTGCTTTCGCATCCGCTTCCTTGACTACGTCATACCTTCTCGCACGCGGCTGGATATGGGAAATGTCCACGTCCTTGTAATGGAAGTCCGGGCCCTCTGCAGTATGGGCTGCCAGCGTCGTCTTCAGCCAACGCTCGTCGTCGCGGTCCGGGAATTCCGGCTTGTAATGGGCTCCCCGGCTCTCGTTGCGGTTTCGCGCCCCCAGGGTGATGACTCGGGCCAGCTGAAGCATGTTGCGCAGCTGGCGGGTAAAGGTCACGGACTTGTTGTGGTAATGGGACGAATCATCCACGCCGATCCGCTCCCATCGCTCCAGCAGCTCCTGCAGCTTTTCGTCCGTCTGCTCCAGACGGTCGTTGTAGCGGACGACCGTCACATTTTCCACCATCCAGTTGCTCATTTCCAGGTGCAGCTGGTACGGGTTTTCTTGCCCGTCCATCCGTGTGAGCGCGGCGAACGCGGACTCCTGCCTTTTCACCTCCGTATCGAAAAGGCCCGAAGTCATGTCTTCGGCGGAATCGGGCAGACCGGAAATGTAGCGCAGGGCAGCAGGCCCCGCTACCATCCCGCCAAATACGGCCGAGACGAGAGAGTTCGCCCCCAGCCGGTTGGCCCCGTGGTACTGATGGTCACACTCCCCGCAGGCAAACACGCCCGGGATGTTGGTCATCTGGTTGTAATCCACGGCAAGGCCGCCCATGGAGTAGTGCATCGCCGGAAAAATGTGCATCGGCACCTTGCGCGGGTCATCGCCCACGAATTTTTCGTAGATGTCCAGGATGCCGCCGAGCTTTTCGTCCAGCTGCTTGGCCGGGAGGTGGGAAATGTCGAGGTAGACCATGTTCTCTCCGTTGATCCCCAGCTTCAGGTCGACGCAGACGTGGAAGATCTCCCTTGTGGCGATGTCGCGCGGCACGAGGTTCCCGTAAGCCGGATATTTTTCCTCCAGGAAGTACCACGGCTTGCCGTCCCGGTACACCCACAGCCGTCCGCCCTCACCCCGGGCCGACTCGGACATCAGCCGCAGCTTGTCGTCTCCCGGAATCGCGGTCGGGTGGATCTGGATAAACTCCGGATTGGCGTAATGAACGCCCTGCTGATAGGCGATGCTGTGCGCGCTCCCCGTATTGATGACGGAATTGGTGCTCTTGCGGAAAATGTACCCGATGCCGCCGGCCGCCAAAATCACGGCGTTTGCGCGAAACGGGCGAATTTCCATCGAGCGCAGGTCCTGCGCCACGATCCCCCGGCAGCGCGGTTCGTCATCCAGAATCAGCGACAAAAACTCCCAGTACTCGTATTTCTCGATCAACCCTTCCCCCTCGTAGCGTCTGACCTGTTCATCCAGGGCGTACAGCAGCTGCTGCCCGGTCGTCGCTCCGGCAAACGCCGTGCGCGAGTACTTCGCCCCGCCGAGCCGGCGAAAGTCGATCTGGCCTTCCACGGTGCGGTTGAACTGCACCCCCATCCGGTCAAACAGGTAAATGATCTCGGGCGCCGCCTCGCACATCGCTTTGACCGGAGGCTGATCGGCCAGAAAATCGCCGCCGTAGATCGTGTCGTCGAAATGCTCCCATGTGGAGTCGCCCTCTCCTTTCGTATTGACGGCTCCATTGATTCCCCCCTGCGCGCAGACGGAGTGCGACCTGCGCACGGGAACGAGCGAAAACAGCTTGACCCGACCGCCTTTTTCCGCGATCTGAATGGCCGCCATCAACCCGGCCAGTCCGCCGCCCACCACGATGACGTCTTTATGCTTCATCTCTCTTCACCCACCCTTTTCGAAAAGCGCTAAACAAATGCAATCAGGCTCGCCAGCCCGACCAGACTGAGCAGCACAAACAGCAGCAGCGACACCTTTCCCGAAATCTGCTGGGCACGCGGCCCCGTGGTGATGCCCCATGTGATCAGACCAGACCACAAGCCATTGGTGAAATGAAACGTCGTAGAGAGAATCCCCAGGACGTAAAAGGCAAGTATCCACGCATGCGACAAATGTCCGGAGACAGCATCAAAGCTGACATCCGTGCCGAAGAAGGCGCTTTTCAGCCGGAAGCTCCAGACGTGGTAGAGCACAAACAGAAGGGTCACGATCCCGCTCACCCGCTGGAGCAAAAACCGCCAGTTGCTCGGGTATCCATAGTCGCGGGTATTGTTTCGGGAGAGCGTGGCCAGATAGATCCCATACCCCGCGTGGTACAGCAAGGGGATCAGAATGAAAACGATCTCGAGCACCCACACCAAGGGGATGCCCTGCAGCGTCGCCACCTGCCTGTTGTAGGCCGACGCCCCCAGAAGCGCGACGGCATTGGAATAGAAATGCTCGATCAGAAAGGCACCCAGCGGCACGATTCCTGCCAGAGAGTGCATCCTGGAGAGCAAAAAATGATGGTGCATCAAAGGAGTGGAAACGGAAACCGCCTTGCTCGCATTCACACTCTTACCTCCCTTTCATCTGGGCAAAAAGCATCGTCACGTCGGGGACTTGCTCCAGCCTCCCGATCACGTCCAGGAAGTGGTCGATCTTGTCCTGCGGCTGATCTGCCGCCATCGCCCGGAACTTTCGCACGATCTCTTTGTGTGTCACCGGATTTTCCGGATCGCCCTTCGGATATTCCGCATGCTGCTGCATGGTCGTGCCGTCTGCCAGCACGAGCTCGACAGCCGCTTCCCATTTCCCGGGATAGCGCGCATGGATGTCCGGATCGACGGAAACTTCCACCCGGCGCATGAGCTCTCGTATGTCCGGATCATGGAGGGCTTCCTCGGTAAAATCCGACAGTCCTGCACTCCCTTTGACCAGCGCCAGCGCGACGCAGTACTGCAGGCTGAACTTTGCCGCGTAGACGCTCGCTGGCTCGGGGTTGTCCGTGATCGTCAGGGCGACCTGGTACGTTTGTACTCGGATTTTTTCCACGTCTCGCCATGCGATTCCGTAGCGGGAGACCATCTCCACGACCAGATCGATCGCATGGTGGGTATGTCTGCAGGAAGCGTGGATTTTAAACGAGTTTTCCATGATCTTGTACGTGGTGCCGAGGCCTTCCGTCATCCGCTCGGGATCCGCCTCCTGCGACATAGCGCGGACAAACCCGCGATCCCCCTCCAAAATCCTGCTCGCTCCGGTAAAGCCCCGGTCGGCCAACAGCGCGGCCAATATGCCGTTCATGGCCGCTTTGCCCGGATGCAGCTGTTTGGACATCGCCCCATCCTCGATAAACTCCCACAGTCCCGCTGCCTGCGTCCCGGCGCTCCCCAGCGCATGGACGATCTTCTCCTCGCACAGACCAAGCAGCTTGCTCGCGGCCACAGCCGCACCGAACGTACCGCAGGTGGCCGTATTGTGCCAGAAGTAGTAATGGGATGGAGAGACGGCCTCCCCGATCCGGTAGCAGACCTCATAGCCCGCCACGACAGCCTCGATCAGCTCCCGGCCGCTCTTTTGCTTCCACTCGGCAATCGCGAGCGCCGCAGGAATCACCACCGTACCCGCGTGGATAATAGAGGCCTTGTGGATGTCGTCCAGCTCGACGATGTGGCTCGCCGCGCCGTTTACCAAAGCTGCCTGGGTCACGGAAGACCTGCCGCCGGTCAGGAGCGTCGCCTGCTTCTCCCCTCCGAGCTCATGGACGACCTGCGCCATCATTTGGATCGGCGGCTTGTCGGCCCCAGCCAGTGCGGAGCCCAGCCAATCCAGGATGCAGATTTTCGCAAACGATGCCACTTCCGCAGGCATGTTGCCATAGGCAAGCCCGGTCACGTAGCGGGCGAACTCCTTGCTTACACTCATCGCTCTTCACCTCGGATTGGGTTAGTCAGAAGGGAGATCTCTCGCGCTTCCTCAATCGTTCGCTTCGCTCGTTCATAGACGGGCGCGTCGACCAGCTTTCCGCCGACCTGAATGCTGCCCACCCCGACCGCCAGCGCTTCCTCGAAGGCTGCTACGATCTGCTCCGCTTCGGCGACCTGTTCAGGGACAGGAGCGAACACCTCCCGTACCGGCCCGATTTGATTCGGGTGAATGAGCAGCTTGCCTTGAAAGCCCAGATGTCTGGCCCGTCTTGCCTCGCCGGCCAGTCCCTCCGTATCGTGCACGTCCGGAAACACGGCGTCGATCGGCCCGCCGATGCCTGCCGCTCGCGAGACGACGACCAGCTGGGATCGCGCGAAAAGCAGCTCCTGTCCGTCCCTTGTCAGATCCGCCTGAATGTCGAGGGCAAAATCGATGGAACCAAACATCAGCCGTTTGATCCGCTTGCTCGCCCTGGCGATCTCGTAGGCGTGGTACAGACCGCGAGCCGACTCAATCAACGGCACGATTTCCACCGTCCCTACTTGCCTTTCGCTGTCCGCAAATCCATTCCCCCGCCACTCATCCAGCAGCGCCTCCAGCCTCGCGATGGCGCTTGCTTCTTCCGCCTTGGGCAGGACAATCCCGGACAGATATGCCCCGCAAACTTCCTGTACATCTTCCGCGAAAAAAGGACTGTCTGCGGCGTTGACCCGCACGTATCGGGCCGGCGTACCATTGCTTCCGGGCGCCGACTGGAGCTGGGCTTTCACCAGCTGCCTCGCTGACGCTTTTTCATTCGCCGCGACGGCATCCTCCAGATCGTAAATGACGGCATCGACGGGAAGCTGGGAGGCCTTTGCCATTTTTCGCTCGTCGATTCCGGGGACGAACATCCATGTGCGCATTTGCTTCATCTACAGGACACCTGCTTCTTCCCACGCACGGATCGTATCCTCGGCATAGCCGCATTCCGTGAGGATTTTGTAATTGTGCTGGCCGACTTCCGGGATCGGCCCCATGAACGGCTCCACCCCTTCCATCGTGACGGGCGGGAGGAGACTCGGCACGGGCCCGACCGGCGAGTCGACCTGCCGCCAGCGGTTGCGCGCCGCGAGCTGTGGATGCTCCCAGAAGTCCTGCACGGTGTTGAGCCGTGCGTTGGCAATCTTGGCTTGCTCCAGGCGAGCGATGGCCTCCTCCGCCGTGAGCTGCGAGAACACCTCGTCGATCATCGCTTGGAGCTCGCGGTTGTTTGCCAGCCGATCCGAATTGGTCGCGAACCGCGGATCTGCCGCGAGCTGCGGACGCTGCATGACTTGCTCGCAAAACGCTACCCACTCCCGCTCGTTCTGGATCGCCAGAAACACCGTCTTGCCTCCTCCCGTCCGAAAAGGTCCGTACGGGTAAATCGTCGCGTGGCTGGCTCCGTTTCGCTTCGGCTCCGTCCCGCTGTACTTCGTATAATAAAGCGGAAATCCCATCCACTCGCCCAATGCCTCGAGCATGGAGATTTCCAGCACGCTTCCCTTCCCGGTCTTGCTACGGGCGATCAACGCCGACAAAATGCCGGTGTAGGCGTACATGCCCGCTGCGATGTCCGCTACGGAGATCCCTACTTTGGATGGGACATCCTCCGACCCTGTCACGGAGACGAGACCTGCCTCGCATTGGACGAGCAGATCGTACGCCTTCTTTTCCCGATATGGCCCGTTTTCCCCGTAGCCGGAAATGCTGCAGATGATCAATTGCGGGTACTTCTCCTTCAATACGTCGATTCCGAAGCCCAGACGGTCGATTGCGCCGGGGCCGAAGTTTTGAATGAACACATCAGCGCCAGACAGGAGCCTATCCAGAATTTCCTTCGCCTCCGGCTGCTTGACGTTCAAGGTGAGCGACTCTTTCGAATGGTTGCACCACACAAAGTGGCTCGACATCCCGTTTACTGTCGTATCGTAATGACGGGCAAAGTCCCCGACTTTGGGCCGTTCGATCTTGATTACTCTCGCACCCAGCTCCGCTAATTGGCGGGTCGCAAACGGCGCTGCGACAGCCTGCTCCAACGCGACTACCGTGATCCCATCCAATGGACGCGTCATCCCTATCCCCCCTGCTCGGTTCTCTCTACGAAAATTGTATTTTGGATCCAATGTTGCTGTGAATCATGCCCCCCGTTGGAAGGCGGGGGGCAATCTGGTTACCCGTTTATTTTTACGGCGACGTTTTTCACCTGTGTATAATACTTCAGCGCTTCCAGGCCCTTTTCCCGGCCGAAGCCGCTCTTGCGATATCCGCCAAACGTCATCTCGACGCCTCCGCCCGCCCCGTAGTTATTGACGAACACCTGGCCGGACTTGACTCGGCTGGCGAGCCAATGCGCCTTGTTGATGTCGGAGGTCCACACTCCCGTGACCAGTCCGTATTCTGTGCCATTGGCGATCGCGAGTGCCTCCTCTTTGGTCGTGAACGGCAATACGACGAGCACAGGCCCGAAAATTTCCTCCTGCGCCAATCTGCCCTGCGGCGTGACCGCTTCGATGACGGTCGGCTCGAAAAAGAAACCATCCCCGGCTTCGGTATGCCTGCGTCCCCCGATGCGAATGGTCGCTCCGTCCTCCCGGGCCACCTGCATGTAGGACTCGATCCGTGCGAGCTGCTTCTCCGAAATGATCGGGCCAATATCCGCGCCGTCCAGCCCTGAGCCGATTCGCAGCCCTGACATGTGGCCTGCGACCTTGGCGACAAACTCCTCGCGAATGGATTCCTCCACCAGCAGACGCGAACCTGCCGAGCAAGTCTGTCCTGCATTTTGGGTGATGGAACGGACGACCCACTGGGCAGCCTCATCCAGGTCGGCGTCGGCGAACACGATATTGGGCGACTTGCCACCGAGCTCGAGCGTCACGGGCTTGATCTGCTGCGCTGCCGTTTTCATAATGGATATCCCGGTCGCGACCGAACCTGTGAACGTGATGTGGTCGATATCGGGATGAGCGGCCAAAGCAGCACCTGCCTCCGTGCCGTAACCGGTCACGATGTTCACGACCCCGGCCGGAAATCCCGCCTTTTCGCACAGGTCCGCGATGCGCAGCGCCGTCATCGGGGTATCCTCGGCAGGCTTCATGACGACGGTGTTGCCCGCCGCTACCGCCGGCGCCAGACTGCGTACAGCGATCTGGATCGGGTAGTTCCACGGCACGATGTGCGCAGTGACGCCAAGCGGCTCGCGGATCGTGTAGTTCAGGATGTCCGCTCGGATCGGGATGGTTTCTCCCAAAATCTTGTCGGCCACACCCGCGTAGTACTCGCAGTAGCGTGCCGCCACTTCCACGTCCGCCAGCGCCTGCACAAGCGGCTTGCCTGTGTCCAGGGTCTCCAGCTGGGCCAGCTCGTCTTTTTGCTCGCGAATGAGCTGGCAGAGGCGAAGCAGCATTCGTCCTCTTTCGGCCGGCAGAATTTCCCGCCACGCAGCCGATTCAAAGGTCTCCCGGGCCGCTTTCACCGCCCGGTCCACATCGTCCTGATTTCCCCGGGGAAAAGTGGCCAAAGGCTCCTTCGTTGCCGGATTGATGGTCGTGATCACTTCGCCGGAAGCGCTGTCCGTCCAGCTTCCGCCGATGTACATGTGCAGATGGTTCATGTGCGCCCTCGTCCTCTCCTGCTTTTCTTTCCTATAGGCTTCGGCAGCAGTCTCCTATCGGTTGGCAACGATCGTGGCCCGTGTGATCTCCCGCGCCGCCGACTTGTCGAGCGCGATATGGACGTCCTCGAGATCGAATTCGGCATCCAGCAGCTCGTCGAACGGGTACTTCCCGATGTTTTTGGAGATGAATGCAAGAGCCTTGTTCAGATACCACGGGTCGTAACGCATGTACGAGTAGATCGTCAGCGCCTTGCGCGTCATCAGCCCCGGGTCGAACGGCGTCATCTGGCCGGGGGAGATGTTGCCAATGCTGATGTATTTGCCTCCGTAGCGAAGCAGGTTGATGCCTTCATTCAGCGCTGCCGGCACCCCCGTCAGCTCCATGCAGACGTCGGCCCCTTTACCGCCTGTCAGCTCCTGCACGGCTTTCACCCGTTTTTCTACCGTGTCGTATTCGCCCATGTGGATCAGATGGTCGGCACCGAACAGTCTCGCCTTTTCCAGACGGCTGGTGACGCTATCGATGCAGATGACCGTCGCGCCGTATTCCTTGGCCACCGCGCTCGCGTTCAGCCCCAGGCCACCCGCCCCCTGGATGACGACGGTATCGCCGTAACGCACACCCGTCTTGTCGATCCCGAAGTACACCTGCGAAAGCGCGCAGTTGGCGCTTGCCGCAGCAGAATCCGGCACGTTGTCAGGGACCTTGTAAAAGTACTGGTCCGGCGGCAGATAGTAATGGGTGCCGAACGTACCGTGGAAGTGCGGGGCTTCTTCCGGATCTTTCACCCAATGCCTGTAAGCGTTTTCGCAAAGGTGCAGCTGACCTTGCTGGCAGGGAGCGCACTTTCGGCACGTAATGAAGTACGCGGCGGCGACGCGGTCTCCTACCTGCACGGGATTGCCTGCATAATCCGTTTCCACGCCTTCTCCCAGCGCAGCGATTTCACCGACCATCTCATGCCCCATCACGCCGGACTTCTTCGTCGGGTGATGCCCTTGCCAGATGTGCAGCTCCGAGCCGCACACATTCGTCCGGACTACTTTTACCAAGACCGCTCCCGGACCTGGCTGAGGCAGACCGTATTCGGCAAACGACAGCTTGCCGGGTTCACTCATGACCGCTACTTTTCCTTTCATGCTCCTGACCTCCAATCTCGCACGGGATTATTCGTAAAACCCTTCCGTCGACTTGATAAACTTCCGGAACTGCTCGCTGTCGTGTCCGAACCAGACCTGCGAATTCGTCCGGGCCGCATATTCCTTGATCCGCTCGACTGTGCTTACAAAACCGACCGAATCGTAAATGATGCCCGGTATTTTGATCGGAGGCCCGTAGTTTTCGGCCGAGTAGACGGCGTCGGACGCCAGGATGATTCCACCCGTCCCCGGCAGCTCGACGTGCAAGCCGAGCATGCCCCAGGCGTGGCCCGCGCCGAAGTTGAGAATTTTTACGCCGTCTACGAGCGGCACTTCCTCTTCCTTGGGACGGATCGTCTTCCAGTTCAGACCGTTTTTCACCCATGCGTCGATATCCGCCCAGACGTAGGCGCCCATGTCCTTGTTGATGGCGTACGTTTTCATGGTGTTGGCAAGCTCGGTCTCATGCACGATGATCGTGGCGTTCGTAAACATTTCCAGGCATCCCGCGTGGTCCAGATGCAGGTGTGAGGCAACGACGTACTTGATGTCCTCGGGCCGCACGCGAAGCTGGGCCAGGCGGTTGATCAGGTAGCACTCCTCCGACATCTGCAGCGGGAAAAGCTGCTGCACGCCCTCAGGCCAGCGTCCTTTTTCGCCCATGCCTTCCGGGTTGCAGCCGGTGTCAAAGAGGATCTTTCCATCCGGGTGGTCGATTAAGACAGCGTAGACCGGGAACTCGATAAATTCTGCGGGAGGATTCGGGTTTTTCACAGATGCCGGATTGTACATGGAGACCATAAAGCCTTTGTCCATTTGCATTCTGCCGGTGTCAAGAACAAACAGTTTTGGTTTTGACATGACCGCTCACTCCTCGAAAATGGTTTCCGTGGCATGGCACAAGAAACTGCAGAAAAAGCCTCGCTCTCTTCCTTTCTTTGAAGCGACCACCTCCTGCGGGTCCACTCCCGTATGAACGCGATAAAAGATCCATTCACGAGCATTTATTGAATCCTGTATATTGGATCCAATTATCACTGACCTAATACTATTCTGAATTGACTGAATTGTCAAGTCTACTTCATCTTATGCGGACAACCATAAGAAAATCTCTATGGCGGCCTGTTCTGTTTCTGAATCCGTACATGTTGAAAAGCTGGCTACGCCATGCCTTTTGGCGCAAAAAAAAAGCACAGCCTCGTCTGCTGTACTTTTCGTGTGGACTATGCCCCTCCCCGACCGCACTAGCTGGACGGTTGAATGAAGACGCTGAGCACTTTCGCCTCCTCGCTCGTGTAAGGCAGAAAAATATGCGGCTTGCTCCCTGCAAAGTAGGCGGTGTCCCCTTCCTCGAGGATGTGCTTCTCCCCGTCGTAATACAGGATGATCGTTCCGCTCACAATGTAGATGAACTCTTCCTCCGGGTGCGTGAATGGCTCCGTCGCAGGCATGTCAGCCGGAACCGTTACCAGCACCGGTTCGATTTTGCTAAAACGGGAACGATTCGCCAACGTCTCGTACAGGTAGCCCATCTCCTTGCTTCCCAGCTTGGAGGTGCGCTGCTTTTGCGGAGACAGGACGAGATAATCGTCGCGCTCTTCCTCCAGAAACCAGGCTAACGGTGTTTTCAAATGATCGGCTATTTTTGACAGTGTCGCCACCGCGGAGGCTGTTTGTCCGTTTTCAATTTTCGATAGGAGGCTCTTGGTAAACCCGCATCGGTCAGCCAGCTCCTGCTGAGTGAAGCCTTGGCTCAGCCTCGCCTTGCGAATGCGTTTTCCAATTTTGGATAGATCGATGTGAAACATCCCCTTCTGCGATTGTTCATCTATGATTATAGCGAGGAACGAACAGCTGATCAACAAAGTTGAATCTTGTTCAATCTACGTAACGAGCGCAATGGTGCTGATGCTGCTACACGGCACGGTAATCAGTCCATCCGCGGTACGGATTTGCACAAGCCCGGGTGACAGCGGCTCCCCGATCGCCCCGGTAATCGCCTCTCCCGTCACGGTCTGAATTCGAACCGTCCTGCCTCCGTACCGCTCAAACAGCGCTTCGGCGCATCCGTTCATCTCCTGCCGTCGCAGCAGCTTCTCCATTTGCTCTTCGATATTCCTCCTGAGCTTTCTCTCCCGGCTCTTGAGTCGTCTTTTCAACCGCTTTTTCAGCTTTTTCTCCCGTTCCTCGATTCGTTTTTGGAAGCGTTTCTTCAATCGTTTCAGATTCCGGCTCAATCGGGCTTTTTGGGCGTTCAGGAGGGCTGTCGTTTGCTGGGTGCACGCCTGGGGGCAGCTTTGGGGCTTCGGCTTTTTCTTAGGCTTCCGATTTTTCTTGCACGATTTGGCCCCTGTACAAGGAACGCACATGAAGCATGGGGTGTTCACCACCTGCGGATTCCCCCTTCGTCACGATTTTGGAGGATAGGGCGATCTCTTTTCGTTCTCCTTAGCATATTGCTGCCGTGAGCCATATGCTTGCGTTCTCCCGCAGGGCCATGGTGGATTTCCGCGATGGCGAAGTGCAATCAACGGCTTGCAAAGTGGACGGGAATTTTTTATTATGGATAATAAAGATCTACAATCGCAATCATGAACATCGGAGGGCGGCTTTCTCATGCAATTCTCGAAAAGCACGGGGTATGCCCTGCACGCCTTGATCCACCTGGCGCAAAGCGGATCCGGTCAATACGTAGGCATCAAGGAATTGGCCAGCGTGCTGGGAGTATCCGAGAGCTACCTGTCCAAAATCATGTCGAAGCTGCGCCAGGACGGAATCGTCCGCGCCGTGACCGGAGTAAACGGCGGCTACGAGCTGGCCCGTCCAGCCAACCAGATCTCCTTTCTCGATGTCATTCAGGTCGTGGAGGGGCGGCAGCCATTGTACGAATGCTTCCATGAAAGTGCAAGCCGTCAACCCGCTCCCGATTCGCCGGGCACCTACGATCTCTACAATGAGGAATGTCTGGTGAGAAAGGTGATGATCGGCGCAGAGGCGCACATCACTCACTATTTGCAGCAGCACACGATCCAGAGCGTGCTGGACGCCGCTTCCCAAGGCGGCAATCCTACCGGGAACAAGAAGACTTAATCTTCTTGTATCCCTATTATAGACATTATGGATCCAAAAAGGAGTGTATGAACATGAATCAACGTTTCGATGTAGCCATTATCGGCGGCGGCCCCGCAGGCTTGAACGCAGCCCTGGTCCTGGGAAGGGCGCGAAAGGACGTACTGGTCATCGATGAAGGGCGTCCGCACAATCGGGTGACCCGCGAGTCCCACGGATTCCTGACCCGGGACGGCATCAAGCCGGCCGAGTTTCGGCGGATTGCAAAGGAGCAGATTCTCGCCTACCCCTCCGTCCATTTTGCGGAGGAGACGGCGACAGCGATTGAAGGAAGCGACGGCAATTTTTGCATCACGACCGCAGCGGGAACGACCTACCGGAGCAAAAAGCTGCTCTTTGCGGTAGGCATGAAAGACCTTCCGCTGGACATCGACGGTCTGACGGAGGTGTACGGAAAAAGCGCCTTCGTCTGCCCGTATTGCGACGGATGGGAGCTGCGGGATCAGCCGCTTGCCTTGATCGCGAAAGGCCCGCGGGCGCTCCACCTGGCAAAGACGATCGCTGGATGGAGCGATACGTATACGATCTTGACCCATGGAGGGGATGAATGGACGGATGCAGAACGAGAAGAATTGAGACAGCACGACGTCCCTTTTTATACCTCGCCGATCCTGCGAATCGAATCGGTGGAAGGCATGGTGCAGCGGATCGTGCTGGAAGACGGTACGATTGTACCCTGCACCGGCATTTTCTTCGCCCCGAAGCTGACCACCGGATCCGATCTGCCTAAAGCTTTGGGGTGCGAGGTCTCGGAAACGGGAACAGTTGTAGTCGACGCCCTCGGGAAAACCAGCGTGCCAGGCGTTTACTGCGCAGGAGATGCTGCTACTCCCCACCAGTACCAAGTGATCGCGGCAGCTGCCCTTGGAGCTGCGGCGGCAGCGGGCATCAACGGCGAGCTGCTTGCGGAGGCGTGGGATTCCAAACGTCGATAACGAACAAGCAGCCTCTGGCAAAGTTGCCGAGGCTGCTTTTCATTTGTTCCCATTTAAATAAGGCCCAGGGAAACGTATTTCACTTCCAGATACTCCTCGATGCCGTGGTGGCCGCCTTCCCGGCCCAGACCGCTCTCTTTCATGCCGCCAAACGGCGCTTGGGCCACAGAAGGCGCCCCGTCATTGACACCGACGATGCCGTACTCCAGATTTTCCGAGTAATAGAACGCTCGGGTCAACGATTGGGTGAAGACGTAGGCCGCCAGACCGAATGGCGTACGGTTTGCCCGCTCGATCACTTCCCGGTCGTCCGTAAACGTGCTGACGGGCGCGATCGGTCCGAATGTCTCCTCCTGCATGCACAGCATGTCGTCCGTGACGTCCGAGATCACCACCGGCTTCAGGAAATAGCCCGTGCTTCCTTCCAGCGTCGGCTCGCCGTGCAGGGTAGCGCCTTTGGACACCGCATCGTCGATTTGGTTCTGCACTTTTTTCACAGCCCGCTCATCGATCAGCGGACCGATCTCCACGCCAGCCTCGGTGCCATTTCCGACGCGCAACGCTGCGACAGCCTTCGTGAATTCTTCGAGGAACGGCTCCTTTACCTTTTCGTGAACGTAGATGCGGTTGGCGCAGATGCAGGTCTGTCCTGCGTTTCGGAACTTCGACAGCATCAACCCCTTCACCGCCTCATGGATGTTGGCGTCCTCCGCCACGATGAACGGAGCCAGTCCGCCCAGCTCCAGCGAGACCTTTTTCACGGTATCCGCCGCTTTGCGCATCAGCAGCTTGCCCACCGGAGTCGATCCGGTGAAGGTGATTTTTTTCACCCGGGCATCCTCCATCCAGGCGTCTACCAGCTCTCCTGCATTCGAGGTCGTCACGATGTTGATGACCCCTGCCGGAATGCCTGCCTGCTGCGCGCACTCAGCGAGCAGCAAGGCGGTGAGCGGCGTCTGTTCCGCCGGTTTCGCCACGGTTGTGCAGCCGGCTGCCAACGCGGGCGCGATTTTGCGGGCGATCATCGCCGCCGGGAAATTCCACGGCGTCACAGCTGCGACCACACCGACGGGCTGCTTTTGTACCAGGATGCGCTTGGTGACGGACACAGCAGGAATTGTCTCGCCGTAAATGCGCTTCGCTTCCTCGGCATACCATTTGATATAACTGTTGGCGTATTGCACCTCGCCCTTTGCTTCGGCGAGCGGCTTCCCTTGCTCCAGCGTCATCACCAACGCGATTTCGTCCAGGCGGGATTCGATCACCTGATGCCAGCGCTCCAGCAGCGCGGCCCGTTCATAGGCGGATGTCTTCGACCACGATTGAAAGGCCTCATGGGCAGCATCTACCGCTTTTTTGCCCCATTCTGCGGATGCATCCGGCACGCTGCCTACCGTCTCCAGCGTCGCCGGGTTCTGGACCGGGATGGTTTCGGCCAGCTTCACCCATTCCCCATTTACGTATATCCCCATATTCAATTCTGCCTGCTTCATGATGCTCTCTCCTCTCTTGGAATCCCTTTTTCCGATTTGTTTGCGGCAAACCGTTTTTCTTTTTCCCCCGCAACCAATCATTACCGCAAGCCAGGATGCAAAGCAAGATCCCAAGTGTAAAAGCCGGTTGGTCCTACGCGGGCTGTTCGTTCGACTGACTTGCGTTCCAAAGTAGTCAAGGGATGTATTTTGCAACTCAAAAATGCAGAGTTTGGCGGCCAATTTATGCAGAACACTGCCAACATCAATACAAAAGAATTTAGGAAGACTTCATGCTGGATAGAGCATGGCGCAGTCGGTAGCTTTCTCCGGTAAACGCCAGAATATGGGCGTGGTGGACGAGGCGATCCACAAGGGCTGCCGTCAATCGCGTATCTCCAAACACCGTATTCCACTGCCCAAACTCCAAATTCGACGTCACAATCACACTGTTTCTCTCATAGCAGGCCGAGATAACATGAAACAACAGCTCAGCCCCCGTTTGGTGAAAGGGAACAAACCCAACCTCGTCCAAAATCAACAACTCACAGTCTGCCAGTTCTTTTTGAAACCGCATCAGTGCCCCATTCGCGTGTTTTTCCTGCAAGAGCGCAACCAGATCGGGAACACGGAAGAATCGAACGGCATATCCCCTTCGGCACGCCTCTACGCCAAGCGCTGTTGCCAGATGGGTCTTCCCCGTGCCCACTTTTCCCAGCATCAGCACATTTTCCTTGCGCTCCAAAAAACGTAGGTCGATCAATCCCTCCTTTGTACATGTTTCCGGTAAGGTGACTGCCTCAAAAGCGTAATCTTCCAGTGTCTTCAGTTGGGGAAACGCGGCTTTCTTTATCAGTCGCTTCAGCTTTGTCTCCTCCCGCCGTTGAATCTCCATCCGCAAGACTCCCAGCAAGAAGCTCTCCCGATCTTCAAACGGCACCTGTTCATAGGTTTCCATCACATGCGCCAAATGCAAAGTTTTGCACACCTTTGCCAGCTCTTCTCTCATTCCACCCTCACCCCCAGGATCCGGTCGTACTCATCCAGCATGGGTATCTGCCCGTGAAGGGCAGGGGGTGTATGCGACTCTGAAAACGGTTCCGGGCGGAAAACAGGGTGTTTTATCGCGTAAAGGGCATGCTCCAAGGCAACAGCCAGATGCTCTTGCTGATGCGACAATTCTCCCAGTACTTGCCCGATTTCCTCCAACGTATAGGTGTCGAGCAATCGATGGAGCAGGCGAATTCGTGCTTTTCGTGCATTCATGTCTTCCACCGTCAAAAACGTTTGGAGCGCCTGAGGCATCATGTTGGTAAAGGAAGAATACATCACCGCCCGCGGGCGTTTTTCATATCTCTTCAATACCGCCTTCCAATCTACTGAAATGACTTTCTCCGTATAGGGACGAGGCAATGTCACAATCGGGGTATATGTCCCGTCTGCCGTTAACACCTCCAGCACATCCCACTTGACTTTCACCAAAACCGGCTGCATGGCCCGACACTGCGGCAACGGGAAGAGAGCCGCGTCAAACGACAGCTCAGCGTATTTGTTCAGGTGGCACGTCTCCAGCCGGAAAATCTCCAGCGGTGTCGTCGGCAGCGTCAGCAGCTTGCATTTTTCTTGCTCCCACAACTCGGCAATGGTTTGCTTTTTCACATAGTGAGGGCGCTGCATATCCGCACGGGCAGCTTCCGCCAAATACGTCTCCAGTTGTTCCGGCGTATCGATAACCGGTGGCGGAACACACCAGTTCCGGCGTCCATACCCCACTTTGTTTTCCACATGGCCTTTCTCATGGCCGCTGTATGGATTGCAAAACAGGGGCTCAAAGCGGTAATGGGCGCAGAAACGCCGAAACGCTTCCGTACACTCTCGTTTTCCGCCTTGCTGGATGGACACAACAGCAGCGGACAAGTTGTCAAACCAAATCTTGCGAGGAACCCCTCCCATTTGCTGAAATAGCCGCCCTAAGGCCTCCAGAAAGCATTCCGTGTTTTCTTTCGGAACCGGGAACACAAAGGCGGCATTGCTGTACGGAAACGACAGGGTCAATACTTTCCGCTCCACCAGTTCTCCCGACTTGACCACGTACACCGTCCCGAAGTCAGCCTGAGCTTCTCCACCTGGATGCTCCAAACGCTCAAAATGTTCGGCTCGTTCGGCTGCCATGGCTTTCTTCCGTTTGGAGACATATTCGGATACCGTTCGCTGCCCGCCAGGGAAGCCGTACTCATCCCGTAACCGCTGAAACATGCGGACGGCTGTATGGCGTTGCTTGCGTGGAAGACGCTCATCATCCTCCAGCCATGTGTCAATAATCTCTAAGTACGGTCCCAACACCGGATGGCGGCCTTTTCGCTTGCATACCGGTTCATTCCAATCGTCGCGATCCGCATATTTCTTGGCGGTTCGCCAATTCACCTGGACACGTTCCGCAATTTCCTGAATCGAACACCCTTCGACTTCTCGCAAAAATCGGATATACTGTTGTTGTGGCACTTTCAACATTCCTCTCACTCCCTCAGATTTTCGCCAAATCCAAGGGTAGATTTTGTAGGGGGATGTTGGCAAGTGCCTTTTTCATGGCCTCAGAATTGCGGTGGAACTCTGCAGTTTTCCGCCGCAATTCTCTGCACTTTTATCCTGCCATAAACAAGGGAGCCCGTAATAAAACGAGCAGGAGTAAAAAACCACCCTCTGGAGGGTGGCACAAGACTCTCTTGATTTACGCGGGACACCCTGTTACTGCTTTGGCAAGTGACGAAAACGGATGATTCAGCCGAATTTTACAGGGATGGATTATGACACAATTTCAAAAACGGTACCTTGGTTAACATCAGTAACCTTCGTTGATCCATAAACGCCTAAATAAAGCTTGGTTTGATCCAGATTCGTTCCCAAGCTTACATAATAGGCTGATGAAGTTCCAAAATCGTAATCGGTTTCAATCACATGAAAATCATTCAGTTTACAATCCGGCTGTACCCTGGTATAAGCTAAAACCCCTCGAGCTGGAGGGCGAGATCCTTCGTTCCTGGCAAGATCGGTAAACACAAGGCTTCCCGTTAAATCGGGAATTTCGTTCCCCATATAGGGCTGGACTCCTGTCAGTGCGGTTCCCCCAAATTTATCGGGTCTTGGATCTTTATGAAAATAACTGGTGACAGGCAGAAGGCGCCTTACTGACGTTTTTACTGCTTCATCGTAATACGCGATGATCTTCTCATCCAAGGCTGGATTGGCGGAGCAGCTCTTCATCATCGGAGTAGGAAACGCCCCCTCCCACCCTCGCCAGCCAAAATTAATAAAACCTTCTTGGTCCAGTTCAGCATTCAGTAAAGACGCTTGAACAAGCTGGGTGACCGGTATCGGTTTATAATGAAGAAATGAAAAAATGGACTCTACCAAATCCTGTCCGACAATCCCCACATGTTTGATATATTGATGATAGAACCTTTGATAGGCAATGCCAGGAATATTGCGTACCCCCTTGGCCATGACCGTAAGCGTCTCCTGGACAGGTGCGGGAAGTTCATCAAAACGCGTGACTACGGGCGGGGCATTTGTAAATGGATTCTTCCCTACGTCAATTTCCATAATTTTGCCCGCGATTTCCATATCGTTCTGACTTAAATGGAATGGATCATAGCCTGATCCACCATCTCCGGTCGTTAACACAAGGTTTCCTGTTTCCGGTGAAAAGTTCAAGCTGTTGACACCGTTATGATTGAGAAAGGGTCTTCTTACGTTGAGGAGGGTCCGTCGTTTTTGAAGCTGACCATTCGATTGCAGAATCCACTCTTCAACCGTATCGATATGATCGTATTGAGTTTCTCGGTTTACCCACTTCAGGTGTAAAGTTTTTGGATCACACGGATCAGGCTTAAAAGATTCAAAAGAACCTGAAAGAGCTCCGGGACCCTGTGTACCGGCTACGGAAAAATGAAGATAGAAAAGACCGTTCTGATAAAATCGGGGATGAAACGCTAGCCCCAGCAACCCCCGTTCATCATATCCGCCACTGGAGGCACCCAGCTTGATGATTCGCGGGCGAATATCCAAAAAAGTACGTATCGCTCCGTCTCGTATGTAAAAGATCTCTCCTACCTGGGTGGCAATAAACAAGCTCTCCATTGAATCCCCTGGAAGGACAGCTGTTTTTATAACAGTCGGCATATTGATCTTGCTTACCATGGGCCGCAAGCGCACCTTGACTTTTCTCAACTCACCTCAGCACTCCCTCCTCCTGCTTCCTTTTTTCAGAATATGACGCGAACTGTGCTCGTAGTACCGGATACAACCTTATGGATTACCTGTCACCGAAAGAAGCGGTGCTAAAGATGAAACGGTGGTCTAACGATTCCATAGCCGCGGGTCGTCGTCATACCGTAGGGCTTAAATCGGAATTCGGAGTTGGGAAAAAGACGCTCCATCCAATTGTCTGCCTACAAATACATGATTTCACACCATGACTGTGATTGGTTTATACCAGCCAAACTACTATACTCACGCATCTGGTATCCACTCTCTATCCTGCACTATTTGTTGCATACCCCAATCCCAGCAGGGAAAAATATGCCAAACTGTCAACAAAGGATGTGCAGGCAGGTGTCCGAGGATTTTCAGCATATCATCCAGCGACAGTATGAATTGCGTGATTCCGAACTGGCGCATTGGATTCGTGATGATCTATTCTCCTTTCCTTGGTGGGTAGGAGTCTCTTCAGTCATTTTGTTATGGATATGGTTCAAGGTCGTGGATCGATCCCGTTTTGTCGAGATTACATTGATGGGTTCATTAACCGGGTTATTTTCCACATTGCTTGATGTTACCGGATGTTCATTTGTTTTATGGAGCTATCCGGACTCCGTAGAGCCCATATTTCCACCTATGTTTCCGGCAAACCTTGTTGTTTTGCCGAGTGTATACATGGTTGTCTATCAAATTTTTTATTCATGGAAGTCATACATGATAGCGAGTATGGGCCTCTCCTTGTTTTTGTCCTTTGTCGGAGAACCCCTCGTTGTTCTGCTGGGAAGTTATCAACCTACTAATTGGGAATATCTCTACTCTGTACCTGCTTATTTTCTTTTAGCGATTGGTGTCAAAGCCATCACTCATAAAATTGTGCGGTACCAAAGCTCGAGCTAGCCATTTCAATGAGCTTCTACACCCGTGTAATCGCCTGTCTAGCCCCGTGATCAGACGTCCCCCGCCTTGCTCAACCTTTTTTCCCCAACACCAAAATTCCCTGACAGCCTTTGTCAGGGAAGCGAATTTATAATGAAGGCATCAAGCAATTAAAGGGGATGCTGTCCATGACGAATTATCCGGGTACCATGTACGACTTTCACGTTTGGGCCAACCAAACGATGATCAACCGGTTGAAGGAATTGCCGCGGGAACTGTACACACAGGAAATTCAAAGCGTGTTTCCGACCGTGGCCAAAGCGCTTTCCCACATTTACATCGTGGATTGCACGTGGCTGAACATCCTGAACGGAGCGAGCATGAACGACGCCATGGCAGCGACACGCGCTCGCGAGGCCCAGGTGGAAGCGCTGAGTCTTGAGGAGCTGGAGGCTCTGTACCAGGAGCTCTCCGAGGGCTACCGGTCGTTCCTGCGCGAGCATCCGGACCTGGAGCAAACGCTCGTCCTCGACAACCCGTATGCGGGAATCCGGGATACGAGCTACGGGGAAATCATCCTGCAAGTCGTCAACCACGGTACCTACCACCGCGGCAACATGACGGCGATGCTGCGCCAGATGGGCCATCCCTCTACGATGACCGAATACGCCCTGTACTGGTATGCGAAAGCGTAAGACATCATTGTTCTTCCGGCATGCGGAGTGGGGAAGTCAGGTGCTCTTGCCTGCTTCTTCCTGCTCCGCAGCGTCTACGGCGTCGAACACTCCCTCCAGCAAAAACCCGTTCTTTTTTCGGAGAAAGAGCATCGTCGGATAGTAGGATACCAGGCTGAACAACACGGCAGAAAATCCGAACATGATTGGTGTTGCGATTAGCGTAAAGAGCCCCGCAAGAAACCCCGCTGCGACGATGCTGCCGATCTGAACCGGCGAGGTCAGGTTCAGAATGGCGATGAAGAATTTCAGGACGCCCACCAAAAGCCCAAGCGAGACGCCCGCTGCCACGCACAATTTCATGTACGATGAAATCTTTAGATAATGCAACTGCACGCGATGGTGTCTTTGTTTCTCGCTCCCCACTATCTTCTCCCCTCTCTTCGTTCCCCAGCCAATTCCAGTGTCTTCTGCACCGTCCATGAAAAAACCACCCGAATTCGGTGGTTTGTCGCTTCTTATTTGCTTTCCTTGCTCTGAATCAGGCCGATGCCGAGGCCCACGGGGTCGACCAGGTAGGCCAGGTAAAAGTCGGCAAACTCCATTTTATCGCGCACGACCATGGCGCCGTGAGCCTTCGCCTTGGCGATCGCCTCGTCGATGGAATCGACCTCTATTTGTACCCGAATGCCGTGCGGGTAATCATTCGGCCCTTTGCCGATCCCTCCATTGATGCCCGGCTTTTCGTCCTTGCCGGTCACAACCGGCCAGTAGTCCCAATTCGGCTCACCGACGCCCCAGCCGAACACCTCGGAATAAAAATGCGCGGCTTTTTCAGGCTCCTGGCTGTTCAGTTCGAACCCAACCACTCTTCCCATCGCGATCCCTCTTTCCATCCGCTTGTGATGATTTGGACACTCCTATCCTAATTTCAACATACCGTTTCCAAATCCTTCCTACCCAGCGAACAAATATTCGACAAAGGGGCTTGGGACTTCTCGGCTCGTGTCTGAGCGCATTAGAAAACCTGGCTGCGCCAAGCCTTTTGGCGGAGCCGCGGTACCCAAAGGGCACAAGTCTCGCTCTCTCACTGTGTTCGAAGTCTCGCTATGTTGCCCTTATACTGGATAGGAATTTTATAAATTTCTATCTGTATGAAAAAAGGACGCCACCCATTGACGGGCGGCATCCCAATAACTGCCGTTTCCTGGCAGGCTGGCTTACACCATGATCTTGCAAATGTCGTTTGTGAATTCGACCGGATCCTGAAGCGGCAAGCCTTCGATCAGCAGCGCCTGGTTGTACAGCAAGGCCGTGTACAGATCGAGCTTTTCCTTGTCGGAGGTGTAGGCTGCTTTCAGCGACTGGAACACGCTGTGATTGACGTTGATCTCCAGCACCTTGTCGGCCTTCACATTTGGGTTGTTCGGCATCGCGTTCAAGACTTTCTCCATCTCGATCGTGATGTCGCCTTCGGTCGACAAGCATACGGGATGGGATCTCAGACGCTTCGACGCCCGCACGCTTTTCACTTTTCCCTCGAGCAGGTTTTTCATGTAGTCGAAGAGCTCTTTGTTCTCTTCGTTTTCCGCATCGGCGCTGTTTTTGTCTTCGTCGGCCTCAATGCCGAGGTCGCCGCTGGAGACGGATTTGAATTCCTTATCCTTGTACTTCTGGATCATCTTGATGGCAAATTCATCGATATCCTCAGTGAAATACAGGATTTCATACCCTTTTTCCAGGACGAGCTCAGTTTGCGGCAGCTTTTCGATCCGCTCGTTCGACTCCCCTGCCGCGTAGTAAATGTATTTTTGCTCCTCCGGCATTCTCGAGACGTACTCCTCGAGCGTGACGAGCTTTTTCTCTTTGGAGGAGGTGAACATCAAAAGGTCCTGCAGGACGTCCTTGTTCATGCCGAAGTCGCTGTACACGCCGAATTTCAGCTGCCTGCCGAACGATTGGTAGAACTTCTCGTACTTCTCCCGCTCGTTTTTCAGCATGGTTTGCAGTTGACCCTTGATCTTGCTGGCGATGTTTTTCGCGATCAGCTTCAGCTGGCGGTCATGCTGCAGCATCTCCCGCGAAATGTTGAGCGACAGGCTTTCGGAATCGACCATCCCTTTGACGAAGCTGAAGTAGTCCGGGAGCAGATCGGCGCATTTGTTCATGATCAGGACGCCATTGGCATACAGCTCCAGGCCTTTTTCGTACTCCTTCGAGTAGTAGTCGAAAGGAATGCTCTCCGGAATGAAGAGAATCGCCTGGTAGACGACAGCTCCGTCCGCGCTGATGTGGATGTGCTTCAGCGGCTTGTCGAAGCCGTAGCGCTTCTCGCGGTAGAACTGTTCGTAATCTTCGTCGGTCAGCTCGCTCTTGTTTTTCCTCCAGATCGGCACCATGCTGTTGATGCGCGTCTCCTCGGTCACTTCTTCGTATTCGCTGTCGCTGCCTTCTTTGAGCTTGCTGGTCGTCACGTCCATTTTGATCGGGTAGCGGATGAAGTCCGAATACTTTTTGATGATCGCTTTCAGGCGATACTCGTCCAGGTATTCGTCGTAGGTCTCTTCCTCGGTGTTTTCCTTGATCTTCAGGATGATGTCCGTACCGACAAGGTCCTTTTCGGCGGGCTCGATCGTGTAGCCGTCCGCCCCCGTCGATTCCCATTTGTACGCCTGGTCGCTGTCGACAGCCCGGCTGATTACCGTCACCACGTCGGCTACCATGAAAGCGGAGTAAAAGCCGACACCGAACTGGCCGATGATCGTATGTCCTTCTTTTACTTCGTTTTCTTTCTTGAACGCGAGCGAGCCGCTCTTGGCGATGACCCCGAGGTGGCTTTCCAGCTCGTCCTGCGTCATCCCGATCCCCGTATCGCGGATGGTCAGCGTCCGGTTTTCTTTATCCGCAATGATCTTGATATAGTAGTTGTCCTTGTCAAACACCAGCTTGTCGTCCGTAAGCGCGCGATAGTACATTTTATCGATCGCGTCGCTGGCATTGGAGATCAGCTCGCGCAAGAAAATTTCCTTCTGCGTGTAGATGGAGTTGATCATCATCTCCAGCAGGCGCTTGGACTCTGCTTGAAACTGCTTCTTTTCCATACGGTTCTCTCCCTTCCGTCTTGACAGGTCGTTGCGAAGCCTATTTTTAGCACTCTCGATCTTAGAGTGCTATCCACTATTTTTTATAGCAGTCCTGTTTTTTTCTGTCAATACGGACCAGGGGCGTCCCGAAGCTCCTCGAGAGCGCTTTGGTAATGCTCGTAGGTCTGCTGTCCAAAAGCGCACAGGTCCCCCTGAAAAAACGTATGCAGCGTATAGGTAGCGGCCTGGTTCAGATCAAAGCCTCTGGACTTCATGACCAGCCGAAGATAGGAAAGGAAGTAGGCTTTGCCCAGAACACTGGCGCTGCTGATTTTCTTCATCGCTTACTCCGCGCCCGCTTCCAGATTGGCGACCCATTTGTCCGCGCTGGATTCGTCGTTGTCAAACAGGATGACCTCGTGCAGGGCGATCGCGTCCACCGCTCCGATCGCCTTCGCCATCTCGTCCGCGAGCGTCTGCATATCCGCGCTCTGGCTTACTTCCACATCGAGTACAAGCACCATTTTCTTCTTCATGCGTCTGTTCCACCTTTGGATTCAATGTCAATGTCGTACGATCCCCATCATAGCAAAGGCGCGTGCAACTTGAAATACCCGGGAGAAACGAGAGTGCGAGAACAGGCAAGTTGGGCAGACGAACGCACATGGACGGCTAGGGAGAGCAGCGGAAACGGCGGGAGCTGCCCAGCCCTTTTCACTTCCCGTCGGCAATCGGGATGTATCCGGTCTTTTCCACCAGCGACTGCCCTTCCGCAGAAACGATCCATTCGAGAAAGCGGCCCACGTTTGGATTGTCGCTGCCTGCCGTCACCGCGTAAAATTCGGCGGCAAACGGATACGTGCGATTGCGGATCGCATCTTTGTCCGGCATCACTCCGTCGATTTCCAGCAAGCGGATGTTCCCGTTTTGGACCATCTCCGTAGCAAAGTACAAAAAGGAATACCCGATGGCATTCTCGTAGTTTTTGTAGTCCGCCGTTTTGCTGATGATTCCGCCCATGCCCGTAGCGATATCCTCTTCGGGCGCCGGCATGGGAGGCTCGCTGCCCATGATCTTCTCCAGCATGGTCTGGCTTCCGCTGTTTTTGGGACGTTGAAAGGCGCGGATCGGTCCCGGCTTTCCGCCCACTTCCGCCCAATCGGTGATCCGGCCCGCATATACATCGCGGATTTGCTCCGTGGTCAACCCTTTTACCGGATTCGCCGCATTGACGAAAAAGACGAATGCTTCCCGGCCGATCGGCGTCAGCTTGAGCTCGACGCCTTTTTCCTTCGCCGCCTCCAGCTGTTCGTCGGACGGACCGGCTGCGAAAATGATGTCCACTTTGCCGTCAATCAAGTTTTGGTAGGCATCCGGCGTCGTGTTCGCCATGACTTCGCTGTAGTACAGGTCGTAGTCACTTTTCGGATAGACGGCCTGGGCGAAAGCCGCGTACAGCGGGTAAAGCGCTGTCGCCCCGTCCAGCCTCGGCAAATCGCGTTTAAGCGACAGGCTCGCCGGCCGCTCCAACGCTTTTGCCTTCGTGCCCTCCCGAAACGGCTTGTACGCCTGCAAGTCGAAATCCTGCTCGCTGACGACCGGTATGCTGGCTTCGTAGTACTGGAAGCCTTCGTAGCCCGCGACCGTAAGACCGCTGGCAATGAGCAAGCCGATGGCCGTTTTGAAGAGCAGCCGTTCCCTGACCTTCGCAAAGATGCCGATCCCGACGAACAAGACAGCCGCGACCGTGATCACCGCGATCAGCCACCAATAGAATCGGTCGCCGCCTGAGAGGGCAGTAAAGAAAAACGCTAGAAACCCGGCGATTCCAAGAAACGCAGCCAGGACGAGAAAATCCATGATCCTTGCCAGCAAACTCCGCTCCATGATGAATAGGCCTCCCTCTTCCATTTCTGCGCTCTATTTTACAACAATTGGAATCGTTTGGAAAATCGACGCAAAAAGGCCGGGAGCTCTTCTGGGGGAGCTCCCGGCCTGATTTGCTTTGTCGCAGAAAATGGTTCGGTGCTTGTGCAAGATTATTGGCCGACCATGCCGCCGTCGACGGTGTACAGCGAGGCTGTCACGAAAGACGCTTCCTCGGACAAGAGGAAGTTCATGACCGCAGCGACTTCCTCCGGCTCGCCGTAGCGTCCCAGCGGAGTGGCCGCCTTGTTTGCTTCCACATACGCCTCTGCCTGTCCGGAGTTGGCCTCGATTTGACGCATCATCCGCGTATTGATCGTGCCCGGCAGCACTGCGTTGACGCGAATGCCGAATGCAGCCAGTTCATTGGCAGCGACGCGGGTCAGTCCGATCACCGCATGCTTGGACATGATGTACGGCGACATTTCCGGTGCGCCCATCAGACCTGCCAGCGACGATGTATTGACGATCGCCCCCGATTTTTGCTTTTTCATGACGGGAATGACTTTTTGCAGACCGAGGAACACGCCGCGTACGTTTACGCTGTACACCAGGTCAAGCGCCTGTACGCTTTGCTCTTCGATGAGGCCCATTGGCCCTTCGATGCCTGCGTTGTTTGCGAAATAATCGATGCTGCCGAATTTCTCGACGGCTTTGTTCACGTAGTTTTGGACGTCCTCTTCCTTGGAGACGTCAGCCGCAATCGCCAGCGAGTTGGCGTCGCTTAGATTCAGCTCCTGCACGACTGCCTGCAAGGCTTCCTCTTTCAAATCGACGAGTACGAGATTGACGCCCCGCTGTGCCATGCGGCGGGCGAGTTCTTTGCCGATGCCGCCTGCGGCCCCTGTGATGACAGCTGTTTTGGTTTTGAAATCGCTCATGCTGATTCGCTCCTTTGCGTTTCATTTCTTCGGAGCGATAAATCCGGATTTATTCGTTCCTCTTACATCTCCAGCATACGCTCGGTCGGCGCTGGGGACAATCATCAATCCGTTTTGAAATGTTCACTTTTCAACAGCACTAGGCGTCGACGTTCAGATTTGGCAAGATGTTGAACAGATCTCTCCCTTGTGTTCACTTGTCCGCGAATGATTTGCGGCATCGGTTACGCTATAATCGAGGTATTCGATATTCGATAGAAAGCAGGCACGCACGACCATGGATGATCAACTGGACCGCAGAACGAAACGAACCCGCCAAGCACTCCAATCGGCATTGGTCGCGCTGATACTGGAGAAGGGCTACGATTCCGTCACGGTGATCGATGTGGCCCAAAGAGCCGACTACAACCGCGGGACCTTTTACAATCATTACCTCGGCAAGGAAGAGCTGCTGAGCGAGATTCGGGAGGACTTCCTGAAAGGCTTTGAAAAAGCGCTCCTCGCCCCTTATAAAGGAATGCAAAAAGTGCAGGCGACGCAGACGTATCCGTCCATCCTGCAGCTATTCGAGCATGTCGAGGGCCACAAGGACGTCTTCCAAGCATTGATCGCCGTCGACAAAGGGCTGGTTTATGAGATGAACAGCGTCATGCGGGAGTCGATGCGAAGGGACATGCACATCGAAATGGAGAAAACCGAACCGCCGATCGACTACGAAATCATGCTCAGCTACCAGATGTCGGCTACAGTCGGGGTCATCATGTACTGGGCGGAGACGAATTTCAAATATTCGGCTTCGTATATGGCCGAACAGCTGATTGCACTCGTCCGCGCCCGCATTGACCACATCACGTTCAAACGGCAGCCTTGAGCGGCTCCAAGCCCCGGCGGCCTCCTTCCCCTTCCCGCCAATACTGACGAAACGAGGGATATGATGATCATCGAGGCCCACCCGATTACTGTAAACGGACTCACATACACGATTCGCTCGGCAAGCGAGGAAGACGCCGAACAATTGTCGAACGTCCGGCTGCAAATCGATGGCGAAACAGAAAATCTGGATCGGGAGCCGGGAGAGGCGTTCCTTGATCCTGCAGCATTCGCTGAGCTCATCCGGACAGATTCGGAGAAACCCCGCAACCTCTTGCTGGTCGCCTCCGTGGAGGATCGGATCGTCGGCTTTTCCCGATGCGAAGGAATATACTTGAAGCGACTCTCGCACAAAGTCGAATTTGGCGTAGGCGTCCTGCAAGAGTTTTGGGGATATGGGATCGGCAAGCATCTGCTGCAAGCCTCGATCGACTGGGCGGATACCAACGGGATTGCGAAGATTTCCCTGAATGTTTTGGCAACCAACGAAAAAGCCATCCGGCTGTACCAACGGCTCGGCTTTGAAAGGGAAGGCGTTTTGAAACGGGACAAAATGCTTTCCGACGGGAAATTCTACGACACGGTCGTGATGGGCAGGTTTCGGGCTGACGGACTTACCGATTCCCCTGCTCTCGCGATGAGCGAGAACCGTCATCTACCGTAACGGAAAGGAATGGGACAGCATGCTGAGAATCAGCGATTTTTCCAAATTGAGCGGTGCCTCGGTCAAGGCATTGCGCTATTACGATCAGCTCGGATTGCTGAAGCCGGCCTTCGTCGACTCCGAATCCGGATACCGGTATTACTCCGAAGAACAGCTCCTGACGGTCAAGCGAATTGCCGCCTTCAAGGAGCAAGGCTTTACGCTGGAGGACATCAAAACCTTTCTGGAAGACGATGTTTCGCTCCACGTCGTCAAGGACCAGCTGGCAAGCAAAAAGCATGAGCTGCTGGAGGCCATCTCCACCGCCCAGCGACAGCTTGCAGAAGTCAATGAGCGGCTGCGGCGCGTCGAAAACGAAAGCAAAAAAGGGCCACGGCATAGCCGTGTCGCCATCCGCCGCATCCCTCCCCAGTTGGTAGCGTCTATCCGCGACATCGTTCCACGCACACGGCTGTGCGTGCTGCTGGAAGAGGTTACGCAATACGTCAAGGCCCACGGCGAGACTGCCGATGGCTCCCTGATGATTCTCTGGCACGATCGCAGCACCCTCGAGGAAGACCACGAAGAAAGAGTGGAGCTGGAGGTAGCCATCCCGCTGACGAGAGAGCTGCCGGACAGCGCGCGTGTGAAAGTGCGTCTCCTGCCGGAAGTGGAATCCGCCGCCTCCCTCGTGCACGACTGCGATCCTTACGCAAGCGACTGCGCCGCAATTCATGACGCCTTGGACTGGGCCAGTTCCAACGGTTATGCCCCCGTCGATTCTGAGCCCATCCGCGAGACGTACCTCACCCCCGATCAAGACATGTACGGCCGCATGCGACGCTCGGAGCTAATTGTCCCCGTCCAGAACATTTCCGCCAGTTCCGCCTCTTGACTCTCCCCTATACAGGAGGGTTTACAGTATCGGTGTACCTACATCGAACCTGTAAGGAGTGGAGAAATATGAAGAGTTTGGAAGGAAAAATCGCACTGGTCACTGGCGCCAGCAGAGGAATTGGAAAGGGTATCGCCCTGCGGCTTGCCAAAGAAGGTGCACGGGTCGCTGTCCACTACGGGGGCAATCACACAGCCGCCGAGGAAGTCGTCCAGTCGATCACCGCACAGGGAGGGCAAGCCTTTTCCATCGGAGCCAAGCTCGAATCCGTGGCAGGCGTCAGACAGATCATCGCCGCACTGCAAGAGGACCTCTCCCGCACATCCCCGGACGGACGATTCGATATTCTGGTCAACAACGCCGGGATCGGAACCTCGCAAACCATGGAAGAAACCACGGAGGAATCGTTCGACGAAATTTTCGCGGTCAACGTCAAGGCGCCTTTCTTTCTGGTCCAGCAAACGCTGCCCCTCTTGCGGGACGGGGGCCGGATCATCAATATCTCATCCGGCGTGACACGGATTGCCTACCCGCACATCATGTCGTACAACCTGACCAAGGGAGCGATCAACACGTTTACCCTGCACCTGGCCGCGCTCCTGGGTCCGCGCCGCATCACGGTCAATGCCGTGCTTCCCGGTATCGTGGATACGGACGTCAATGCCTCTTGGCTGCACACGCCCGAAGGCCAGCAGCATGCCAAGGAAATGTCTGCACTGGGCAGGGTCGGTCAGCCGGATGATATTGCCGATATCGTCGCATTTCTGGCTTCCGAAGACAGCCGCTGGGTGACGGGGCAAATGATCGATGCCACCGGGGGTTCCCATCTGTGATTTCTCTTGTACCCGCCTTCTTCGTTTGAATCCAGGTTAGAAAACCTGGCTACGCCATGCCTTTTGGCGGAGCCGCGGTTGCCCTTATACTGGATAGGAATTTTTATAAATTCCTATCAGTACAAAAAAGGTTGCACAGCCCGCATTGGACCGTGCAACCTTTCCTTTTTCACCCGTTTGCCTCGTCTTTTGAAGGCTGCGATGCGGCTTTATTGTATGAGGCTCTTTATTTGCCCTGGATGAGCTTCGTTGAAAACCCTTCGATCAGTACGCTTAACCCAAAACGAAATTCGTTCTCCCAATTCGTTTTCGTCGTATAAGAAGCAAGGCGAATCATATTCGGAAATCGTTCCTGCGGGAGTTGACGAAAAAATTGATCATGGTGTTCGCTCATTTCCTCGTAGGACTCATGATGGTTCCTGGCCATTGCCTGCAAGTGTGCCTCTTCTGCCACAAAGCCCTGTACGTAATTTTTCAGCATGGAGGCAATCCACGGAACAGTGGGATCCGAAAAGCCCGCTGATACGAGCAATTGATACAGCTTTTCGATTTGGGTGAGCCGCCCGTAGCCCATCGCGATCGTCTGATTCAACAACTCGACCGCATCCCGATGGGAGAGCAAAACCTTTCTGAACTGCCCCGCCCATAGATAAATCTGTTCTTGCCAAGGCAGGGACGTTTCCGGCCAGTCCATTTCACTGCAGATCCGATCGGATAGCAGCTGCATCAATTCTTCCTTGTCTCTCACATGATAATAGAGAGATGCCGTTTTCACCTGCAAATGGTCCGCTATTTTTCGCATGCTTAATTCTTTCAGGCCAATCTCGTCCAATAACCGTAAGGCCGTATCCAGGATACGTACCCGATCGAGCGGAATATGGCTCGGTCCTTGTTCGGTTGCGGAGTCCAGAGGTCGAGCGGTTCGTCGTCTTGCCATTGGGCACACCTCCTCCCTTGACAACTATACCATATTTTTGTAATCTAACGTCATTAAATTATTCTAACATCATTAGATTGTTGCGATCCGCTCGTCACAAAAACCAAGTTAGGGAGAGGAGATCCCCCCTTGAAACTGAGCCATTTGAATTTATGTGTTAACGATGTATCGGAAGCCATCGCATTTTTTCAACATGTATTCGACTTTCAGCTTTTCGACCAAAAAGGAGATTTCATTGCCGGAATGGGCGACGGTCACGGTTTTAGCCTGGTCCTTAGCAAATTGCGATCCGACGAATCTGTCTCTTACCCCACGGACTTCCATCTCGGGTTTTATGTCGAAACGATGACAGAGGTCGATCAGTTCTATCAGAGACTGGCAGAAGCCGGCATTTCAGCGGACCACGAGCCGAAAATGATCAGAGGTGGTTACAGCCTGTATTTTCGAGCGCTGGGCGGAATTCTTTTTGAAGTAACCTGCTATCACGTGAAGAATTGAACGGTTCAAAGCGCTCTTGTCGCAGCTCGTTCAGTTGGGGATTGCGACAATGTTGCAGCGGCAACGCATATGTCTGCGAAGGTCAGCATTCCAAAATAAAAAAAGCTACCCTCACAGGTAGCTGATGAAACAGACTCTGTTCACGCTGTCGGAACACGGCTGTTTCCCTTTATCATTTTTGTTTGGCTAATGAGCAGCTTACTGCTGAACAAGACTCAGCTGTTCGTTCGCCACATCCAGCAGCACCGCGTTGATGCCGTTCAGGAAAGCCATAGCGCTGGCTTTGATGATATCGGTGTCCATCGCGCGGCCCGAGTACGTCTTGCCCTGGTATTCGATGCGGATGTTGACCCGCCCGATCGCTTCCTTGCCTCTCGACATGCTGTTGATCTTGTAGTCCTTGAGCTCTACGTCGAGACCTACCAGCGACTTGATGACACTGTAGAGCGCATCGATCGGACCGTCCCCGACCGCGCTGTCCTTGACGATCTCGGCACCTTTCTTCAGCTTCACGGTCGCAGTCGGATACATGTCGTTGGTCACGACCTGGAACGATTCCAGTTCGTACAAATGGCTGTCCCGCGTATCCAGCGTGCGATGATTCGTCACCAGGTAGAACACGTCGTGGTCGTACACTTCTTTTTTGGCATCGGCGAGGGTGAGGAACTTGGCAAACAGCTGCTCGAACTCTTCCTCTTCGCCCACGCTGAAGCCCATTCTTTCCACTGCATTCTTGAACGCGTGGCGTCCGGAGCGGGCAGTCAGGATCAATTCCATGCTGTCTGCGCCGACTTCCTCCGGCGACATGATCTCATACACCTGTTTGTCTTTGAGCAGTCCATCCTGGTGGATGCCTGAAGAGTGGGCAAATGCGTTGTCCCCGGTGATCGCCTTGTTCACCTGCACGTCGAGGCCGGTCAAGTACGTGAGCAGCCGGGAAGCGCGAAGGAGCTCTGTCGTCTTGATGTTGGTGCCGCACTGGTAGTAGTTTTCCCGCACCTTGAGCGCCATGACGACCTCTTCCAGCGAGGTGTTCCCTGCCCTCTCCCCGAGCCCGTTGATCGTGCACTCCACCTTTTGGGCGCCGTTCTTGATCGCTGCGAGCGTATTGGCCGTCGCCAGACCGAGGTCGTTGTGGCAGTGCACGCTCAGAATCACGTCCGGGTTCAGGTTTTTCAGCCGATCGTTGATTTTGCGGATCAGCTCCCCGAACTCCTCCGGTACGGCGTAGCCGACGGTATCCGGCACGTTGATGATCGTCGCGCCGGCTTTGACGACTGCTTCGATCGTTTTCCACAAATATTCAAACTCCGAGCGGGAGGCGTCCTCCGTGGAATACTGCACGTGCGGCATGAGCGTCTTGGCGTATTTTACCGCGTCGACGCCTTGCTGCATGACGGCGTCCTTGGAGCGGTTGAACTTCTTCTCCACGTGAATGTCCGAGGTACCGAGCACGATATGGATAAACGGATCCTGCGCGAGCTTGATGCTGTTGTACACAGCGTCGATGTCGCCTTTCACGGCACGTGCCAGCGCGGTGATCGACACCGTATCCCCTACGCTTCGCGCGATTTCCTGTACGGCCTGAAAATCCCCTTCCGATGAAGCGGGGAATCCGGCTTCGATCATATCCACTTGCAGTCGCTTCAGCTGCTGCGCGAACTCCACCTTTTGATGGACGTTCAATTTGGCGCCGGGGACTTGCTCCCCGTCCCGCAAAGTCGTATCCAGCATGATTATTTTTCGATTCATCTTCCATTCCTCCTCCACAGTCCTGGTTATCTATATGTTCAAGCGGGGCTGGTTAAGCCCGGACTTTTACCAATTAGAATACCTGGCTACGCCGTGTATTTTGGCAGAGCTGCGGTTGCCCTTATACTGGATAGGAATTTTATACATTCCTATCTGTACAAAAAAACCCCGCCTCTACGTATAGAGGCGAGGTTGAACCCGCGGTACCACTCTACTTCATTTCCTTTGAAATGAACTCTTTCGATGGCTATCACCATCTATCCTGGTAACGGTGGAATTCCGGCTTACCCTACATTGTCAGGCAGCAGTTCATAGACGAGTTCGAAATGACCGACGCTGCCGTTTCGCACCATCCAACGGCTCTCTGCAAGCTCGAATCAGATCTACTATTTCTAATCAAAACCTTTGGTTATCGAATTATTGCCATTATATTCTGCAATTTCCGGGATGTCAACCGCCTATTACGAGGAGATCTCCACCTGTCGAAAAACTCGTATCAGCCTTTTTTTCGATAGTGCAATTCCACGACGCCGCTGTCATAAACCCTCGAGCTTTCCAGAAGCAAAGCCCGGCTTTCTTCTGCACCTGCAAAAAGCTTTTCGCCCACTTTGGCGACAGCCGGATGCACCAGCATGCGCAACTCGTCGAACAGATCGTGTCGCAACAATCGCTGCCACGTACGGACGCCGCTTTCCACGGAGATGTCCTTGGCCATTCTGCCTCTTAGACTCTCGATCCCGCGGACCAAGGATTCCTCATCGCGATACAAAAGCAGCTCCGAGTTTTTCCATGCCAGCTCCATCTCTGCACGGGAGAGAACGATCTTCGGCAGTTCGTTGATCCGTTTGGCAAAGGAGCGTTCGAGCGCCGACTCGGATGCCAGCTCGGCCTGCTGCCAATATTCCGCCATGGACGGATACGAATTGGCCCCGATCACGATGGCATCCAACGAATCGTAGTAATCCAGGGCGCCCTCGAGTATGCCATCGTCGATGCTCGCCCACCTATCGACGTCCGAAACGATCCCGTCCAGCGAGATCTGCATATACAAGACGATGCTTCCCATTGCGCTCACGCTTCCTCTCTTTTGGAAATCGGGACGAGCGAGCGAACCTTTTCATAGCGCAGCCAAATGCCCCCCCACATCAGTACAGCCAGATAAACGGGAAACAGCGTGTGGGAAAACAGCGGAGCATCCATGCGAATATGAGTGGCGATGACCCCTCCGTAATATCCGGTCAACAGGACAGCCCCCAGGAAAGTCGTGCGCGGAATCAAGTAAAGAATCGTAGACAACAGTCCGAGCAAACCGATGATGGCAATGTGATGCTGCGCGTAGCCGAGCTCCAGGGTGCCTTCCACGACGGGGGCAGGCTGAATGAATTTGAAAATGCTGTCGAAGAGCATGAACAGGCCCACCAGACCTGACATGATTCGCGCCGTCCAGAGCCGGCCTTTTGAAATCGTTGTGTTCACTTCGTTTCCTCCTTTTTGCGTTCGTGATCACCGCTTGCCTATAAGGCCATGGTAATCAAAAACAGAGGAGAACGCTTCTTACCGATTGCTTTTTTTCCCAATCACTATTGAACCTGACGCTACGTTATGAATTATACTGAGGGTACCGGGAAAAAGCTGGCGAAAAAAGAGGGGCTGATCATGAGCCGACAGTGGAAAGTGGGCGAACTCGCAAAGGCGACAGGCCTGACCATACGCACCCTGCATTACTACGATCAAATCGGGCTTTTCTCGCCATCGGGCCATTCCGCTTCCGGGCACCGGCTTTACAGCGAGAAAGATTTCTCGCGCCTGCAGCAAATTCTTTCGCTGAAGGAACTCGGTCTCTCCCTGGAAGAAATCCAGGGCGTGCTGGCCAATGAGCGCTATGATCCGCTGGAAGCCGTGTCCTTGCAGATTTCCCGCCTGAGAGAGAGCATCCGGATCCAGCAAAAGCTGCTGAAGCAGTTGGTGCACGTGGCCCACCTGATGCAAAGCCATGCGCCGGTATCCGTCGATGACTTTACGCAGCTGTTCGACATGATGCGAAAAAGTCACGAAAGATATTTTGCCGAAAAACAATCAAACATGGAGCGACACCTGGAGCTGCTGGGCGATTTCCTGGCAGAGCTCCCCGAAAGCCCCCATCCAAAGGAGGATTCATGAATGAGCGACCGCTTCGTCACGCACGACACGTTTACGATCGAACGATTCTACGCCGCCCCGCCAGAAAAAGTATTTGCCGCATGGTCCAATCCGACTTCCAAAGCCCGGTGGTTTTCCAAGCCCGAGCAATTCGAATTTCGCGTCGGGGGCCGGGAAAGCAATCGCGGCGGCCCGCCTGGAGGCCCGGTCTTTACATACCTGGCCGAATATCAGGACATTGTCCCGGACAGACGAATCGTCTACACCTATACGCTCGACGCCGGCGATACACGGATATCCGTGTCCATGACCACAGTAGAGCTAGAGGCGGAGGGATCCGGCACGCGGCTGGTGTTTACCGAACAGGGGGCTTTCCTCGACGGGCATGATACTCCGGATCAGCGGGAGCATGGAACGGCAATCATGCTGGACAAGCTGGGCGAGATCCTGGAATCGAATGATCCGGCCTGACATAAATCTCACTATCTCTATCTTGACACTTGGTTTTTAAACAAATAAAGTATGAAGTAGAAATCTCTTCGTGCCCGAACCTCTTACACCAATGCGAGAGGTTCCTTTTTTATAGCCTTTCCGCCCTTCCTTGCATGAATCTTGCGAAAACATTATCGAGGTGACTTACGTATGAACGATTTGCTCCAAGCTCTTGCGTTTTTGAAAAACAAGGAATGGGTGGACCTGACCCATACGTTTGGCCCGGAATCCCCCCATTTCTCCGCCTTTGACGGCGCCACCTTCAAGACGCTGTTCACCCATGACGACGGCTTCTTCGCCCAAAGCTTTACCTTTGCCGGACAATACGGCACCCATCTCGATGCGCCGATTCACTTCGTTCGAGGCAAGCGATACCTGGACGAAATCGAGCTAAAAGAGCTGGTGCTCCCGCTGGTCGTCATCGACAAGTCCAAAGAAGCCGCGGACAATCACGACTACTCGCTCAGCGTGGAGGACATTCTGCAATTCGAAGACGAACACGGCCGGATCGAGGAAGGGACCTTCGTGGCGCTGCGCACCGACTGGAGCAAGCGCTGGCCGGATGTCGACGCTTTCAACAACAAAGACGCGGAGGGCAACAACCACGCCCCCGGCTGGTCGCTGGCTGCGTTGCAATTTTTGTTCGAGCAGCGGAACATCAAGGCGGTCGGACACGAGACCTTCGATACCGATGCAAGCGTCGACTATCGCAAAAACGGGGCACTGCTCGGCGAGTATTACGTGCTCGAGCAAGACACGTACCAGGTAGAGCTCTTGACCAACCTGGACAAGCTGCCGCCAAAAGGAGCCGTCATCGTCAACATCGTCGCCAAGCCGGAAAAGGCGTCCGGATTCCCCGTCCGGTCTTTTGCCATCCTGCCTTGACCTTCGAGCCTTCACCCATGAAGAAAGCCGCAGCCCATTTCGCTGCGGCTTTCGTGTCTATGCGCACTCTTGGAAATAGTCGGGCAAAATGTCCAACGCTCAGTCGCCTTCCACAAATGTGATCTTCCCCATGAGCTTGCGTATAAATCTCGGAAAAAAATAGGCGCACGGAAACGCGAATAGAAAGGCGAGCGGCCATGCCTTCAGCCACTTTCCGAGCAGCATGGAGTTGAAGCCGAAGTTGATCAGCATCATGAAAAACGAGATGATGCACGACATGCCAAACGCCATGATAAACGTAAACACGAGCTGTTCGTATTTTTTGTGCAGTTTCAAACCAACAACCATCCTTTTTCTCGCAAATTTCTCTTCTCCCGTAGCAGTCGCTCCGGCTCATTCAAGCAGAAGCACGTTTGTCTATCATACCAAAGAAAAAGGCGGTTTTTCTACCGCTCATATGCGAGAAAGTGCAGCGGGCTGCTAGTTTTCCTCCCGATGTTCACCGTGCTGCTGCCTGCCCGCGTAGTAGGGCTCGCCCGGATCGAGATCGAGGACGACACGACGCGGTGCCGCAAGCGAATACTGATGCTCGCACCGCCAGCGCATCTCTTCGGTAAAGCCGACGGTCTCCCCATCTGCGATGATGTCTCCCTGGTTGAACATGTAGTATCCGATATTCGCCAAGCTGCCCGCGACCTCCGACGGGTCCAAGTCGTAAAAGTGGCACTGAACGTCGGGAATGCCGAGAGCCGCAAGCCCGATCGAATCCATCAAGCCTTCCCTGCGACCGCTCCCCGTTCCCTCCACGTTGTAAAACCGGATGTTCATCGCCCCGTACAGGATGTCTCCCGCTTCCACCGCGGCGAGGTACGCTTTCGGCTCTACCAGCTTGTCGCTTTCCCGAAAGTAGATGGCGTCACAAGGAGCGCATTCCAGCACGGCTCGGAGCGCGCCTGTAAACAGCTCCAGCCTCTCCCCTGGCGCAAGGCCGGAAGCCATCATGTCCAGCAAAAGCAGCGAATGGCTGCACTCGCTGACGGTCTGTGCCGCCTCCCGCCAGTGCCACGATTGCTGAATCGCAGTATGGTAATCTCCCGCCGGACGATTCTCCATGTTCATCAGGCTGGTTTGGGCAGGCATTTCGCCATCCTGATAGCCCACCATGTATTGGAGATGGAAGAAGTGCAGCAGCGGGTCCCGGCCGGATTCATTCGCTTCCCAGACGGCCAGTCCCGCCTCGTTCCCATCCTTTCGGGAGGGGCCATCTACTTTACCCGTGTACTGCTCCATTTTTTGATAGAGCAATTCGCGGTCCAGCACCGGCTTCTCCCGGTATTTCAGCTCTACCCCATAGACTCGCGCGAACCCGAAATCTCTTTCTTCCGTGCGTTCTTCCTCTTCGTGCATCATTCGTCTTCTTCCTCTCCGTGTAGATATGTATTCGACGATCTATCAATCTTTTCTGCCTCTGCCGCTCTTCGGTTTTGTCAGCTGGAAGCTGTGCTGCACCATATCATGCAGTTCCTCTATTGGCAGATCGCCGTCCAAAACCACCGTATTCCAGTGTACTTTATTCATATGGTAACCCGGCTTGACCTCTTTGAAGATGCCACGCAGGAAATCTGCATGGCTTGGTTCGCATTTGAGATTGACACAGGGGTGACCGTGATGGTCAAAGATAAGGGCAAAGGACTTCTTATTGCCTCGGTGGCGCATCACCGTCCACTTCTCATCAAAGGGGTAATCCTCATAAACACCGGGATAAGTGAGACAGTGCTCGATCAATTCTTCCTTTGTCATGTAACTCCCCCACAGGCGGATTATTCCCATAGCAGGCGCTTATTTTCGTGAGCAAACCTAGCAGGGTACATTCTACTTTTACATCAGCTGGAATACAGCGAGCAATAGGTACGGTCGAATCTTCCGGCCAGCAAATCTTCTTTGCGGATAAAGAACTGGAGTGCTCCTGCATCCCACCAGCAAAAGCCGATATCGTTGTCCGATTCGATCTCCAGCAGCAGCACGACATCGCGGATTTCTTGCTCTGCCCTATCCCTGTCCCCCGCGAAATGATCGGCAATGTGCTGCAGCGCCTGCTGCGCGTCGTAGTTGTATGGCTTGCCTGTCAAAATCATCAACGCCGCTTCATACTCGCTGTCGTCGTGCTGGCCGTCCGGGTAGCCAAACATCATAGCGACATCTTCCCTCCGGCTGCCGGTGACCTCAAAGGTAAAGTCTTCGTAATCCTCATAGCCGTATTCATCGTTTTCGATTTGCTCGAAATCGACATAGGCGTAGTTCGGAGGCTCCAAGGACGCTCTCGCTTCCAGCCGGAAAGCGTTGAACTGTTCTTTTAGAGCCGTCATTTCCGGAGCTACACGGCGCTCGGCAAAAACCAGCTCCTCTTCCCGCAGGAACAGGACGCGATGCTGGATGTTGTAGGCCGGCTCATCGATTCCCACGAAAAAGAAAAGCATTCCGTTTGTCGGCAGCATAGATGAATGATCATGGCTCGCCAAGTCTTGCAGATTCAATTGGGCTAGAAATGTCATCGGTACGCTATCGGCTGTCATGGGCCAGTCATGGCCCATGGGAAGATCTGGATCCCCACCCACCCGAGATGCACACGGGTCAGCATAATCGTCGCTCCCTGCCTTTTCCAGGCGAATGCCTTGGCGAGTCTTGTCCAGCAAATACTCCCTGGCATGCGTGAACGGGTAGTCCCGGATCAGCTGCTCCAGCTTCTTGCGGTTGTTTTCATTCAAGTCGCGTTGCCCCTCTCTCCATTTATGTCCATAGAACTATTGTAGGTGACCCTGTAAATTTGTTCCATGAGACTTTCAGACCGTTCCTGCCAGTCAGATGACATCTACCTTGCATATTGCTGGCAGGGAAACAGGCAGCGGGGCCAAAGATTGGGACCCTCCACTGAAACAGGCCGGAGCAGGGAAACGATCCCACGCTCCGGCCGCCTGGCTCATTCTTTTCCTTTCCTTCTTTTCGACGCTTCCTTTTGTAAGCCTTTGCCTTATTCTCGCGCGGGCGGTACGGAAGCATGCTGCCTCATCCGGCCAGCTACGGCCTCTGCCAGTTCGGTCGTCAGCTGCGGGACGTGGTTTTTCAATACCGAATTGATCATCGGGGCCTTCAAGCCTTTGGCCGTAATGTCAAGAAATCCGGTCATTTTTGTGCGGTGCTCCCCCAGTTGCAGCGCTTGAAAAAAACCTTCTCCGGTAAAATTTTCATTGATTCCCGTCAAGGTAAACCTCACCTCGGTCGGCTCTTTCCACTCCGTAATATCCGCCTGCAAGCTAATCTTCTTTTTCATGATCCCGATATCGCCCGTAAACGTCCAGGTAACCCTGCGATCGCTGACCCGTTCATGGCTGATGTAGCCGGGCACCAGCGGAACCCAGTTTTCCAGTACGTGGACGAACGCCCAGACCGATTGAATGTCCAGGTCCAGTTCGATCTCGTGAATGCCTTGGGGCACGTTTGCTCAGTCCTTTCCCTTGTGGTTGACCTATCCTGTTATATGTATGGTCTGACTGCCCGGGATATTTCGGGAAATGAGCATCAAAAACAAAAGCCCTCCAAAAGGAAGGCTCTTTCCATCTCGCCCACCGTCATTCGGTGAGCTCCCAGGCGGGATTCCAGACGATTTCCCACAAATGCCCATCCGGGTCCTGGAAGTGTCCGGAGTATCCTCCCCAGAAGGTGTCATGGGGCGGGTCCGTAATTGTCGCCCCCGCTTTACTGGCTTCTTCCATGACTTGATCCACTTCCTCTCTGCTGCCTACATTGTGCCCAATGGTCATTTCGGTGGAGCTCGGGGCTCCCAGAGGCACCTTGGTTTCGTGCGCAAGGTCCTTGCGCTTCCAGATCGCGAGCTTTACCCCTGCCTGCAGGTCGAAAAAGGCGACGGCCCCGTGTTCGAATTCCCTCCCGACGATTCCTTCCGTCGGCAGTCCAAGGCCATCCCGGTAAAAACAAGCGCTCTCTCCAAATCGTCTACACCCAGCGTCAATACGGAAATACGCGGCTTCATTCTTGATCTCCCTCCATCGCAAATCACAGGATTCATGCTTCCACACCTGTATGATCCCATACTGCTTGCCTTCACGATTGGAAAAAACGGACATCTGTTTCCACAACTGATCATTCGGAAGGGAGCAAGCCAAGGCCAGCGGTCAGCCACTCTCTTTTTGCGATGCGTACCCGTTTCAGGCTCCCAGCAGCTTCCCCGCAAAGCGCGGATCCTCTTGCATGGGCCTGCCGATGGCGATGAAATCGGCCAGTTCATCTGCTAGAATGAAATTGGCCAGCTCCTCGGTGTAAATGCGGCCAACGGCAATAATAGGGACTTTGACATACTGCTTGATGATCGCTGCATAAGGCACCTGGTAGCCCGCCCCGTCCGTCAGCGGCGGCACTGGGACTGTCCCTCCGGAAGAGACGTGGACGGCATCGATGAGTTCTTCCAGATAAGTCAGTGCATGGGCGACATCCACCGGGGTGAGACCGCCGTCTGCAAAATCGGAAGCCGACACGCGGACTTGTACCGGATAGCCGCACCCCACCTCTTCCCGTATCGCTTCCAGCACCTCGCGGATGAGGCGCAACCGGTTTTCCGGCGATCCTCCGTATTCGTCATTCCTCAGGTTGGACAGCGGCGAGAGAAATTGGTGGAGCAAATGCCCGTGTGCCAGATGCAGTTCGATGCCATCGAAGCCCGCCTGCCGACTTCTCCTGGCAGCCGCTCGGAACTCCGCGATCGCCTGTTGGATATCATCTTTCGTCATCTCTTCCGGCACACCGTAGAAATCGTCGTAGGCGACGGGGCTGGGGGCGACCATGCGAAGGATGGCTTCCGGCCACGCTTTCCTCCCTCCGTGCGTAAGCTGGATGAAGATCGGGGTCCCTTTGGAATGGACGGCATCCACGACCTTCCGCAGCGGTGCGATGTGATCCTCCGTAAAAATTCCGATATCGTTGGGATAAAGGCGTCCATTGGGCGACACCCCCGTCGATTCCAAGATGACCAGGCCGACATCGCCGGCCCGTTCCCCGTAATGACGGACGTGATAGTCTGTCGCCATCGCTTGGAGCGTCCCCTGGTTTTGCTGCATCGGCGCCAGGATCAACCGATTTTTTAAGGGTAGATTCCCAATCTTCATCGGACTTGCAATCGTTGCTTTTTTCATAACGTACTTCCTCCTCCTGATTTGTTTCCCTTTGTCTTGTATCCGATTGTAATCCAGGAGGGAGGCGGCTTTACAGAGGAAACCCAAAGCATTCATCCGTGCAAACTTTGAATTCATCGCGATTTTCCGAAGAAAACCTTGAACACATCGATGTCAAAAAAGGAGCGGTACGATGGATCAAATCGACCTGAAAATATTGGAGGCCCTGCAGCAAAATGCGCGAATCTCCTTCTCCGAGCTGGGCAGGACGATCAACATGACGCAGCCCGCCGTATCCGAACGCGTCCGCAAGCTCGAAGAACGCGGCGTCATCGACGCTTATCGGACAATCGTTTCCCCGGAGAAGCTGGGGAAGACGGTCACTGCCTTCGTGCTCGTCCAAACGAATGACTGCGGCCGGCTGACCGCATTTGGCCATCAGTCCGAGGATGTCGTCGAGATGTATCAGCTCAGCGGACAATTCAACTTCATGCTGAAAGTGCAGACGTCCTCGATGTCATCCCTGCAGGATTTCCTGTCCCGCTGCAGCCAATACGGTTTCACGACAACGATGACCGTCTTGTCCACTCCCCTCGCCTTTAAAGGAATCTCGGCGGAAAGTCCATGAGCCTCTTTAGCAAATGAGAGCCGCGACTATTGTCGTGGCTCTCTCTACATGCTCGGCGCTGCCTGGCGCGGCTTTTCTCTGGACCTTCTCGCCTATCCCTCCCCGGTTTTCTCCTTCGGCAGCTTCTTGTCGCGTTTTCCCAAATGGGTATAGGGGATCTCGTCCGCCAAGAGAATCTCCTTCGGCAGCTGATACCGCGCCAAACGGGGACGCAGCCAATCCATCAGGCTCTCCGGCGTGAGTGTGGCAGCTTCCGTCGGCTGGACGATTGCTCTCAGCCTTTGACCGTACGCTTCGTCGCGAATTCCGATCACCACGGCGTCTTCCACGTCCGGGTGGTCGATCAGTGCTTGCTCGATTTCCAGCGGATAGACGTTTTCCCCCGCCGAAACGATCAGATCATCGGTTCGTCCGCACAAAAAGTAATAGCCGTTGCGGTCCCGGTAGCCCAAATCGCCAGTCTCGATCCAAGCCCTCCCCCGATTTCGCATGGACCAGCTGTTCTTGATGCAAAATTGCCCGACCTGACCTGCCCCGAGCTCTCGATTCCGGTCATCCCTCACCTGCAACCTGGCTCCGGGGACCTTTTTGCCGAGTGTCTGGGGGGAATATCGCAAATCCTGCGGGGTAGCCACCAGGTTGATGCCTGCTTCCGAAGTGCCGTACAGGTTGTACAAGACATCGCCGAAGCGGTGAAACACTTCCGCCGCCAGCTTCGGATGGAGCTGCGCGCCACCCGATATGAGACATCCGAGAGACGGCAACTCGCGAGACTGCTTCAGTATTTTCTGGATCATCAAGGGAACGGCGGTCACGATTCCCACCTCATGCTTTCGGATGAGATCGCACGCCTTCCCGGCATGAAAGCCGGGGGTCAGCACGATTTTTTTCCCCAGTGCCAGCAACAGAAAGAGAAAGGCGATTCCGTATCCGTGAAAGAGCGGAGTCGCGATGTAGGCTGTACGGTGCTGGAGAAGCGGTAGTCTTGTCAGCAAGGCGTAAAACGGGGGCAAGTAATCGAACAAGGATGGCCGATGTTCCACTTTTTTGGGCACGCCTGTCGTCCCTCCGGTCATCAGCTGCAGCCTGCTGGAGGACGTGCGAGAAGGCTTCTCCCCTTCCCATCCATTTGACTCGAACAGGCCGTCTATGTTCGACAGGGAATCGCTCGCCAGTTTTTCTTTGGCATACGAGGAGCGCTCCAAATAGGAAGTCAGCTCTGCATCGTAGACGAGTAGGTCCGGATCATGGTCACCCAGCCATTGATTGAACTGCCTGAGGCTCATTTCGGGATGGAGCAGACAGAGATCGGCGCCGGTGAGGGAAACGGCGAAGACGGCTTTCACGAAGGACGCGTGATTTTTGCATAAGAAACCGACCTTTCGCCCGCTGCCGAGGCCGTATTGGTGCTTCAACAGGATGGAAAGCCGTTCGGACTCCTCGAGAAGCTGTCGATAGCTGACGCTCCCCTTCTCGTCCACCAGCGCTTCTTTCGGACCGTGCATGCTCGCGGCGACCTTCAGAAGCACCATCACATTGATGCCGTAATGGCGAATGGCGAGAGCGATCTGGTACAGCCCTTTCAGGGAAAGGAGGCGCAGCTTGCCAAGGACAAGGAACAAATACAGAATTCTCATCAGGACTTCCTCCTGTTTTGCAGCCACTTCACCGCACTCCATTCCCATAGCCCTCTGCCCACGATTGAAGCGAGCTGTCCAAACGGCAGCCACCATGGCATGAATGTTTTCCGCTTGGTGTACATGGATTTGGCGATGATTTGGGCTACGTGGTACGGATTCATGGCGGGTATGCCTTGATAGGCTGCTGTCGGCAGAATCATCGGCGTCTTGACCAAGGGGAGGTAGATCGACGTCGTATGAATCCCCTCGGCATTCCATTCGGGGGACGCCGACCGAAACCATGTGTCGAACGCCGACTTCGAGGCCTGGTAAGCGGCCCAGTACGGGAAGGGAATCAGAGAAGTGTTGACGGTAGAAATATTGACGATCTGTCCCCCGTTTTCCCTTAGGACAGGCAAGACGGACAAGAGCAAGCGGACCGGTGCGAAGTAATTGATCGCCATCGTCCTCGTGAAGTCATGATACCGGTCCACAGAGTCCCAAATCGATCGCCGGATCGACAGACCGGCGTTGTTCACCACCACATCCACGCCGCGTGGCTCTCGATGAAGAAAGGAGAGGAATCCTTCCATTTCATCCGCATTCCGGAGATCTGCCCCATAAATGCTTACTGTGGCGCCTTCCTGCTCGATGTCTCGCTTCATGGCCACGAGTTTCTCTTCTCTCCTCGCCACGAGAATCAGATGGACCGGCAAGCTGCCGAGCAAATAGGCGAGCTGTTCTCCGATTCCGGAGCTCGCGCCTGTGATGAGGATCGTCTTGCCTTGCAAAGCGCGTGAAAGCTTGCTTTTGTCCAAAAAGGTCGGCAAAAACAATAGCCTTTCCCAACCGTGATAGCCATACATCGACTCGCTTCCCCCTGCCATGCTCTCTTGGCTCTTTCCCGTAGAATCCGCTCCGAATAAGAGGCGGTTTTTCCAAATGGTTACAGCTCCCACCATTATAGCGTATCTTTGCGGCCTGCAGCATGGCACGAACACGAGAAACCGCAGAGTGAAGCCATCAGCATGCGCTAGACTGTCAGGAGAGGTATCCCTCTGACTGACTCCCTCAAAAAACGGAAACAGCGGCGAGCCTAAGACTTTCCCTTCTGGTCATAGGTCGCCGCTGTTTTATTCTATCCATCCTATTCGATCACGGATCCGAATCGCAGCTCCGTATGCTAGGACAGCTTCACCAAGCTGTAGTTTTTCTTGCCTTTGCGGATGATGATGAACCGTCCGCCAATCGCCAGGTCGGCGGTCACTTCCAGCCCCAGATCTCCGACGCGCTCCCCGTTCATCGAGATCGCGCCTTTCGTAATATCCTCGCGCGCCTGGCGTTTGGACGGCTCGATACCGATGTCCACGAGCCAGTCCACGATGTTCTTCGTTTCCTTCGTAGCCTCGAAGGTTGGCATCTCTTTGAAGCCTTGCTCGATCTCGTCGGCCGTCAGCGATTTGATGTCGCCAGTGAACAATGCAGCGGTGATGCGCTTGGCTTGATCCAGCAGCTCTTCGCCATGGACGAACCGCGTCATTTCCTCCGCCAGCCTTTTTTGCGCTTCGCGTTTGTGCGGCTCCGTCTGCACTTTTTCTGCCAGCTCGTCGATCTCCTCTTTGGTGAGGAACGTAAAGTACTTCAAGTATTTCACAACATCGCGGTCATCCGTGTTCGCCCAGAACTGGTAGAATTCAAACGGCGTCGTCTTGTTCGGATCCAGCCAGATAGCTCCGCCCGCCGTTTTCCCGAATTTCGTGCCATCTGCCTTGAGCATCAGCGGGATGGTAAGACCGAATGCTTTTGCCTCCGGGCCTTCTTTTTTGCGAATCAGGTCAAGGCCGCTCGTGATGTTGCCCCATTGGTCGGAGCCGCCGATTTGCAGCTGCACGTCCTCGTGTCTGTACAGGTGCAGGTAGTCGAGCGACTGCAAAATCTGGTAGGAGAATTCGGTAAAGGAAATGCCGCTTTCGAGTCGGCTCGCGACGACATCCTTCGCCAGCATCGCATTGATGCTGAAGTTTTTCCCGTAATCCCGCAAGAATTCGATGACGTTGATCTTGTGCGTCCAGTCGTAGTTGTTGACCAAGCGGATCTGGTTGTCGCCTTCGGTCACGAACAGCTTCTTCATTTGGGCGGTCAGCGCGTCTACATTGGCCTGGACTTGCTCCAGCGTCTGCAGCGAACGCTCCGTCTGCCGGCCGCTCGGATCTCCGATGGTACCGGTCGCGCCGCCGATCAGAATGACCGGGCGGTGGCCTGCGAGCTGAAATCGTTTCAGCACCATAAATGGAATCAAGTGCCCGATGTGCATGCTGTCACCCGTCGGATCCACGCCGCAATACACCGAAACGGATTTTTGCTCGGTCAATTCGCGAAGTCCTTCCGCATCCGTCTGTTGATTGATGGCATCGCGCCATTCCAATTCGTCGATAATATTCACTGCCATTTCACTCCTTCTATCATGGATCTTTCCTCGCACCATTTTCTCGCGGGAAAATAAAAACGCCCCGTGTCTTTTACAGACAGGGACGATTGCGAACCGTGTTACCACCCAGCTTGCACGTATGGCCTTACGCGCCAGGCGCCAGCCATTCATGCCACTCTCGGCGAGATATCGTTCGCCGCTTCCGCTCGGCATTACCCGAGATACTCCAGAGTGTAATTCGCCAGCCGGGTATGTACCGGGTTCCATCAACCCCCGGCTTTCTAGAACAGGGACCGAGCTGCTACTGGGCTCTTTCAACGTATTGCATATCAAGTTACAGACAGTATAGTGAAATACGATGGCGGTGTCAACTGGCATGGGGCGGGTAGAATACATACGCTTCACTGGCGTTCCCCATCGCGATTAACCTTCTTTCGATAGTGCCGCCGACCGGATCGACGCCGATGTACACGCTTTTCCTTTTCGAATGAATCGCCGATCCAAATAGAAAGCAGTGAGCCATGCTGCTGCGCATAGCAAAACAGGTATACCGAAAGCTTCATAGGAAAATGGTCTGCCTTCGAAGTTCAGATTGGCGGCACGGTATTCCAATCGCTTCGCACCGTATTTGGCGGTTAGGACGTCCTCTTGTCTGGCTAAATCCTCAAGCGGCGCATCAAAGATAAATCTGGCAGCGGAGCCGCTGTGAATGAACGCTGGCACCACATTGTTACCCGTTGCATTCCACTGTTTGACATCCTTTGCAGCGAGAGACTCCGCCTCTACTCCGGGAACGAACATGCGATCGAGCTTTGGCGCATTCGACATTTGATATCTCGCGACCAGATTCAGGTGATACTTCGTAACGACCGGCTGCTTGGCGTCCGAGATGGTGTGCACCTTTGTTGTTCCGGAAGCGGCATACGTATCAAAAATCGTCGCAAGTGCTCCGTCGTCCATCCCGTTGTACAACCATACTCCTGCGCTTTTTTGGTTCCATTGGAATGCTAGGTTGAACGTGTAGATCCATTCGGCTGCATCAAGATAATAGGGGTCTGCCTTTGGATTTTTTACGAAATGATAAGAAGGGTAATTCATCTCTTTCGCTATTTTCTCCGCCATCGGTTCGCCTAATTGCTGCGAGATGACATAGAGGACGGCATCGATTCCTGAAGTGAGAGCTGCGGAAGCGACGATGTTCCCGTCGGCGACGTAACGCACATCTCTTCTCCATTTTGTTTCCGGATAGGAATCGATCTCGTGAAAGCCAAAACTTTTCCAGTCCGTAGTTGCTTCTTTCCCTTTTAATAAACCTGTATCGGCCAGATTCAACGCTCCGGCGCAAATGCTCAACAGCTTCGTATCCGAATGTTTTTGAATCCATGCCCGGACCGGTTTATACTTTGCTTCGTCAACTATCGGCATGGCCGGGATCACAATAAGGTCGGGACTTTTCCCTAATAATCGGTCCAGTTCATCAATAGAATAGTGCGGCATCAGGTCCAAGCCGCCCGAGAGTGACTTCACGTTTTTGTCCGGGGCTACTGCATACACGTTATAAGACTCTGTCATCGCAAACATTTCATACGGAACCATAAAATCAAACACTTCTGTCGTCGAATTGGATAACAGGACAGCTACTGTAGGCTTTTTTGGATCGTGTGCAGGGACGCTCACGCCTTGAAGGGCTGGCATGGGTGCCTGCCGAACGGGTAACCAATATTCCTGCTTGGAGCGATGATATCCGAACGCACCGATCCCTCCGAATAGGATAACGAACGTCATGACATAGACAACGATACGTAAGAAAACCTTCATCTTCGATTCTCCTCTGGGCAAAATTTTTTGCAAATGCTTTCTCATCTTCGTGTTCACTCTCTGTAGCTACCATAATGCAGCTGGATGAACTCCATATGAACTGACATGGCATGAATAAAAAAATACCGCCCATTCGGGGCGATATTTTTTCGCAGCTGGATTGTTCTTCTCTGGTTTGCTAGTTTTCACGCGGCAGTGTGACCGTAAAAACTGTTCCGGTACCAAGACTGCTGGACACATGGATTTCTCCGTTATGGAGATCGATGATTTGCTTGACGATGGATAAGCCAAGCCCATTTCCTTTTACAGAACTGCTGCGGGCTTTATCTACTTTGTGGAACGGTTTGAAAATATGGACAAATTCTTCTTCCGGGATGCCGATCCCACTGTCTGTTATCGAGACGATATGGTGATGAGCCTTCTCCGTCAAGCGGATGCGTATCGTACCGTGAGGCCCTGTGAACTTGATCGCGTTGTTCAGCAAGTTAATCCACACCTGATCCAATTGGTCTTTGTCCGCACGAACGGTGATTGCCTCAAGATCTATATCCATGTTGATCTCTTTTGCGGTCCACAAAGGCTCCAATGTGATGACAACCCTCCGCAGCTGCTCATCCAACCGGTATGCAGTCGCCTGTAATGGACGCTGCTCCTGCTGTAAATAAGAGAGCTGAAGCAAATGCTGCCCCAAGCGTGACAACCTCTCGCTCTCCTCCTCGATAATCGTCAAATAACGGAGCCGACTCTCTTCGCTCATTTTCTTCTGCTTTAAAGCTTTCGTAAATCCCGAAATGGAAGTTAACGGTGACTGAATCTCATGAGAGACACTCGCAACAAAGTCTTTCCGCATCTGATCCAGTTTCGCAAGCTCTTTTGCCATTTCATGAAAGCTCACGCTAAGTTGACCAATTTCGTCCTTGCGATTCAGAGGTTGGCTCCTGGGATCGAAGTTCCCTTTTGCCATCCTTCTGGTTGCTTCCGTTAACCGCGTGATCGGATTTACGACATAGCGGGCGGCTATCAAAATCAGAAAGCTGCCAATAAACAGAACAAGAATATACAAGGCATGAATCCAAGGCATGTTTTCTTGCTCTTGCTCCACGGTATTCTTATCCAATGTGAGAAACAAAGCATAGGGATCGCCCTTCACGGAAAAAGGGACCCCCACCAATGGTAGTCCGTGCGTTTCTACATCGAGACCGCGTGCCATGTTGCCGCCAAGCACCTGCTCGATCTGACTCTGTTCCACTTGCATGGGCTCTGTTTCTTCTAGCAGTGGCGTACCTTCTTTATCGAATAGTTGGATCGTGTAAATAGAAAGGCCGGAAAAGCTTTGCACAAACGGACCCAACTCCGCAGAAGAGTTCGACTGGTATGCTTGGATGATGTTTTTGGCGTCTTTTACCAACGTTTCTTCTATAAAATGATGCGTCCGCCCTTCGAACATCCAGGTACTGATTAGAAAAGCGGCGAACAGGCTCAGCATTACAATGCAGATAAAGACCAACACGACGCGAGTGTACAGCGATTTAATTCGAATACACCTCCAGGCGATAACCAAGCCCCCGGATCGTGACAATGCGAAAATCAGACTCGCAGTCCGTGAACCTCTCCCGCAGCCTCTTAATGTGGACATCTACCGTCCGTTCATCACCTTCATAGTCGATTCCCCAGATCTGTTCAATGAGATTGTCCCGGGTAAATAACTGCCCTGGATGGCTGCCCAGTTTGTACAATACCTCGAATTCTTTCATGGGAAGTGTCGCGGTTCGCCCATCATGATAGATGACGTGATAACTTTTCCGGTCTAACGTAATGCCTCCCAGCTGAATCTTGCTGGCGGTAGAGATGCGGTACCGCTTTAGCAAAGCCTTTACCCGAAGAACCAGCTCCACCGGGTCAAAGGGTTTCACCAAATAATCATCCGTGCCGAGTTTAAATCCTTTGATTCGGTCAGTGGCCTCTCCTTTCGCGGTGATCATCAATATTGGCATCTCACCGAATTCACGGAGATTCTCGCACAAAGCCCAACCGTCCATTTTTGGCATCATAATATCGAGGATCACCAGATCAACCCGATGATTCTCCGCGTATTCCAACGCTTCTTGTCCATTCGCTTTCTCGATGATGTCAAAGCCTTCATCCTCCAAATACAAACGGACCAGCTCTCGGATATGAGCGTCATCATCTACCACGAGTACCTTTGCCACTTTTATTTCTCTCCCTTTATTTCGACTACAAAAGGAAATGCCCTTACTTTTCCATTCTGTTTGAATTCCGCCCAAATTTTATAGATCCCGGGCTGCTCGAATCGTGTCTCAAAGACGGGTTCCTCCTGTTGGGCTGGGTGAACATGAAGATACTGCTGCGCGCCTTCGTCTACGATCACTACATGGCCCAAGGCGCCTAAATATGGAGTTAAGCTGGTTTTGTCCAATTCAAACGTCAGAGTGACCGGCTGATTGATCGCAAAGCTGCTCATCTTTAGAGTAACGGTTTCTCCATCGATCTGTTGAGTCAGCGTACGATCCGGCTCTAGCCGGGGGTTCTGATCGGATACGCGTGGATGGCCGACGATAAACGGGACCGGCGTTACCTGGTAAGCAAGATCTCTCGGCTTCACGTCAATGAACGCCTGATAAAAACCTTCCGGCAAGGGGTTTTTGATTGTAAACTGACCCTCTCCTGTCTGTTCCGGGTGCAAGTGGAAATACTTCTGCAAATGCTCATCCACGACAATAAAATGGAGAATTTTCTCGTGATTTACTTCTAGTTCATTTACCGGATTTCCCGCCTTGTCTTTTAGATAAATCCTGATTTCCTTTTCACCCGCTTGAACAAACGTATGGACCTCACGATTCCTGCCTTCATGCAAATCAGTGCCATGCGCCCCGTTCCCTTCATGCTGCGTGCCGTGATTTTCGTTGCCGTCATGCGCAGTCAAAGCAACGGCCTGCGTATCATCGGCGGTCACGTTTTCATAGACCGTAAAACCGCCTATGACCACCGCCACATACAGAATCGCTCCGATTACCCATTTATCCATTCACACATTCCTCCAGTGAAATTCCGGTTTACCGTCATAGAGACACTGTAAAGCACCTTCGTGAACGCAATATGAACAGAAACAAAAAACCACCCAAAGGGGTGGCATCTGTTACAGCGGGCAGTCAAGTTGGAGCGTGCACCTATAAGTTGCATCTATTGCCGGTAAAAGGAGGCGTTACGTCTAAACGCACTCGATACAACCTCCCATCGCAGTCCCGCTTCATCTTTTTACTGAACGATTTTCCCGTCCATTTGACAAAAGGCAGCTGATCTCCATCGGCTGCCTTCCATCTCTTTCTCGTACCTGCAACTTGCAACGGTTGTTGAAAGTCCTACAACAGCGGTTTTTGCCCCTTTTCGATCCACTCGTCGCGGGTCGGGCCGTACACTCCTGGCACGGACAGGCCGGCCTGACGCATCAGAATCGTCAGTTGGCCGCGATGGTGGACTTCGTGCTGAATCACGAAACGGAGGGTCCTTCCGAGATGCCAGTCCTGTCCAAAGAGGTTTACCGTCTGTCCCAGTACCTCATCTGGCCACTCGCTTTCCACCGCCTGCAGGAGCTCCGCGGACAGTCGGCAGTACTCGCTGGCGATGAAAGCAGCCGATTCGGGAGCAGCTTCTTCTCCGGCCGGTTTGCTCACATTCAGGCCGAGGTCTTTGAGGTAAGAAAGCGACCAGGCAATGTGCCAGGCGAGCTGACCAAGCGTCCGGTAACCGGGAGCCACCTCCTGATTCAAAGAATCGTCTGTCAGCGCATCCAGCAGCCGTTGGGTGATGGCCGTTTCCTGTTTCCATTCGGTAAGAAAATCACTGGTTTTCGTAAACATTCACTTGACCTCCGTAAGTTTTATTGGGGTGGATACTCGCTTTTCCATCATAGAATCTCCTTGCCGAAGCCGGTGTAAAAATGAACGGTCTCCGATTCGCGGATGACTGTCCTTCCTGGTAAGGATGCCGGGTCATAAGGCTGAGCTTGCTTCTATCATAAAACAACTTCACTGACAGCACTGGTCAGTGAAGTTGTTTTTTCAAACATCCATCGAAAAACTAGGGAGGCATCCGCAGCTCCGTCCCCCATCACGATATCCATTTTAAACCGACCGCGGAGACGAGAATCAGGCAGATGAACAAGAGACGCCTCCACTCCTTCGGTTCGCCGAAAGCGAACATTCCCAGGACTGCGCTCCCCACAGTCCCGATACCCGTCCAGACGGCGTAAGCGGTGCCCATGGAAATACGCGTCATGGCAAACATCAAGAGCGAAAAGCTAGCCCCAAACGCGACGACCAGCAACAGGTACGAAAGCAAACTGCGGTGCTCCGTCACGCGTTTGATAGCAAAAACGCCGAGAACCTCACACAGACCGGCGATGAACAACGCGATCCACTCCATGTTCCTTCCTCCTAGCCTTTTCACCTTGATCCTTGGTGACCAGCTTCAGCCCGATCACACCGGCCGAGAGCGTCGCAATGAATGCGAGCTTGAGCGGGTGAGCCGGCTCCTGCAGCAGCAAAATCTCCGTCATCACGGTTCCAGCCGTGCCGAGTCCCGTAAAGACCGCGTACACCGTCCCGATGGGCAATTTTTTCGCGGCATCAATCAACACCTTGAAACTAAACCAGATCGCGGTGAGGGTAATCAGCCATTCCCACCATGCTGTCGCATGCTTCAATCCCGATACCCACACCACCTCGAAAATCCCGGCCAGGAACAATAACAGCCATTCCTTTTGCACGTCTCTTCTCCCCTTGTTGGTTCCTTTTCGTATCCATAGTGTAAACCAGCTATCACATAACGTATAATGATTGATAACGATGTACGTATCATTATTCTTGATACCTTGTGAAGGGACGGATCAACCGGATGGAACTCACGGATCTCAAGGTTTTTTTGGCGGTGGCGGCTGAAGGGAACGTATCCCGAGCGGCCGAACGGCTGGAGTATGTCCAGTCGAATGTGACGGCCCGGATTCGCAAGCTGGAGACCGAGCTGGGCGTTCCCTTATTTCACCGGCACCCCAAGGGGGTGACTCTGACGGACAAAGGAACGGTCTTCCGGGACTACGCACTTACGATCGTGAATTTGGCGGAGGAATCCATAAAAGCCGTCCGGGAGAAATCCTACCCGAGCGGTCCGCTGGCGATCGGGGTGGTGGAAACCGCTACCTGCGGAACCTTTATGGACACGTTGGCAAAGTTTCAAAACCGCTATCCGGATGTGTCCCTGTCCATCGTCACCGGCGTTTCCCCGGATCTTGTGTCGATGGTCATGAATCACCAGTTGGATGGCGCCTTCGTCTCGGGCGAGGTACGGTCGCCAATGCTGGCAACCGGGTATGTCATGCGCGATGAATTGGTCTTGCTGTGCAAAGACACAGGCAGCGGTTACCCTGACTTGCACAAGACGAAATGGGCGGTCCATCCCAAAGGATGCCCGTTCCGGAAAGTGCTGGAGGAATGGCTGGAGAGCATCGGCATTCCGTTTGCCGGCATCATCGAAATCAGCTCGCTTGAAACCCTCCTGACTTGCGTCAAATCCGGTCTTGCAGCGACAGTGCTTCCCACTTCCGTCTTGTCGGGAGAGTATCAATCCCTCGCCGCGTATGCGATTCCGGAGCAGTACGGCGTGACGAGCACGAGCCTGATCCACCGTAAGGATCGATTCTCCAGCAAAGCCTTTGCCGCTTTTGCCGAGATGATCAATCACAGCGGACTGTAGGCTGGACCTCCCTCAGCCCACGTCCGCGGCTGCGCAGCATGTGTTAGTGATCAATCAATAACTATAACTCAGACTTTTTCCTTTGCTGCAGCATACGAATCGTATCTGCGATCCCCTCTTCAAACGAAGTCGTCCGGACGGGTCCGATCCTTCTCTCGTATTTTTCTCCGCTCAAGAGGAGTGGCTCTTCGGTCAAGTAGAGCATCTCCACGACCTCCTTCATTACCGGAACGGCCACCCCGAGCAAAGACAGCCCTACTCTGCCGAGCGGAATGACCGGCTTGGCGCTTCCGCTTGCCTTCTTGGCGATGCGCACGATTTCCCTGCCCGAAATGACTCCTCCACCCGGGATGTTCCAGTTCTCCCCGAAGGCATCTTCGTTTGCGGCCAGCTCTGCGATCATAAATGCGGCGTCCGGCAAGTACACGTATTCCCGAGGCACGTTCATGTTGCCGATGAAAAAGGCCATTTTGCCGGCCGCGATGGCTTCTAGCGTCGAGCCCAGATAAGAAGCCTCGTTGGCCGTGGGACCGTAGTAATCCGGCAGGCGGACGATCATCACCTTGGCGCGGCTCCACTTGCTTCCGAACAGCATCTTTTCAAATGCGAGTCTCGTCTTGCCTTTTCGGGTGTGCGGCTGCTTCGGATGCTCCTCTGTCACCCGGTCCATCTGCCTTCTCCCATAGGGGTAAATGCCGTCGACCGCGACCACTCTCAGTCCCAGCTGCTCGGCAGCCTCCATCACGGATTCGCCTAAAGGAATCAGCTTGCTCTCCATCTCGTGATACGGAACATTCGCGCAATGAAACAAGACATCCGCCCCTTCGGCCGCCTTGACGATCTCATGCGGACGAAAAGCGTCCCCTGTCGCAATGGTTACATGCTCCGGATTGCCCAGCCTGGCTCTTAGCTGCTCCAGCTTTCCCGCGGATCTTCCGAAGATTACCGTACGAATTCCCCGTTTGGCCAGCTCTTCCGTAATCGCAGCACCCGTTCCTCCTGTTGCTCCTACCACAATCGCTTTTTTCAAAGGAACCATCCCCATCCCCATTTGTAATTGATCAATCACTAACTTACACAAAATGTAACATGCTGTTATCGATCAGTCAATCACAAATTTTGAAAATGCTCTCCCCCTCCTCATTTCATCCATTCAGGCATGTTCAGCGCTGTCGCGACGTTGCATAGCATCCCCCGTGCCAGGAACAACATCGTCCGTTCTTCGGGATTTGACATTCCGGCTGCGCGAAAGGCTTCCAAAACCATGCGTCGGACTTCCCCGAATCCTTTGCGCATCTCTTCCTGGATCGCGTCTTCCCGGATCGTCTGTGCCTGCATCTGGAGCAGAATTTCATTCTGGTAGGCGCTCAAAATATCCTCATATGCCCGGATCAAGCCGCTCTCCAGCTGCTCTGGCGATGCGGACTCGACGACTTTTCGGAAGGAGTCGATTACCCGCGTCCACGAAACCTCCAAGGCTGCCAGCAGCAAAGCTTCTTTGGTTGAGAAAAACCGAAAGATGTACGGCTGCGATATTTCGGCCCGTTTTGCGACTTGCGCCGTTGTCGCCCTGTAATACCCAATCTCTGCGAATACCTCGATGGCCGCAGAGATAATCTCCGTTTTACGATTGACGGAGGTCGTCTCGGATTTCGCCATGGATTTGCTGCCCCTTTCATTTGTTAGTGATTCATCAATCAGATTCTAATTATATATCAGGATGCGCATCGAAACAATTCAGCTATGTCGATTTTGTACCGAACAAAAGCTGCCGAGGAAAATGAAATAGGAATGTGCGATCTCACGGGGGACATGCCAAATTTGAGCCGCAGTGACCCAACTATTGGAAATTCGCATAACTATTGGTATTCTTTTAGAGACTGCGCGTAATAGAAACAAGTGGAGGGAATCAATATGTCGTCGATCGCTTGGCCAGGCCTGTTATTCTTGCTCGTTATAGTCCTTGCAGGGGTCCTCTTGGCAAGTCTGATCATCGGTAAGCGAAAAAAGTTGCAAAGAAAGCAATAGGAGAGACACCGCGCTCTCCTTTTGCTTTTGGATCCCCAGAACCTGCTATTCTTTCGTACTGCTGTCACTTCCCGGGTCAAAGCGAGGCTGGGGATGCTCCAACCGCATCTCGCTCCACTACGCCAGCTTGCTCAGCTTTTCCACTGCTTCCTGCTCCGACGACAAGAAAAAGATGTCCTTTCCCTTGTTCGATTCATAGATGAAATCTTTCAAGCTTGGGCTGGTGTACCCGGAGAAGTCTCCCACGATTGCCAGCTTCACGCGATAATTGATGAATTTCTGCAGGATTTCCCCTGCCAGGCGTGTTTTCAGATCGAAGAAGCTCTCGCTGAGCAAGGATTTGTTCAGGATGATGCGGTCGCTGTCTGCTTCATAGTGCACGGTCGCTATCAGATCCAGCGCGGACTGAACATCGGTGATGACCACCTCGCTGCTGCTCACGACGGCGATCGGTACGCCTCTCTCTTCCACTTTCGTGATCTTCATGGTTTGCCTCCTCCTGCATATTGACTCGAGATAATACCATACCATCGGCTCTCCCTTAGAAGCTCGCGGGAATATGTTCACCCTTTTGGCTTCCGGCTTTGGCATCTGTTCCATCCCAAACGGTCAGAATATGAAAACCATACACCAATATTTGCCTGTTCGTCAAAGCGTCATGGAACCAACTTCCGAATCAATTTCGTTGCGGGAGGTATTTATAAAGAACCTCATTCCGAGTATGATAGTAGTTAAAAAAATAGAAAGAGGCAAACATATGGATTCGACATTCACACCGAGAAGCACATCGAAAACAAAAACCATTGTCATCAACGCACTTTTCATCGCTTTTACTCTCGCCGCCACCATGTTCATCAACATCCGCCTCCCGATCATGGGAAATGGTGGCCTCATCCATCTGGGGAACGTGCCTCTTTTCATCGCTGCTTTTGTTTTCGGCAAACGAACAGGAGCTGTGGCAGGCGCATTCGGTATGGGCCTCTTCGATCTGATCTCCGGTTGGACCGCCTGGGCGCCGTTTACCTTCATCATCGTCGGTGCGATGGGATACGTGGCCGGCCTCATTTCCGAAAAGGTACCCGGCAACCGCGTGCTGGTATACTCGCTGGCCGTTGTCGCTGCGCTGGTTATCAAAATTGTCGGCTACTACTTTGTGGAAGTGATCCTGTACAGCAACTGGATCCAGCCGTTCGGCTCCATCCCCGGTAACTTTCTGCAGGTGGTTGTAGCCGGTATCATCGTCGTGCCGCTTGCCGAGCGATTGAGGAAGATTGCGAGGCAGATGTAGGGGAATGATTCAAACGTAACCGCTAGATCCGTCTCAAGCATACCTTTATTAAATTAAACGGGTCTGTCAAGATTTTTGTGTAAACTCAATCAACCGATATATGAAAAGGTTTCATCCCCCTAATTGAGACGTCTTTTTCGAAGCCAATAGAGTCAAGGGCGTAAGGCGAAGCGAACCCTTGACGCATTGGTGGAGAGAAAGAAATCCCTATGGGGATGAAGTCTTTCATTGGTTAGCGGATGTACGGTTGTACACGATCCTCAAAGAAAACAGATAGCTGTAAGAGAATCTGGCCCCAGTTCTGGACTCGTCCCGTCCACTTTCGCAGAACATCCATGGTTACGAGATATAGCATCTTCAAAAGAGCATCGTCTGTAGGGAACATGGCTTTTCCCTTTGTCACCTTTCGAAGCTGTCGATGATAACTCTCGATGACGTTGGTTGTATAGATCAGCTTTCGAATCTCTGGGGGATATTTAAAGAAGGTGGCAATTTCGTCCCAGTTATTCCGCCAGGAACGAACCATTAAGGGATATTTACTGCCCCAGGTTTGCTCAAACTGCTCGAGCTCTTCCAAAGCGGCTTGCTCCGTTGGAGCTTTATAAATAGTTTCAGCTCGGACGTGATCTTTTTTAGATCCTTTTAGGAAACATACTTTATGGAATTTCGAATTTGATGGATGACACATTTCTGAATCTCCGTCTTCGGATAACATGCTGAAATGGCTTCTGTAAAACCACGAAGGTTATCGACGCTTGTGATGAGAATATCCTGGACCCCACGATTTTTCAGTTCATTGAGTACATGCAGCCAGAATTTCGCCGATTCGTTCTCCCCAATCCATATCCCAAGCACATCTTTATGACCGTCAAGGTCGATACCAATTACCATATAGGCGGCTTTATTGACGATAGCACCGTCCTGTTTTACCTTAAAGTGAATGGCGTCAAGGAAAACAACAGCATAAACCGCTTGCAAGGGGCGGTTTTGCCACTCTTTGATCATCGGCACAATCTTATTCGTTACATTCGATATGAGCGTTGGTGAGACGTCGATGCCATAGAGCTGCTGCAGATGGTCTTGGATATCGCGTGTGGATACGCCTTTGGCATAGAGGGAAAGAATCTGATCTTCGATCCCTGTCACATTGGATTGATGTTTCTTTACAATGTTCGGCTCAAAATCACCGTCTCGATCTTGAGGGACTTGGATGTCAACATCCCCGTATTCGGAACGGACGGTTTTCTTGCTGTATCCATTTCGGCTGTTGGTTGTCCGCTTGTTTTTTATGTCATGCTTAGCGTATCCAAGAGAGGACTTTATTTCAGCTTCCAGCATTTCCTGGATCGTGTCTGCGAATAGATCCTTTAACGCTGACTGAACATCGTCCACTGACTTCATGTTTTTCTCTTTGATCCATTGCTTGATCTGCTCTTTTGACATCATAAAAATCTCCCAACCTTTCTACTCCTAATTGTGGTTTAGAGGTTGAGAGTTTACACAAATTATTTTACAGACTCAATTAAACATGAAAATCGCTCAGGGATTTTAAATGCTCAAGTGACCCTAAAAAGTTAGACAGTTTTTATTAAGCAGCGCTTAAGGTTTGAGTTCGGTATTGCACTGGACTCAGACCTTTTATTTTTGTCTTGATTCGCTTTTTGTTATAGTTATAGAGGTATTTTGCTAACCCTCGTTTAAATTGTTCCACACTTTCAAACTCTTGCGTATATAAGATTTCCGATTTTACAGTTCCAAAGAAATTCTCCATCTCAGCGTTGTCATAACAGTTTCTTATTCGCGACATGCTCTGGGTGTTGTTATTGTCTTTCGATACCTGTCGTTATTGTTCATCTGGTAATGCCAACCTTGATCCGTCAATCAACTCATTTAGTCTTATAGTGGCTAGCAACCTTGGACCTTCGGGCATCATGATAATGTAATACCACATAGTGTTCACGTAATAATTACAGCTCGTTATCAAAACGTTCCATCATTTGCTTTACAGACTCTTACTAATTGTTGGCTTCGGCTAATTTCTGATGGCAATTCAGCGAAACGAAGAATGTATGCTCTTCTCCTGCTATTACGCTACTAAATATAGTGTGATTGCTTTAACTAGTATTTTCATAAACTGCCCTAGTTTTCAAGAAAATAAAGGCAGTAAAATTCTCTTCTTAAGTTAACAAAATATATATTTTTTCCTTTTTCGTTATTTTAAAGTTCAATAGTTCTCGATTGTATCTTAGAAGGTGTTGAGAAAGTAAATTTATTCTCGATAAGAGGACTGAGAATTTTCCGATTAAACAATATTAATGTCACCGCCGGGATATAATTGACCCAGGTTCGCCGGAATGAAAATGACCCACCCCTGTAGAATACTCTCTCTGAAATTACCGACCAAAGTAGCTTCAGAGGGGAGACATATGCTAAGGAGTGGGACTGTGATCAGATTACACGAACTTCAAGCATGCGGCAAGAGTATCCGCGAAATTACAAGAGAAACGGGGCATTCCCGTAATACCATTCGAAAATATCTCCGCGCAAACGGAATCCCGGAACCTCGCTCACGAAAGAAGAGAGTTTCCAAACTCGATCCGTTCAAATCCTTGTTGGATCAATACCTGGAAAAGGGAATTTTCAATTGTGAAGTGCTGCTGCGTCTCTTGAAAGAGCGAGGTTACACGGGGGGTATCACGATCATCAAGGACTATGTGAAGCCCCGTCGGCCCCCAAGACAGGCACCTGCGGTGCAACGCTATGAGACAAAAGCCGGGTACCAAGCCCAAGTGGATTGGAAGATTTGTGAGTACATCGATTTAAACGGTGAAGTGCGTAAAATCCCTGTTTTTTCGATGGTGTTGGGTTACTCCCGAGCGATGTACATCGAATTTACAAAGCGTTGTGACATCCACAGTTTCTTACGGTGCTTGATGAATGGTTTGGAATACTTCGGCGGTGTCCCTAAGACCATGCTGACCGACCAAATGAAAACCGTGATTCTTGGCATGGGCGATGATCGTAAGCCGAGATGGCATCCGTTGTTTGAAGATTTCGCTGCGACGATCGGCATGATCCCCAAGGTCTGTCGCGTTCGTCGTCCCCAAACGAAAGGAAAGGTCGAACGAAGTGTTCAGTTCATCGAGCAGAACTTCATGCCAGGGCGATCATTCACCGATCTTGGTGACCTAAACCGCCAAGCCAGACAGTGGTGTGATGAGCAAAACCGTCGGATCCACGGTACAACTGGAGAAAGACCGATCGATCGCTTGGCACAAGAGAAGCTCGGTATGCTTCCGTCTCCGGAACGCTGGGCAAAGTACCGATTTGAACCGCGGAAGGTAAGCCGTGACGGATTTGTGAGCTACGACAGCGTTCGTTATGGCGTTCCATGGCGGTATAGCGGACGTGAAGTAAAGGTGCGAGACATAAACGGATTCATCGAAATTTACTGTGAGAAGCAGCTCATCGCTCGGCACGAGAAGCAGTACCGATCCCGGACGCTCGTCATGTGTGAGGACCAATACGCGAATCTGAGTACGGCTCAGGGGTATGCTTATCCTAGGCCGCAAGGCGTTCAGATTCCTGTTCAAGACGTGGAAGTGCGTCCGTTGGACGTGTATGAGCATCTTGTGGAGGTGGGCGCATGATCGAGCTGGAACAAGCCCGTCACCGTTTGGAGGAGCTCGGATTGGGCCAAGCGGCCCAATCGCTCGATGCCAAGCTGGAAGCCGCCAGTCGTAGCCAAAGCACGTATCTGTCTTTCCTCAATGAATTGCTGGATGCTGAGATCCAGGAGCGCCAGCGCCGAAACGTAGAGGTTCGCATGAAGCTGTCCCACCTGCCTTATCGGCGCACGCTGAACGAATTCGACTTCTCCTTTCAGCCGGGGATTGATGAGCGGCTGATTCGTGAACTGGCGGCTCTGACGTTCGTTGGGAGGCAAGAAAATGTGCTGTTTCTCGGTCCTCCTGGCGTGGGGAAAACGCATTTAGCCGTTGCCATTGCCATGGAGGCGATTGGACAAGGATTGCCAGTGTATTTCGTCTCACTCGCACAGCTCGTGGGTGATCTTCGGAAAGCTTACGAAGAGAATCGCCTGGACAAGCGAATGAGGGTATATCTCCGTCCACGCATCCTCATCGTGGACGAGGTGGGTTACCTCCCCCTCGATCCGCTTGCTGCAAACCTGTTTTTTCAGTTGGTTTGTGCGCGTTACGAGAAAGGAAGCATGATTCTGACCAGCAACAAGAGTTTTGGCGAGTGGGGTGAACTTATGGGAGATCCCGTTCTTGCAACAGCTGTTCTTGATCGCTTATTACACCACTCCCACATCGTGAACATCCGAGGGAACAGCTATCGACTCAGAGAAAAACGAAAAACCGGAATCTATTCGACGCCAGGCGCACAGGTGGGTCAAAATTATCCCGGCGCTAGTGGGTCAAATTAATTCCGGCGTTGACAATTAAGAACATTCATCGACTACTTTAACAATAAAATATCCCAGCCAATATAAAATTCGGTCTAACATTTAGTGAATAGATTACACATGCTTTAACGCTCTTCAAGTTTGAAATATAACGGCATCGAACCACTCCTCTATAATAATATTTCAATGGGTGAATACAAGAATAAATCAAACATGGCTATAGGGGCCCTGGTTGGTAATTAATTGAATCATAGTTATTTCATTTTTTTCAATAACTTTCTTACAGACCTTCATATCGCCCAGATAACCTTCCACTTTAATTATATCAAGCAACTACAAACTACTACCTTTCGTTCTCGACTTTTGCACTCTAAATTTGAGTGACACCTTACTTTGGTAGAGGTATCTCCCATCGTTTACTATAAAGATCAAATAAGATATTTGTACTTTCTCCCATTCTAACTAGAAAAAAGCACCACTTGGTGCTTTTTTCCTTGATCATTTAATAATATATCGTATTTTGATTTAAACAACCAATAAAACTTGGACTATACCCACTAGCTATCCATCCCGACCAAAATTGAGCAAATGTCCCTGGCTTTTTGGTTGTAAATACTCTAATTATATCTGATAAAGAGGTACTCATAGTATCGTATCCATCATTCGTCGTATCAATCATATCCCAAAGAGCACCTGCAACTCTACCTTCTACCATATCTCCATCATCCCAACTCGGGGTTCCTTTTGTTGGAATCTCTAAAAGTCCGGTGATTTAAGTCAGTTGTATCCGTCTCTTCGGCATGAAAAAAGAGGAAAACAACCCAACCAACGCCGAAATGAGCAGGTCCGACACCGCCTCCATCATCACGGATTTCGGTTTTGGACATGCCGAAATACCGGTTTGGGGTCGTTTCTTCTTAAACCGGCATAGTTTTTTCAGATTTTGAACGATTGCCGTGAGCAGTGCCTGCTCCTGCATGCAATCCAGGCCGCGGCTCCGCGCGCGACCCAGGCCATGCGCGACTTTGCTTTCGGCAAACACATGCTCGCACCGCGTCCGTAACTTTTGCAGATGACGGTAAGAACCCTTGAGCTGAATTTGTTTGGCTTTGTTGCGGATTTGGATTTCTCGGATTTTGGCCAGACGCTTGCGTTGTTTCTTCGGATCGTTCGTTTGGCGTTTCCAAGTCGGTACATCTTCCAGTGCCAGGTTGCGAAGCGAAACCAGAGGAATAATCCCTTGCTCGAACAGCGCTTGCAGATAATCTGTCGTACCGTAGGCTTTATCGGCAGAAAGCGTGCGAATCCGGATTTGCGGATGGGCAAAACGGATCGCGGCCAGCTGTTGCAAGCTCGTCTCGCGTTCAGCCGTTCCGGACGCGATGCTCGCTTGCGTAGACAGAATGACGCCGGATTTGACATCCGTCACATGATGCACCAAATACCGCAAATGCGCTTCCTGACCGTTGCTCTTTTTGTACAAGCGAGCATCCGGGTCCGTCACGCTGCGGTAGGTCTTGTTCGAGAACCTTTTGCCATGAAAATCTTCATGTGTCGCTTCGTCTTCCAGACGCCGTTCTGTTCGCGTGGGCGGTGCGGGCGGCCGTCTGTCATCATCGGAATCAGCGGCGTCACCTTCGGGTTGCTCGTCTTGCCGGGCCATGCGAGCCAGGTAGTCTTCAATCGACTCCACAGGTGCCAGAGTGATTTCTTTCAAGCTGTGGATAGAAGCGTTGGCGCGTACTTGGGAACCGTCGACTCCCGCATCTACATCGGGTTGGACCAGTCCGGCGGCGATGCACTGATCGACGACATGTTTCATGAGCGTGTCGAAAATACCGTGTTTTCGCCACAATTTCCGGGTCTTCACCAAGGTCGTCCGATCCGGCAGGGACGGCCTGGATGGATCCGGGCGCAAGACGGATTCGAAATCCAGTCCGCAAAACCACAAGTAGCCCCCATGCATGGGCAACAGTTGATACAATTCCCGTTCGGAATGGTTGAACAAATACGAAAGCAGCATGAGTCGAACCATCCGCTCCGGGTCAGCCGCCGGGCGTCCGGTACGTTCCGTATACAGCGGCGCCACCCAATCATGGACGATGGAAAAATCAAGCGCTTCGTTCAGTTGGCGCAAGATGTGCTTTTTCGGTACGAGTTCATCCATATCCACAAATTGGAACATCTGAGGCTGGATAGCCGATGACTTATAGGCTTTCATGTTCAATCACTCTTTCGATCATCGTGTTACGATATAAATTCGACAAACCCGTGATAAAGGCCTGCTTACGCGGACTTTTTCACCGGACTTCTAAAAGTCCGGTGATTTAAGTCAGTTGTATCCGTCTCTTCGGCATGAAAAAAGAGGAAAACAACCCAACCAACGCCGAAATGAGCAGGTCCGACACCGCCTCCATCATCACGGATTTCGGTTTTGGACATGCCGAAATACCGGTTTGGGGTCGTTTCTTCTTAAACCGGCATAGTTTTTTCAGATTTTGAACGATTGCCGTGAGCAGTGCCTGCTCCTGCATGCAATCCAGGCCGCGGCTCCGCGCGCGACCCAGGCCATGCGCGACTTTGCTTTCGGCAAACACATGCTCGCACCGCGTCCGTAACTTTTGCAGATGACGGTAAGAACCCTTGAGCTGAATTTGTTTGGCTTTGTTGCGGATTTGGATTTCTCGGATTTTGGCCAGACGCTTGCGTTGTTTCTTCGGATCGTTCGTTTGGCGTTTCCAAGTCGGTACATCTTCCAGTGCCAGGTTGCGAAGCGAAACCAGAGGAATAATCCCTTGCTCGAACAGCGCTTGCAGATAATCTGTCGTACCGTAGGCTTTATCGGCAGAAAGCGTGCGAATCCGGATTTGCGGATGGGCAAAACGGATCGCGGCCAGCTGTTGCAAGCTCGTCTCGCGTTCAGCCGTTCCGGACGCGATGCTCGCTTGCGTAGACAGAATGACGCCGGATTTGACATCCGTCACATGATGCACCAAATACCGCAAATGCGCTTCCTGACCGTTGCTCTTTTTGTACAAGCGAGCATCCGGGTCCGTCACGCTGCGGTAGGTCTTGTTCGAGAACCTTTTGCCATGAAAATCTTCATGTGTCGCTTCGTCTTCCAGACGCCGTTCTGTTCGCGTGGGCGGTGCGGGCGGCCGTCTGTCATCATCGGAATCAGCGGCGTCACCTTCGGGTTGCTCGTCTTGCCGGGCCATGCGAGCCAGGTAGTCTTCAATCGACTCCACAGGTGCCAGAGTGATTTCTTTCAAGCTGTGGATAGAAGCGTTGGCGCGTACTTGGGAACCGTCGACTCCCGCATCTACATCGGGTTGGACCAGTCCGGCGGCGATGCACTGATCGACGACATGTTTCATGAGCGTGTCGAAAATACCGTGTTTTCGCCACAATTTCCGGGTCTTCACCAAGGTCGTCCGATCCGGCAGGGACGGCCTGGATGGATCCGGGCGCAAGACGGATTCGAAATCCAGTCCGCAAAACCACAAGTAGCCCCCATGCATGGGCAACAGTTGATACAATTCCCGTTCGGAATGGTTGAACAAATACGAAAGCAGCATGAGTCGAACCATCCGCTCCGGGTCAGCCGCCGGGCGTCCGGTACGTTCCGTATACAGCGGCGCCACCCAATCATGGACGATGGAAAAATCAAGCGCTTCGTTCAGTTGGCGCAAGATGTGCTTTTTCGGTACGAGTTCATCCATATCCACAAATTGGAACATCTGAGGCTGGATAGCCGATGACTTATAGGCTTTCATGTTCAATCACTCTTTCGATCATCGTGTTACGATATAAATTCGACAAACCCGTGATAAAGGCCTGCTTACGCGGACTTTTTCACCGGACTTCTAAATCTTCGGATTTTCCATTAGCCCATGTATAGTAATGGTTACCGTTTACTGCTAATGCGACAAAATTAGCCCACCCTTCTGTCCAGGCGCACCCTAAATCCCCTGTATTTTCTTTAAGGTAGTGTGGGCTAGGGCATTTTACGAGTGGATAACCCCCAAACAGATTATCCATGTAAGCATGTCCAATTTCGTGAACTGGCGTATCTTCAGATCGAGGCGTATTGGAATCCAGATAAATTAAGTCATCAATCCAAACATATTTATCCCCTGGATTACTTCCCTCTTTCCAGACTATCTTAATTACACCTGGATCTTTAATTGAAACAAACTTTTCTCTCGTTCTGTAAATGTCGTCATATAGCCATACCGCACCGATAGCAGCGTTATTGGCAGCAATCGTAGAATCTCCTGTATTCCCACCATTAGGGAATTGAGACTTTAAAATTTCGGCGGATAAAAATTGATACGTCTCACCAGCAGGGGCAGTGACTACCGATCCTAAAGTCGTACTATCTGTTGAAACAAGAGTACGAAATGCCGTATAGTTTTTAGCGCTAACATCAAATGAATACGACCATGTCCCATTTGCATCAGTTTGAATCGTTTTAAGATTGTACCATGTATTACTAGAGAGTTTATATTGGAATTTGACATTTGCAAACCTTAGTGGCTTTAAGTTGTTATTTCTATCATAAAATTTCCAATTGCCTGATAAAGTAATGTTTGTTGCAGCGAGAGTGCTTTTCGTTTGCTTCAGATCGTCTTCCTGCTTCAGATCGTCTTCTTGCTTCAGGTCGTCTTCTTGCTTCAGATCGTCTTCTTGCTTCAGATCGTCTTCTTGCTTCAGATCGTCTTCTTGCTTCAGATCGTCTTCTTGCTTCAGATCGTCTTCTTGCTTCAGATCGTCTTCTTGCTTCAGATCGTCTTCTTGCTTCAGGTCGTCTTCTTGCTTCAGATCGTCTTCTTGCTTCAGATCGTCTTCTTGCTTCAGATCGTCTTCTTGCTTCAGATCGTCTTCTTGCTTCAGATCGTCTTCTTGCTTCAGATCGTCTTCTTGCTTCAGATCGTCTTTTTGCTTCAGATCGTCTTCTTGCTTCAGATCGTCTTCTTGCTTCAGATCGTCTTCTTGCTTCAGATCGTCTTTTTGCTTCAGATCGTCTTCTTGCTTCAGATCGTCTTTTTGTACCTGTACTTCGTCCCAGGAAATTCCTATCGGAGCATCTGTTTCCCATCCTTCGATCGCTTTATCTTTTTTAACTGTAAAATAGACACTTTCAAGAGCACCCCAGGTAGTGTGTTCACTGATTTCGGATAGAGCTTGTAAGTTTAATTTGTACTGTCCTTCTTCGAGAGAATCAAAAGAAAGTTGTAACTTTTTGTCACCGTTAATCTGATCACTGAATATTTTTTCCTCCGCAATCTTATCTACGGTGCTGTCACTATTAAATTTTGACAAAACGTAAGTAAACTCAACTTCTTTAGTAGTAGGCTTTTCAAGTTTGATCTTTACGTTAATTTCGATGCTTCCCTTTTTATTCTTTATTTTCGTTTTTCCAAAGCTCGGCGTAATAGTAATCTCACTCGGAATTTCACTGGAATGAACCACTTCACCCCCATCTAATTGCTTATTGCTCATTTTTTCCAGAGCATATACTGATGAGAAAGGAGTTAATGCTAATAAAAGTGCTAAGTAACCTGTTAGGTATTTCCTCATTGTTCCCCTCCACAATTTTACTATTTAAACATTTAACTACATATATAAATTTACATGTTTAGACAATAATTGTAAATACCTTTCCAATTTGCACTACAAGTAAAACAGCACTTTGGTTGCCAGTTAGTAATTTGAACTGCTTTTCTTTCAACATTTGTTGCTCAGAGATGATACACACACGGAATCCTAGACAGCCCCCCGATTCAATGCTGCATTACTATTAGCTCCATTATATTTCTCCGGTTTTATAAACTACAGCTGACTCAGGTAGAATGATTTTCCCTGGTGAGTAGGCACTCTCTAACCATTTCGATAAATAACCTCAAAAATCCCGATTTAAACAATATAGATGTGTATGTATTAAGAAGCTACCACCAGATCTAGGCTATTATCGAGCTCAAAGGGAACAAATGATCCCTGTAAAGATGAAGCTCTGCTGCTGATAACAATAAAGCCCTCCTTGGCTCTAATAAACATTTCATTTCCAAATTCAAGGTAAAAACAGAAATGACTGAGCATTTGAATGAAAAGAGACACAAGAATCTAGGGAACATCCCTGTACTATACACTAGTTACTAAGAAACCACATCAACGGTCCGATAGAATCGCCTGAAAGACCAGCTGAAAAGCCGTCATATCATTCATTGGTACCTCTCCTGAACGTGTTACAACCCTAAATTCGCTCTTTCGGGAAAAAGGTCCAGTAAAGAGAATAAACTTTTTTGACTATGCATCCGGTATGATCCCTCAGGTCTTCAAAGCGCAGATAGAAGAAGCCCGTTCCTTCATCGGACAGGCTTCTGTTGCTCCGGAACCAATTTTCTTAGAAAAAACGGCTGTCCTTACTGTCCTTACTCTTCTTCCCCACTCGCGCTAAAGTCGCCCACCAGCTTCGATCCCGTCTCCAGCAATGTCTTCATACCGGACAATACGACCGGCAATCCGCCCTCCAATACGTTTGACGTATTCGGCGCCTCCTCAAACTCGTCGTGCACCACGGTCACCAGCGTCACGCCGGAATACTCGGTATGCGGCTCGATTTCCCATGTCAAACGAGAAGGTTGCTCGTGTGCCGTCTCGGAAAGCGAGAGCAGCTGCCAGGTCATGACTAATCGGCGGGGCGGCTCCACGATGAGAAGCTCCCCTTTCGCTTGCACCGCTCCTTGAGGATTCCATATTTCATAAGGACTGCCGGCTTTCCATTCCGCACGAATCGCCCCATTGTACCAATACTGGGAAGTCATCGACGGATCGGTCAGGGCGTTCCAGATTTGTTCCGGGGTAGATTTGATCGCGATCCGGTTCACATGACGAGGCTTCTTTTGTCCCATGGCAAATGCACTCTCCACATCTGTTTTTAAGAGGGTCAGCCCGGAAATCCACGGTTCCGTGAATTTGCTCACCCACCGTTCGTAAATTTGGCGAATCGAAACTGGATTCAGGTAATGAAGCTTTTCTCTGCCAACCTTCCGCGTCGTCACCAATCCCGCTTCCTCCAAGACATGAAGATGCTTCATGACTCCAAAGCGCGACATCTGCAGATGGTTGCATAAGTCGGTTAGGGTGCGGCCATCCGATGCGTGCAAAAGATCCAGCAGCGTGCGGCGGCTTGGATCTGCCAACGCCTTAAATATATCGTTGTCGTTCTCCATCGGACATGCCTCCTTCTATTCGAAAAATGTCAATGAAAAAATTAAGACGTCTTACGATTGACATGTTACCATATAGTCACGTATATTTAAAGTGACCATTTGGTAACGTATCGCTAAGGTTTGCTTGCCAGCCGGCGGCAAGCAAACCCATTTAACTGATCCCGAGGAGGATGGACATGATGAGAGAAAAGCTGGGTTCCCTACTTGTAGCAAACGCAAGCAAGCCAGCAGCATTTCCCGGACCCGCTATCCGCGACCGATTGCGGGCGGCATGCTTTCATGGTCGAACGCTTTCCTATCTCCTTGCTGTTGTCAACGCGGTAGTCATCGGCTTGTCTTTTCTCCTGGTCAAATTGACCTTGCAGTACGCCGCCCCCATCGACACCTTGACGTACCGTTTTGCTGCAGCCTTTTTCATCATGATCTTCCCGGTGGCATTTCGATTCGTCACCCTTGCGTATCGTGGAAAACCGCTTTATCTCTTGCTCTTGTTGGCCAGCTTTTATCCTGTCGGGTATTTCGTCCTGCAAACGTGCGGGCTGCAGTACGCCACTTCCGCGGAAGGAGGGATCATCAGCGCCTTTACGCCAATCGCGACCATGCTACTTGCCTCCATCGTCTTGAAAGAAATGACTACCGCCCTGCAGAAGCTGTTCATTCTTCTTTCTACAGCCGGGGTCGCCTTTATCTTTGTGATGAAAGGCAGCAGCATCGATTTGTCGCAGATAACGGGGATCGTACTGCTTATTCTCGCCAGTGCAGTCTTTGCTGGCTATAGCGTGCTGGCACGTGTGGTGACGAGGCATTTTAGCTCCATGGAAATCAGCTGCTTTATGGTAGGAAGCGGTTTTCTTTCGCTGATGGCCTATTCCCTTACCACCCATTCGCTTTCGGGAACGATGGTTGATTTCGCCGCTCCGCTCGCAAACAAAACATTCCTTGCGCTGGTTGTGGGTCTCGGTGCCATTCAACTCCTCACGTCATTCCTGGCCAATTACATCCTCTCGCAAATAGAAGCATCCAAGATGAGCGTATTCGCCAACTTGTCCACCGTTGTTTCCATAGCGTCGGGAGCCGTTTTTTTGCAGGAGGCCGTCGCCTGGTATCATCTTTTCGGTTCCGCCATGATCATTGCAGGCGTCATCGGATCGAATTTTTCCGTAAAACGGTCAGCAAATAAACGCAAAGAGGAGGAGATACGATGATGACGAGCGGCGAAATAAAAACTTATCTGAAAAGACTGGGAATCACAGATATCCAACCGCCCACCCTTTCCTATCTATTCGAACTTCACAAGGCACACGTGCAATCCATTCCCTGGCAAACCGTCGATATCGTTGCCGGGAGACCCGCATCGATCGATATTCGAGAAGCGGTACAGCTGATGCTTACAGGCCGAAGCGGCTATTGTTTCCACTTGAATGGAGCATTCAGCGAACTTCTTCGCTCGCTTGGCTACGAAGTATCCTGGCATCGGGCAGGCGTTCAGCCACTCGGACAAGAACCGCGAATCAACTCGTTTCATCTCGGTTTAACTGTCCGCCTGAATCATGATCAGCAGGAGGAACAGCGCTGGATCGTGGATGTAGGGCTGGGCGATATGCCATACGAGCCTCTTCCGCTTCAAGCGGGTGGATACGAACAAGGGCCTTTCCAATACAAGGTTGCGGCTTCCCGTGTCGATCCCAACGGTTGGCGGCTTGAGCACGATCCTTTCGCCTCCTTCGTCGGTGTCGACTACGCGCAAGAGACCGTGGATTGCCTCGAAGAATTTGTCCCCAAACATGAATTTTACAGCCGTTCATCGGAATCACCCTGGATTCAGCTGTTTCTCGTTCGCCAGAGACATGCTACGGGCAGCAACGAGCTCAGGGGGTGCATATGGAACCGCAGGGAAGGCAACCACATGGAGAAAATCGAGCTTCGGACAAAAGGACAGTGGCTGGAAGTGTTGGGAGACGTGTTTCAGGAGCATTTGGTAAATTACAGCAAGCTGGAGCGGGATGATTTGTGGAAGAGAGTGTGGGAGCTGCATGAGGAGTGGAAACGGGGGAAGGTACGGGAATAAGCGATACGATCACATATGGAGCGCCCCTGATCACCGTTCTCACAGGGACCTCCTGATGATACCATCGGTCGCCTCAGCGTTCCTGGAGCTCTCAGACGTTGACGAATAGCGTACCAAAAAAACGGCGCCTTTGCCGTTTTTTGTTGGTTCTGTATGGTGGATCGCAGCGGGATCGAGCTGTGGACCTGCACCCCCAGTGCAAGGCGCTCCCGCTTTTTGCCAGCTTCACTCCTACATTCTATTTTGACCTCGGCAGCTTCCGATGTCGTTTCAAATCGGACGAATGCCTGTAAAGACATGGGTTACCAACTGCTCTACATAGCTTTTATCGACCCGATCACCCGTAACCAGCAAGCGGTAAAAAATCGGACCGTAAATCAGATCTGTGCATAACGCGATATCGAGATCCTTGTCCAACTCTCCACGCAGTAGCCCCCGATTCATGATCGTACGAACCTCCATCCGGCGCGGCTGTATATAGCGAGTCCGAAATGCCTCAGCCAAACCAGAGTCAACCTGCCCCTCGCCAATAATCTCCAGAAAAATGGAGCCCTCACGGCTTATCATAAACTGGGCCATATTCGTAGCATGCTCCAGGATATCCTGAAACACCGAACCCGTATCCGGCACAGGCAGTCTTGCAGCCGCTGCAGATAGAAAACCGTCCATGACCACTGCTGCCTTGTTTGGCCACCATTTATAGATCGTGGCTTTGCTTACCTGGGCACGCTCAGCGATTTTTTCTACCGTAACAGCTCCAAAGCCGCTTTCCAACAATAATTCATAGGAAGCGGTAAGGATAGAGCTTTGCGTTTCCACATTGCGCGGACGCCCTCTTTTTCCCTGCACGTGAATCCTCCTTTGTCTAGATCCATTGCGATAATCAACGAAACGATACGTTTAGTATACAAAACAATTCACTTCAGCAAAAGCCTATTTACAAAACGATACGTTCAGTATATGATTCGGATTAGGATTTACAAAACTAAACGTTCAGTATTTATTTTGAGGAGGAGCTTATGCAAAACGATCAACAGAAACAAGACAACCGTATATCCAGTTGGATGATGTTTCTTTTGGCAGCCGCGTGCGGACTTATCGTTGCCAATCTTTATTACGCTCAGACCCTGGTAGGGCCTATCGGCCATGCCATAGGCCTAACTTCTGCAACCGCCGGATTCATTGTTACAGTGACGCAAATCGGTTATGTAGCCGGGCTGCTGTTCATCGTACCGCTAAGCGACGTTATCGAAAATCGCCGTCTCTCGCTGGTTATGCTGATCATGGCTGCTGGCGGACTGCTAACTGCTGGACTCGCACCAAATGCGGCGTTGTTCTTGACCGCATCTCTATTCATCGGTATTGCATCTGTAGTAGCCCAGATTCTGGTGCCATTCGCCGCCTATTTAGCATCGGAAAATCAGCGCGGCCGCGTCGTCGGCAATGTGATGAGCGGCCTCCTGCTCGGAATTATGTTCGCCCGGCCGCTGGCGAGTTTTGTAACCAGTCTTTGGGGGTGGAGAGCTATCTTTCTTTTGTCTGCTCTTGTGATTTCATTTTTGACCGTAGTCCTATCCTTTGCACTTCCGGTACGGAAACCATTTCCTTCGATACGTTACCGGAATGTCATTGTCTCCTTAGGGGCTATTTTGCAACAAACCCCTGTGTTACGGCGCCGCGCTTTGTATCAAGCTTGTTTATTTGGAACCTTCAGCTTATTTTGGACGGTTGTTCCTTTATATTTAGCTGACCATTTCGCAATGTCCCAGATCGGTATTGCATGGTTTGCGCTGGTAGGTGTGGGTGGGGCGATCGCCGCGCCGATTGCCGGAAGATTGGCGGATAAAGGCTGGAGTAAGGTGTTGACGGGCGCAGCCATGATGGTAGCCGTGTTGTCTTTTTTGCTCATCCATCTGTTCCAAGGCTCTTCCACCTTTGCTCTCATTCTGCTCTTTGTATCCGCCATTACACTTGACATGGCCGTATCGGGGAATTTGGTGATTAGCCAACGTACGATTTATTCATTGGGAAGTGAAGCGAGAGGTCGCCTGAATGGGCTATTCATGGCAATCTTCTTCTTAGGCGGAGCCATCGGTTCCTCTTTGGGTGGCTGGTCTTATACCCAGGGGGGCTGGAGCCTCACATCTCTTATCGGAACGATCTTGCCGCTCATAGCTTTGGTTTCCTTTCTCACTGAAAAAAGAACAGCCGAACCGATTCAGTCCCACAAGTGATCGTAGTTGAATACTGATTTCGTGGAGCCTAGGGGAGAGCATTGAATCTCCCTCTCCCATGATTACCTGAACGGTAGATTCGACTCGTAAGCTCCCATCCGGGGGCTTTCTTTATGCCTCTCAAAATATGGAAGTAAATGGTTTTATTTTACCAAACAACTCAACATTCAAGGGTCTTTAACCGATGATTTAAATAGGACCTCATGGGCTTGCTTTTTTCACGAACATCCAGATTGGAACCCCAAAAAACAATTCTAAAAATGAGAATATGGGAGGCGAAGTATCTTTGCGAATTCAAAGTGATCCAGGTTACGTTTTACCCAATCTATACTCTTCGTCTAGGAATGGGAATCACCCCAAAATAGATACGGGGAGCAGCCATGAGCTCATTCATTATGACACGCTGGATTTGCGCTCAGTTGTACCGAGGCAATTGCCCGTTGACGCGATTCAACATGAAACGCCGAAGTTTTTCTTTAACACCGAAATCAACGCTTCCTTGGACAAAGTATTGTCAGGAAAGGCACCAGAGGTGAGCAAAGCCGCTTACCACATCATTGAAGCCAATATTTTTGCTACCAATTCCGATCGCAGCGACGAAGACAGAGCCCTTCTACTGGAAGCAGGATTGGCTCAAGCGAGGTACCTGGCTGATCACTACATGAACGACAGCGAGTCTGCTGAATTTCTTGATACAATGAACCTTTTGGCGGCAGTTGCCAAAACCAGAAAAGTCGATCCCGCAACAGGTAGTGTCAGTTTCGTAGAACTGCCGCAAAAGCCGCAAGGAGCGCCAAGTGATTACGTGAACCCGCAAAAACTGATGCAAAGGTTCGATCCCAAAGCCTATGCCGATTTGCAAGCAGCTGTAAAAACAGGGGGCAATACGGGGGGAGTTCTTATTGAATTTGTCAAAAAGATGCGGCTACACCCGGAATGGGCTCAGGATTATCGCAAAGAGCAAGAAAGCCTCATGGCGGGCTTACGAAATACCAAAATAGAAAACCGCTTCGAAAGCGTACAGACTACGAACATGGAGGCATTCGTAAATCAGATGAAAGAAAAGGCAGAACAGGTGTCACCCCAAAATATCGATTTCCTCGCGAGCAACGTAGCTTATTTTGCTCATTTGCTAGGCAAATGATTTCATCCGCCAAATTCATTTGATAGGGATTCGGCAGAGTGAAGCCGGATAGTAGTCTCACCACCATGACATGTTCATCTGCCTCTCCCTACAAGCACTTCCCCAGTCATTTTAGTTGCAATCGCGCCTGAAGATATAACGACAAAATGCTGATTCTTTACGTGAGACTCATGCCCGGAGATTGGTGTTTGATGTTTGCACATGTAGCAAATCGTGCGGTTTGGCAAACCTACCCGTAACCAATATTCTCCATTTGCGTATGTAAACGTGAAGGAGTGTATTCCCACATGATCTGCCTTGAACAAATCATATTGATAACCCTTACCCTCGCCAGTTGGGGGGTGATCGTTTGCTCCCAGTCTCTTCGTAAAAAATGGATATACATCCTGATTACATTATTGATTGGTTGGGGGATTGCCGAAATAATAGAATACCTGGATCCTCCCTCTCCTCACTATGAGTAGGCCCCCATTTTCCTCCATTTCTCATTCGTTCAATAGCAGTGCCTATACCCTAACAAGGCTGTCCATTATGTTTGCGAGCGGAAGATTTTACATAATGAAAACCTACAACAGGAAACAACGACCTGTCCTAAAGAAGCGCTTCTCAAATTATTGGATTGAGTTGATCTGTTCTCCTATTTCTATATCCTCCCACTGTTGATCACCGGTTTGATCGGAGTGATCCGCATTGCCAGAAACAGAACTACCCTAAGCACCCCACCCCTTGTACAATCTTAGCATTCTTTCGATGCTGCTCTAGGGCAGCCCTACTGTTTTTAAAAGTAGTCGTGATTTGCCAATTTTAAAAAATATTTCGCGCAAGAAAGTATTGTAAATTTATGGAAAAACAGTTACCATCTCTCTGTATCCAAAAATTAGGAGATGATCATTTTGAAGAAATTCTCTACGTTCGCAATCGCTGCACTATTGTCCGTTTCCTTTTTGATTCCAACAAACGCCTTGGCTGCGGGCATCCCTACTACACCAGATGCAGTTCGTACCACTTCTACAACGACGACGGTCTTGGACGTTACACAAGTCGGTATAAACGAATCCGTAGAATCTAAATTCTTTTATATAAACACACCTGGAACGTTACTGGTTGATGTTACCCAGAGCATCAACAAATCTTATCCGGCCAAGGCATCCTATCTCATTGTAAAACCAGAACCAGATGGTACTGCTACGACTTGGGGGGGAAGTACCTTCGAAGGCAATGGCTCTTTCAGTTTCACCAGCAAAGCTCCCCTACCTGTGGGCACCTACTATATCAAAATGACCAGCAAAGAATTGGGACGAACATCTTCAAAAGTTACCGTTACGATCCCTTAGAGCTTTGCAAGCGAAAATTTGGAGGGGGCTTCGTTTGCCATTGTCATGTGGAATCAGTTCTCGCGGAAGCCTTCCTGTCATCGCAAATCAAAACGGCTGCCCTCTTCCTGGCAGCCGTTTCTCTTTCCAGTCGCAGACTCGCTGCGCCCGGCGTAATCCATTTCGTTTCCGACATCAATTACTTGGAGCGGTATAGCTGACCGCATGCCGCGTCAATGTCCGATCCGAATTGCGTTCGAACCGTGACGCTGATACCCTTTGACTTCAAGCTCCGAACAAACGCTTTGACCCGATTCCGATCAGATTGCCGATAGCTGTCTGGCGTAACCTCGGTCGAATTGAATGGAATCAGGTTCACGTGGTAGAGATGTTCCCCAGGTCCCCTCCCTCTTAACAGCTCGGCAACTGCTTCCGCATGCTCCGTCGAGTCGTTGACTCCTCGAAGAAGAATATACGCAATATACACCTTTCTCCCGGTATGCCGGATATGACGATCCAATGCCTCCAGTACATCGTGAACTGGGAATCGGTCATTGATCGGCATCAGCTCGCTTCTCTGATCGTCAAACGGTGAATGCAGCGAAAAAGTAAGATTGACCTGCGGAAACTCCCGTGTCAGCTTTTCGATCCCCGGCAACAGGCCGATGGTGGATATCGTCATTCGTCGATGTCCCAAGCCAAAGAGATGCGGGTCAGTCAAAATTGTCATCGCATCAAAAATATTCGGGTTGGCAAGCGCCTCCCCCATGCCCATGAAGGAGACACTGTCCAAGACGTGGCCGTTCAAGCGAAAATGCAGCAATTGGTCGGTAATTTCGTCGGCGGTCAGATTTCGTTTCAAGCCGATGGTACCAGTGGCGCAAAACCTGCACCCGAATCCGCAGCCGCACTGCGTGGAAATACAATACGATTTCAACCCCCGCTCATAAGTAAGTCGTACGGCCTCCACGCGTTCGTCGCCCGCAATGGCAAACAGCACCTTGCTGACCTGTTTCGACGAGAGTTCCTGTACTGGAACGACGCTGCAGACGTTGGGACCAAGCACCCGGGTCAACTCGTCACGCAAAAATTTGGGCAATATGGTCATCCGTCCGTATTCGCCGATGTTTTGCTTGAAAATCGCGTCCATAATCTGAGCATACCGATACGCGGGCTGCTTGAATTCGGACAATATCCGGCGAATCGTTTCATATTTTGAGGGTAGTCTCATGTCTTCTCCTTACCGCCGGAGAAAACGTAAAAAAGCAACCGTCAGTTGGCACTTCGACACGTCATTACCAACCATACAGAAAAAGCGCGCACGTTTGCAGACGGATCGCTATGTGCACCTGTCGATAGATTGGTAAACCTCCGGCGACCGATTAGATTTTTTGTGAACCGCTTCACCTACCAAGAAACGGTTCACACAATCATCTACAACCTCAATCTCCATCGCTTTCATCCTCCTAGAAATGGTTTAACCCTTCAGTTCTACAAACTTTGTTGCGATATGCTTGCAAAATTCGCTGTCATGCTCCACAAAAAGGATGGTCGGGGAATGCTCCAGCAGCAGTTCTTCAATTTGCATCCGGGAAATGACATCGACAAAATTGAGCGGTTCGTCCCAAACATGCAAATGAACCCGCTCGCAGAGGCTTTTCGCGATCAGTACCTTCTTCTTCTGACCGCCGCTAAAAGAAGCGATGTCCTTTTCGAATTGCAAGCGCGAAAAATCGAATTTCCTCAATATCGATTTGAACAGGCTTTCGTCAATCCCGCTGTTTCTAGCGAATTCCGACAAATTGCCCCGCAAATGAGAGGTGTCCTGCGAAACGTAGGATATTTTCAACTGGCTCCCTTTTCGAAACGTGCCGGAATAAGGAATTTCCTCGCCGCAAATCAGTTTGAGCAAGCTGGATTTGCCTGAGCCGTTCGGACCGGAGAGCGCAATGCGGTCCCCTTGCTCCACGGTAAAGCTGACGTCGCGGCAAACCGTCTTCTCGCCGTAATGAATCGAGATGCGGTCAAGCTCGACTAATTGCTGTTTGTGGTACGCCACTTGAGATATTTTCAAGCTTTCCGAGCTTTCAACGTTGGCAAGCAGCTGGGATTTTTCCTCGATCGCGGATTGTTGTCTTTGCTCAATCGATTTGGATCTCTTCATCATTTTGGCGGCCTTGTGACCGATGTACCCTTTATCGACTTTGGAGCCGGAGTTGCGGGTGCCGTTTTTTGTTTTTTCCACTTCGTGCGACCAGCTGCTCGTCCGCTTGGCCGCTTCAGACAGCCGCTTGATGTCCTTCCTCAGCTTTTCGTTCTCGGCCATCTCAAAGTTGTCCTGTCGTTGTTTGTTCTCCCACCAGTCGGAAAAATTCCCTTTTTGGATTTCGATAGTAGTCTTGTTGATCGAAAGAACGTGGTCCACGCAGTTGTCGAGAAACGCCCGGTCGTGCGACACCAAAATAAACCCGCTCTTGCCGTTCAAGTAATCGCTGACCAGCTTCCGGGCATGCAGATCCAGATGGTTGGTTGGCTCGTCAATGAGCAAAAAACGGTTTTCCTTCAAAAACAGGGCTGCAAGAAGCACCTTGGTTTGCTCTCCGTTGGACAACGACTCGAACGGCCGGTATAACACGTCCTCCGACACCTTCAGTAGCGAAAGCTCCCGAAGAAGCTGCCAGTGCTCAAAGTCGGGATCGATGTCGGCGACCACGTCTATGGTATTGTTCTCTTTGTGTTCAACGTGGAATGGGAAGTACTCGAAGCTGACGTTGGCCGAAATCGTTCCACTGTACTCGTACTTTCCGAGCAGCAGATTGAGAAACGTGGTCTTGCCTCGGCCGTTTCTCCCCGTAAAGCCCAATTTCCAGTCGGTATCGATTTGAAAGCTTACATTCTCAAAAATGTTGTCGTAACTGCCGTCATAAGCAAATGTCAGATTCGTTACCTTGATCAATGACATGTGTCGGCAACCTCCTTTGTCAAAATTAGAAAACTTGACTGCGCCAAGCCTTTGCACTCAAAGGGCACAATCCTCGCCTTCGTTGCACTTATACTGGATAAGAATCTGATACATTCTTATCAGCATAAAAAAGAGCTACAAGAAAGTTACCTTTCTTGTAGCTCAAAAAAATACGGCAAATCCATCCCGGTCCAGGGCATGGAAAGGATATATTTTTTGAGTGAAAAGAATAAGGTAACTTTCTTGCCAATGAAGAACAAAACAAACCCTGCTTTATTCTTCAAAAAGAGACAAGAAATATTACATTATCCTCTTCAACTCCAATCGTTAAGTGTCAGCAAGATCGTAACATATCCGGCTTATACATTGCAACATCCTAAAAACAGTTTCATTACCCAAAATCTTGACGTTAGCAAAAGCTTCGTTTGATCTTCAAATCGGAGAAGCATTCTTTATCGCTATCCTTTTATCCTTCATTGAAACGTCCATCCGTGCACCTTCCCTTTCGCACGCATTTCGCGGCTTGTTCCGCTCTACTCGGATAAAATCGAGTTGGATAAGCTTGTTTGAATCACAGCTATTCGCGTCGATATAGAAAATTCCCATAATCGATGAAAACGATATTACCGTTACGCTTTAACCGCAAATTATTGACTTTAGGCTTACCTTTTCCAGTTATCACATCAAAGGGCAGGATTCCATGCTTCCTAAAATAAGCTATCGTTTTCTTAAGTTTTCTTCTATATATTTTTGAAAGGGGAAATTTCCGCACATACTTTATCATTTTTATCGATGAGAAGTCTCGATCAAATTCTAGGATTCTTCCAAGGTGCTTTCTAACGGAACAGGGTGATGACATGTACATTTTCACTTCCTTTTTGTTGCACAGTCTACCATGTTTTGACTTAGCAACCTTTAATACAAGGCCGTTTCCGATATCATATACATCCCGATAAACCCCTGACCCGATGTTTTTTTTCTACGACTGACCAATTAACTAACAAGGATTTCCAAGACCTCTGTCGAAGTTAGTCATTAGCCTATTTGACGGAGGTCTTCTCATGCCTTTACCCAAGAATCGTGTCATTCCTGAAAAGAAAATATACTTTCGGCCAGAGATACAGCATTGCCCGCACTGTGGCACGAAACTCAGGCGACATCATACCGCATGGAAAAAGAATGTCATCACACTTGCCGGTGTTATCCAAGCTTGGAGTATGGCTTATGCTTGCAGCAACGCAGATTGCTCATACCCCAGAACCTATTACAAATCCGCTGAAGCTGAGCTTCTCAGCATGAAACACACTTCCTACGGTTTTGACGTGCTAGCGTTGGTTGGTCAGCTTCGGTTTAAGCAACATATGACAATCGGCGAAATTACGGAAACGTTGAATCAGCGCGGGGTAACCACGTCAGAACGCAATTCTCAGCGGTTGTACGAACGTTATCTTACCTTGCTCCGCGCTAGCGTGACGGATCACGTCAAGCAAGCACTCAAGCAAGTTGTTCAGGACCGTGGCGGTATCATGATTTCCATGGACGGTGTTCAGCCCGAGAAAGGCAATGAGACGCTCTATGTCATACGAGAAGTATTCAGCGGAACGATCCTGTCTGCACAAAATCTAAAGAGTAGCTCCGCAGAAGAACTTAAGAAACTCATCCTGCCTGTTATCGAACTGGGATTTCCCATCATCGGGATCGTTACGGATGGTCAACAATCCATCCGAATGGCCATGGAATCGTTACTGCCGGACGTGCCGTACCAATACTGCCAATACCACTATCTAAAGGACATTGCAAAGCCTGTTGTCGATTTAGACCGCAAGCTCAAGACAGGAATCAAGAAGAGCCTCCGTGGTATTCGCGAAGTCGAGAAGCGAATCGAAAACGATGCCTCTACAGAAGCAGAGGTGGCAAAAGATTACGTGGCGGCCATTCGTTCTGTGCTCCTCGAAGACGGCAATCCCCCACTCGATCTACCGGGCATACGTGTTTATGAAAATGCTAGAGCCATTCAGGCTTCCCTCGAACGATGCCTGAGTAAAAAAGGGGCCCTCTCTGCTCAAAAACCTAATCAGAATTTTCGATAAATTGGATGATTTTGAAGAGCAATATGCTACCGTGATGCGCTGGTCCAAACCGATTCACCACGTTGCCGGGATCTTGAATCCAAGCATAGATAAACGAAGTGAAACGGTTCGATTTCATATGCAGCATCTGTTAGATTGGGTTGAACAGACGTACACCAGCAAAGACGACTTGCCAATGGTTGCAAATCTGAAAAGCTACTCCCGGGGGTTTTGGAAAGGCCTGTTTACGTGTTACGACCATCCGCATGTCCCACGAACGAACAACGACCATGAGCGCTTCTTCCGCCAGACGAAGACCCGGCATCGACGGATGACGGGTCTGAGAAGTTGGAACGAATATATCCTCCGAAGTGGTGAAATGGTCGTATTTGTCGATGACGCACTTCACCAGAGTAATGTGTTAAGTAGACTTCAGTCTGTAAACTACCTTGATTTTAAAAATGAACGCCTGCGTTGGTCTGCTCGTTTGAGTGAAGCTACCAAACGCAGACGATTCCGAACGAATACAAGTGTGTACCTGGAACAGGCCGAAAATGCTTACTGTATGTTAATTGGTCAGTCGTAGTTTTTTTTACGTGCTTGTGCATCCGACTTCCACCTCCAATCGTTATTTCCAGATTATTCATATTGGAAACTCTTGTATCCGCTTCATTTGCTTAATTTTGCTACCTCCTCGTTTAACAAATCGTGTGTTATCTCATTTCGCCGGTTCATATGTCAGTACCAATGCCTTCTTCGGCTTCCATTTCACGTTTTTCAACCCACTGAAGGACCAAGCAGACACCACTTTATCCCACTTTATGCGACCACTTGAACTCTCTCCGGAATTTCCGAGTAGGCCGGCAGCATCTCCATTGCACGACCGCCGAATGCGATGTCTTGTACTTTGATCGGCGCTTTGCTCTTTGTCATCCATAATCCCCATGACCTTCGCTGCCAGCGATTCAACGATCTGCCGTTTGGTCATTCAACACAGTTCCTTCGACCACTTCTTGAAAACAGGACTCGCATATACCCTCATCCGTTATTTGCCAAGCGTATTGCACAAATCCGCACCGTTTGCACGGCCTTTCTTCACCCAAACTCTCTAAACCCAACAGTCAATGCCGCACCCGCCCATCATTCCAACTTTGTGGCTATCTGTCGTTCCTACCATGCCATAGAGCGATTCCTCTACTCGATTGTCCATCGACTTTTCTTCCTTAACAATGTGTTAAATTACAACAGTGCGGTATGTTATTTTTGGATTGGTATGTTACGCTGAATTGGATTAAAATCTTCATATTTTTATCAAGGGTGTGGTTAACAATGACAATTGAGCAAACCAGAGTTATAGATATGATTGGCATAGATAACCAAACAGGTACTTGTACATTAACGATCTCAGACCATCTGGATTGGGAAGATGAGTTGTCTCACCTGTATTTATTGCAAGAAAAACTGAATTCCTATCTGGCTTTTGTGGAAAGTGAAGAAATTCTTGAGTCATATCCAGAGGCTACAGGTCGAAACATTTGTTTCATGATCTACTTTCTTCATGACATCCCTGAAATAGCAAAGCAGTTTTTAGAAAATGCTCGTCATACGATCTCTAGCGCTGGTTTTGAACTTTGTTTTGAAGTAACTCCATTCCCTTATTGAGCATTGTATTACTTGTTCAATTTAATAATCACTTCTTCTGGTTTAGAATCTTCATAGCCCTTCCGGTAATTATATCCATTGCAATCGGAGGTTGCAGCATGTCGACTGGTTATGCAAAAATTCTATTAATTGTTACTTTCCCTATCCCAATCTTCGCTGTAGAAGTGAACTTTTTGACGGTGAAGTGTTTTCCATACCGGAGCTTGTATCTCTATTTCACTGCTCTCTTTGCTTTCTGCTCGAGCAGGCCACCAATATGTAGGTTGACTCGCGTCAGTTCGGACTGCTCCAAAGCCAATATTGCTACCTCGTTCTGGTCCCTTCTCATCTTTGGAAATATCTACAATGGACAAACCTTCTCGCCACAGCAACAAACGCATTCAGTGGTTGAAAAAAGGAGTAAAATAATGCGTCCCCAACAGACCAAAATGGTCATATCCTCTGGTTGGCTGCCATCCCCTGAAAATGACGAAAACCCTTGGTTTCCCAAGGGTTTTTCAAGCCTTTCGTATGGTGGAGCATAGCGGGATCGAACCGCTGACCTCTACACTGCCAGTGTAGCGCTCTCCCAGCTGAGCTAATGCCCCATATCTCGTATCTTCCAGCGTTTCCCGCTTTCGTAAATTCAGTATAGCATACCCTCATGTATACTGCAAGCGAAAATATTTGTCTTTTCCTCCTCCTTTCTTTGTAATATCCACTATAAAATTTCATCAATCAAATAGCTCCATTTACGTTTACATACGCACATATGGCGGGTAAGGATATAAAATCAGGCAACCTAGAAATGCGCAAGGGGGATCTACTACCATGAAAAAACCTAGACTTACCGTCAAAGCAAAGCTCATTGCTGCCTTCTCCGCCATCTTGATTATCCCGATGCTGACCCTCGGATGGCTCTCCTATACGAGTGCCAAGGAGCAGTTGGAGAATGCCCTGGTGAAAACGGCCTCGGAAAACGTGCGTCTGGTGGATGAATTGCTCGATCAGTCACTGACGGCGCAGGCCAAAGATATCGAATATATTGCGTCCCGGACTGGGCGGGCCGACTTGCAGGAGGCAGCACGCGCCGCAACCCACAAGCAACTGCAGTCCTATCACGCGCTGCATCCGGAAATCGGGGAAGTGTACATCGGTGACGAAACCGGGGGCATGATGATGTCTACGGATGCGAAGCTTCCATCTGACTTCGACCCGCGCAAACGCCCCTGGTACCAGGCTGCGATGCAGCAGCCGCAAACGACAATCATGCTGGATCCGTACATCGATGAAGCGACTGGAAATGTCGTGGTCGGCCTATCCAGAGCATTACCTGACCTCTCGGGTGTGCTGGGGATCGACATCCAGCTGACCGCACTGGATAAGACGGTCAAGGAAGCGAAAATCGGCACAAAAGGTTACCTCTCGATCTTTGACAAAAATCATCAGTTCCTCATTCATCCGACGGGAAAAGCAGGAACTCCATCCAACGATCCGTGGATCGGTACCTTGTATGGGGAACCGGCAGGCGAGTTTGACTTTTCAGATGGCGGCCAGGACGCGAGAGCCGTACATCTCACGAATGCCAAGACTGGCTGGAAGCTCATGGCTGTCATGTACAAGTCTGAAGCTATAGCTGCAGCCAGCCCGATCTTCTACAAAACACTCTTCATGATCGCCATCGCCCTGGCCATCGGCGGTGTCGCCGTCTACGCGATCCTGAAATCCATGCTTCGTCCGCTTCGCAAATTGACGGAGGCTGCCGAAAAAATGAGCGAGGGCGATGTCACGCAGCAAGTCGAAATCACCAGCAACGATGAACTGGGAACGCTCGGCAAAAGCTTCAACCACATGTCCGGCTCGCTCCGCTCCCTCCTCCATGCGGTGCATGACAACGTCCAGCAGCTCGCAGCATCCGCCGAACAGCTTTCTGCCAGTGCAGACCAGACCAGCAAGGCTACTGAGCAGATTGCGACGACCATGCAGGAGATGGCGACCGGCGCCGAGCAGCAAGTATCCTATGCCAAGGAAAGCACCGAGGCTGTCGGCCAGATGTCCGAAGCCATATCGCAGATTGCGGACTACACCCAGAAAGTATCTGACGCGGCAAGACAATCGGCCGACCTGGCCTCGTCCGGAAACCATTCCATTCAATCCGCTGTACAGCAGATGAATGCTTCCAACCAGTCCATCCACGATCTCGCCGAAGTAGTGGCGCGACTGGGCACGCGCTCGCAGGAGATCGGGAAGATCGTGGAAGTCATCACGGCCATCTCCAACCAGACGAACCTGCTGGCACTCAACGCCGCCATCGAGGCGGCACGCGCCGGAGAATCGGGACGGGGCTTTGCGGTCGTGGCAGACGAGGTGCGAAAGCTTGCAGAGCAATCTTCGAACTCCGCCAAGCAGATCAGCCAGTTGATCACCTCTATCCAATCCGAAACGGAGCATGCGGAAACCGTCATGGAGAGGAGCAAGCAGGAAGTGACAGACGGCATTGAGAAAGTGTACGAAGCCGGTCAATCCTTCGAGCAGATTCAATCTGCCATCGAAGAGGTCGCAGATAAAATCGGACAAGTCGCCGGAGCATCCCAGAATATTTCGGCACGCACCGATCTGGTCGTGAAGCTGATCAGCCACATTTCCGAGGTGACCATGCAGGCCTCGGACGGAACGCAAAGCGTCTCGGCAGCGGCGGAAGAACAGCTCGCTTCCATGGAGGAAATCGCCTCCTCCTCCGTATCGCTGGAACGGATGGCGGAAGAATTGCAAAGCCGGATCGGCCACTTCAAGATCTGACGTTCCCGACCAAAACTACCGCCTACCAAAAGAAAGCCAGTCGAACACGTTTCTGTGCTCAACTGGCTTCTTTCTTTTGTATATCTCTGATTCCTATCTCACCGTCACTACAATCGGCGTCTTCTTGCCGCCATAAGTAACGTAGATCGTCGCTTTGCCGGATCCGGTCGCCTTGATCACGCCGTCCTTGACGTCTGCCACAAGCAGGCGGGATGTCGTCCACAGAGCCGGTTTGGTCACGTTTTGCTCGGAGCCGTCCATGTAGGTAGCGGTCGCCGTCACCTGTTTGGTTTCACCTTTGTTCATGACCAGCTGGACGACGTCGGTCTTCAGATACTTCAGCGTGTCGACGTCCACCGGAATGGACACGCTCTTGTCGTTGTATCTGGCCGTGACCGTCGCTTTCCCGTAAGCACGTCCGGTGATCAGGCCCTTGGATACGTCGGCTACCTTGTAGTTGCTCGTCTTCCAATCCGCCGTGGAGGTCACGTCCAGTGTCCGGCCATCGGCGAAGGTCGCGGTCAAGGTCACTTGGGTGGTCGTATTCGACTTGATGGAAGCGTAGCGCTTGTCGGCTTCCAGTTTGGTCACGATTCCCACTTCCACCGGAATGGTGATCGACTTGCCGCCGTATTTGGCCGTGATGGTCGCGCGGCCGTTCGTCAGGCCGGTGACGCGTCCATTGGCTACGTCCGCCACCTTGATGTTCGAGGATGTCCATTCGGCATCGTTCGTTACCTTGCTGGAATTGCCTGCGGAATCGGTCGCCGTCAGTTTGATTTCAGCCGATTCGTTTACGGTCAGGATCAAGAGACGCGGGTCGACAGACAAAGTCGTCGCCTGATCCACCTCTACGGCGATGGTGACCGTCTTGCCGTCAAAAGTGGCGCTGATAGTCGTCTTTCCGGCACCCTTGGCCGTAATCGTACCCTGGTTCACTTCCGCCACATTGACCGATCCGCTGGTCCATGTAGCTTGTTCTCTCACGTTTTTGGTCGTGCCGTCCGCGTATGTGGCTGTCAAGGTCACCGTGTTGCTCTGACCGTTGCTCATGACGAGCTTTTGCTTGTCTACCGTCAGCGTCTGCAAGACCCCGACAGAAACCGGGATGGTGACACTGCGGCCGCCATAGGTCGCCGTTACCGTAGCCGCGCCGGTCGTGACGCCCGTGATGAGACCCTGGCGCACGCTTGCCACGGTTGGAGCGCTCGAGGTCCACGTTGCTTTTTGGGTCACGTTTTCATTTGCACTGTTGCTGCCCGGATAGACCGCAGACAGCGTCACTTGCTTCGCTCCCCCTACCGGGATGGCGACGTTCGTCACGTCCGCGGTGAGGCTTTGCGGCACATCTACGTCCACCACGATGGTAGCGGACTTGCCGCCGTACTTCGCGGTGATCGTTGCGGAGCCTGCCTTGTATGCAGCAATGGCGCCGTTTTGGGCGAAGGCGATCTCTTCGTTGTCCGAGGACCACTCCACTTTGCTGGTGATGTCCTCCGCTGCCGTAGCTCCTGCGAAAGTCGCGTTTACTTTTACGTTTTCCGTCGTGCCGCTCTTCATCGTCAGGTACGACGGCACGATATCGAGAGAGCGAGGTACTTCTACGTCCACCCGGATTTGCACGGACTTGTTGCCGTACTTCGCCGTGATGACCGCTTCCCCGGAAGCGGCTGCGTAAATCTTCCCTTTGCTGTAATACGCTACACTTTCCTTGTCCGAAGACCACACGGCTTTGTCAGCCACGTCTGCCGGAGTGCCGTTTCCGTTGGCATAGGTAGCCGTAAGTCCGATATCGGCAGACTCACCTACGTGCAAGAAAATGTTTTGCTTGGTGGCTTCCAGCTTTTGCGTGGTATCTACATCGACTGTGATCGTTGCTGTTTTCGTGCCGTATTTCGCAGTGATGGTCGCCGTACCTGCACCGTATGCCTTGATTTTCCCCTTGAGCGCATCGGCTACGGCCGGGTTGTCCGAGGACCACTCGGCTTTCGCCGCTACATCCGGATTGTCGCTTCCATCCGGATAGATGGCGCGCAGCGTTACAGTCTCATCGCCTCCTACCAGGAGGGATACCTGGCTTTTGCTAGGCTCCAGCCGGTGTGCGATTTCCACATTCACCGGGACTGTAGTCGACTGGCTGCCGTACTTGGCCGTGATCATCCCTGTCCCGGAAGCCAGACCTTTGACCTGACCGTTGATGACAGTAGCGATCGCGGCGTTGTCGATCGACCAGTCGGCTTTGGTCGTCACTTCTTCGCTTTTGCCGTCGCTGTAGTAAGCCGTGAGCGTTAACTGGGCCGGTGTGGCGTCATCGATGAGCACATTCAAGGACTGCTTGTTCAGCGTGAGTGCCTTCACCTTTTTCGTGACGGTCACGGCTACCAGAACGCTTTTCCCCATGTACGTCGCCGTGACGGTCGTCGTTCCTTCCGCCTTTGCCGTGATGCGGCCCGCGTAAGCCGTTGCAACATTTGCGTCCTGACTTGTCCATTCCGTCGTGTACTTGACGTCTTCGGTTTTTCCGCTTACATAGACAGCCGTCGCCGTCAAATCGACGGAATCGCCGATCTCCAGCGTCACTTCGTTTTTGGATAAGACCAGCCTGCTGATTTCATCCGCAGCGTATCCGACTCCGGCGCTGCCCGCCCCGCACAAGAGCATGGCGGCCAGAAGCATGAACGTCAATTTTCTCCAGAACATTCTCTTCCTCCCCTGCTAGTCAAAAATCTGTTTCGCGTAAAGCCACTTCTCGATTACTATATCGGCTTCTGAGAGAAATAATTTACTAGTTATTTGTGTCGGTCGTGTGTCGGGCGCTGTAACTCTCTGCCAGATCGAACGTCTTACTTTGTAGATCGAGACTCGGAAACGCCGCTCGCGGCCTTCACAAAGCAGTAGGAGGAACACACCATTGGATCGGAGACAGAAAAAACGAAAAGGCTTGCCAAAAGTAAAAACCATCCGGATAAAGCGGAGGAAGCCTCCCTGGCTGCGAAAGCTCCTGCTCACGCTGTCGATTCTCGCCGGGCTTGTGGGCATCTGGTCCGGCTATGTCGTGTACGGGATTGAGAAAACGATCGGGGAAGCGATCCCGCGGCAAGCCCATGTCGGAATCGTGCTGGGTGCGGCTGTATGGAGGGATGGGCCAAGTCCAGGCCTGCGGGAGAGGCTGGACCAGGCGCTATGGCTCTATCAGAAAGGGTATGTGCCGCTGCTCCTGGTGAGTGGCGGATTGGGAGAGGGCAAGCGGCTGACGGAAGCGGCCGTGATGCGCGATTACCTCGAAAAACGCGGGGTGCCTAGCGAACACATCCTGATGGAAGCAAAATCTACCTCGACATACGAAAACCTGCTGTACAGCCAGCAGGTCATGGTCACGTATGGGTTAAAGACTGCACTTATCATCAGCCACGACTACCATTTGGCGCGCGCCGCGATGATGGCCGATTCGCTGGGGATGTCGGTGTCGCCCGTCGGCGTCCATTCCCAGGTCCTGTTCAAGCCGTACCATGAGGCGCGCGAGGTGCTGGCGACTTCGTACTGGCACCTGTCGCGCCTCTGGTCGTTAGCTCTCCAGACGGTGATTCTTGCGTAAGATTTCATAGACTTCGACAAAGTGGCGGATGCGTTCCATGATCCGCGCCGCCTTCGTCCGCTCGATGCGGTTGCCGTTGGAAATCGACAGATGCTCCTCCAGCTCCTCCAGCGAGTAATTGGACGTAAACAGCGTCGGCAGGTGGTTGTTGGCCCGCTGGTTCAGGATGACGCCCAGGATTTCATCGCGTACCCACGGCGTCAAGTTTTCCGCCCCGATGTCGTCCAGGATGAGCACCGGCACTTCTTTCAGCAGCTCCAGCTTTCCGACGTAGGACTGATCGGAAATGGAGTCCTTCATTTCCCGGATAAAGTCCGGGACATACACCAGCAGAGACGCTACATTGCGCTCGGACAGCTCGCGGGCGATGGCCCCCATGATATAGCTCTTCCCGACGCCGAACGGTCCGTGCAGGTACAGCCCTTTGACCCGCTCGCCGGTCCCGACCTTCTCGCAGAACTGGATGGCGGCGTCTACGGAAGCCAGATTGCCACCGTCGATGACCAGTCCCTCAAAGCTGGCCTGAAGCGTCTCCTCCGACACGTAGTAGCTGCGCATCAGCTTGCGGCGGCGCAGCTCTTCCTCATGGTTGATCTGCTTGTCGCAGGCAGCGATCGCACTGACGATCGTATCGTGCGCTCTATTCAGCACCGTCGTGTGTCCCTTGACCAGATTCGGGCACTCCGCGAGGCCCGGACAGCGCTCGCACCAGTATTGCTCCTTCACCGCCGTGTAGACGCTGGACAGCGAACGCAGGTAGTCTTCCCGCGTCAGATCCGGGTTTTCCTTTTGGAACTGCTTCAAATACAAGGACGAGCGGAACATCTTGTCCAGTTGCTCATCAGGCGTCAGCAGCTGACGCGGCGAGCGTTTGGACAGCTCAGCCATGAATGCGCCAATCGATTCCATGCAGCTCTACTCTCCTCTCTGCCGTTTTCGTAATGTCTCCAGCCGCTTTTGCAGGTCAGGGAAATCCTGAATGGACTGTCGTTTTTCCTGCTCTTCCGCTTTCCCCGCCTGCGCCATTTGCCACTCCACAGACGCCGGCAGCTTGTCCTGCAGCACGGCTTTTCCCCCTCTGCGCGCCGCTCCCGTTTCCTTTTTCGGGCTCTTCGCCTTTTCTGCCGTCTGTGCCCGTTGGTCCGCTCGCTCCACGATCTGCTTCACGGCCTCGTCCACCGTAGAAATCCGCTTCGCTTTCCAACTGTCACGGATCGTTTCCATATACGCTTTCGGCAGCTCCATCTGCATGCTGGCAAGGGTATGTACCAGCAGAGCGTTGACGACTTCCGGCTGCATCCCGTCGGTAAAGACCAGCGTCTCTGCCCGTTCCAAATACACTTTGCTCACCCGGCCTCCGACGACCCGCTCCAGCAGAGCCAAGGGGGACAATGTGCGACAGGCCCGGACGAACGCTTCGCTCCCTGGCTGCGGCAATTGGCCAGGTCCCCATTCTTCGTCACCAATGTCCGCCGGGGGATTGCGGTACAGCTTGTCTTCCGTATACCGCTGCACCAGACGTTTGCGCAGCACATCCGTATCCAGGCTCCGGTCAGGCTTGTACAGCGTCCAGTCGCGCAGCTCCTGTCCCATTCCCCAGCTGTCCATCTGATAGAAATGGCAAAGCTTGTACAAAAACTCCATGCTCGCTCCGCCAAGCACTTTGGAGGCATCCGCGTTGTCCGGCAGGTACAGCCGCAGCGACGACACGCTGAGCGGATGGGTGACCTGTGCCTCATATCCCGAGCGCATGTCGGCCGGCGGGAAGCTCGTCTCCATCTCCGTCAGGAACCGCTCCCGCTCAGACCCTTTCTGCACTTCCAATTCAGATGGCTTCAACGATTGGAACACTTCGTGAAAATCTTTCGTCACGTTCTCGACAATCGAGTACTCCTGGTCCAGCTGGCCCGCTTTCTTATCAGCATACTGCTCCCGGAGCTGCTGGAAGCGGACGTTTTCGATCTTGTTCAGCAGCATCAACGAGAGCACGTAATCCGCAAAAAACTCGCCCGGTGTCAGCGGCGGTTTGATCAAATACTCGTAAAAGTAGTCCCGCTGTTGGTTTTCTCGTCGGCGCACCTCCACCAGTCCGATCGCTTCCAGGCGCTCCCGGGCGTCCAGCAGCCTGTCGAGAGACAAAGAGGTAGAGAGCATCAAGCTCCGATGTGTGCCCTCGGTTGAAGCTCCGCTCACCTCCTGTACCCCATGGACCAGCAGTTGATAGAGTGTGTACGACTCGACGCCGATGATCGGCAGGTACAGCTGCGTGACATAGCCCATTTCGGCAAAGCTGAGCGGCCTTGCCACCCGCACCAGATATCGATCTTTCGGCAACAATTCGTTCCAGACTAAACGGCGCATCAGCTCTTTCCTTCCTGACAAATCTACGTCTCCTTATTATAGCATGGCTGGAGGGGTCTCGTGCTGAAATCGGATGGAAAGCAAAAGACGCCCCGGCGGACATGCCGCGAGTGCGTCTCTTGACTGGCCGATCATTTTTACTCTTTGGGCAAGGGAGAATGGCTCCCTTTCGCTTGGGTAAGCAGCTCCTCGAGCTCCTTCATGAATACACTGATGTCCTTGAACTGCCGGTAAACCGAAGCAAACCGCACGTAAGCCACCTCGTCGACATGGTACAAACGCTCCATGACCTTTTCCCCTACATCATTGCTGGGAACTTCCGCCTGGCCGCAGCTGCGAAGCTCTCTTTCAATCTCATTGACGACATTCTCCAGCACTTCCAACGCCACCGGACGCTTTTCACAGGCCCGCACCAAACCGCGCAGCACCTTCTCGCGGCTGAACTCCTCGCGGGTGCCGTCCTTCTTCACGATCAACAAGGGAGTTTCTTCCACCATTTCAAAGGTCGTAAACCGACGTTCGCACTGTTCACATTCCCGCCGCCGCCGGATCGATTTGTTATTGTTAAAAGGACGCGAATCAAGGACTTTAGTCCCATTGTACTCGCAAAATGGGCAACGCATCGCTAGAATCAACTCCAGTACGGACAATACTTGATTACAGTGTCCCTCAATTTCCATGCAGAAGTCAAGTCAATCCTTGTACCTATTTAAAGGCTAAGTCGAATGGAGTACAATATGGGTATTGTTGGAGGGATTGTCATGCGGTTAGTTTCTTTAAGACAAGTCCGGCCAGGCATGAAGTTGGGCCGTACCGTTTTCACGGAAGATGGAAAGGTATTGTTGGGGTCAGGGATGGTTTTGACCGAGCGTCTTATCTCGGGTCTTGTCCGTTCGCAGATCGACTCCATTTACATCGATGATCCGCGCACCGAAGGCATCGAAGTGGAAGACGTTATCCGTCCGCAGACTCGCCAGATCGCTGTGGAAACGATCGAAAAAACATTCAGACAGATCACCAATTCGAACAAACTCGCGCGTAAAATATCGTTGATAGAGATGGGCCTTCACTTTCAGAGAGCCTTTAGTTCCATCCTCGATGATTTGCTGCAAAACAAGCAAATGATTGGCCACTTGGCGACCATTTCGTCGCACTCTCCTTCCATGTACCACCATTCGGTCAACGTAGCCGTGCTTGCGACTGCGGTAGGCATGTCCCTTGGCTACAATCGGCAGAGGCTGATGGAGCTGGGGATCGGGGCCATGCTGCACGACATCGGCAAACTGCATCTGCCGGAAGAGATGCTGAAAAAGCAGGACCGCTGGTCGGAGGAAGAAAGGGAGATTGCCAAGCAGCATACCATGCACGGTTTCAATCTGCTGCGCAAACAGCACGACATCTCCCTCTTGTCGGCACACGTCTGTCTGCAGCATCACGAGCGACTGGACGGAAGCGGTTACCCTCAAGGGCTGCACGGAAAGCAAATTCACGAGTACGCCCAGATCGTCGGCATCGCGGATATCTACGATTCCCTCACCTCCCCGCGCCCTTGGCGCAAACGCTACATGCCACAGGACGCCCTCGAGTTTTTGCTCGGGTCGGGGGGCCACTTGTTTGAGCACACACTCGTCAACGCTTTTATCAAACATATCGCCGTCTTTCCGATCGGAAGCAGCGTCGTGCTGAATACGGGGGAAGTCGGCGTCGTCAGCCGTGTCGATCCGGATTACTCCCATCGTCCGACCGTGCGCATCATCAAGGACGGCCGCGGAAACGACGTCCATCATCCGTTTGACCTGGATCTGAAAACCAATATCAAGCTGTTCATCGTCGGATTCGAGGACGATGAGCTGTTCCGGATGAGTGACGTGACCGGTTCCAATCCCGCTTAACCTGCCGGAATTCATCGCAAAAAACCCCTTTGCTCCGTTGGGAGGCAAAGGGGTTCGTTCTTTTTTTCGCAGGAAAGTCCGGGAAGGGCGCCCGGCACGGCTTAGTTGACGCCGGCAGCCGCCGCTTCTTTGGTCTTCGCCTGGTTGTACATTTCGGATACGTGGCGCACCAGATCCACGACGCGGCAGGAGTAGCCCCACTCGTTGTCGTACCAGGCGATGACTTTCACCTGATTCGTGCCCATGACCATGGTGGACAGTCCGTCTACGATGGAGGAGTTGTCGTTGCCGTTGAAGTCGCTGGATACGAGCGGCTCGTCGCAGAATTCCAGGTAGCCTTTCATGCTGCCTTCGCTCGCTTCACGCAGGACGCGGTTGACTTCTTCCACCGTCACCGGCTTTTTGGTGTTGACGACCAGGTCGACGACGGATACGTTTGGAGTCGGTACCCGCAGGGAGAAGCCGTTCAACTTGCCATTCAGCTCCGGCAGTACCTTGCCTACTGCACGGGCAGCGCCGGTAGTCGTCGGGATGATGGACTCTCCGGCAGCGCGAGCGCGGCGCAGATCCTTATGCGGGTTGTCGATGTTCACCTGATCGTTTGTCATCGCGTGAATCGTCGTCATCAAGCCTTGCTCGATGCCAAAGGCGTCATGCAGCACTTTTGCCACCGGAGCCAGACAGTTGGTCGTGCAGGAAGCATTGGATACGATATGGTGATTCGCATGGTCGTAGATCGACTCGTTTACGCCCATGACGATGGTAGCGTCTTCTTCTTTTGCTGGCGCGGTAATGACTACTTTCTTCGCACCGCTTTGCAGATGTTTTCCTGCGCCTTCGCGGTCCTTGAACTTGCCTGTCGCTTCCACGACGATTTCTACGCCCAGTTCGCCCCAAGGCAGCTTGAGCGGATCGCGGTCGGAGAGGACGACAGTCGGCTTGCCATCGACGAGGATCTTGTTCCCTTGTACTTCCACTTTATTTTGCATACGTCCATGAATAGTGTCATATTTCAACAAGTGAGCGAGTGTCTCTGGAGGATAGCTGGCGTTGATCGCCACGATTTCGATGTTGGGGTCCTGGATAGCGCGGCGGAATACCATGCGCCCAATACGGCCGAAACCATTGATACCAATTTTGATTGTCATATAGAAACCCCTTTCGCAATTAAGTTACGCTTATCTGTTACTTTTATTATAATAAGTATGACACAATTATCAATGTGTTTTACTAAAAAATAAATATTTGGACGATTTTCCCCTCCTATTTTTTCAATGTGCTTTCCTTTCATGTGCCCATTCATACGAAAAGCCGCTCCCTATTTTCGGGGAAGCGGCTCTTATCGCAAGTCGGTACTGTATATGTTTTTATAGCGGTCGTGATAGTAAAGGACGCGCTGCACGTACTGGCGCGTCTCTCCAAAGGGGATGTCCTCGATATGCTCCAGCCGGCCGCTCCACTGCTCGCCTTCCAGCCACCCGCTGACTTTGCCGGGCCCGGCGTTGTAGGCGGCGATGACTTTGACCAGATCTCCTTTATAGCGATCCATCAAAAAGTTGAGGTACCACGTCCCGATCCGGATATTCATGACAGGATCGTACAAGTACTGGTCGCTCGTGGGCTGAAAGCCTGCCTGCTTGACGATCCACGCTGCGGTGTCCGGCATGATTTGCATCAGGCCGACCGCTCCTTTTTTCGAGACACGATCGGTCTCAAATCCGCTCTCGGATCGGATCACGGCCAGGATGAGGTACGGATCTACCTGATAGGTCTGCGAGGCTGATAGGATCTCCTTCTGGTATTTGATCGGATACATCCACTTCCATACCAGAGAAGTGTTGAGCAGCAAAAAGACGCTCGCCAAGATGAGCAGAATCAGCGCTGCCCGGCGACCGAGCTTCATGATTTCAGCTCCGCACGAAGCTCAGCCAGCAGTTTCTCCACCTGGCGCTCGGTTTCTTCCCGCGTCGTGGAATTATCGATCAGAAAATCGGCGTCTTTTTTCTTTTGGTCGATCGGAAACTGTGCCTTCAGCCGCTTATGCGCCTGTTCTTCCTCCAGCTCATCCCTCTCCATCATCCGCGCGAGCTGCATGTCCGCCGGAGCGTATACGAGCACGATTTTTTCCACCATGTACTGAAGCTTGCTCTCGAACAAGAGTGGAATGTCCATAAATACAATGTCAGCCCCGTTGGCCTCCGCTGCTTCCGCTTCCTCCCGCATCACGCGCCGCACCTCCGGATGGACGATCGCATTCAGCTTTTGCCGTTCGGCTTCGTCCGAAAACACGATCTCCCCCAGCTTTTTTCGGTTGATCTCTCCGTCCTCCAGTAAAATGTCTCGACCAAAGTGGCGCACAATGGCCTCATAAGCAGGCTTGCCCGGCTCGACGACCTCCCTGGCGATCTGATCGGCATCGATGACAGGAATGCCCCGCTCGCGCAGCATACCCGTGACTGTGCTTTTTCCTGTCGCAATACCGCCCGTCAATCCCAATATCATGCACATCCTCCTCCCCGTACCCACTGTCATCCCTTCTTCTGACATGCGGGACAGATATGCGTGCCCCTGCCTCCCACGACCAGTCGGACGATGGGCGTCCCGCAGTTTACACAAGGCTCATCCTTTCGTCCGTAGACCAGGAGCGATTGCTGGAACATGCCCATCTCGCCTTGTCCGTTGACGTACGATTTGATCGAGCTGCCGCCCTGTTCCACGGCCTCCGACAACGTGGCGACGATGCTCTCATGCAGGCGAGCCACCTGCTTTTTGGTCAGTTTGCCCGCCGGCTTCTCGGGGTGAATCCCCGCCTTAAAGAGCGACTCGTCCACATAAATATTCCCTAGTCCCACGATACATTCCTGGTTCAGCAGGAGCGGCTTGATTTTTGTCGCACGGTCTTTCAGCAGCTGGCGCAAAACGTCTGCCGTGAAGGCTTCTTCCAGCGGCTCGACGCCTAGCTTCGCGAGCGGGCCGGCCTGGGTCTCCATCCCCAGCGGGAAGAGGTCCATCGTCCCGAACTGGCGCACGTCCCGGTAACGCAGCTCCGTCCCGTCCGTGAAGTGGAAAATGACATGCGTATGCTTTTCCACAGGGTCCTGCGCCGCGTAAAGTCCGTACCGCCCTTCCATCCGCAGATGCGAGACGAGCACATCCCGATCCAAAACGAATTGAATGAACTTCGCCCGGCGCTTGATCTCATGAATCGTTTGCCCAGTTAGCCCTGCCTTGAATGCTTCTGTGTCATCCGGAAACCGGACAATGCGTGGCAGCGTGACGCTGACCCGCTCAATCGTCTTTCCGACCACCAGCCCGCGCAGCGTGCGAACGACGGTCTCCACCTCTGGCAACTCCGGCATATGCCTCCTCCTCTCGCTGTCTCATCTCTATTGTCAGGCTTGCCTACTTGGCGTCATACCAGCTCTGTCCATAATTCACGTCGACCTTGAGCGGAACGTTCAGCTCAAGCGCGCTCTCCATGACCTCGGGCACCAGCTGCTGCATGGCTTCCAGCTCATCCTGCGGCACCTCGAAGACCAATTCGTCGTGCACCTGCAGCAGCATGCGGCTCTTCAGCCCTTTTTCCCTCAGGCTTTCCTGCATGCGGATCATCGCCAGCTTGATGACATCGGCAGCCGTACCCTGGATCGGCGTATTCATCGCCGTGCGTTCTGCAAACGAGCGCAGGTTGAAGTTGCTGCTGCGGATGTCAGGCAAGTAGCGGCGACGGTTCAACAGGGTAGTGACATAGCCGTCCTGCTTTGCCTGCTTGACAATCTCTTCCATCCAATGCTTGACGCCTGAAAACACGGAGAAGTAACGCTCGATAAAGTCTCCCGCTTCCTTACGCGTGATCCCCAGGTTTTGCGAAAGCCCGTAGTCGCTGATGCCGTATACGATCCCGAAGTTGACAGCCTTGGCCTGGCGGCGCATCAGGGAGGTGACTTCCCCTTCACCGACGCCGAATACATCCATTGCGGTGCGGGTATGGATGTCCATCCCTCTGCGGAAAGCGTCGATCAGGTTTTCATCCCCGGAAATGTGCGCCAGAATGCGCAGCTCGATCTGCGAATAGTCCGCCGCGAGCATGTACCAGCCTTCCTCGGAAGGGATGAAAGCCTCACGAATTTTGCGGCCCTCTTCCATCCGGATCGGGATGTTCTGCAGGTTTGGATCCGTGCTGGACAGGCGTCCGGTCGCGGTCGTGGCCTGATTGTACAGCGTGTGCACCTTGCTCGACTGGCTGTGGATTTCCTTGGTCAACCCTTCGATGTAGGTAGAGCGCAGCTTGCCGAGCTGACGGAAGGTCAGGATCGCATCGATGATCGGGTGGTAAGGCGCCAGTTTTTCCAACACATCCGCGCTGGTTGACGGCCCGGTCTTGGTCTTTTTCAAAACGGGCAGGTCCAGCACGTCGAACAGAATCTCGCCCAATTGCTTCGGCGAGTTGATATTGAAGGTCCGTCCGGCGAGCTCGTAGATCTGCCCTGTCAGCTCTTCCAGCTTGGCATCCAGCTCGACTCCCATTTGCGCCAGGCGGTCGCGGTTTACCTTGACTCCTTGCTTTTCCATCTGGGCCAGCACCATGCTGAGCGGCGCTTCCAGATCGTCCAAGAGCTCGTTCATCTGGTTTTCCGCGAGCTGCTCCCGAAGCACCGGAACGCTCTGCCAAATGGCGGCAGCCTTATGCGCCACGTGCTCGCTCAGTACGTCCGACTCCGGCAGCATCCGTTTGGCCCCCTTGCCGTACACCTCTTCGTCGGCCAGGACGCGCACCTTGGCATACTGGGAAGCGATCGAATCGAGGGTGGGGTTGCTCTCCGTCGCGTTCAGCAAATAGGAAGCGAGGTAGACGTCGAAGTCGATGCCAAGGATCTCCAGCCCGTGCCACGCGAGCCCGACTGTATCGCGTTTTCCGTCAAACGTCCACTTTTTCTGTGTGTCGTCAGCCAGCCACTTGCAAAACGCCTGCCAGTCCTTCGCCACATCCCACGGAACGTACAGCACCGTGTCGTCTGCCGAAAGTCCGAAGCCGAGGATCGGAGCGTGATGGTAGTTGTCCCCGTCCATCTCGACGTAAATCGCCATCGGGGAGGTCAGCTTGTCCGCGAATCGGTCCGCGGTTTCCGCCGTGACGACCTCAAACTGGAACGGCGCTGCCTTCTCTTCGCCTTTCGCGGGCGCATCCACCTTGATCTTGGGCAGGAGGGATTTGAATTCCATCTTTTTAAAGAACTCGGCCAGGACGGCGCCATCATACCCGGAATAGCCGGTCGCCTCCACATCCAGCTCGACTGGCGCTTCTCGCAGAATCGTGGCCAGCTCTTTGCTCATCTTGGCCTTGTCCACGTTCTCGCGAAGGTTTTCCTGGAGTTTTTTGCCGGATACGCGGTCGACGTTTTCCAGCACGGCTTCTACCGAGCCGTATTCATGCAGCAGCTTCAGGGCTGTCTTTTCTCCGACTCCCGGGACCCCCGGAATATTGTCGGAAGAATCCCCCATGAGGCCCTTCAGATCGATGATTTGCAGGGGCGCAAGACCGTACTTTTCCTGGATTTCCTGTGGGGTGTACAGCTCGATTTCGCTGACGCCCTTGCGTGTCAGCGCGACCGATACGTGGTCGGAAACGAGCTGGAGCATGTCCTTGTCGCCCGTAATGACCGTCGTCTTCCAGTTTTGTTCATCCGCCCTCTTGGTCAACGTCCCGATAATGTCGTCCGCCTCGTACCCTTCCAGCTCGAAACGCTTGATGGAAAAGGCGTCCAGCAGCTCGCGAATGAGCGGAAACTGTTCGGACAGCTCCGGCGGCGTCTTGGCCCGTCCTCCTTTATATTCCGCATATTCCGTATGGCGAAACACCACTTTGCCCGCGTCAAACGCTACCATGATATGCGTCGGCTCCATTTCCTCCAACACCTTCAGCAGCATCGTGGTGAAACCCAGCACGGCGTTCGTATGCAATCCCGCTGAAGTGGACAGCAGCGGCAACGCGTAAAAAGCACGGTTGGCGATGCTGTTTCCGTCAATCAACACAAAATGGCTCAAGCAATCCGACCCCTCTCGTCACAAAACTACTATTTTTAATCGTAACATAGCGGAGTCTCCGAAGCCAAGTCTATGGATACCTTGGAGGAAAGTGACAAACGCTAGGGGAGATGAAGAAAAAAGGAATAGGGAGGCGATCCTCATGAACGCAATGAAACCGAAGCATAAGAAATACGTGTCTCTCGTCGCTGCCGTTCTTCTTATTTGGGGTACCTGTCCGCTCGCTCTTGCCACCACCGCCCCTTCTCCGCTCCCGCCGGATCCGGCGACCGAGCAGACAAAAAAGGTAGCCTTTGTGATCGACGATTTCGGGAACAACATGACTGGCACGGAGGACATCCTGGCGCTGCCGGTGCCGCTGACCGTGGCCGTCATGCCGTTCATGCCCAGCACCAAACGCGATGCCGAGCTCGCGCACCAAAAGGGGCACGACGTCTTCGTCCACATGCCCATGGAGCCGAACCGGGGGAAAAAATCGTGGCTGGGCCCCGGAGCGATCACCAGCGACTTGTCGGACGAAGAGATCAAGAAACGGGTGGAAAAGGCAATCGACGACGTTCCGCACGCGATCGGGATGAACAACCATATGGGCTCGAAAATTACAGCCGACGAGCACATCATGCGGATCGTCATGGGAGTCGTCAAAGAACGCGGGCTCATCTATCTGGACAGCAAAACCACGGACAAAAGCGTAGCGATCAAGCTCGCAAAAGAGATGGGCGTGCCGTATGCCGAAAACCAGATCTTCCTCGATGACGTCTATTCCGTCCCGCACATCACCAAGCAGATGGAAAAAATATGCAAGCGACTCGGCCAGCATCCGGAGTGTGTCGCCATCGGCCATGTCGGGCCTCCCGGCAAGAAGACAGCCTCCGTTTTGCGCCAGTACATCCCGAGGCTGCAAAAGGAGGCCCAATTTGTGACGATCTCTCATTTAATTCATCAGCCGGTCCATTAGGATCTTCCAAAAACTTTCTTCCGTCTTTTCTTCGACCTTCCCCTCCATTTTCAAGTTGCCTGTCAGGAGGACATACTCGCTCACGCCGGCTTTGATGGCCTGAGCGATTTTTTCTTGCCCTTGAGGGCTGGTCAGCATTTCCCGGTCCCTCGCGTTGCTGATGAATCCCATTTCGATAATGACAGTGGGACAGTAGCTGTGCCGCAGCACGTAATACGTCCCTCCCTTCACGGGCTTGTCGTGCGTGCCTGACAGCCGATCCAGCGAATCCTGGACCAGCTGCGCAAGCATGAAGCTTTGATCGTTGCGCTGATACAACACGACGGGGCCACGCCGACGCTTGTCAGACGACCAATTGACATGCAGGCTGAGCATCATCTGGGGACGGAGCTCCTTGGCCAGATTTCGCCGCTGGGCCAAATCCCGGATGTGCCGCGAGCGCGTATTGAGCCAGCGGTTGTCGTCACTTAAGGCGATGTCTTCCTCCCGGTTCAGTGCCACTCGGTACCCCGCGTCCGTCAACTCCTTGTACAGCACCTTGGCAATTTGCAGGTTGATGTCCTTTTCGTACAACTTGCCAAACGACGTTCCTGAATCGACACCTCCATGTCCGACATCAATCAGGATGTTGATGGGCGTAAGCGGGATCGCTTCGCTGCGACTTGGAAAACAAACCGAAAGGGCCAGCATAGCTGCGAATAAAAGGATGATTTTTTTCATGGTTGTAGGATTTCCTGATTGAGGGTAAACCTTTCAGGCAACTGGGTAAGCATAACATTGTGAATTTTTGTGGCGGACGGTACAATAGAAACCATCTGTTATTTCCCCTATTCACAAGAAGGTGCACTCATGGAAAAGTCTTTGGATAAACCGCTGATCCCCCCGTATTTGGCACTTTTGCTCGGGGTCGTCGCCGTATCTACCTCGGCGATCTTCGTCAAGCTGTCTCATGCGCCCTCCCCGATCATCGCGACCTACCGGCTCGTGTTCTCGGTGGTTCTGACGCTGCCGTTTTTGCTCTGGAACCGCGGAGCCTTGGGAGAAATCGGCAGGATGGGCAAAAAGGTGTGGCAGCTCTGCCTCTTGTCCGGCGCGTTTTTGGCCAGCCACTTTCTTCTTTGGTTTGAGTCGCTGAATTACACGTCTGTCGCCAGTTCTACGGTCCTTGTCACGTTGCAGCCGCTGTTTGCCTTTATCGGCGGATACTTCTTTTTTGGAGAACGCGTCCGTCCTCTCGCCTTGACTGGTGGACTTTTGGCGATCGTAGGCAGCTTCGTAATCGGCTGGGGGGACTTCCGCGTCGGCGGCATGGCTCTGTGGGGCGATTTTCTCGCACTGCTCGGTGCCGGCACCGTCACGGGCTATTGGCTGGTCGGACAGTACGTCCGGCAGCACTTGTCCTCCTTTTCGTACACACTGGTCGTCTATTCCGCCACTAGCGCCATCCTCGTCGCGTACGATCTGGTGCTGGGCTATCCCCTCGCAGGGTATCCGGCAGCGGACTGGGGCTGGTTTTTCTGCCTGGCTCTCTTCCCGACGCTGCTCGGCCACTCCATCTTCAATTGGGTGATCAAATGGCTCAATACGACGACGATCTCCATGGGGATCCTGGGGGAACCGATCGGAACGGCGATTCTGGCGTATTTCATTCTGGGCGAAACCGTGACCCTGTCTCAATGGATCGGCGGCCTGATCATCATCGCCGGCATCTATCTGTTTATCCGCTACAATCAAGCATCCGCAAAAGGAGTGACACCTGTTGAGCCAAAAGCAACCGCAGCCCCGGAAAAGCTTGCGTGAATGGATAGCCGGCCTCAGCGTCTGGTCCAAAATCGGCTGGACGATCGTGCTCGGCTACATCGTCGGCCGCATCGTCTATTGGATTTACAAAATGGTATCGTCATGAGCTACTGCGAAAGCAAGAAGGAGCTGCCCTGCAGCCCTTTTTTTTTGTACAAGAGCAATCGAAAAGAAATCCGGCTGCCATTTTCATGCTAGAATAGGTGTATATGTAATTTGTCCCAATTAAGGAGGTTATACGATGGAAACAGGAAGTCCAATTACGATCACAGTAGAAGCAATCGTTCATTGTCCCGTCGAAAGCGTCTGGAAATTTTGGACGGAGCCAAAGCATATTACCCAATGGAACAACGCGTCCGATGACTGGCACACGCCATATGCCGAGAACGATCTGCGGGTCGGCGGTACATTCGTTTCCAGAATGGAAGCCAAAGACGGCAGCTTTGGATTTGATTTCGGCGGAGTTTACGACGAGGTAAACCTGAACGAGAGCATTGCATACACGCTTGGTGACGGCAGAAAAGTGAAGATCGCATTTATTCGCCAAGGCGACGACACGAAAATCATTGAGTCGTTCGATGCAGAAGGGACCCACACCGTTGAGATGCAACAAGCCGGATGGCAGGCGATTTTGGACAATTTCAAAAAATACGCAGAAACGGCAAAGGAAGAGTAAAACGTGGATGCATCGCAGAACAGCGGCTGTCTGGGGATTTCCGTTCTCGTCCCCAGACGCCGCTGTTTGTTTTTTCAGCGCATGATTCTGCTGCCATCCTTAGGTCAACTGCTCGTTCGTCAACGCTGCACCTTGCTTTGGCGACGTTCTGTTTTTGTACGTATCTCCCCATTCTTTCATCTTGAGAATGATCGGTACCAGTGTCCTTCCGAATTCCGTCAGCGAATATTCGACCTTTGGCGGCACCTGATGATACACTTCGCGGTGAACCACGCCATCCTCCTCCAGCTCCCTGAGCTGCAGCGTCAGCATCCTCTGGGTGATTGTCGGGCAAATCTTCCGAAATTCATTGAACCGTTTGGGACCTTCGATCAAATGGTATAGCAGCACGCCCTCCCACTTTCCGCCAATGACGTCCAACGTATATTCGACCGGACAGCCTTCATCGTTTGGACAATGGCCGTACCCGCTTTTTCGATCGCGCATGTTTCCTTCACTCCTTCAAGGTATACAAAATGATACTACATAACATTAATGTGTGTACTTATCATTTTAAAACAGTCGTGTTACATTAACAACCGTAACCAAACGATTCAGCGAATGGAGGAGGAGCAAGCATGGCCACACAAATGATGAAAGCGGTCGGATTGTATCGCTATTTGCCTATCGATCACCCGGAAAGCCTGATGGATATCGATCTGGAGAAGCCAACGCCGAGCGGGAGGGATCTGCTTGTAAGGGTGAAGGCGATATCCGTCAACCCGGTGGACGTAAAGGTGAGGGCCCCGAAAGAGAGAACGGAGGACTCGCCAAGGGTGCTGGGCTGGGACGTTGCAGGCGTCGTTGAGCAAACAGGTCCGGAATGTACCCTGTTCAAGCCTGGAGACGAAGTTTATTACGCCGGCAGCATTACCCGCCCCGGTGGAAACAGCGAGTTTCACCTCGTCGACGAGCGCATCGCCGGAAAGAAACCGGCGTCGCTGGACTTTGCGCAAGCCGCGGCGCTGCCGCTCACGTCCATTACCGCATGGGAAGCGCTCTTCGACCGGATGGGCATCTCGCAGCAGCGGGAGGATAACGAAGGCAAATCGATCCTGATTATCGGCGCAGCCGGAGGCGTGGGTTCTATCGCCGTTCAGTTAGCCAAACATGCAGGTCTGACGGTGATCGGTACGGCTTCCCGTCCGGAATCGGCCGAATGGGCGAGAAGCTTGGGGGCCGATCATATCATCGACCATCACGATGATTTCGTCCCGCAGCTGGAGTCGCTGGGCTTGCCCTATGTCGATGCAATTTTTTGCTTGAACAGCACGGAGAAGCACTGGCAGAGGATGGCGGATGCCATTGCGCCCCAAGGCAAAATCTGCTCGATCGTCGAGACGGAGGAGCCTTTGAACTTGACGCTGCTCAAAAACAAAAGCGCTACATTCGTATGGGAATTCATGTTTACGCGTCCCATGTTCCAGACGGCGGATATGATTCAGCAGCATCATCTGCTGAACGAGTTGTCACGGTTGGTAGATCAAGGAGTGATCCGGACTACGATCAAGGAAAAGCTTGCACCGCTCGACGCAGCGACTTTGCGAAAAGCTCACGCCCTGGTGGAGACCGGCCGAACCATCGGCAAAGTCGTCGTGGAGCTTTCCCAGTAACGAGCACACTCGCCCTCTGCTTGGATTCTTGTTCGGGCAGAGGGCGCTCTATCGACAAAAAACAGCCTGCCGAGTTTCCTCTGGCAGGCTGTTTGCTCTCCCGTCGCCTTTGCTTAGGCGGCCGACTTTTGCTCTTTCGGCGCTTCCGGGCTCTTCTTTGGTTTTTTGTGCAGGAAGTACAGCAGAGGAATGGACAGGACGATCGGAATCGCCGAGACGAGGAATGTGTCTCCCACCCCTTCTACCAGCGCTTCCTTTGCCAGAATTCCATACAGGAGCGTGCTTGCTCCGCCAGTCGCACTAGCGGCATCCACCCCTACCTGCGTGTACAGCCCCGACAAGCCGGCAAGCAGCTGAGTTGCCACGTCCGTGTTCATGTTGTCCGTAAAGACAGCCATGTGGAACGTCTGGCGAGACTGCATGATCACGGTCAAAATCGCGATCGCAAAGGAGCTCATCACCTGCCGCAGCACGTTGGAGAGCGGAGACGCATCCCCTACTTTCTCCCGCGGTACTGCGTTCATCCCGACCGTTGACAAGGTCATCATACACAAGCCGATGCCCAGACCGCGAATGATCAAGATCGAGTTCATCCACGAATGCATGCTGTCCGATGCGAGGTTGTGCAGCTCGAAGGTCGTCACGCTCATGAGCGTCAAGCCGACGAGCCCGATTGGACCGATGCCGTATTTGTCCATCAGCTTCCCTGAGATCGGCATCATGAGGGCCATTGCAATCGACTGCGGCATGAGCAGCATCCCGGACTCCATCGCGGTGAGCCCCTGCACGTTTTGCAGGAAGATCGGCATCAGGAAGACCCCGCCCATCATCCCCATCATGACGAAGCCGGACGTCAAAATACTGATCGAGAATACCGGAATCTTGAGCAGGCTCAGGTCAAGCAGCGGCTGATCCTTGCCCAGCTCCACCCAGACGAACAGGGCCAGGCTGATCAGGGCTACAAAGAACAGGCTGACGATGAAGAAGGACGTCCATCCTTCCGACTGCCCTTTACTGAAAGCGAGCAAAAGAGAACCGAATCCGACAATGGCAAACAATGCGCCCGGATAGTCGAATTTCAGATCGGGTTTCGTCGGCGTTTCCTTGAGCAGAACCGAACTCATCACGACGGCGAAAATACCGAAAGGCACCCCGAGCAAAAACAGAAAATGCCAGTTGAAATACTGAATGAGATAACCGCCCAAAGTCGGGCCGAGGGCCGGTGCCGTCATAGAGGCGATACCGAATACCCCCAAGGCCATCCCGATCTTTTCACGCGGTACGATCCGGTAGATCATCGACATCCCGATCGGCATGATCATCCCGCCACTCACGCCTTGAATGACGCGGAACGCGATCAGCGACGTATCGCTCCACGCCAGCGCACAAAGGACGGATGAGGCGGTAAACGCCGACAAGGAAAAGACGAAGACTTTTTTCGAACCGTATTTCGTCGACAAGGAGCTGCTCATGGGAATCATGACGGCGTTCGCCAGCATGTATCCGGTCAGGACCCACTGCATGGTATCCGTTGTCGAGCCAAAAATATTCACCATGGTCGGCAATGCGACGTTAATCAGACTGTTGTTCAAGATCGCTACGAAGGTTCCGGAGAGGATAGCGAGAAGGGCAAACCACATTCCGCCGCTTCCGCTGTTTTCCTCCCGCTGTGCCACCGCTTCCGCCATGTCCTCACCTCCGTTAGTTTGCAATCACCTTAGTGCCCTCAGACAGTTTGTCGGTCGGGTTCAGCACTACTTGATCGTTGTCGTTTACGCCAGACGTCACGGTAGTCCAGTCTCCGCTCGCACTGCTTACGCTTACTTCCACTTGATGGACCACGTCGCCCGAGACGGTGTAGATATAATGCTTGCCGTCTTTATCCAGCACGGCTGTCGTCGGTACTTTTGTTCCTGCTTCCGCTTGGCCTTGCAGCATCACTTCCGCTACCATACCGGCGCGGAGGCTGCCATCCGGGTTCGGGATGCGCACTTTGATCGGGAAGGAGCTGCTGTTGGTATCCGAGATCGGAGACACGAACTCGACTTTCCCTTGCAGCACTTTGCCGCCCAGGCTGCTTACTTTCACATCAACGGTAGATCCCACTTTGACGCTGTTGATTTGCTCCTGCGGTACACTTGCTTCCACTTTTACATCATTCATGTTCACCAGGACGAGCAGAGGGGTACCGGCTGCCGCCATTTCACCCGGATCCAGGTTGCGTTTGGCAACGATACCGGAGATCGGGGCACGAACGATGGTGTTGTCGTAGCTGCTTTTCGCCAGCTCCAGGCTGGAGTTCAGACGGCTTACTTCCGCTTGCAGAGCCGCTACGGTATCAGAGGTAGGACCTGCTTTCGCCAGATCGTACGCGGCTTGCGCCTGCTGCAGACCCGTGCGAGCCTTTTCCAGATCGAGGCTGGTTTTCTCCAGTTCCGCTTGGGAAAGAGCTCCGGAATCGAAGAGAGCTTTCATCCGGGTGTAGTTGCTCTGTGCCACATCCAGGCTGGCTTTCGCTTGCTCTACGGTGCTTGCGAGCTGCTGCAGCTGTTCGGTGCGTGCACCTGCTTTGGTGTCTCTGAGCTTCGCTTGGGCACCCGCAATAGCTGCTTGCGCCTGTGCGATTTGCTGTTGGTAATCCGCTGCTTCCAGCGTTACGAGAACATCGCCCTTTTTCACGACAGAGCCTTCGTTCACGTTTACCGTTGCCGCTTTGCCGGAAACCTTGGATACGACCTGGATTTCTTCGGCTGCGGCGATCTTACCGCTGGCAATCACACCTGCTTGGGTAGATGCCACCTTCCACGTTTTCACGACCGGCACATTGTCGTTCGTCGTACCGGACGTGGACTCGCTGCATCCCGCGGTAATCAGCGAGACGGCAGTCAGCACCGCGCCGATTGTAGTCCAATGCTTCTTATTCATAGAAATTACATCTCCTTCACGTGCACTTTGATCTCGACGTTCAAACCGGCAGCCAAATGCAGGCCTGCCGTATCATCAATGGCAACCTTGATTGGGATTCGTTGGGTGACTTTCGTGAAGTTCCCGGTCGTGTTGGTCGATGGCAGCAAGGAGAAGGTCGAGTTTGTCGCTTTCCCGATCTCCATGACGTGACCACTCAACGTTTTTCCAGGGAAGGCGTCGACCGTAAAGTCTACCTTTTGGCCCAATTTCACACGTCCGATCTCGGTCTCTTCCAAGTTGGCGGAGATGTACAGTTTGTTTTCGTCAATCACGAGCGCAACGGAAGTCCCCGTAGAGACAACCTCGCCCTCTTTGGCTTGGGTCTTGATGACCGTCCCTGTAATCGGGGAGCGCAGCACGCTGTTTTCCAACAGGTTGGTCGCAACATTCGTGGTGTCCTGCTGACCCACGATCTGATCAGCCATGACCGTGTCTCCCTCTTTTACTGTAAGGCCGGTCAGTTTTCCCGTCATTTTCGGCATGACCCGATAAATGTCGCCGGTGATGCGGGCATCTTCCGTGGTCACATAGTGAGCACCTTGATACCAATAGTAGTAACCGATGCTTCCGCCGCCCACCACGAGCAGGAACAAGATGAAGTACAATACCAGTTTACGCTTCATGGTTTCTCCTCAGCTTTCTATTTCTTCTAATTTAGTAACCAACACTTCCAATGAATTGATAATATTGTCGAGCTCTTCGTCCGAAATGGTGTTGAACATTTCCTTGTAAAACTCGCCCGACAATAGGTCCACTTTTTCAAACAGTTCGGCAATCTTGTCTGTCTTGCGGATCCACACCACCCGACGGTCGTTCTCATCCCGAACCCGTTCCACCAATTGCTCTCTCTCCAGGCGATCAATAATTCCCGAAACCGTGCTATACGACAGGTCGACGGCTTTGCTGAGCTGCCCAATCGTTCTTGGCTCCAGCATGATTTGCCGTATGACAACCAGTTGTGGTACGGTAAGGCCGTATTTACACAGTTCCTTTGTCGCCATGGCGCCGAAAGTTTTGTTTAAACGTTTCAGCAGGTCCCGGATATGCAATGGTTTGTTCATGATACACTCCTTTCCTACTCAATATTTCGTACGCGAAATTTTATCACACGAAACACTATACGACTTTTTTGATTCCATGGCAACTATTTCTTTACGTTAAATTTTATCTAGGTAATGAAAAACATAAAAACAGCACCTCATTCGGGTGCTGTCAGTTCATCCACGATCGGCGGGATAGCCGGCGCCTCCTCGGGCGTGCGGCGGCTAACGCTGGGCACATGCCGAGGCTCGTATTCAATTTCCGGGAACGAATGGACAGACACGTACATATTTCCACCGAATGCCTTCGCCCGGATCAGGATGGGGTATGCATACTTGTTCTGAAAAACGAAATCGGGTCCGTACCAGCTCACCGTCGCATCGCGGCCGGGGCGGACGTACGCGACGTCCCTGCTGTGCGAATAGCGCTGGACGATATGCAGACCGGCGTTGTCCACCGCGTTGAACAGCGTCGAAGACACCTGGCAAATGCCTCCCCCAATGCCTTCCGACAGCTCTCCGCGAACGATGATCGGGGCCTGCAGGTAGCCTTTCGCCCTCGTCCGTTTGCCTACCACCTTGTTAAACGAGAAAATTTCGCCCGGCAGCACCACCGTATTGTTGATCGCCCGGGAAGCCAGATCGATATTATGAGAGCGATTTTTGTTGCGCGGATTGAAGTAGGTCGTGTACTGGCCGATCATCTTTTTGCGGACTTGCGTCATCAGCGCCAGGTCTACCTTTGGATAAATGTCCTGATAGGTAGCTTTCAGGGTTCCCGAGCTGCCTTCATAATAGTACGAATAGAATTGTGTAAGAAAGTCTGCCTCGTTCAGCTTCCTTCCTTTTTTATCGGGAACGACAGCCCCGCTGTCGCTTATCGTCGCGTTGATCGGTTCTACGTATACTTTCTCGGCCAAGCGCTGCATCGTATCTCGCAGGCGGTTCTCGTCGACGAGAGGAACACCCTCCCACGGGGCGGTGTAATCGGCCCGATCCAGCATCGCTACCGTCTTCCCATCCATTTCGACCTGCAGGAACGGAAATGGATCCAACGGATTGGCCAGCAATAGCAAAGCCAATGTCCAAGCATAACCCATCCGGCCGCTCACCTCCTTTTTGTAGTATGAGCAACCGGACGGGTTTCATGCGATCATTTGGAAATCAGCCCATGCGTGCCAAGCGTCCCATAATGGCCTGAGCGACGGCTTTCAGCCGCTGCTGGTCAGTCGCTTCCACGTATACAGCGTTCAACTGATCTCGCAGCTCCTTCGCCGCAGCGAGGCAGGCCGTCCCTTCCTTCATCTTTCTAGCGTATCTCGCTTTGATGTCAGCGAGCTGCTCCTCGTACTTTTCGTCGGTTCCGGCAGCGATGGCGCGCTCGTACATGTCGACGACCTCATCGGACGATTTGCTCGGGAAGTATTCGTGCGGCGCCGTACTGTCAAACAGAGCCACGCTTTTTTCCGGCAGGATCACCATGTCCAGACTGTGGGGGTCGAGTCCGCAATGGTACACTTCCACGTCAAAGCCGAGCTTTTCCGCTTCCGCCGCCAGTTTTTTGAGCATGGTCGATTTCCCGGATCCGGGTCTCCCCTTGATAAAGTACCGCTTCTCCAGATGGTCGGTCAGCTTCATGATGTAATCGACCGGTCCGGCCGGGGTGGCCGCTCCCAGATACATATGCCGTACATTCGCCTTCTTCGGCAATGGGTCTCCCGCGAAGAGCAATCCGATGAGCTCCTCTGTCACGCTGTCAGCGGCGCTGCGATCCAGATTTTCGATGTAGGGCGCTTCCCATTCGTCGTGGATGCGCAGCGCCTCTCCAAACGCGTCGTAGGCCTCCTTGCTTTTCACGTCGATCGCTTCGAACCAGTCCGCGATTTGCCGCGTATACGGAGCGAGGCCATCGACATTCAAGGACGTCTGCAAGTTCACGTGGATCTCTGTCGCACCCGGCGCAAACGGCCGCCAGATTCTCGGATAGCTCCCGTCTATGACTGCCACTTTCCATTCCGGAAAGACGACTCCATCAAATTGCCTATTGTCATAAGGGGAATGGATCCATTCCACCTGATCGGTTTTCCTGCCCATCTCCGTTCCGATCGACTCAATGAGCGGGGATGTGATGCCTTCGACGACACCCGTCAAAAAATACACCCGCTCCATTCCTTGCAAAATCGAGTCAAAAAACGTCTTGTAGCCGCGCGCGGTGTTTCCGGCGGCAAAAATATGTCTTTCCATTCTGGTCATAGCGATTCCCTCCCGTGCTTCCTGCTGCTTCCGTGATTCCCTGCATTGTATGCAGCAGACTGCAAATGGGCATCTGTCCGGCCCAAGATCGGTTTGGCCTCCACAGAAAAAAGCCGTTGCCCGCATACGCGGCCAACGGCTTTAACCTTCCAGTCGTTCTTATTTGTTCAAATCCGTCAGCTTCCCTGTCGACATGTAAATGATCCACTCGCAAATATTCGTCACATGATCGGCGATCCGCTCCAAATATTGTGCCACCAGCAGCAGGTGCGTGCATTGGTTGATGGACTGGCTGTTTTTCGTCATCACGGCGATCAGATCGCGGAAGATCGTCGAAAACAGTTTGTCGACAATGTCATCGCGCGCAGCGATTTCCTCTGCCGATTCCTTGCTTTGCGCAATGTACGCATTCAGGCAATCCCGCACCATCGCCTTGACGTGGTCGGCCATCAGCGGAATATCGATCAATGGCTTGACGTATGGTTCTGTCATCAGCCTGCGTGTGGTCTTCGAGATCGACACCGCATGATCCCCCATCCGCTCCAGGTCAGTCACCAGCTTGAGCATGGTCCCCAGCCGGCGCAGGTCGCTCCCGACAGGCTGCTGCAATGCGATCAGGCGGAAGCATTCGCTCTGTATGTCATGCTCCAGCTCATTGATCACGTGGTCGTTGCCGATGACTTGCTCGGCCAGCTGTACGTCCCGCTCGACCAGACTCTTGATCGATTTGTGAATCGCCTCTTCCACCAGCGTACCCATAGTCAGCAGCTTGCGGTGCAGGACGTCCTGCTGCTCTTCAAAAGCGTGTCGCGACATTTTCTCGTCCCCCTTCATTGTCTGTATCACGACAACATGGTACAAGGGGATTGTATAGCAGGGGTAAAGGCAATATGATCTTTGTGTAAATGTTTTAAAGCATAGGGAGAGTCACGGTGAACGTCGTGCCTTTCCCTTCCTTGCTTTCCACGCTGATCTGCCCGTGCAGGTTTTCCACGAGGTGCTTGACGATCGCGAGGCCCAGGCCCGTCCCGCCGGAGTCCCGGCTGCGCGCCTTGTCTACCCGATAAAACCGCTCAAAGATGCGCGGGATGTCTTTTTCGGGAATGCCGATCCCTGTGTCGATGACCTGAAGCTTGAGGTTTCTCCCCTCCCGCTTGGCGTTAATCGTTATCTCGCCGCCCTCCGGCGTGTAGGCGACCGCATTGGAGAGCAGATTGAGCATGATCTGCTGCAAGCAGTCCTTGTCGGTCATCAGCCAAATGTCAGGCTCTCCGGTTGGCAAGGCCATGCTGAGCTCCTTGCGCTGCGCCTGGTCATGGATGACTGCGGCTGCCGACGCGATCAGCTCTTGCACGTTCACTTGGCTCATATGCAGGGGAATGCGTTTCTGCTCGATCTTGGACAAGTCGAGGATGTCACGAATCATCCGGTAGAGCCGTTCGCTCTCGTCGGATATGATCTGCAGGAAATTGCGGCACGTCTCTTCATCCTGCATGGCGCCCTCCAGCAGCGTCTCCGTAAAGCCCTTGATTGACGTGATCGGTGTGCGCAGCTCATGGGATACGTTGGCCACGAAGTCGCTTCGCATTTTTTCCAGACGGCGAATCTCCGTGATGTCGTGAAGGACGACGACCACCCCGCGCGCTTCTCCCTTGAAATTGATATATGGAGCGAAGTTCACGTCCAGAATGCGCTCCTCCGGATAGTAAATGTGCACTTCTTCGCGAAATTTTTCGCCTTTGTCCAGACAGCGGTCGATATACTGGCTCAGTCCGAAGCTCTTTCCCGCCTCGATATGCAGCTTGCCTACGATTTCGTGACCGGGCGTCCCCAGCAGCTTTTCCACCGCCGGATTGACCAGCATGATCCTCCGCTGCTCGGAAATGAAAATCACGCCGCTGGTCATGTTCGTCAATACGCCGGACAGGCGCTGCTGGTTCTCCGAAATCTCGTACATCTGCTGTTCCAGACTCGAGGCCATGAAGTTGATCGCCCCCGCCAGTTGGCCGATTTCATCCTTGGCCTTGATGCGCACGCGGCTTTCGTATTGGCGCTGCGTAATGTTGCGGGCGACGCGGGTAATTTCCTCGATCGGACGGATGATGGAAAAAGAAATGCGGGAGACGACGATGGAGCCGATCACCAGCGTCACCAGGAGCCCGGTCAGGAGACTGTACCACATGCCCCGGACCGTATCCGTGATGTCTTTCATGGACATGGCGGAGCGGACCGCGCCGACGATCTCGGTGCCGTGCACAATCGGAACCGCCACGTACATCATATCGTGGCCGAGCGTCTCGCTGAAGCGGCGGGAGATCCCGGTCTCCCCGCTGAGCGCTGCCAAAAATTCCGGACGGTCGTGATGGTTTTCCAGCTCCGCACGGTGGGATGTATTGTCATACAGCACCACCCCGTCCTTGTCTATGACGGTCAGTCTCACTTCATCGGTCGGAGCTACCTGCAGCACTCGCTTTTCCAGTGTCGCTTTGTCCGTAAACACATCCGGAAAATGGATGGCCTGCGCAATCAGACGGGATTCCCTGGACAGCAGCTCCTGCAGCGACTGGAGATAGGAGTTTTCCAGTACCTTGGCAAAGTACGTGCCCATCAGCAGCAGTACCAACGAAATCAGTCCGAGTATCGTCAAGGTGAGTTTGATTCGAAAGCGAGTCAAAGGCCGTGCCTCCCGTTATCCTTCCAATTTGTAGCCCAAGCCGCGTACCGTCTTGATGTAGCGCGGATTTTTGGTATCGTCTTCCAGTTTTTCTCGCAGATGGCTGACATGCACATCCACGATGCGGGAGTCGCCGATAAAATCGTAGTTCCATACCGCATTCAGCAATTGGTCGCGTGTAAGCACGCGCCCGTGGTGGCTGGCCAAATAGTGCAGGAGCTCGAACTCCTTCGGGGTCAGCTCCACTTTTGCCTCTCTGCGGAACACTTCATATTTTTCCGGATAAATCCGAATATCCCCGAATTGCAGGACGACGTCTTCCTGTGCCACCGACACTTCGCCGGAGGCCTGCATCCGGCGCAAAATCGCCTTGACCCGCGCCACCACTTCACGCGGACTGAACGGCTTCGTCAAATAGTCGTCAGCCCCCAGCTCCAGTCCCAAAATCTTGTCGAGCTCGTCGTCTTTTGCCGTCAGCATGAGAATCGGCGTGTTCACCCGATCCTGGCGAAGCGTCTTGCATACGTCCATCCCGTCCATTTTCGGCAGCATCAAATCAAGAATGATGAAATCAGGCTGCTCGCTTTTGACCATATCCAGCGCCTGTTTGCCGTCAAAGGCCGTAACTACCTGAAAGCCGGACTTTTCCAGATTGAACTGCAGCAGCTTTACGATGGAAGGCTCGTCATCCACTACCAATACTTTGATCATGTTTTCGTTTCCCCCTAGAGTTACCGTCCTGCTGGAATCAAAATCGTACCACGTTCTTTTTGTCTTTTTCTTTCTCTTCCTTCTCAGTCTGCCAAATCGGGCTTGAATCAGACAAGTAATTTTTTTGTAAAGGCTACTTAACAATCTTTTTACTTGTCTGTCTCCTCGCAGAGCGAGCCTGTTCTGACATGCAAAAAGACGCCTTCCAGATGAAAGGCGTCTTTTTTCTATCACCGTCTCGCTTATTTCAAAACAGCCATGACGCTGCGGACGGATTCAGCAGACTTGTCGAGCGCTGCTTTTTCTTCTGCCGTCAGCTCCAGCTCGAAAATTTTCTCGATCCCTTCGGCACCCAGAAGAGTGGGTACGCCCAGATACAGATCGTTGTAGCCATATTCCCCTTGCAAAAGGGCGATGGAAGGCAAGATGCGTTTCTTGTCTTTCAGGATTGCTTCCGCCATTTGCACCAGGGAAGCGGCCGGAGCGTAGTAAGCGGAACCGTTGCCCAGCAGGTTGACGATTTCGCCCCCTCCTTTGCGGGTACGCTCCACGATGGCATCCAGACGATCTTTCGGAATCAGCTTTTCGAGCGGGATACCGCCGGCGTAGGAGTAGCGCACCAAAGGGACCATATCGTCCCCGTGGCCGCCCAATACGAAGCCTGTCACGTCTTCTACGGATACGTTCAGCTCCATCGCCACGAAGGTACGGAAGCGAGCGGTATCCAATACGCCGGATTGGCCGATTACTCGTTCTTTCGGGAAGCCGGACGTAGTGAAGAAGGTGTAGGTCATCGCGTCTACCGGGTTGGACAGAACGATCACAATGGAGTTTGGAGCGTGTGTTTTCACCTGCTCCGCGACGGATTTCATGATGCCTGCGTTGGTGTTCACAAGGTCATCGCGGGACATTCCAGGCTTGCGGGCGATCCCTGCGGTAATAATGACCAGATCGGAATCTTTGATGTCCGCATAATCAGCAGTACCGGTGATCTTGGCATCGAAGCCGAGGACTGGCGAGGACTCCATCATATCCAGAGCCTTCCCCTTCGTTGGGTTTTCCAACTGCGGGATGTCAACCAGCACCACGTCACCCAGTTCCTTTTGAGCCAGGATAAATGCAGTTGTTGCTCCTGTGAAGCCACTACCAATGACTGCGATTTTTTTCCGTTGGAATCCCATGATAATCCCTCCAAATTTTGTGAAGTCTTATCCAATCAAAAGCCGATCTTACATGTTTTTGATCAGGGCGTCAGCGAACTCGGAGCATTTCAGCTCGGTTGCGCCTTCCATCAGACGAGCGAAATCGTAAGTAACGGTTTTCGCGGAGATGGTTTTTTCCATGGAATTGATGATCAGGTCTGCCGCTTCGTTCCAGCCCAGGTGACGGAGCATCATTTCGCCGGACAGGATGACGGAAGATGGGTTCACTTTGTCCAGACCAGCGTATTTTGGAGCCGTACCGTGAGTCGCTTCGAAGATCGCGTGGCCAGTCAGGTAGTTGATGTTTGCTCCTGGAGCGATACCGATACCGCCTACTTGTGCAGCCAGCGCGTCAGATACGTAGTCACCGTTCAGGTTGAGGGTAGCGACTACATCGTACTCAGCCGGACGAGTCAGGATTTGCTGCAGGAACGCGTCGGCAATCACGTCTTTTACGATGATCTTGCCAGCTGCTTCCGCTTCTTTTTGCGCTTTGTCAGCGTCTCCGCCTTCAGCTTTGATGCGATCGTATTGTGCCCACGTGAACACTTTGTCGCCGAATTCCGCTTCAGCCACTGCATAACCCCAGTTTTTGAACGCGCCTTCGGTGAACTTCATGATGTTGCCTTTGTGTACGAGGGTAACGGATTTGCGATTGTTGTCCAGTGCGTAGTTGATCGCAGCGCGAACCAGACGCTCGGTACCTTCTTTGGAAACAGGCTTGATACCGATACCGGAAGTTTCCGGGAAGCGGATTTTCTTTACGCCCATTTCGTTTTGCAGGAAGTCGATTACTTTTTTCACTTCCGGAGTGCCTTCCGCCCACTCTACGCCAGCGTAGATGTCTTCGGTGTTCTCGCGGAAGATGACCATGTCAGTCAGTTCTGGATGTTTTACCGGGGATGGCACGCCATCGAAGTATTGAACAGGGCGTACGCAAGCATACAGATCCAGCTCTTGGCGCAGAGCCACGTTGATGGAGCGGATCCCGCCGCCAACCGGAGTGGTCAGAGGACCTTTGATTGCGATCAGGTATTCGCGAACAGCAGTGAGCGTATCTTCAGGCAGCCACTCATTGTATTGGTTGAACGCTTTTTCACCAGCGAACACTTCGAACCAAGCGATTTTCTTTTCACCTTTGTAAGCTTTTTCCACTGCCGCGTCCAGAACGCGCACAGATGCTTTCCAGATGTCAGGACCAGTACCGTCACCCTCGATGAATGGAATGATCGGATTGTTTGGTACTACCAGTTTGCCGTTATCCACTTGGATTTTTTGTCCGGCAGTTGGCTGTGTCAGGTTTTTAAACACGAGAACCCCTCCAGTGCAGATATGAGTAGTAATAGGAATATTTCCAGACGTAGGGAGAACTACCACGAGTGGTGGTAGTTCTCAAGCTCGAAGCAGGTCGACACCTGCTGCAAAGGCAGGTCAATCGTCCTGTTCCTCCACGCTCGGAAAAGCAAACAAATTTGGGTCACGCTACCGTTATTAGCGTTGGTCGATCGGCACGTAGTGCTTGCCTACCGGACCTGTGTAATCCGCGCGCGGGCGAATCAAGCGGTTGTTTTCATACTGTTCCATGATGTGTGCAGTCCAGCCGGACATGCGGCTGATCGCAAAGATCGGTGTGAACAGGTCGATTTCCAGGCCGAGGGAAATGTATACGGATGCGGAGTAGAAGTCGACGTTTGGTTTCAGGCCTTTTTCGCCTGTCACCATGTCATCGATTTTTACAGACATCTCGTACAGTTCTGGACGGCCGATTTGCGCAGTCAGCGCTTTGGACATCTGTTTCAGCCATTTTGCGCGAGGGTCGCCGTCTTTGTAGACGCGGTGACCAAAGCCCATGATTTTTTCCTTGTTGTCCAGCTTGTTGCGAACGTAGCCTTCCACTTTGTCCATGGTGCCGATTTCGGTCAGCATTTTCGCCACGGCTTCGTTTGCGCCACCGTGCAGAGGGCCTTTCAGCGTGCCAATCGCAGATACGATACCGGAGTAGATATCGGTCAGAGTGGCAACGGTTACACGAGCCGCAAAAGTGGATGCGTTCAGCTCGTGGTCTGCATGCAGAATCAACGCGACGTCAAGCGCTTTGATTGCTGTTTCAGTCGGCTCTTCGCCTTTCAGCATGTACAGGAAGTTCTTCGCGATGGTGTAGTCTGCCTTCGGAGCGACTGGTTCCAGACCTTTGCGCAAGCGAGCGTAAGCCGCGATCAGGGTAGGCGTTTGCGCCATCAAGCGAATGGCTTTGCGGTAGTTGGCTTCAGGAGACATGTCTTGCGCTTCTTTATCGTAGAGCGCTAGCGAAGAGACAGCTGTGCGCAATGCAGCCATTGGATGGATCCCTTGTGGATATTTACGGATGCTATCGATGACTTCCGCAGGTACAGCGGCTGCTTCGCCCAATTGCTTTTTCAAGGTTTCCAGCTGATCACGCTTCGGTAACGCTCCATGCCAAAGGAGGTAAACAACCTCTTCAAAAGTCGCATGTTCTGCAAGTTCATCGATGTTGATCCCGCCGTAGCAGAGAACGCCATCTACGATCGAACAGATTGATGATTCGGCGGCAACAATGCCTTCCAGTCCACGGGTTGCTGTCATAGAACTCCCTCTCCTTTTCCACTAAATAATCGTGCTTCACAGTCGTCGCTTGTCCGGCAGACTGGCACAGCACGTTGAGTAAAGCTATATGAAATTTGTAGGCAGCGGTTTCTTTCATCCACCACTCTTGTCTGGAATGTCATCCACGCATTTCCTCGCAGCTTCGCAAGGGGAAAGAATCTTCCGCATGGCGAGAGAAAAGAATCCACTTAAGACGACCCAATTATAAAAGATTATTGCAGTTTTGTGAATAAGGTAACGGCAAAAAAGTTTCGAAGAGTGAAACCCGGTTTTGTTTTTTGCGCCAGCTTGCTCCACTCATCGCGGATGCGGCATAATAGAAGCATACGCATTTGCCCTAGGGTGAGGGTTAGAAAGGAGACCGACTTGAATCAGGAAAACTGGGTGGAGAGACTGTTTCAAATCATTCGTTTTTTGTGGGTTTGCCTGCTTGTGTATTTCGCTTGGTGGGTTTTCCGATTTGCAACACCCTTACTTTACCCATTTCTTATTGCTTTAGTCATTGCGCTGCTGATCAATCGGCCGGTCACGTTCATGACCAGAAAGTTCAAGTTTCCCCGTTGGCTGTCCGTGACCATCTCCCTGCTCCTGCTGATGCTCATCGCGATCGGCGTGGTCACGCTGGTCGTCACGGAAACCGTCGTGGAAATCGGCGATCTGGCCAAAACGCTTCCCGGATTCGCAACGGAGCTGTCCGGGTATTTGCAGCGGACGATCTCCCAGGACTTTCTCATGGGGATCTACAATCAGGTCCAATGGTTCTACACCCAGCTCGATCCGGAATTTCAGCTGAAGGTAAACACGACGCTCTCGAACGGGATTTCGTCGATCACCCATGCGGCACAGGATTTGGTCGTGCGGTTCCTGGACGGTCTGAAAAACCTCCTGCTTTCGCTGCCGAACATGGCGACCGTTTCCGTCATTTCGCTGATGGGCGCATTCTTTATCTCCAAGGACTTCTTTCTATGGGAAGCCCGCTTCCGCCGGATTTTGCCCACGGGCGTGAACAGCCGGCTCGATCAAGTATTCCGCGATTTGCGCGGAGCGCTCTTCGGCTTCCTCAAAGCGCAGCTGACGCTGATCTCGCTCACCGCCGCGATCGTCATCATCGGCCTGTTGGTCTTGCGCGTCGAGTACGCCATCACGATCGGCCTGATCACCGGCCTTGTGGATCTGCTGCCGTACCTGGGCACGGGTACAGTCTTCATCCCATGGATCGTGTACCTGTTTTTCAAAGGGAACTACTCGCTCGTCATCGGCCTGTCGATTCTCTACGCGGTCGTGCTCATCTTCCGCCAGATCATCGAGCCGAAAGTCGTAGCGGAAAACGTCGGGCTGGATCCGCTGCTCACCCTGGTCGCCCTGTTCGTCGGTCTGCAGCTGTTCGGATTCCTGGGCCTGATCATCGGACCGGTCTCCCTGGTCATGATCAACGCCTTGGTCAAAGCGGATGTCTTTTCGGACGTGTGGGGATATATCGTTGGCAGGCGTACATAGTGACGCGATGAGCGGCTGTGCCTGGCATATTGAGGGGGCAGCCCATTAAAAAAGAACCGCTGCAGCACTGGGAGTCAGTCCCCTGAGGCTGCACGGTTCTTTTTTGCCTATCTGCGAAACAAGAGCTGGATCCTGCCGGACGAGATCATCGACCACAGCCATTTCTTGAGCAAGTGGCGGACAATGAGCCTCGTGTAGGGGATCAGCAGCAGAAGCCCGAGCACGTCCGAAATGAACCCCGGCGCCAGTAGCATAATTCCCCCGGCCAGCACCAGCGCCCCGTCGATCAGCGTCTCCGTGGGCATCTGTCCCCGTGAGAGCTGGAACTGCAGCATCCGAATGACCTGCATCCCCTGCTGCTTCGCCAGCCAAGCCCCGACGATCCCTGTGAGAATGATCAGGGCGACCGTATTCCATCCTCCGATCACCTGCCCAACGGAAATGATTCCCCACAGCTCGATAGCGGGTACGACAATGAACAGAACGATGAGGATGCGCAGGAGCATGGTCATTCCCCTCCTTTGTGCTGCTTCTCCAGCCAGTCGTACACGGCAGGCTCCGTCCGGGACAATCGGATCGGCCGAAATGCCGTGTTCGTGAAAACATGGTGTGTTCTGCCCGTCACCAGGAGCTCGCCGTCCGAAACCCGCACGACTTCATAGGAGAAGGTCAGGCGTACAGGCGTAATTTCCGACACAAGCGTCCGAATTTCTACTTCGTCGTCGTATTTCGCCGGTTTCTTGTAAGAGAGACTGGCGTCCGTGAGCGGCAGCAGCACTCCCTTTTCCTCCAGCTGCCGATAGGTAAGATCCGCGTGCCGGATGAATTCCGTGCGTCCGACCTCAAACCAGTTCAAATAGTTGGTATGGTACACGACACCCATCTGATCCGTTTCGCTGTACCGAACGCGCAAACGATGGGAATGAACGACAGGAACCACGAACAATCGCCCCTTTCTCTTTACGAATATTGTACCAAAAGAAACAGGGCAGGACCAAAGCATACGTCCTCCCCTGTCTTTATCCGTATTGTCGATTAACGAATCGGGCACGCTCCGCCTTCGCAGGATTCCGCTGTGGACAGGTCGGCATCTCCGCCTGTTTCGTACTGCTGCAGAATTGCCGGGTCGAATGGCTTCATCGTCTGTTTCAACGCTTCGTACTCTTCCTTGGTGCACTCTTCATACGGTGCGAGCTGGTAGTTTCCTCCATCCAGCTGCAAGAAGGATACTCCTACGAAGTTGTCCCAGTTGCCGTATACGATTTCTTCCACTTCGCCCCACTCTTCCTTGCGCACGGTAATCGTGTTGGACGAGTTGTGCTCCGTATACTCTTTCTGGAAGCGGAAATACGTATCGAATTGGCGTTTCGCACTGACTTCGTTCTTCGTTTCCTTCGCGCCGGAAGCGACCGGGAAGTCGATGACCAGCGTGCGGGCGTTCGCCATGCGCTCCTCGTGAGTATCGCCAGGCGTGCCTACCTCCGGATGGACCGTCCAGCCGAGGGCTTGTACCGCTTTTGCCAGCGGATCCTCCGCGTTGATGCGGATGCGGCGGATGTAGTAAGGCGAGTGGGACCAGTGCAGACCGCTGGATACGCCGCCTGCCACCTGGGACAGTGTCCCCTCCGGCTTCACCGTCGTGACCAGCAGCGGAGAATTGACGCGCAGCTCGTAGGCGTAACGGTTGGCTTCATCGCGGGCAGCGTTGCCCAGCAGGCGCAGCAGCTCCAGCTCCTGCTCTTCCGTGTAGCCCAGCGATGCGAGAGCGTCTTTTACCCCTGTCAGCGATGTACCGAGCAGGCGGTCGCGCTGCTGTACCGTATCCCAGTGCGGCAGCTCCAGCGTCACCAGCGTCATGCGCAGTCCGGCACGCGCCGATTTGCGCTGCGCCTCGAGAAGGCCGTCCAGATCCAGATATTTGGAGCCGTCTGCGCTGTCCTTGACGAACTGGGCCAGGTTGACCGTCGTCAGGTTGCAGACGCCGTAAGAGTCGAGCAGGATTTCCGCGCAAGGGTTCAAGCCCTCTGCATTTGGACGTCGGCGGTTGGCTTCTTCCAGGTTGATGAAGCCAGGCTCCCCTTCCAGCTGCATCAAGGTGAATACCAGGTGCAAAAACTCACGGGTCGGCTGTTTGGTAAACGCGATCGAGTTGTTGGACATGCGGCGGTGATCCAGTCCGAAACGGCCGTCGCCCACTTTTTGAATGCTGTCAAACCAGACAGGCTTGTGCTCGCCCAAAAGCTCGCCTACTTGCTTGTGGTGCGCGAGCTGTTCCTCTGTCCAGAAGCCGTTGATGCCGTACTTGGCCATCATGCACTCGTAATCGTCGTGGTCGAACAGGAAGATCTCCGCCGTCCGGCGCACGCCGCCCACTACTACGTTTGCCCCGATCAGGTTGCCAATGTCCAGGATGTGGATCGGGCGCACCTTGCCATAGCCCTTCGCATCGCTCTCGATCGGCGCCAGATGCTTGTCGATCTGGTTTTTCAGCACTTTGTCGATTCCTTCAAACATCTCGCGAAGCGGCTCGTGACCGCTTGCCGTGCCCCCAAAGCGCTGCAGGCGCTCCCCTTTTGGGCGGACGCTGTTGTAGGAAATTTTTACGGTATGAATGTTTTCGTATGTGGAGTCCGTCAAGATTTGCAAGTACAGGCGAAGCGACTCCACCCATCCTTCCTTGCTGTCGCCGACGTAGATCTTGGCGAAGCCGTTTTCCAGTACGTTCAGCTCGGAGCGCTCCAGGCGCTGATGCTTCGGCAGCGGCTTGTATTCGGAAGACAACAGCGTGACGTTGGTGCGGATCGGCGTAAGTCCTGCCGCCATCTCCTTCGTGCACTTGAAGCCTACGCCAGTGCCCACAAGCAGCAGGTAGAACAGATCGCCCAGGTCATCCCAGGACTTGATGTTCAAAAACGAGCAGTTGAAGTTCGCCAGCGGGTACAGATCGGCAACGCCGTTTTCCGCGCCCCCTACCCACAGCGTCCGTCCGGAGAGGAACTGGCGGAGGTTGAACATGTTGTCAAACAGTCCCTCTGCCTCTTTCTCCATCGCACGCAAATCGGGGTGCAAGCCGATTTTGTTCAGGTGCTGATAGGCGAGCTTGATATTGTAATCCACCGAGCGACGGCAGGTTTCCTTCCAGGTTTCCCGTCTTCCTTTTTCCGGAAGAAAGCGAGAGTAAGTACGGTAGTACACGAATTGTCCCAATGGGCTCATATGTTCTGGAAACTCTGGATATTGTTGCAAGAAATCATCCGTCAGAAAACGGGTTCTGGTAATCGACTCAGTGGCCAGCATATCGGTTCCTCCTTCAAATGGTTCCTCTCTAGTTAACTATCTTTACGGGAAAAACTCAATAGTTTAACCTATATCTTGTGCGAAATAATTTTCGACAACACAATATATTGTGTTTCTAGCAAAAAAACTCTTGACAGTAATTCCCGAACATTTTTGCGGAGCTGCCGGATTCGGATTTCCGCGCACCCTATATGTATCGGCTTATTCACCAGCGGCTTCCATCATTCTTTACTCCCAATCAGGATCACAACCGGGGCCGAAGATCTTCCGTTTTTCCATTTCGCAGGCAAAAGCATTCGGAATCTACGGCAGGCAACCAAACGATTTTAACAGATTCCCCCCTGCATTGCATTAGCTAAAACCCACCGGTATCTAGCAATGACTGGAAGAATGGACGAGTGCAGCTGTTGAAGTCCACGCCAAAGAGGGTGACGTCTGGTCACCCTCTGAAGCCGTCCTATTCGCGAAAATGATTCTTTATGCCTAGATCAGAGAACGCGTGCGTGCCCCGAGTAAATATGCCCCCGCTCGGAGTCCACCGTGACGATTTGACCGTCTTTCAGCACTTCCGTAGCCAAAGGCACACCGACGATGACCGGAACCGCCAGATTGAGCCCCACGATGGCAGCATGCGAGGTCAGGCCGCCTTCCTCCGTGATCACGGCCCCCGCCTTTTTGAATGCTTCGATCATGTCCGAATCCGTGCCGATCGTCACCAGAATGGAGCCCTCATCGGTTTTCGACATGGCTTCCTCGGCAGAACGGGCGATGACGACTTTGCCCGTCACCACTTTGCGGCCGATCCCTTGTCCCTTGGCCACGACGTCGCCAATCACATGCACTTTCATGAGATTCGTCGTGCCTACCTCTCGTACAGGCACGCCGGCCGTGATCACCACGAGGTCGCCGTGGCGCACGTAGCCCGCGTTCAGCGCTTCCTGAACGGACATTTCCAGCATTTCGTCCGTCGTATGCGCCAGCTCTCCCAAAAGCGGATATACCCCGTTCACCAACGACAATCGGCGAATCACATGGGCATGCGGCGTGACAGCGACAATCGGCGCCTTCGGACGGAACTTGGAGACCATCCGGGCGGTATGTCCGCTCTCCGTAGCGGTAATGATCGCAGCTGCGTCCAGATCCAGCGCCGCATTGGACACCGCTTGGCTGATCGCATCCGTGATCGTCATTTGCTTGAGCTGCGCTTGCGTGTACAGGATTTCACGGTAATTGAGCTCTTGCTCGGCACGTACGGCGATTCTGTCCATCGTTTCCACGGATTCCACCGGATATTTGCCCGCTGCCGTCTCCCCCGACAGCATGATCGCGTCCGTCCCGTCAAAGATCGCGTTGGCGACGTCGCTCGCCTCGGCGCGGGTCGGACGCGGGTTGCGCTGCATAGAGTCGAGCATTTGGGTAGCCGTAATGACCGGCTTGGCCAACTCGTTGCACTTCTTGATGAGCTTTTTCTGCACGAGCGGCACTTCTTCCGCCGGGATTTCCACACCCAGGTCGCCGCGGGCAACCATGAGTCCGTCCGTGACCACGAGAATTTCGTCCACGTTGTCTACGCCTTCCTGGTTTTCAATCTTGGCGATAATATCGATGTGGGCGCCGTGTCGCTCCAAAATCGTACGGATCTCCAGAATGTCGGACGCCTTGCGCACGAAGGAAGCCGCGATGAAGTCCACTTTCTGCTCGATGCCAAACTCGATGTCCTGTGCGTCTTTTTCCGTGATGCCCGGCAGGTTGATCTTCACGCCTGGGACGTTGACGCCTTTTTTGCTCTTGAGCGTACCGCCGTTTTTGATCTTGCAGACGATGTCGTTGCCCTTCACTTCTTGTACGGTCAGGCCGATCAGGCCGTCGTCGATCAGGATGGTGTCGCCCGGATTGACGTCCTGGGGCAGCTCATCATAGGTGATGGAAACTCGCTCAGCCGTCCCCGCCACTTCTTCCGTGGTGAGGATGATCGTATTTCCTTCCACCAGCTCGACCGCATCCACCGCCAGTGTTCCCGTGCGGATTTCCGGTCCTTTTGTGTCCAGCAGGATCGCCACTGGCTTGCCGGTTTCTTCGGCTGCCTTGCGGATATTGACAATCCGAGCCGCGTGCTCTTCATGCGAGCCGTGCGAGAAATTGAGCCGAGCCACATTCATCCCGGCGTGAATCAGCTTTTTCAGAGTTTCGACGGATTCACTCGCCGGTCCGATCGTACATACGATTTTTGCTTTTCTCCACATCGAATATTTGCCTCCTTCTACTCCTGAAAGCCCGCCATGCTAGATGGACAGGGTTCGTGCCAACTGATAGACGGATAAGTCCAGCTTGTGCTTTTGCGACAATGCTTCTTTAAAATCAATATCGACAATCTGGTTGTTCTGGATTCCGACCATGCGATCCCGCTTGCCTTCCAACAGAAAATCGACGGCGGCTGCCCCCATGCGGCTCGCCAGCATGCGGTCCATGGCCGTCGGAGAGCCGCCCCGCTGGATGTGGCCGAGGACGGTCACCCGCGTCTCCCAGCCGGTCGCTTGGGTGATCGCCTCTGCGAAGGAAGCCGCGCTGCCTACCCCTTCTGCCACGAGGATGATGGAGTGTTTCTTTCCACGGCGTTGACCCGCATGGAGCCGCTCCAAAATGTCTTCCATGTCGTGTTGTTCTTCCGGAATGATGATGGACTCAGCACCGGCTGCGAGACCTGCCCACAAAGCCAGATCGCCGGCATCCCGTCCCATTACTTCAATAATGTACGTGCGCTCGTGCGAGGTGGCGGTATCGCGAATTTTATCGATCGCATCCACGATCGTGTTCAATGCCGTATCAAAGCCGATGGTAAAGTCCGTGCACGGAATGTCGTTGTCGATGGTGCCGGGTACGCCGATCGTCGGGAAGCCTTTTTCCGTCAGCTTTTGCGCCCCGCGGAACGACCCATCCCCGCCGATGACGATAAGCCCCTCGATGCCGAACTTGCGCAGCTGTTCCACGGCTTTTTGCTGTCCCGCTTCGGTCTTGAATTCTTCGCTACGCGCGGAATACAAGATCGTGCCGCCCCGATGGATGATATCCCCTACGGAACCAAGCGACATCTCCTGGATATCTCCACTCATCAGTCCTTCGTAACCGTGGTACACGCCAAACATTTGCACCCCGTGGTGAGCTGCACGGCGAACGGCCGCCCGTACTGCAGCGTTCATACCCGGGGCGTCTCCACCGCTGGTCAGAACCGCAAGCTTTTGCATGGAATCCACCTCTCCAATCATGTCGTCTTTAGCATGTCATGAATCGGTAACAGTATGTACCATAATGGTTATGAAACATGCTGTACCACTCCACTACACATATCTGTTATACTCGTGCAACCATATGTGCCATACTTTTTGGAAGTTCTGAAAACTTCTGCATCCGACTACGATTGTAGCAGATTTCTCCTACGGAAAAAAGCGAAAAAACGCCCCCTGAAATCACAGGGAGGCGTATTCGCCAATCTGTTTAAACTTTTCGTAACGATCCTGTATTAGTTCATCCGGAGTCATTTTGCTGAGCTGTTCCAGTTGCTCGACAATCGTCGCCTTGACCAGACTCGCCTGCTGGATCAAGTCGCGATGCGCTCCTCCAAACGGTTCTTCGATAATGCCGTCAATCACGCCGAGCTCGAGCAGGTCGGGTGCAGTGATTTTCATCGTTTCCGCAGCGCGCATGCCCAGGCTGGAATCCCTCCACAAGATGGCTGCCGCGCTTTCCGGTGCGATCACGGAGTAATACGAATTCTCCAGCATGAAGATTCGGTTGCCCACGCTGATCGCGAGGGCGCCGCCGCTGCCGCCTTCGCCGATGACAATGCAGATGATCGGCACGCGAAACGTAGCCATTTCCCGCAGATTGCGGGCGATCGCTTCGCTTTGGCCGCGCTCTTCCGCCGCCTTGCCGGGATAGGCCCCCGACGTATTGATAAAGCAGATGATCGGGCGTCCGAATTTGTCCGCCTGCTGCATGATCCGGAGTGCCTTGCGATAGCCCTCGGGATGAGCCATGCCGAAATTCCGCTTGATATTGTCCTTCGTGTCTTTCCCTTTTTGGTGACCGACAATCGTCACCGGGCGTCCATCCAGCTTGGCGATGCCGCCCACGATCGAATGGTCGTCTCCGAACAGACGATCACCGTGCACTTCCAGAAAATCAGTAAAAAGTAACTGTATGTAGTCCAGGGTAGTCGGACGTTCCGGATGGCGAGCCAGCTGCACGCGCTGCCACGGCGTCAGATTTCCGTAAATTTGCTGCGCCAGGTCTTTCGATTTTTGCTCCAGCCGCTTGATCTCGTCTGAGAAGTCGATGCCTTTCTCCTCCGTAAAGCGGCGCAATTCCTTGATCTTGTCCTGCAATTCAACTAGTGGCTTTTCAAAAGGGAGTTCTCCTGCCATGCTTCCACTCCTTCCCGCGACGTGTGCATCTCTACCAGTTTGGCCAGCGTGTTGCGCATGTCTTTGCGGTGCACGACCATGTCCAGCTGCCCGTTCTTGAGCAAGAATTCCGCTGTCTGGAAGTCTTTCGGCAGCTCCTGGCGAATCGTTTGCTCAATGACACGACGTCCGGCAAAGCCAATCATCGCCCCCGGTTCCGCGATGTTGTAATCCCCCAGGGAAGAAAAGCTCGCGGAAACCCCGCCATACGTAGGGTTCGTCATGACGGAAATGAACAGAAGGCGCTCCTTGTCGAGCTTGGACAACGCCGCGCTCGTCTTGGCCATCTGCATGAGGCTGAGCACGCCCTCCTGCATGCGGGCGCCGCCCGATGCCGAGAACAGGATGAACGGCAGGCGCCGAGCGATGGCTTGTTCGATGGCCCGGGTAATTTTTTCCCCTACGACCGAGCCCATGCTGGCCATGCGGAAACGGGAGTCCATGACTCCGATGATGATCCGGTTGCCGCCAAGTACGCCTTCTCCGGTCATGATGGCTTCGTTCAGATTGGTGTTGGCCTTGTCTTGCTCCAGCTTTTCCAGATATCCCGGGAAGCCGAGCGGATTGGCCGTAATCAGATTCGCATCGAACTCCTCGGTGAGCGCGCCGTCATCCAAAATCGACGCCAAGCGCTCCGGTGCTGACATGGAGTAATGGTACTGGCAGCCTTTGCAGACGCGCAAGTTTTTCTCCAGATCCTTGGAGTAGTGAATCGTCCCGCAATGCGGGCATTTATTCATCAAACCTTCGGGGACTTCCTTCTCTCTCGTTCCCGTTTCCTTGGAAGGGTTGGCGGAAGCCGGGACGCGTGCGAGTGTCTCCGATGGGACGGTAGCAAATTTGCGTTTTTTCCCGAAAAGATCTTTTAACACAGGTACACCCCACCTTTCTCTTCAGTGAAGGATCGTGGCGAGTACTTCCTGGACTTCTTGCAGCTCGCCCTCCGGCACCAAAATCTCGTATTGCTTGGAGACTTTTGCCTCGCGAACCTTGACCAGGAATCCTTCATCTGTCAAACGTTGTTGTATCCGTTCTGCGATTCTAGCGCTAGGAGCGATGTAGATGACAGTCCACACGCTGGCTTCCTCCTTCATCGTCCAATACAGGTCTGCATCATCATATCACAGCCTTTGCGCCTGTCGCAAATGGGGGCAATTTTACAGCTTGCTGTTCTCCAAATGATGCCTCATTTTCTCGACGGCCGCGTCCGCATCGCCCGCCCGGATCGCTTCCATGATCTCCCGGTGCTCCTCGACAGCCCGCTTCGCACGGCCTTCCCGGGACAGCGATTCGACGCGCACGCTGTTGCTGTATTCCACCAGCGGCGCCCAGATGCGGTGCAGGATCGAGTTGCGGCTGGAACGGCAGATGACGCGATGGAACTGGTAGTCCTCCTCGGTCGGCACTTCGCCGCGTGCGACACGCTGCTCAGCGATGTCGAGAATGCGTTCCATCTCTTCAAAGTGCTTGTCAGTAGCCCGCCTGCAAGCGAGACGTACCGCATCCAGCTCCAGCATGCGGCGCATCTCGATCAAATCTTTCTTGGTCTTCGTATCTCGCAAAATGAAAAATCCGAGAATGTCGATCAATCGATTGTGTCGGTAGTGCTTTAGGAAGGTGCCTTCTCCTCTGCGTGTCTCGATCAGACCGAGAAGCTCCAGAGCCCTGAGCGCTTCACGGACGGAGGAACGACCTGCGCCCAGCTGTTCGGACAGTTCACGCTCGGACGGCAGCTTGTCGCCCGGACGCAAGTTTCTCTCCTGGGTAATTTCATGAATTTGCAGGAGAATCCCTTCGTATACTTTTCGATCTTGGGATGGGTCGAGCACCATTCATCCTCCTTAACGTAGCGACTACTTTGAAGTGCAGCACCCTCCTTGGCAACGAGAAAGCAGCTGCCCCGGAGGGTGACGATTGAAAGGGGCTCTTATACTTCCTGATAGGAAATAGCTGCCAGCTTCATCGTTTTTTCTTTGACGGCTTCCGGATCTACGGTAATGCGAGCCACGCCGCTTTCCATCGCAGCTTTTGCCACTGCTGCGGCAACGCTTGGAGCGACGCGTGCGTCGAACGGCGCCGGGATTACTTTATCCGCAGACAGCTCTTCCGGTTTGATCAGGTCGGCAATCGCATAGACGGCTGCCAGCTTCATTTCTTCGTTGATGTTGGTTGCGCGCGTGTCGAGCGCTCCGCGGAAGATGCCAGGGAAGGCGAGGACGTTGTTCACTTGGTTCGGGAAGTCGGAACGTCCAGTACCGACTACGGCAGCTCCGGCCGCTTTTGCCTCGTCCGGCATGATTTCCGGAATCGGGTTGGCCATCGCGAAGATGATCGCATCTCGGTTCATCGAGCGTACCATGTCAGGTGTCACTGCACCCGCTACGGATACCCCGATAAATACGTCCGCGCCTTTCATCGCATCTGCCAGGTCGCCCTGGATTTTGTCCCGGTTGGTGATTTTCGCCATTTCTTCTTTCACCGGGTTCATTCCGAACGGACGGCCTTCATACACAATTCCTTTCGTGTCGCACATGATGACGTCTTTAACGCCCATGGAAACCAGCAGCTTGATGATGGCGATGCCCGCTGCGCCGGCTCCGTTGGCTACCACGCGGATGTCTTCGAGCTTTTTGCCCACCACGCGCAGCGCGTTGATCAAACCTGCGGCTGTCACGATTGCGGTGCCGTGTTGGTCGTCGTGGAATACAGGGATGTTCGTTTCACGCTTCAGGCGCTCTTCGACTTCGAAGCAGGCTGGAGCGGCGATGTCTTCGAGGTTTACCCCGCCGAAGGTCGGCTCGAGCATTTTTACGGTTTCTACGATTTTGTCCACATCTGTGGTGTTCAAGCAGATCGGGAACGCATCCACACCAGCAAAAGATTTGAACAAGACGGCTTTCCCTTCCATGACCGGCATAGCCGCTTCCGGTCCGATGTTGCCCAAACCGAGAACTGCGGTACCGTCGCTGACTACCGCAACGAGGTTGCCCTTCATGGTATATTCGTACACTTTGGACTTGTCGTCAAAAATATCTTTGCATGGTTCTGCAACTCCAGGAGAATAAGCGAGGCTGAGGTCGTACGCATTGCGAACCGGCACCTTCGTGACTGCCTCCAGTTTCCCCTTGTTTTTTCTGTGAAGTTCCAGCGCTTCCTCTCTCAAATTGGACATCATAACCACTCCATTTCAATTGATCTTTTTCTATAACGGCTACGAAACTGCATGTGCTGCTAGATCACTTTTCCAGTGGTCTGACCACTATTTCAGTTATGATCTCAATATATAGCAAAACCCATTCACCTGTAAACCGCCCGAAAACGGCGAAAAAGGGAGGCTATTTCTCATCCTCCCCAATTTACGGGCAATTCTTTCCGAATTACGCTGTCTAGTCCCACAATTGCTCGCGCTTGCTCCAAAAAAAGCTCGTCCGCTTCGACACGAATGGTATCCGGCAAGCGAATTGTCTGTCTTTTTCCTTCGTAGAACAAGAGCACCGGAATCGTCCCTTTTTTTTCGACAAACAGCCGCTGAAGCTGTTGCAGCGTCGAATCCTGCTCCTGAGTCTGGGAAATTTTGACGAATACCACGGTCTCCATGGCCGGGGATGCAGAGGCAGCCGGCGTTTTCAGGACGGCTTGTGTTGCAGGGCCCGTTTGGGGTGCAGCGGCAGCTGGCGTTTCTAGGGCGCCCTTGTCAGCAGAAGCCATTGGGGTCCGAGCAGCCGGGGGCGTGGTTTCCACTGGCACCGGCAAAGACTCGGCCGCCCAGATCCGGGATGCAAGCAGCTTGACCAGATCGTCCTGATGATCGATGCGCGCTTCGGCTACGACCATCCGCTCCCTCACCAGCAGGTCCCCGTACTTGGCGTACACCTGGGGAAAGACCACCATCTCCACCTGCGCCGTTTTGTCCTCCAGCGTGACAAACGCCATCGGGTCCCCTTTTTTCGTCTGTATGCGCCGCTCCTCCGTAACCATCCCGAACACTTTCACCGTCTTGTCGCGAGGCAGTTCCCCCAGCGAAGCGATCTTCGTCACTTCCGCGTGCTCGGCCAGGTGGACGTACTGGTCGAGAGGGTGGCCGGAGATGTATACCCCGAGCAGCTCCCGTTCTTCTTTCAATTGCTGTGTCCGCGAAAAAGGCGGGACGTCCGGGTAATCCTTTGGCTCGCGGACCGGTGCGCCGGATTCTTCTCCGGCGAAAAGGTTCAGCTGATCGGCGTCGCGCTCAATCCTCTTTCCGTTCGCTTTGCCGACCGCCTCATCGAGCAGCAGCAAAAGCTGGCTGCGGTGCCCCGGCAACGAATCCAGCGCGCCGCACAGCACAAGCGATTCCGCTACGCGCCTGTTCACCAGTCTCCCGTCCACCCGGGCGCAAAAGTCGAACACGTCGCGGTACGGCCTGCGGGCCCGTTCCCGCACGATGGATTCGATGGCCCCGTAGCCGACATTCTTGACAGCGGCCAGGCCGAAGCGGATGGCATCCTGTTCCACCGTGAAATGGGCCTCGCTGCGGTTCACGTCCGGAGCCAGCACGTTCAGCTGCAAGCGGCGGGCTTCCTCGGTATATTCGGCGATGCGGCCCTGGCTGCCAATGGACAGCGAGAGCAGCGCCGCCATGAAAGCGAGCGGATGGTTGGCTTTCAAATAAGCCATCTGGTAGGCGATGACCGCATAGGCGACGGAGTGCGCCTTGTTGAAGCCGTAGTCTGCAAATCGTACGATCAGGTCGTAGATTTCGTGGCCCAGCGCTTCTCCGTAGCCCTGCTTCACGCAGCCAGCCACGAACTTCTCCCGCTGCTCCGCCAAAAGCTCCCGCTTCTTTTTTCCCACGGCGCGCCGCAAGATGTCCGCCTCTCCCAGGCTGAAGCCCGCCAGCGCAGACGAGATTTGCATGATCTGCTCCTGGTAGATCATGAAGCCATGCGTCTCCCGCAAGATCGGTTCTAGATCAGGGTGGGCGTAGTGAACCTGGGTCTGGCCGTGTTTGGCGGCAATGTACTGAGGAATGATCTCCATCGGGCCCGGCCGGTACAATGCCAGGACGGCGATAATATCGTCCAGGCTGGTCGGCTTCAAATCGCGCAGGACGTTTCTCATACCGCTGGACTCCAGCTGGAATACGCCTGTGGTATCGCCCCGGGAGAGCATCCGAAAGGTCTTCGGGTCGTCTGTCGGGATGCTTTCCAGCTCGAGCCGCGTCCCCTGCTTTTCCAGATTCCGCAACGTTTCCTGGATGATCGTCAGGTTGCGCAGGCCGAGAAAATCCATTTTCAGGAGGCCCACTTCTTCCAAAATCTCCATCGGGTACTGCGTGAGCGCAAGGCCCTCGCTTCCCGTCTGCAGCGGCACGTACTCCGTCAGCGGCTCGCGGGAGATGACGACTCCCGCCGCATGGGTGGAGGCGTGGCGCGGCAGTCCCTCCACTCCTTTGGCCGTGGCGATCAACTGAGCCGCCTGCTTGTTTTCCGCGCACAGCTTGGCGATGTCCGGATTTTGCCGGATCGCCCGCTCGATGGTCATGCCGGGCGACTGCGGGATCATTTTCGCTACACGGTCGATCAGCCCGAGCGACAGGCCGAGCGCACGTCCCACGTCGCGGACGGCCGCACGGGCCGCCATGGTCCCGAACGTGATGATCTGCGCCACCCGATCGTGACCGTACTTGTCCGCCACGTACCGGATGACCTCATCCCTGCGCTCCACGGCAAAGTCGATGTCGATATCGGGCATCGTCACCCGCTCGGGGTTCAGAAAACGCTCAAACAGCAGCTGGTGGCGCAGCGGATCCACATTGGTAATCCTCAGCGCATAGGCAACCAGGCTCCCCGCAGCAGATCCCCGTCCAGGCCCGGTCGCAATGCCGTGCTGATGGGCGTAGCGCATGAAGTCCCAGACGATCAAAAAGTAATCCGTAAATCCTGTCCCGGTAATGATGGCGAGCTCGTGCTCCAGCCGCTGCCGGATTTCCGGCGTCAGCTCCCCGTAGCGCTGGATGCAGCCCTGGATGCACAGCTCGCGCAAAAACGCGGTCGAATCCTGTCCGTCTGGCAAGGGGAATTCCGGCAAAATGTGAGCGCCAAACGACAAGTTCAGCTCGCAGCGCTCGGCGATCGCGACCGTATTGGCCAGCGCCTGTGGTGCGTAAGCAAACGCCGCAGCCAGCTCTTCCCCGCTCTTCAGATAGTACTGATCGGTCTCGTAGCGGAACCGGTTTTCCTCGTTCACTGTCTTCCCTTCGCCGATCGCAAGCAGGATGTCGTGCACGGCGTGATCTTCCCGCTCCACGTAGTGGACATTGTTGGTGACGACCAGCGGGATGCCCGTCTCCTCGCCGAGCCGAACGAGTCTGGCATTCAGCCTGCGCTCCAGCTCGAGCCCGTGATCGGCGAGCTCCAGGTAGAAATGGTCGGGACCGTACGTCCTCAGATACCATTGCGCAGCCTTTTTCGCCCCTTCCATATCCCCTTCCAGCAGCAGTCTGGGCACTTCCCCTTCCCGGCAGCCGCTGAGGGCGATCAAGCCTGCCCGGTGGCGTTCGAGCGCCTCTTTGTTCAGACGGGGGATGATGTAGTTCCCTTCCGTCTGCGCAATCGTCGCGAGCTTCAGCAGATTGCGGTAGCCTTCTTCGTTTTCAGCCAGAAGGATCAGGTGGCTGGGAGCAGGGGCGCTCCGCACGCGGTCTTGCAAATTGCCTTCGATCACGTAGGCTTCCATGCCGATGATCGGTTTGATGCCCGCGTCCCGGCACGCCTTGTAAAAAGGAATCGCCCCGTACAGGTTGGCGTGGTCCGTCATCGCCAGAGCGGGCATGCCCAGTTCTTTCGCCCGGGCTACCAGCGGTTCGATCCGCGCTGCGCCGTCCAGCAGGCTGTATTCCGTATGAACATGCAAATGGACAAACGAGGTCATGCTGCTTCTTCCTCTCTGGGTTTCCGTCTCAAATCGTTCTCTAGTCGTATCGTCATTTCCATTATACCGAAAAGATCGCGGGATGTGGGAAATACCCGAACAGACATTCCCTCTCGTTTGACCGCGCTCTCGCCCTTTTGGTAGGATAATACCAGATTGGTAGAGAGGATGAATCCGAAATGTGGTCTGCCTTTTACTTGACTGGCGTACTGGCTTCGCTGATCGCCAGCGTTTATTTCAGCATTCATGCCCGCAGGCAGGGAATCCATCCGCTTGCTTCCCGCATGACGTTGGGGAAAATGAATATCGCCCTGGGTGTGCTGGTGACCTTGTTTGGACTGAACCAATTCACGTTTGAAGCGCTGGACGCCGTCCGGATCGTGGTCGCCCTTGTCATGCTGCTGGTTGGAATCATCAATTTGTATTTGGGGACGCGCAATTATTTACGCTACAGAACAGCATGGCTTGCGGAAACGAAGAAGGGCGCATAGTTCGGGGAAGGGTGTCTGAACGAAGAGAGGCTGGAAGCATTTTTCCTCTGTTTCCAGCCGTTTCGAGTAGCGGATCGCTTTTTTTCTGCGCTATAATGCCGTTGTGTGACATCTTATTGCTTCAGACAACCTGGTGCAGTGCCGACGGTTGTCCTTTTTTATGTTCAGGCCTTGGCCCACATCGCCTCGGGGTTCAGCTCGTAGATGCCGTCCTCGCGATACATATAATGGTTCATCACGAACTCGCGCCGAATCGTGGCGAAGTCTTCGTGAAACGTCTTGATGTACTCGTTGATTTCCTTTTCCTGATACTTCCTTCCTCTCTCCAGCCCGCGCACCATGTACTCGAATACGATCAGCTTCTTCTTGCGCTGCGCCGGGATTTGCTTCAGCTTTCCATCCGGGGTGATAAAGCTGCGTATGACGTGAAGCTTTTCCTCTGCCATATCCGCCTTCCTCCGTTCCGTCTGTTCGTTGTCCGCCGGCAGCTCATCGCCGGCTGCACTCTTCGCCTTTTCCAGCACATCCAAAACCGCCATCGATTGCCGTTTCATATTGGCCTCGTGCAAGTAAAAATAAATCGTGTTTTTGTCACGTCGCTCGTAGACTGCTCCCGCCTCGCGCAGCTTCGTCATGTGATGCGTGATCGTCGGAGGGGTCACGCCCAGTTTGCCGGCCAGAGCCTGCCCGTGCAGCGGCCCGTTCGCCAAAATGGCGAGGATGCGGATACGTGTCGGGTCTGCCAGCGCTTTGTGAAAGGTGACCAATTTGTCCAATTGCATCTTGCCATCACCTGCCTCGTTTTCGCTTATCTAATTAGATGATTATTTAATTAGATTGTATGAAAAAGCAAGCATCTTGTCAATCGCAGGGATTTTATGGAACAATGTGTCTGCAAGCATTCGTCCCTTTTTGCCGCTCACCTTTATCCTACCAAGAAAAGAGGTCTGTCTATGGGTCATCTCGAGACATCCCTGCAAAAGTACGCCGAGCTGGTGCTAAAGGTCGGCGTGAATCTGCAGCCCGGACAAGTGCTGTACCTGGGAGCTCCTCTGGAGTGCGCCGAACTCGTCCGCGTCCTCGTACGCCAAGCGTATGAGGCAGGAGCCAAATACGTGCAGGTGGACTGGGATGACGATGCCGTGACGCGCGCCCGCTTCGAGCATGCGTCTGATGAGTCGTTCTCCTACTATCCGCAGTGGGTCGCGTCTTCCATGGAGCAGCTCGTCGAATCAGGCGGGGCAGTCCTGCAGATCGACGTCCCGAATCCGGAATTGTACGCCGGGATCGACAGCGCCAAGGTCAGCGCCGCGATGCGTGCAGCTGCCGCCGCCAGGCAAACGTACAAGGGCTACGTACGGACCAACAAAATGAGCTGGTGCCTGATCATCGCACCGACGGCTGCCTGGGCTGACAAGGCCTATCCCGATCTCCCGCCGTCCGAACGGATAAACGCCCTGTGGGAAGCCGTCTTCCAAATGACTCGCGCAAATCTGGACGATCCGGTCGCTGCCTGGAAAAATCACGTTCAGACCCTGAAGTCCCAATGTGCCAAGCTAACCGCCAAACAGTACAGGAAGCTTCGCTTCACCGGCCCGGGCACAGACTTGACCGTCGAGCTGGCTGGCCGACATATCTGGGCGGGAGGCAGCAGCGTGAATCAGAACGGAATCGAATTCGTCTGCAACCTCCCCACGGAGGAAGTGTTCACCATGCCGCGGCGCTCAGGGGCGAACGGCACCGTTACCAGTACGATGCCGCTCAACCTCCAGGGCACGCTGGTCGACCGCTTTTCCTTGACCTTTCAGGAGGGAAAGGTCACCGATTTTTCGGCGGAGGTGGGCTACGAGGCCCTCAAGGCTTTCCTGGAGACCGACGATGGCGCGCGCTACCTCGGAGAAGTGGCGCTCGTCCCTCACGACTCTCCCATTTCCCGATTGAATCGGGTCTTCTACAACACCGGCGTGGACGAAAACGCCTCCTGCCATTTCGCGCTCGGCAGCGCTTATCCGTTCAACATCGAGGGCGGCTCGGAGCTGTCGACCGATGAGCTGCTTGCGCGCGGTGCAAACGTCAGCATGGTGCATGAAGACTTCATGATCGGTTCGGACCAGCTCGACATTGACGGCGAACTGGCCGACGGCACATGGGAGCCGCTCTTTCGCAAAGGCAACTGGGTCGAATCGTAACACTTGAAAAAAGCCGCCTCGATGCTCTGTCGCACCGAAGCGGCCTTTTGCCTTTTTGGGGAGCTTATCGTTCGATGATTTGCGCAGTCACCATCGCCTGACCGACCAGCTGCTCTCCTGTATAGACGGACACTTCCACTTTCCCGAAGCGGCGGCTGATGTCGAGCAGACGAGGCTGAACTTCGATCTGGCTCTCCATCTGCACCGGCTTCAGAAAATACACCGTGATGTTTTCCGGCACCATATCCCCGCGCCGATGATGGCGCAAGAGATTGCAGGCAGCCTCGACCATGACGGTCGTCATGATCCCGCTGGCGATGGTCCCGAGATGGTTGGTCATCTGCGGAGTCACGTCGCCCAGGTAGACCAGGTCGTCTGCCTGCCGCTCTTCGCGGAAATGGGACATGATCAAGTTCGGGAACGTCTCGCTCATCTGCGGCTGCTTCGCCGTATACTGCAGCGCCTTGAGGACGTCGTTGCGGCTGAGGACCCCTACCAGCTTGCGGTAATTGTCCACGACAGGCAGCAGCTCGATCCCTTCCCACACCATCATGTGCGCAGAAGACGCTACCGAGACTCGTGGCGATGTGGTAATCGGATTTTTGGTCATGACCTTGTCGATGGTAGCCGTTTCGTCGTGACCGATGATGTCCTTGGAAGTAACGATGCCGATCAGGCGCATCTGCTCATCCACGACGGGAAACCGCGTATCCTGATACAGCTCCGTATACTGGTGCCATTTTGCCACCGGGTCGGACGGCAGCAAGACCGGCGTTTCTGCAAGCGGCTTGAGCACATCCTCCACCATGACGATTTCCTTTTTGATCAGGCGGTCGTAAATCGCCCGGTTGATCATCGAAGCTACTGTAAACGTATCATAGCTGGACGAGATGATCGGCAATGCGAGGCGATCCGCCAGCTGCTTGATCTCTTCGCTCGTATCGAAGCCACCGGTGATCAGGACGGCGGCTCCTTGCTGCAAGGCGATCTTGTGGGCCTGATAGCGGTTCCCCACAATCAGCAGGCTGCCCGCATCGATGTAGCGCATCATCGCTTCCAGCTGCATGGCGCCGATGACGAATTTGTTCAGCGTCTTGTGCAGTCCTTCCCGGCCGCCCAGCACATGCCCGTCGACGATGTTGACTACTTCCGCAAAAGTAAGCCGTTCGATGTTTTCCTTTTGCTTTTTCTCGATCCGCACGGTTCCGACACGCTCGATCGTGCTGACGTATCCTTGCGTCTCTGCTTCCTTGATCGCACGGTAGGCTGTTCCCTCGCTCACGTCCAGGTCCTTGGCGATTTGCCGTACCGAGATTTTTGAGCCGATCGGAAGGCGATCGATATATTGCAAGATTTGTTCGTGTTTCGTTGCCAAGTCGCTCTTCCTCCTTCCTAATCTCCCATCCGTTCAATATACTGGCTCCTTGGAACAATATACCCGAAGGAGCAGCAAAAAAAAAGGGTAGCTTTTTCAAGCTACCCAATCAGAAAGTATATCATTAAGGGGGTTTTCATCGTGCTTTTATCTTATCCTTTTAATATTACAGGAATATTACAGATGGTTTACAGTTTCGTTTCAGTTTTTGCTAACCCAGCATGCTAGACAGAAAGCCTTGAACGAGTCCGATCAAGCCCCCCAGAATAAAGCCGAGAACGGTGATCATGCGGAACTCCCGGCCGGAAATGCCCACCACCATCTCCTCGATCCTCTCAATCGGGAAACCTTCTACTTGCCGCGTCACTATGTCGCGAATGGCCAGCCTTTCAAAAATGCGCTCCACATTTTTCTCCAGCGACTCTACCATCCAGCTGGCGAGGCGAGGGATGAGATTGCCTGAAAGGGTCGCCTGAAGGGGAGCGGTGAAGTGGGACAACGGCTCGTCGATCATTCGCAGGCTGTGCTCCTCGATTCTCGCAAACATCGCCCGAGACCATTCGTCGACCTGCTCCCGCCCGATCCAGGCCACGATTTCGCCTACATTTTTGCCGAGCAGCTTGTCCGCCTCCGCACCCAGCATCTGCCGGAGCTTCCGGGACAGCTCCGGGTTTTGCAGCAGCTCATCGAAATGCGGCAGCAGCTTGCCCAGAATCTTGTCATCTCCGAGGAACATGCCCACCAGGCCGCCGAACATCCCCCCGCCTCCTCCAAGCATCCCGCGGATCATCGCTTGCAGGGACTGCTGTCCCTCGGGAGAATGCAAATACTCGCGCAGCCTCAGCCGAAGCAGCTCGCTGGCCTTGTCCAATGCCTCGTCCAGACGCTCCCGTCCGGCAGCTGGAATCAGCTCTCGCAACGGCTTTTCTTCATAATGTGTCAACGTACGGTCCACAAATGCCTGCCAATGCTGCCAGATTGGCTCTCGAACGGAATCGCTCCACGTACCGTCTTCGAGAAAGACGTGCGGCAGCGCCTTTTGCACGACCTGGCGGAGACTTCGCTCGTCGTTCGTCATCCAGTCGGTCGCCACCCGATTCATCCAGCCCTCAAGCGTACCCGTAAGCCCTCCCTGGGTCAACGCCCGCTTTACTCCTTCCGTCGTCAGCAGATGCTCTTCCACCAATCTGCCCATTTGTATGGCAATGTCGTCCCGTCTGCGAGGGATCAGACCCGGCGTGAAGGGAATGCGCCACCCCCCGATATACCAAGGCTTCAAAGGCCGGAAAAGCATCCGGATCGCAAGTTCGTTTGTCACTCCGCCGATAACGGAGCCCACTACAATGTTCACTATTATCATCCAAAAGTTCATAAATACTAACAACCTCTCTTCTCGGCATGGAACCAAACCATTTCCCGTCTCATACCATAGACTAACTTTATGCCTGATGGGAAGGGGATAACCATGTCATACGTTCCAACCATCGCTTACCCATACGAGCCAAAGTCGGAAGTAGACCTTTACCTGCCCCAGGCGCATATGCGCAAATGGAATCTACAGGCGCCCACCCTCACCGTCCAGTTCGGCAGCAAGCAGGTTCGCGCCCGCGTAAGCGGCATGGAGCGCAGCAGGCGTGCGCTGATTCGTCCTGCAGTCGCCCAAGAGTTGCATCTGCCTACGGGAGTCCCCATCTTGGCCAAATACAAGGCTGACCAGCAGACTCTTGTGTTCGGACCGTATGTAGGAATACTGGTCTCCACCTACAACGCACAGTATCCGCAATATCCTTTCGGCCCGCTGACATCGTTTTTCAACGAGGCAGCCGATATTTGCCGCAGACGCGGCGGCATCGTCTGCGCATTTCGGCTCCAGGATGTCAACTGGGACGCGGGTATCGTCCGCGGCCTCGTCAAAAGGGGCGGCGTCTGGAAGCAAAAAGTGCTTCCTCTTCCACAATGTATTTACAACCGCCTCGTTTCCCGGCAACGGGAACGAAGCGAACAAATGACCCAATGGATTGAGCGATGCAAGGACGCCAGCATTCCGTTTTTCAACGAGCAATTCTTGAATAAATGGGATGTGCATGCAGCGCTGGAGAGCAAAGAGGCGGCGGCCCCCTACCTCCCCGCCATGGTTCGCTATCAGAGCCAGGAGGATCTGAGGCAAATGCTGGCCTCTCATCGGACCGTTTACGCCAAACCCGCCAACGGCAGCATGGGACGCGGGATCATCCGGTTGCGCAGAATGGAAAACGGTTATCAGGTCGCGCGTCCAGGCGGCCTCAAGAAGACATTTTCCACTCTTCAAGGACTGCACCAGTACCTTTCCAAACAGACAAAAGGCAAAGCCTATTTGCTCCAGCAAGGATTGACACTGATTGGGCTCCAAAATCGACCGTCCGATTTCCGCGTCTTGGTGCAAAAAGACCGGAAGGGGGAGTGGGCAGTCACATCGATGGTGGCACGCCTCGGCCAGAACCGGATCGTCTCCAACATTTCCAGAGGCGGTTCCATGCTCTCGCCCCTCCAGGCTCTGCGCCTTTGCGGCCCGTGGCTGGGAGGGACGAAACCTTCTCCCGAGACGCTGAAAGCCATCGCTTTAAAGCTGTCTGTCCTGCTCGAGGACGGCTTGCCCGGGCATTATGCGGAATTCGGGGTCGACCTCGGAGTGGATGTCCGCGGCCATGTGTGGCTGCTTGAAGTGAATAGCAAACCGTCGAAAGCGGCCAATACCATTCCGTTGCCCGAAGGCGTGGAAGAACCTCCGCGGCGCGCACGCCCTTCTGTTTTGCGCATGCTTGATTACTCCGCTTTTGTCTGCGGCTTTCCTCGGGCAGCGAAGCCAAAACCAGCAGCCAAGAAAAACAGGCGAAGGTGACCCTCATGAAGGATAATCAGAGAAGCCTGGGCATTATGACTCGCTGCCAAGGCTCCCGCTTTGTTGACAAAGGATATTACAAAAAACTGACGCTTTTCGGGCGCAAGCGAGGCATCCGCGTCTTCGTGTTTTCGCCTCGCCAAGTCAATTTTGCTGCCAGAACGGTAGCCGGCTTTGAATACAGGAACGGCGCTTGGCAATCGGACACTTTCCCATTGCCTGCATTCATTTACGACCGCTGTTTCGTAGGCCCAGCTTACCGTCACTATAAACCATTCGTAGAAAAGTTGCAAAACGATCGCAACATTACGTTTTTGGGGTACGGCCTGTCCGGAAAATGGCAGGTGCACCAGATGCTCATCCAGTCTCCCCAGCTCGCTCCTCTGCTGCCTCCGACTGAGCTTTTTTCCTTTTCGTCCCTACAGGAGACCCTGGCCACTCACGGAGCAGCTGTCATCAAACCCATGGCGGGAACGCATGGAATCGGGGTGGTTCGGATCAAGGAGTGCCGCGGCGGCTACGAAGTATCGGGGCGCAACCGGGAGAACCAGCCGTTTCGCCGCGTCCTGAAAGAAGGCGGCTTGAAGCAGTTCGTCACGTCGTTTACCGCCGGCCGCAAATTTCTGGTGCAGCCCTATCTCCACCTGCATACTCCGGACGGCTCGCCGTACGATGTCCGCGTCCTGGTCCAAAAAAACGGCAAGGGCGAATGGGAAACGACAGGCAAGGCTGTCCGCATCGGCGACAAGCGAAGCATCACCTCCAACCTCCATGGAGGAGGCAGGGCTGTTTCGCTCACTCCCTTTCTCTCGCGCCACTACAAGCCTGCTGTACGGGCGCGGATCACGCAGACGATCGATCGACTGGCGGTGGAGCTGCCCCGCTTTTTGGAGCAGTCCCACGGCAGACTGGTTGAGCTCGGGATCGACGTCGGCATCGACACGGCAGGCAACGTCTGGATTATCGAAGTAAACAGCAGACCGGGACGAACCGTATTTTCCATGATTAACGACCCAGATGCGAAGTTTCATTCGATTACCCAGCCTGTTCGCTATGCTCACTATCTCATGAAAGAGCGTGTAGGAGGTTACTAAGCATGGAAACAACCCGAGTGCGACTTCGCTTCCTTCCCCATCCCCATGTGTACGGGATCATCCTGCCGAACAATCTCATCCAAAAGCTGGAGCTCACACCTCGCCAACGTATCACGATCACGCTGGGGAAAAAGGAAGCCATCGCAACTGTCCTGCAGGATAAACGGAACCCTGAGGGGAATGTCGTCAAAATCACCAGTTCCCTGCAAGCAGACCTGTGCATTCCCCACGCCGGCCTGGTCAACATCAAGCGGGAAGGAGATACGCTTCGGATCGGTCCGGCAATCGGCATCGTCACGACCGGCATTCGCAGAGATCCGCGAAATCCGATAGGCCCGCGCACCTCGTTCTTCCATAAGCTGCTGCAGGCGCAGGAAGGCAAAGGCGTCTTCTACTACATTTTCTCCCCCCACGATGTAGACTGGACGAAAAACGAAGTCAGCGCCTGGTTTTTGCGCAAAGGAAAAAAGGGAGGCTACGTCTGGAGAAAGATGACGACCGCCATGCCCGATGTCATCTACGACAGGATCCCTTCCCGATCCGCAGAAAAACACGAGGCCGTCCGGGACTTCAAATACAAGCTCGCAAATTATCCGAATACCCCAATGTTCAACCAGGGATTCTTCAACAAGTGGGGCGTGCATCAGCTCCTGTATCCGAATCCGGAAGTAAACGAGCATATTCCCGAAACGTACACTTCTCCGTCCTTGCAAACGGTCCGCAACCTGATTCGCAAATATCCCATCGTCTATTTGAAGCCGAAAAACGGAAGCCTCGGATACGGAATCGTGAAAGTCGTGCGGTCGGGTGGAGGCTTTGATGCTTCGTACCACAACGGAAGCGGAAACGTCAAACGGCATTTTTCCAAACTATCCTCCCTGTACCAGCACGTATTTCGCACCAGGCGTGTCGGCTCCTATCTCGCACAGCAAGGCATTCCGCTCATGACGTTCCACGGACGACCTTTTGACTTCCGCGTCCATCTTCATAAAAACCAGCTGAACGAGTGGGTCGTCTCCTGCACCGCAGCCAAAGTCGCCGGATCCGGCAGCGTCACTACCCACGTCCGCACAGGCGGAACCGTCATTCCCGGGGATGAGCTGCTCCAGCATCTGTTTGGCCGGCAAAAAGCGCTGATGTCCGAGCGCATCGCAAACGCCGCAATCCGGCTGGCGACCGCGATCGAGCTGGCAAAAGGAGTCGATCTTGGCGAACTTGGTCTCGACATGGGCATCGACACGCACGGCCACGTCTGGATGTTCGAAGCAAACTCCAAGCCGGGCCGTTCCATCTTCAAGCACGCCCGCCTCAAGCAGGCCGACTACGAATCTCGCAAGCTGCTCGTCGATTACAGCTGTTATCTGGCAAATTTCTAACGATGAGAATAGCACCGTTTTTTCAGGAAGGGGGAACACCATGCAGAGGCAGCGCTCCGGGTGGTTGACCATCCTCCCAAGCGGCAAATGGTTTCTGCAGCTTCCGCGACAAGCGTTGGCCAAGGCACGCAAGCCGCTTTACGCCAGCCTTGGACCTTTTTCCCATCACAAGCGCGTGCATACCGGCTTGCCCAGTCAGCAGCCTGGCCGCATTCGTACCCGGATCAACTGGAAGATGGTCAATGACACGCTCAGGCTCGGACCGTTAATCGGCATCCTGACGGTCGGCGAAGGATCGGCATTTTTCGGAAACCGGGAAAATTTCAAGGATATCGCTCTTTCCGGGAAAAAATGGGGTGCCCTTGTGTACGTGTTTACAACGAAAGGAATCAACTGGGAGAAGAAGAAGGTACGCGGCTACTTGTACAACGAGAAGCAGAGCAGTTGGCAGGAAGTCGTTCTACCGTTTCCCCATGTCGTCTACAACCGCATTCCCTCCCGGAAGGCCGAGCAACGCCCAGAGGTGCGCAAAACGCTATCGCGGATCAACGATTTGCCGAACGTCACTCTGTTCAACCGCTGTTTCTTTGATAAGCAGGAATTGTTCCAAATGCTTGCCAACTATCCAAGTGTGCATTCCTTTTTGCCTGAAACGAAAAAACTCGATACGCTTGCCCGCTTCCGCAGCTTCTGCACCGCCCACCAGTTCGTTTACTTAAAACCGGTGCGCGGCAAGGCCGGCGAAGGGATCATGCGGATTGATTACAAAAACGACATGTGGCGGCTCGAGCGGCTCAAGGAGCAAAAAGCGATCATCCGCCGTTTTTCCAATCTGGATGACCTGTGGAGGCACGTCAAAGGCCATATTCGGCAAAAGCGGTACATCATGCAGCAGGGGATCAAGCGAGCGCGCTATCTCGGCAAGCCGTTTGACGTACGTGTCCTCGTACAAAAAAACGGACATGGCGAATGGAGCGTGACCGGTGTCGGAATCAGGCGGTCCGGATCGCAAAGCATCACCACCCACGTCCCCCGCGGGGGATCGATCCACTCATTGGCCACCGTCCTGCATTCGCTGTTCCCGTCCGAACCGGAAAGGATCGAGGAAATGATCCACCAGACGGCGCTTATGATCGCTGGCGCACTCAACGAAGAAATCAAGGATCTGGCGGAAATGTCAATGGACCTGGGATTGACGGTAGACGGCAAGCTCTGGTTTTTCGAAGCGAATGCCAAACCTGAAAAATTTGACGAACCCTCGATCCGTAGGCTTTCTCTGTCCAATCTCATCCATTACGCACAGTACGTATCCCGCCTGCCAAGCGGGCGAGGAGTAGTAGCGGGGTAGGAATATGAAATGGAAGGTTTTGATTTTGCCGCCGCAAGCTTTGGCGGAATCCCAAATGACATTGATCCGCTTTGCCCGCCAGGAAGGGGAGCGGCGGATCACCAAGCACGCCATCGACTGGCTGACGCGCCTCACTCCGAAAAAGATGGCTCAGCAGAAAGCGACAGTGGCTCTCGCGATGAACGGCAAACGGGTAGTCGGATTGTTTGCCGTCTCACGCTGCGGCCTCGACCAATCCTTTCTGGTCGTAGATAAACGGTATCGCAATCGGGGCATCGGCAAGGCACTGACTACGCATTTGTGCCAGCGCCTGCCCAAACTGTACGTGCGCGTCGCACTGGATAATGAAGCAAGCCTGGCGCTGTTTCGCGGCATGGGGTTTGAGCCTGTGAAAGCCAGTATCGGACCAACGGGAAAGCCAACGCTGTGGCTAGCTTACGGCTGTTGGCATCCGAACGATTTGCAGGAGCATGCCGGCTGACCATCCGGCATGTTTTCGTGCATTTCAGCAAAAATGCGAATTCTCTTGTTTTGTTACTTCATGCATGGACTGGCCATCCTTGGAAAAAGATATGGTTCAGGAGGTGGTCTTCAGATGACCTACAACAATATCATGCAATCACAATTTCAACCACAAATGTCCGGCGCCTTTGGACAAGCCGGCGCTATTTTTCAGCCAGGGTTTGCAGGTACCAACGCTCAGGAAGTACAGCAATTGAACCATGGCGGCCAAGCAACACAAGCTACATACGGCTCTTTCGGCGGCGGGTTCGGCGGCGCTCAGGCGGTATTCCAGCCAGGATTTGCGGGCACCAATGTGCAAGAAGTAAGACAGCTCAACTCCGGTTTCGCATCGCCGCAGCAGTTCGGATCCCAGCAGTCCAATCTCAACAGCTTCCAGCAATACCAGCCTTTTGGCTACACGTCCGCCCAATCGACGTATCAGCCTGCCTTTGGTGCTTCTGCATCCTCGGTCTTCTCTCCAGGTTTCGCCGGAACCAATGTTCAGGAAGTGCAAGCCCGCAATCAAGCAGGGTACACCGGGCAATCCGGCTTTGCCGGTAACGCGGGATTCTCCGCTCAGCAAGGCGGCAGCATCTTCTCCCCAGGTTTCGCCGGAACCAATGTTCAGGAAGTGCAAGCCCGCAATCAAGCAGGATACACCGGACTATCCGGCTTTGCCGGTAACGCAGGATTCTCCGCTCAGCAAGGCGGCAGCATCTTCTCCCCGGGCTTCGCTGGCACCAACACGCAGGAAGTTCGCCAGCTCAACCAAGGTTCCGCATCCGCCGGAATCACAGGCGCCGAGTTCGGCTTGCAACAACAAGCACAGCAATCCTTCCAAAACTTCGGAGGCGGTTTCGGGGGTGGCGCTCAATCCATGTTCTCCCCAGGCTTCGCCGGCACCAACACGCAAGAAGTTCGCCAGCTCAACCAAGGTTCCGCATCCGCCGGAATCACAGGCGCCGAGTTCGGCTTGCAACAACAGCAACAACAAGCACAGCAGTCCTTCCAAAACTTCGGAGGCGGTTTCGGGGGTAGCGCTCAATCCATGTTCTCCCCAGGCTTCGCCGGCACCAACGCTCAAGAAGTTCGCAGCTTGAACCATGGCGGTGCTGCCAATACCGGCGCGATCTTCCCTGGAATTCTGTAAACCCCAAAAAAAGCGTGGCTGTCTACCTTCGACAGCCACGCTTTTTTCATTCGACTTCGTTCCTCGCCCGCTGGATCGCCTCGTATAAATCGTGCAGCGCCTGAAGGCTGTACTCATCCACCGTAAACGCTATTCCCGCAAACCAGTATTCATCCTGTTGAACACAGGGCCAATCCGGTCCGCCATGTGCTAGCTGCGCCTCGACGCAGGCCTCCGTCTTGTCGAGCTGTTCGCGCACGCCGAGATGCCGCTCCAGCTCGGGACGAAACCTCTCCAGCACGGCGGCCTGCCTGCCATCCTGGCTCGCCAGCCTCACCAGTGCCTGCTCGATCTTCAGCCAGCAGGTCACGTAAAAGTGGAATTCCAAGAACAGCGTGTGCAGCGCACGCTTAAGCGCTGCATCGTCTCCGCCCGCACGGCACTCCTGGCGGGCGGCCGCCGCTTCTGCCTTTTTCGCCTGAATCAGATCGTAATGACTGACAGCGCCCCGGTAAAACTTGCGCACGATATTATGCAACATCTCAGGCGTGCGCGGTGGCAGCCCGTTGGGTGCGCTCTGTACATCCCGCATGCTGTTCGCCTCTTTCCTTGCACTCGTTTTCTTCTATTGTACAGGAAACCGGGGCGCATGCGGGAATGTCGCTTACTCTTTTCCGTTCTTCCAATATTCGTAAGCATGGATCGCCTGTCCCATGTAGGAGGAATAGCCCTTCAGAAGCTCCGTCACCTGTTTGAGCTGGCGATTCATCTCGCCCATGCCTTCTTCATAAAAGCTGACGAACTTCCCTTCATGGCTTTCTTTTGTCTCTACGGCGACGACCAGCTTTTTCCCGATGCTGTCGGCGTATTTCAACTGGTTTTCCACAAGTCCGACGATGCTGTCGGCATGATCGCGAAACGCCATCAGCGTCGTGTGGTCCAGCCGTTCAATCATCCAGTGGGAAATGGGCGTGTCCGGCTGTCCCGGCGTAGGCGTGTTGTCCAGCCAAGCAGCCATATCGATGCTCGCTTCCAGACCGCCTGCCTTCGCCTCGGAGATAAACGCCTGCATATTTCCCATCCATTGGCGCAGCACGCTCTCCCGGTTTTCCCTCCACTGCGGCATGACATACGGCTCGATGTCCAGGTGCACGCCGCGGAACTTCTCGGCTGCCGCGGCCTCTTCGTTGTACGCTTTCACCCAATCGACCAAAGCCAGAATCTTGCCTTTGCTGGGGGCGAGCGCCCAAACCGGATGGCCTCCCATCGCATGGACCTCGATGCCCTCCCCCTGCGCCTTCCTGACAAAATCCCGGTACATGGAAAACGGCCTCTCGCGGTCGATTCGCACGTACAGCAGGTTGACTCCGTTCTCGCGGGCGAATGACAGAATTTCGTCTCCTTCCGTCTCCAGGGTCTCGGCACGCCAGATGTAGGTGCCGCGATAGAGCGTGGCGGGCTCGGGTTTTTCCGGCAGCACTTGCACCCCCTCCTTCCAGCGACGATAGTCGTGAACCGCTTGACCCGCATAGGACGGGTGCTGCGCCAGGCGGTCAGGCAATTGCTGCAGCACCCGGTTCATCTCATCGACGCCCTCTTCTGCGAAGGAAGCGTGGTCGTCGCCGAGCTCTTTCAAATTGACAGCGATCAGTACTCTTCGCTCCAGCTCATCCGCCTGCTCCATTTCCTGCTCGACCAGTGCCAGGAGCCCGTTCGGACCGTCCAGCTTGTCGCGGTACGCCATGATGCAGATCGTATCGAAGCGTGACATGAGCCATTTGGAAAGCGGCACGGAGGGATCGCCTGGCGTCGGAATATCATCCAGCCAAAATGGCATCGCGAGGCTGGAATGGAGCTGGCCATCCTTTTGCAGCTCCGCTGTGAACACCTTGATGTTCGATTGCCACTCCCGAATGACCCTCTCCCGCTCCGTCTCCCATTGCGGCAGCAGATAAGGCTCGATGTCCAACTGGATGCCCTTGAATCTTTCCCCAGCCGACGTAACAGCTTCGTTGTACTTTTTTACCCATTGCACGATCTTTAGCATCCGCTGCTGATTGCTTGCCAGAGCCCAAGCCGGATGGCCGGCCACAGCATGCACCTCGATGCCCTGGGCGGCCGCGTCCCGAATGAAAGAGCGGTAGTAGTCGTAAGGCTTGTTCATATCGACGCGCAAGTAAATCAGCGTGATCTCGCTTTGCTTGCAGAAATCCAGAACGTGCTGCTTGTCCTCCCCGATCGTCTCGGACTGCCAAATCCATGTGGCTTTACTCTTTTTTTCCGCTGGGGAAAAGCCGAACAGAAAACCGAGCGTGAGGCAGAGCACACTAAGGTAGATTGGCGCGGCTTTCATCTTCGTTGCTCCTCTCGCCTGCTCGCATGAAACCAGCTTTCATAATCGTGGACGGCGCTGCCTGCAAAAGAAGGGCGGTCGCCCAGCTCCTCCTGCAAGATCGCCAGCTCGCTCTCCATCTCTTGCGTCCCCATCTGATGAAAGCTGACGTTTTCGCCCTCCTGGGATTCCAGTATGTTGACGCCCACCACCACCGAACCCTTCCCCAGCGTATCGGCATCAGCCACAATCTTTTGCACGATGTCGACAATGCCATTCGGTCCTTGTGCGTGATTCCGGTAGGCCATCAGCGTGATGCTGTCCAGCCTCTCCAGCATCCAGTTGCTCAGCTTTTCCGAACCGTCCGGAACGGTGACGGAATCGATCCAGAAAGGAAGATCGGCGCTGACCGACAGGGCGGAGTCCTTTTTCGTTTCCGCCACCAGATAGACGATATTTCTCATCCATTCGGAAGCGACGTCCTTCTGGTTTTCCTTCCATTCCTGTAAGAGATAGGGCTCGATGTCCACATGAATTCCGGAAAATCGCTCGTCCGCTCCCGCAGTCCGGTTGTACGCCTTTACCCAGGCAACCAGCTCGCCGATGCTCTCCCGGTTCGCAGCCAAGGCCCAGCCCGGGTCGCCGCCCAACGCCTCGACCCGTACGGAAGCGCGGCTCGCCGCCTGAATAAAGGACCGATACTGCTGCGGAGATACGCGGGTGGGCTCGATGTGCAGGTAAATCAGATTGATGTCGTTTTGCCTTGCGAAGCTGACAATTTCCTCCGCTTGCGAGGATATGAGACGGGCATCCCAAATCCAGGTCGCCCGAACCGGGGACGGCCGATTGCCGAGCAAGAGCAGCACGACGATCGTGACGCAGACGGCACCCGCCAGCCAGCCCCATATCGGGTGAAAGCCGGACCGGGCCCACCGCAAAGTCAGCATCGTCCTCCCGTCAGCGCCGCATCCGGCGACAGCGTGTCGCCGAGCCACTGACGCGAGACAGCCTGCGGACTGGTCTGGTCCCCTTCTCCGCCTATGTAGGCGTAAGGACCGACGATTGCCCCCTCGGGGATCCTGCTCCCGACGACGGTCGACGAGCTCACCTGCACTCGGTTTTCGATCACGCTGCCGAGTACATGGGCGTGAGGACCGATCGCGCACCCTTCCCCGATCCGGGTATGTCCGCTCAAATAGGAGCCCGGATAAATCACCGTATCGGTGCCGATCGCGACGTCCGCATCTATATAGGTAGAAGCCGGATCAATGATCGTCACGCCGTTCTTCATGTGGCGCTCATTGATTCGTTTCCGCATTTTTTGTTCGAGCTGCGCGAGCTGGATGCGGTCGTTCACTCCCGCGCCTTCGTCCGGATTGTCCGCGGCGTAGGCGCTAATCAGGCAGCCTTGTTCCTGAAGGATCGCCAGGACGTCCGGCAGGTAGTACTCCCCTTGGGCATTTTCATTGGAAACGAGCGGAATGGCTTCAAACAGCTTGCGGTTGTCGAAGCAGAAAATGCCTGTGCTGATTTCGCACACCTTCTTCTGTCCCAGCGTCGCATCCTTCTCCTCCACGATCCGTCTGACGTTGCCGTTCTCGTCGCGGACAATCCGCCCGTAGCCCGTCGGGTCATCCACGATTGCGGTCAGTACGGTCGCGGCCGCCTCCCGCTCCCGGTGATAGGCCAGCAGCTGGCGAAGCGTTTCCCCTTGCACCAGCGGCGTATCGCCGTTCAGAACCAGCGTGACACCTTCCCTGTCACCCAAGACGTCCTGGCACATCCAGACGGCATGGGCGGTTCCCAACTGCTCGTCCTGCCTGGCGTAGCGGACGCGGTCGCCCAGCTTGAGCGTGACGGCTTCGGCGCCATGGCCGACCACCACGAACAGCTGATGCGGCGACAGCTCTTCCACCGCGTCTACAACGTGTTCGATCATTGTCTTGCCGCAAACGGGATGCATGACCTTGTACAGTCTGGATTTCATTCGCGTCCCTTTTCCGGCGGCCAGTATTACCGCATAGATATTCATCCAATTCCCTCCGTCCCGTCCAGCTCGGCCCGCCTGTACGGCCGATGCTGGAATTCATGTTCGAAGTAAGGCTTCAATTCGTAAGTCAACGTGTCAATCATCATTCCCAAGTCGATGTCCTTCCTCTGCACGCCCAGCTGATAGGCCTGGAGCATGATCTCCAGCAAAATTTCCTGATTCAACTCTCGCTTCGAGGCGTTCATGTCCTCATCCTCCCTGTTTCGATCTTCTTAGTGAGTAAGGACGAGCATCGCTACTCGACTGTTACACTTTTCGCCAGATTGCGGGGACGATCCACGTCATTCCCCAACGCTACCGAAGTGTAATAAGCGATCAGCTGCAGCGGAATGACGCTCAAAATCGGGGTCAAAAGCGAATGGGTGCTCGGGATCAGGCATACTTCGTCGACCGAGCGGTGCAGCTCCACGTTGTCCTCGAGGGCGATGCCGAGAACGACCGCTCCCCTCGCCTTCACCTCTGTGATGTTGCTGACCATTTTCTCGTGCAGCTGCTCCTGGGTGGACAGCGCAATGACCCGCGTCCCCTCTTCGATGAGCGCAAGCGTGCCGTGCTTGAGCTCCCCGGCAGCATACGCCTCGGAATGGATGTAGGAGATTTCCTTTAGCTTCAGCGAACCTTCCAGCGCGACGGCGTAGTCAAGGCCGCGTCCGATGAAGAACAGATGCCCCTCGTCCTGAATAGAGCGGGCGAATGCGTGAATCTCTTCGGCATGAGCCAGAATCGCTTCGACCTGCTCCGGCAGCTTGCGCAGGTCTGCGATCAAGGCAGCTCTCTCCTGCGAGGAAACCGTCTCCCTTCCCTCTGCCAAATACAGCCCCAGCAGATAAAAGGCAACGAGCTGGGACGTGTATGCCTTGGTGGAGGCGACGGCGATTTCCGGGCCCGCATTCGTCGTGAGCAAGTGGTCGGCCTCCCGGGCGATGGAGCTGCCCACGACATTCGTAATGGCCAGGACAGCCGAGCCATGGCGCTTGGCTTCGCGCAGGGCCGCCAGCGTATCGGCCGTTTCGCCGGACTGGCTGACGACGATGGTGAGCGTCTTTCCTTTGAAAAGGGGACGACGGTAGCGAAACTCCGAAGCCACGTCGATTTCCACGGGGATGTGGGCCAGGCTTTCAATCACGTGCTTGCCGATCAACCCTGCATGGTAGGCTGTCCCGCATGCCACGATGTAAATTTTGTCGATCCCCCGCACATCTTCGGGCGTCAGCTTTAGATCGGACAACAGAATGTGCTCTCCCGCTTCGTCGATCCGTCCGGTCATCGTGCTTTGCAAAGCACGCGGCTGCTCGTAAATTTCTTTCAGCATGTAGTGGTCGAAGCCGTCCTTTTCCGCTTGCTCTTTGTCCCACTCGATCCGCATCAGGTCGCGCTCGATCTGCTGATTCGTCCGGATGTCCAGAACGGTGACCGAATCTTTCGTCAAAACGGCCAGATCGCCATCTTCCAGGACGTAGACATCGCGTGTATGCTCCAGGACAGCCGGAATGTCGGATCCAATGAAATTTTCACCTTTTCCCACTCCGACGATCAGCGGGCTGGCGAGCCGGACGGCAATCAGCTTGTCCGGTTCGTATTCCGTCATGACGCCCAGGGCGTACGCCCCGCGAATCTTGCGGGTGACGCGCTGGACAGCCGACACGATATCACCGTCGTACTCTTCCGCCAGCAGATGGACGATGACTTCGGTGTCTGTTTGCGAGGTAAATACGACTCCTCGCTCTTCCAGGGCTTGCCTCAGCTCCAGGTAATTTTCGATGATGCCATTGTGCACGACCACAAATTTACCCGACTGATCATTGTGGGGATGAGAGTTTTCATCCGACGGACGCCCGTGGGTCGCCCAGCGCGTATGGCCGATGCCGACCGCTCCCGGCAGGCTGGTGGTCTCTGCTTGCCGCTCCAATACGTCTATGCGCCCCTTCGCCTTGCAAATGGCGATCGATGATCCGTCGCACACCGCGATCCCGGCCGAATCGTAGCCGCGGTATTCCAGCTTGCGAAGTCCGTCGATCAGAATAGACTTGGCTTCCTTGTTTCCGATATATCCCATAATTCCACACATGTACGAAGTCCTCCCTTGCTCAGTCGATCGAATGAACAGCCAGCCCTTACGCGAGCAGGCTGACCATTTCCTTTTCCTGGGGAATCGCGACCGGATTGCCGAGCTTGTAGATGTTCTTGCTCACGATGCCGTCAAAGGCGTTGCGCGTGTCAATGATCGCCACGCCCAGCTCTGCCAGCTGCTGATAGTCGAAGCAGCGGTGATTGGTGACCAGCACCATGCAGTCATAGTCTTTGAACGCTTCCAGGTCGCCCGCGATGGAATGCACCACACGCCCTTCTTTGTCCACAAAGCTTTGCGCATACGGATCGTAGTAGTCGACCTTGGCGCCGCTTTTGGCGAACAGCTCGTAAATTTCCAGTCCGGGGGATTCCCGCAGGTCGTCCACGTCTGGCTTGTAGGCCATGCCCAGGATCAGGATGCGCGAGCTGTTGATCGCTTTGGCGTAGATGTTGAGCACCTGGCCGGTCTTGTTCAGGACGTAATCAGGCATATTGTCGTTGATCGATTGGGCGATCTCGATGAATTGGCTGTGGAAGCGGTAGCCTTTGGCCTTCCACGACAGGTACATCGGATCCAGCGGAATGCAATGCCCGCCGATTCCCGGCCCCGGATAGAACGGCATGAAGCCGAACGGCTTGGTAGAGGCGGCCTTGATGACTTCCCATACGTTGATGCCCATTCTGTCGCACATCATCGCCATTTCGTTCATAAAGGCGATGTTGACGCTGCGAAACGTGTTTTCCAATAGCTTGGACATCTCCGCCACTTTCGGCGATGTGACCGGTACGACTGTTTTGACCAGGTTGCCGTACAAGAGCGAGCCCAGCTCCAGGCATTTTTCCGTCGTACCGCCGATGACTTTCGGCGTGTTGTAGGTGGTGTACAGCCGGTTGCCCGGGTCCACGCGCTCTGGAGAATAGCAGAGAAAGAAGTCTACCCCCGCCTCATAGCCGAGCTTTTCGAATTCCTGCTGGATCAATTCCTCTGTCGTGCCGGGATACGTAGTGCTCTCCAGCGTGATCAGCAGCCCTTGGCGCATGTGCGTCTTGATTTGCTCGACGACGTGAATGATGTAGGACGTATCGGGATCCTGATTGGGGCTGAGCGGAGTGGGAACGCAAATGCTGATCGCGTCCAGCTCGGCGAGCACGTTGTAATCCGTCGTGGGGAAAAAGCGCCCGCTCTCCATGCAGCCCCGGATCGTCTCGTGGGAAATATCCTGGATGTGAGAGATGCCCGCCTTGAGATTTTCAACCTTGCCCGCATGCAAGTCGATCCCGATCACCGTGTACCCGGCTTTCAGTGTTTCCACCGCGAGCGGAAGGCCGACATAGCCCAATCCGATAATGCCGACCTTCGCTGTTTTCAGTTGAATGCTTTGTTTGAGTTCCTCGTATCTTCCCATCGTTCGTTCCACTCCTTTTTTTCTATCGCCTCGATCAACTGTCAGGAAATCAGGCGTTTGACCCTGGCTTCGAGCTCCACCGGGGAAAACGGCTTGGTAATGTAGTCGGACGCCCCCAGCGCGAATGATTTTTGAACGTCCTCCTCCAGGCGTTTGTCAGTCAGCACGACGATCTTGCTGTAACGCTCACTCCCTGCGTGCTTGATTCGCTCCATCAGCTGGTAGCCGTTGATCACGGGCAGATTCAAGTCCGTAATGACCAGGTCCGGCCCTACCTCCTGATACTTTTGCACGCCTTCCATTCCGTCGCTCGCGACGATGACGCGGTATCCTTTCCTTTGGAGGTATATGCTCAAAAACTCGTTGACGGTTTCGTCCGGGTTGACGAGCAGGATGCTCGCCTGTTCACGCTCCCGATCATAAATGTGGATCTCCCCCAGCCTTTCCAGTTGCCGGATGTCCTGAGTCATCTTCATGAGGGTCTGGCCTGTGTCTCGTGCGCCGTCGGGAAAGCTGGCGATCAGCAGGCTGCCGGACAGGAGCCTGCGGTCGAGCAGGTACTCTTTGACCAAAAGGGCGTGAAAATGGGTATCGCCCAGCTTTTGCTGCTCCAAAAGCACTCCTACGATGCCCGTCCCGTCGAATGCGTAGTGGGTTGTTATTGCAGGGGCTGACTGCTCAAAATGTTTCCGCATCGCTTCCAGCTCTTCTTTCGAGAAATTGCTGCAAGCTGCCAAAATAACCCCACACGACGTTCGATTCGCTTCAAGCTGGCTCAATCGCTGTTGAAAAGCTGCTCTGAGATTACTCATCCTCTTGCCTCCAAACTCGAAATATTTTTGCTGCCTTCCGCTTGCCAGCTCTTGCGGGTCATCGTGCCCCACGAGTTGTTCTTGCGCAAGTATTCAATGTGTCCGAGGAATCTCCAGATGACACCGAGCTGGCGATAGCCGAAAAACATCAGAATGGTATAGAAAAGCATTTTGACGATATCCCGAATGCGGGGATAGCGCCGAAACGCGATTTCCTCCAGCAGCAGCGCGCCGACTCCCAGCAGCACGCCGTAGATCACATTGAGCAGTCCGTACAACAGGAGCACCTGGGAGTTGGTCATGTCCAGGAGCGTGTAGCCGATCAAAGCCAGGAGTCCTGTGATCCGGAAGTACGGGTTGAGCGTTTCAAACAAGATATTGAAAGGCAAAGTAAGCATCCCGAATAACTTGTATTTGGGTCGCAGCACCATATGCTTTCCGTACTCGATCATGTTTTTCAAATTGCCGCGCCCCCATCTGCGCCGCTGACTGCCCAGGATCTTGAACGTGTCCGGGGCTTGCGTCCAGCAGACCGCGTCCGGGCAGAAGGCGACGCGATAAGGGAGTTTGTTTTCCAGCATGTACTTGTGCAGCTTGATAATGATGTTCATGTCCTCGCCGGGGTAGCCTTCCCGGTACCCGCCGACCTTGATCACGTAGTCTTTGCGGAAAACTCCGAAGGCTCCCGACACGATGATCAGTCCGTTGATCGCAGCCCAGCCGATCCTTCCTCCCAAAAACGCCTTGAGGTATTCGACCGACTGCATCATCGGCAAAAACTTGTCGGGCAGCCGAATGTTCCGGACCACTCCGTCTTCGATCTTGCAGCCGTTTGCGATCCGGATGTCACCGCCGATGGCTACCGTCTCATCCGGATTTTCCATATAGACCTTGGCGATCCGGATCAGAGCGTCTTTTTCCAGCAGCGAATCGGCATCGATAGAAGCGATCAGCGGATAGTGCGACACATTGATGCCGGCGTTGAGCGAGTCCGCCTTCCCGCCGTTTTCCTTGTCGATCAGATACAGGTTCGGAAACGCCGGATTGTGGTAGATCCCCCGAATTTCCGATGTCTGCAAGAGCGGCTGGACAGGCGTGTAAGTCGATGCTTCCAGCTCGAATTCGCGGATGAGCACCTGCAGCGTCTCGTCTTTGGAGCCATCGTTGACCACGATTACCTCGTAGCGGGGGTAGTTCAGCGAGAGCAGCGACCTGACGTTTTCGATGATGGTCAGCTCCTCGTTGTACGCCGGCACCAGGATGGATATGGGCGGAACGTGCTTCGAGCCTGACAGCGCCTGGAATCTGGAATAGACGGAGCTCTTCAGGATCCCGATGATGTTCTTGAAGGAGAACATCATGATGATGAAGTACAACGAATTGATCGCAATCACATAGTAGACCGCGAATATTCCGTAATAGAGCAAAAAGTCTCTCATAGCTTCCTCCCCTCCCTGTATTCATGATCATGCCTGCGCAGTCGAAATGGTCCTTTTGCGCGAATTCTGGTAGAGATACAGCTTTTGATTGTACGGCGATGGATTGGTCGGATCGGCCGACTGCAGTCTGCCCTTTTCCAGCTCCTCCAGCACGATCTGCTGGGCCATTTGCACAGCTCTGCCGAGGCCACCCTCCTGCAGAATCTCGCAAAGTGCCTGGAAGCCTTCGACGTCGAGCTGCGCCAGGCTGCGAGCGCTGTGATGGCTGACCCACCAGTTGTCGTCGCCCACCGCCTTTTTCAGCAGCGGAATGCTGGACGAAAGTCCGAGCGTTCCTGCTGCCTTGGCTACTGCTGCCCGAATCTCCCAATCGGGGTGCGCCATGAATTCGCGCACCCTCTTTTCCGTCAGCTGGCGAGCGTCGCTGCACAGCAGCTTGACGGCCTTGATCCGCACTTCCTTGTCCGCAGAACGCACGAGCTTGTCAAGCCGCTCGCCCACGCCGGCAGGATTGCTTTGTGCAAGGCCGATCAGCCCGATCTTGACCAGGTCGTGATCCGCGTCCTGCAAAAAGGAAGCGTATAGCGGCTGCAGTTCTACTTCTGATTCGCTGAGAATGTCGACGATTAACTGGTGGAAGTTTTTGCGATGGCGAACCAGCTCCCGGACCATGCCTGCCAGATCCTCCGCGTCACGCGCGCACTTGGCCACTGCCCGGGCGACGATGAACAGGCTGGGATCGTATCCTAGCTTCCCCAGCAGCCCCAGTAATTCTGGCACCGCACGCGAGGAGCGCATCGCCCCGAGGTTGTAGGCCGCGTCGACTCTCGTCCACTTCCAGCCGCCGTTCAACCGCTTGAGGTCGAGATCGACAAGCCCCATATCCTCGCACAACCTCTCGAGCTTTTGCCGATGGATGCCTGTAAATCGTTCCATCAATTCAAACAGCTTTTTTTGGATGATCTGCTTCTCGCGCTGCGTCACATCGCCAGGGGGAAGCCGCAGTTGCTCCTCGTCCTCCCCGTGTGCCTGCAGGTAGAAGAAATAGTCCCGGTACTTTTCTAGGCAGCGTTTCGCTTGTTTTTCCGCGGCGATATTCCTCAGCTTGAGCCCGAACAGGACGAGCAGGCCCAAAGCAGTCACTCCGCACAGCGCGTACAGAAACAAGATCGCCGCCGCAAGTGGTGTTTGCACTTCCTCTCACACTCCTTGACACGCTTCCCTGTCACTTCTGCAAAAGGGCCGGTCTGATTTCGCGATACGCTTTTTGCAAGATCGCGTAGCTCTGTTTCTTTCGTTCGTGGTAGCGGACTTCTTCCCATGGCTGCCACGTGTAGCGAGGGAGCTTCGTCACCGGATAAAGGGAGATTGCTTGGGCCAGGCTTTCCGGCTTTCCATCCGCCCGCTGTGCGATCCACGGCAGCAGCCGGATTCCTTGGGTCTTCACAGTCTGGAGCGTTTTCCCTTCTCCTGCATAGCCCATCACCGTGAGCGAGCTCGGATCGGTAAAGCCAAGCAGCATCCACGGGAGGCGCAGCTCCACGATGTTCCCTTTCGCTTGCCACGCCGCCAGCGAATCGTAGTCGGCGGACGCGGGGTCCGTCGTCCCCCTTGCGAGCTTGCCCACCGCCACTTCTTCCAGCGGGTGGTACTCTTTGCTGTCCGGCGGTTCCATCTCCAGCCCCACCGCGAGCTTCCACGGCTTGAAGACGCCGGAATCGTCACGCAGCTCCTCTTCCTTCACCGGCAGCATTCCGTACGCTTTTCCGTACAGCCGGGTGTGTGGGTCGTAGCCTGCTGCGATTCGTATTTCGCTTTCCTCGTCTTTTCCCAACGTCACAAGCGTCTCCAGCCCTTCGTCCAGCGTGACCTTCCCCAGCTCAGACGCGTGCCGGTTTCCGCCGGGGGTCGTATCCACGCCGAAGTTCAGCTTTTCTTTTTGCGGATCGAACGCGTGGTCGAGCTGCGCCATGATATAGACATAGCCTTCGTCATGCGCCATCCAGACCTCCTGAAACCCGGGTACGCCGAGATCGAGCCGCTTCTTTTCCTCGGCCGGGAGATTGTCCCAATCGGAACGATCCCCATCCATATTCAGCACGCCGTCCTTGTTCGGATACATTCCCAGCAGGCCGAACAGCGACTCGTTCGTCAGCACGTTGATCCACAGCGAGCGGCGGTCCTCCGGCAGCTCGAAGCGCATCGTGTTCCACGTTTTTTTGAACCACTCGTCCTGCCAGGCGAAGACAATCCCTCCGGCATAGCCTTCCTCGGCGATCTCGCGCATCAGCGCGGCGTCGATTTCCCCTTGCTCCTTTTCCGTGTGTCCCCCCTGGTCGCGCCCGAGGTTCCCGAGATGCGCCATCCCCCAGGAGGCGGGGACCCCGTATTCTGTCACCATGATCGGCATGTCTTTGTGGTAGGCTTTCAGCTGACGCAAATACGACTTGTACGTGTCGATTTCTCCTTCGTCGTTCTTCACCTGCTGCAGCGCGGGATCGAAGCGGAAGAAGTCCGGATAGTACGGGTACACATGATACGAAGCGAAGTATCCCGCATCCCACGATGCTGCGCGGATATGCGTGGGATCGACGCTGACCATGTCCTCCTGATAGATCGGCTCGCCCGGATGGGACAACGGGTCGGTCGTGACCCAGTTTGTGAACGTCATCGGATGCTGCCACCCGTGCTTGCCCTCCTCCTGAGCCACGGTGTCTACCATCTCGGCAAGCCATGCTTCGAATGCCGTCGCCTTGGCGGTCGTTTGAAAGTGCGTCCCCAGGTAGGACGCCGCTTTCGCATGCCGTTTATTGGTGTTTTCCACCATCACCGGATCCCATTCCGTCCCGGTATGCCATCCGAGCAAATACGGTCCTGCGTTTGCCCGGTACGTCCCGCTTGCCTTGCCTGACTTCTCGGGCAGTGTGATATCTCCGTATACCGCCCCTACGGCGTCCCGGATTTCCTGGCGAAATTCTTCCCGGATTTCCGGCAAGTACGCGTCTTTCTTTTCGATGAGCTGCTCTTCGGGGCTCCAGATCCCTTGCAGCAAATAGAGAGGGGACCCCGCGTTCTTGCGGTTGTATTCCACCAGCGCTTCGTAAAAAGCGGGCGGATGAATGGTATACACGCGGATGACGTTGGCCCCCATCTCATCGATCATGGCGAACCAGCGCAAGTAATCCTCTTTCGTAATTGGCAGCTCGCCGGGATAATGCCCGGGCAAAGATGCTCCCAGGTTTACCCCTTTCACGAAAAACGGCTGCCATTTCTGGTCTTGATACATTTCAATCCGGTCGCCCGCCGTGCGGAATTTCATTTGGTATCCGCTCGCCGTCTCCATGCTCTCTACGCGGCTGCTGTCCCAAAACCACCAGAGACAGCTGATTCCTGCGACCATTACTAGTGTGAGACTCGCCCATCTCACGCGACTGTTTTTTCTTGGTTTCAATTCACGTCAACCTCCGATTCGTCGCCAACCCCGTTTAGATCCAACCAGCAGGTCTCCCGTCCATGTCATTGTAAACATAGGGACGAAGGCCTTCCCATAGACTGAAATCACTATTATGGATTTGTGGCCATTGTAATCAAAATGTAATAATCTGCCGCAAAAGCACAAATTGTCCTACTTTTTTTGGTGGGAAGTCCTGCAACCCACCCTGACATCTGTCCCACCGATTTCGGAAAATGGGTCCAAGTGCGTGAGCCATTTTTTTGCTCTTCCCGATCGAAAATGGGAGGTTGCTACCAACTGGAAATCGTTATGTAAAGATTTGATTACCACTTTCGTAAACCACACCTAAACGACTTTCAGGAAACGCAAAAAAATCCGCTGCCTGATCCGGCAACGGATTTTTTCTTTTGTGCGTGATTTCCTAGTCCTTTACAAAGTCTTCATGCCAGGCTTCCAGTTCGCAGGGCACAGACCTCCAGCCTGCAATGCTTGCAGAACCCGTGATGTTTCGTCTACGCTGCGTCCTACGTTCATGTCCGTCACGACCTGGTAGCGAAGGATTCCCTCCGGATCGATGATGAACAAGCCGCGATAGGCTGCGCCCGTCTCTTCATCGAGAATGCCGTAAGCATGCGCCGTTTCCTTGTTGTAATCGCTCGCCAGCGGGAAGTTCACGGGACCTATGCCATTTTGCTCGCGAGGGGTATGGATCCAGGCGCGGTGCGTGTGCACGCTGTCTGTCGATACTCCGAGCACTTCGCAGTCCAGCTCGCGGAACTCCTCCACATGCTCGCTGAAGGAAGTGACCTCCGTCGGGCATACATAGGTGAAATCATTGGGCCAGAAAAACAGAATCAGCCATTTTCCCCGGTAATCGGCGAGGGTCACGCGCTCATCCAGCGTCTCGATGTTCTTTGTCGTCAGCATGGAAAAGTCGGGTGCGGGTTTGCCTACTTGCAGGTAGGTGTTTGGTTGAAGGCTCATGTACAGTCTCCTTTTCTTGGTGGTTGCTCTATGTTGGTTTCAGGAGTGTCGGATAAGCTCTTACTGCGCTGCTTCTTCCAGTGCAGCGAGCGCCTTTTTGATCCGGTTCGGGTTGAAGCCGAGAATTTGCTTTTCACCGATGAGCGTCAGCGGAACGGACATCACGCCAAGGCGGCTCAGCTCTTCGCCGTATGCGTCGTTTTCATCGATATTGCGCTCTTCGAAAGAGATATTCTGTTCCGTCAGGTATGTTTTCAGTTGCTTGCAAAATGCGCAGTTGGTGCTGGAGTATACGATTGCTTGTGCCATGAGAGGTTCTCTCCTTTTTAAGTTGGGATTATTTGTATTGGGGGACGATCTTGGACCGCTTATTGATGTAACGGTCTACGGCCATGGCCGCGATGGCTCCGTCTGCCGCAGCCACAACGGCTTGCTTGACGGGGGTCTTGCGTACCTCACCGGCGCCGAATACGCCGGGAACCGCAGACTGCATGTACTCGTCCAAAATCATGAAGCCTTCCTCATCAAGGGGAACTTGTCCATCCAGGAAGTCGGTCCCTGGCTTGCTGCCGGAGAGGAACACGAAGACGCCATCGACATCGAGCACTTCTTCCTCTCCCTCTGCTGTACGGATGCGAAGTCCTTCGACCGAATTTTTTCCGACGATCTCGAGCGGACGCGTGCGGAAAAGCATCTCTGTCTTCGGAAGCTCCGGAGTCTCATCCACGCCTTGCAGATCGGCCCGCGGAACGAGAAACGTAATGCGGTCGGCAAATTTGGTCAGCGCATGTGCTTCTTCCACCGCTTCCTCGGTGTCTCCGATGACTGCCACGTGCTTGCCTTCGTAAAAGGCGCCGTCGCATGTGGCGCAAGTGCTCACGCCGCGGCCGAGCAGCTGTTCTTCGCCCGGGAGCATGCGGTTGCGTCCTTTGGAGCCCGTAGCGACGATGACCGCTTTGGCCTCGAAGGTGCCATTTGCTGTAAAGATGCTTTTGACCTCATCTTCCACGTCAACCGCAGAGATGGTCGTCTGGATGAATTCAGCACCAAAGCTCTCCGCTTGTCTGCGCATTTTTTCGAGCAATTCTTTCCCCGAGAGCTCTCCCTCGACACCGGGATAGTTGGCGATTTTATGAGTCAAGGCAAGCGCACCTGTGCCTGGCGCCTTGTCGATGACGAGCGTCTTCAGATTTCCCCGCGCGGTATAAATGGCTGCAGATGCTCCTGCCGGCCCTCCGCCAATGATGATGACATCATACATGACAGCTCCCCCTTTCTCGCTATCTAATTAAAATTATTATCAACTAGGAACATTTCTCATTTTACTAGATCCCAATTAAAAGTCAATATCTTTTTGTAATGATTTTAAATAACTTGCATTTCTGTTGATTCTTCAATAGATAAGGAGGCAGAACAGGCCACGAGGAGTTGTGGGAAATTGCTTACTACTCCTTATTATTTTGCGATTCCAAATTCAGTCTATTTCATTGACGAATCAATCAGTTCGAGATAAAGTACCTCTATCTCACTTGAACGCACAAAAGCATAAAAGCACGAAAACGCCATTGCTCTTGTGGGTTGTACACATTCAGCAAGGAGTTGCCATGATGAACAAGTCTTTATCTTTTTCACAAAGTGTCTGGGTGCTGGTCGCTGTTTTCGCTATCCTGTTTCCCGCCCTTTTCTGGGGAAAAGTCGAGCCGCACATGCCGCTCCTGCTCGCTACCGTTGTCGCAGCCACGCTGCTGAGACTGTACGGCATTCCCTGGAAGCGGATGGAAGAAGGCATCGTCAAAGGCATCCAGTCCGCCATCGCCCCCATGCTCATCCTGTGCCTGATCGGGATTTTGATCGGCGTCTGGATGATGAGCGGGACGGTCCCTACCATTCTGCACCTGGGAATCTCCGTGATCCGTCCCGAGTATTTCACGGTCAGCGCCCTTTTTCTGACGATCATCGTCTCTACCGTAACAGGCAGTTCCTTTACGACCATCAGTACGGTCGGAGTCGCTTTGATGGGCGTCTCGACAGCGCTCGGACTCGACCCGCTGATGACGGCCGGGGCCATCATCTCCGGCGCCTGCTTTGGGGACAAGATGTCTCCGCTGTCCGATACGACCAACTTCGCGGCTGCAGTCGCCGGCATCCCCCTGATGACGCACGTCAAGTTCATGACGTTTACGGCCGTTCCAGCACTCGCCGTGACCGCTTTGTTCTTCGGACTACAGGGCCAGACCGTACAGGTGAATCTGGATGCCATTGAAGAGATCCGCCTGTCTTTGGAGCAGCATTTCCATCTGGGAGTCCTTACCTTGATTCCGGCCTTCGTCGTCCTCGTCTGTTCCGCCTTGCGCAAACCGATCTTGCCTACGCTCGTGTTCGGGATCGTCAGCGGAGTGCTGACGGCAGCTCTTGTCCAAGGCGTCCATTCGCCGACAGAGTGGATGAATGTCATGCAAAACGGCTTCGTCAGTGAAATCCCAAACGAAGCCGTAAAAGCGATTGTCGACCGCGGCGGTCTGCTGTCCATGACCTGGTCGCTCGCACTGATTCTCATCGCCCTGTCCCTTGGAGGATTGCTGCAGTCCTGCGGGGTGTTCCACGGCCTTTTTTCCGGCCTGATCCAGCGAATCAAGCGGGACGCCGCACTGGTGAGCCTCGCGGGCTCCTCCTCCATCCTGGTCAACGTCTTGACTGGCGAGCAGTACTTGTCGATCCTGCTTCCCGGCCAAATGTTCCGCGATGCTTTCGACGAACGGCGAATAGCCGGGCAGCGGCTGTCCCGGACCTTGGAAGACTGTGGCACGCTCGTGAATCCGCTCATTCCGTGGGGCGTCAGCGGCGCATTTTTCACCTCTGCCTTGCACGTGTCCACCATCGACTATTTGCCGTACGTCACCTACTTGTGGCTGTCGCCCGTCTTTACGTTTCTTTTCGCGTGGCGTCGCCAAAAAGCTTAAGCCGTCCCGTAGACGGTCGTACAATTTTTCCCCTTGCGCTTGGAGCGGTACAGCGCCTCGTCCGCTGCCCGCTTCAAGCCATCCGCTGTCGAAGCATCCCCCGGGTATCCGGCGATTCCGACGCTCACCGCCACAGGGATGTGGCAATCGTCCTGAACGAGCGGACGTTTCCGCAAATGCTCGCGAATCGCCCGTACCTTTTCCTCCGCTTCCTCCAGCGTAGCCCCCGGCGAGAGCAGCATGAACTCGTCCCCCGCATAGCGGTACACCGTATCATCGCCCGTCGCGCACGCTTTGAGCGCCTCCGCTATCCGCCTGATCAATTCATCTCCGGAATGGTGGCCGTACTGATCGTTCACCGCTTTCAGATTATCCGAATCGAGCATGATCAAAACGATGGGAGACCGTCCCTCGCTCATCAGCTTCTCCAGGTCATTGTGAAAGGCGCGGTAGTTGCAGATTCCCGTCAGCTCATCCTGAAACGACATCTGGTATACCCGCTTGTACAGCCGGGCAGTCTCAATCGCGCTGGCTACCTGAAACCCGATGATCTTGAGCAGCTCTTCATGTTCTTTTTTATAGGCAAATTCCCGATACGATTGGGCCGAGATGACGCCTTTCACCTGATTGCCCAGCATCAGCGGAACGAAGATACAGGTGTTCGTGTCGATCTCCGGGCTGCCCCACCGGATCATCTCCGGCTCGCTCGGCTCATCCCGCATCGTCCGAATGTGTATGGTCTGACGCGTATCGATCACGCGGGAAATCATGCCCTGCCCGTACGGTACGGTGATCGGTCCGTAATTGATCCCGCTGTCGATGCTGATCGGGATGCGGATTTCGCTGTCTCCCTCGTCATAAAAGGCGATGAAGAAGGCATCGGCACGCATGACCCGGGAAACGAGCTCGAACGCCTTCCACAGGATCTGGCTTTCTTCAAACGTCTTCGCGAAAATATGGCTCAGATCGTGCAAAATCTTCATATGCTCCGAAATCCACAGCATTTCCGTCACTTTCTCGTGAAGCTCTCCGATGCTCCTCATCACATTGCCATGAAGCGCGCTGTCTTCCTCGGACAGCATGGCCGAAAGCTCGCGTGCCACCCCGTCTATTTCCTGGCGATCCACTTGTTCGATACGGCTCAGCCATTGGCTGTATCGTTCCAGCAGCTGCCGCGCATATGCTTCTTTTACCGCGAAGTCTTCATCCATGTACACCCCTCCGGCCACCTCAGTAGCTTACAATTTTTTCTCATGATAGCGCTCGACAGCTGCACGGATCGCCTGCAGCACGGCCCCCTGTCCCGGAGCCAGGAAGCGTTCCTGCACGACCTGCGTAATCTCCTGTATACCGTCCGCTACCGATTTTCCCAAGAGCAAGCTTGCCAAAAATTCGCTCGTTTTGTCCATCACAAAGGTAAAGCTGGCATCGCAAATCACATCGCGATCCGCATCAATGATAAGGACGCATCCTATCATCGTCGATACATCATACAGGGTGGTTCCTTTTGGAATCTGGGCAAAGCCCGCCGTAAGAACCGTGTTTTTGCCCGAATGATCCGCCATCCTGATTCCTCCCAGCGCAGAGCTTGTCCTCTATCCATGGATCGGCAAGGAGACCTCGACCGTGGTCCCTTTGCCGGGGCTGCTTGCCAGCCGCAGCGTCCCTCTGTGGTTTTCGATGATTCTCCTGCTTACCATCAAGCCCAGACCCGTTCCCGACGGTTTGGTGGTAAAAAAGGCTTCGCCCAGTCTCGCCAGCTGCTCGGGGGGAATGCCCACCCCATTGTCCTCAAAACGAATGCGGACCCAGTTGTCCTCTACCCGTATCCGGATCACGATCTCTCCGCTGCCTTCCATCGCCTCGATCCCATTCTTCAGAAAATTGATAAACGCCTGCTTGAGGTGATTCTCGTCGCAGCGGATCAAAGGCACTTCCGTCTCGAACACGACCTGAATCATTACTTTTCGCAAAATCGCTTCCGTCTCCAGCAGCGTCACCACATGGCTGATCAGCTTGGACAAGTCTCGTGTCTCAAAGGAGGCTGCGTGCGGCTTTGCCAAAACCAACAATTCGTTCACGATCAGCTCGATGCGGGCAAGCTCGGAACTCATGATCGAGAAGTATTCCGGCTTGCGCATCCCATCTTTCTGCATCAGCTGGACAAATCCTTTCAAGGAGGTCAGCGGATTGCGAATTTCGTGGGCGATGCCGGCGGCCAGCTGACCGACTAATGCCAGTTTTTCCGAGTTTTGCAAAAATTCCTGAGCCTTTTTTCTTTCCGTGACATCGCGAATGAGCACGTAACAGGAAGGCCGGCCCGAAATGACGGCAGCCGTTCCGTATAATTCCGCATCGATACGCGCACCATCCAGCCGAACGATCTCCACTTCGAGTGGGGTCACCGTCTCTCCGCATTCCAGCCGGAACATCATGTCCTCTATTTTGGGCAAGTCCTGCGGTTGGAACAACGCGGCGAACGGGATGCGGAGCAGCTCGGACAAACTGCCTGCTCCTGCGAGCTGGACTCCTACCTGGTTGGCGTACCGCAGCTTGCCTTCCCCGTAGATGAACACCCCTTCCGTGGCAATGTCCACAAACTTGCACGTTTTCCTTCCCAGCTCCGGCATGGCTTTCGGAAGCTCGTGGACGATCGCGTAGTAGCCGATCGGGGTCCCCTCTGCCGAAAACGTGTCAAACGCAATATGTACGGGGACCGGATACATATCCCTGTGCGCCAGGACGGTATAAAACTGCTTCGGATTGCCCTCAATGGCAAACTGGGTCTGCATCCTCACCATCTCTTGTTCTTCCGGAACAGCCAGCAGCCAGAAGGGGAGTCCTTCCCACTCCTTTGCCGGATACCCTGTCAATTCCTCGCAAGCTGGATTTCCTGTGAACACAGTGCCTGTCCTGTCCAGCAAGAAAGCAGCCTGGCCCAGTTGGTCAAAGAAGGAGCGATAGAAAAGACCGCTCCTGACTCCATTATCCAACAAGTCTTTCATCGTATCCCCCTCCCGGGATTTTGAAAACCTCTATCGAGGCCTGTTCGACCCAATATGGCACAGGTCTCGCTATGTTACGCGTATAGTATCAGCCTGTGGAATACGTATGGTCCGATCCGACAAGAAAACGGCTACTCCTGATGCCGGAAATAGCCTTCACTGTTCTCAAAAAGATGCGATTCATACCCAATATTACCCTATTCGTTCTGTTGTTTCCATCCCTCTAGGCGGGAAATATTCGCAAATCTTTTCCGGAACAGATAGAGCAGGAAGATTCCTCGAACCGTCACATCGAAGAAGATGGACAACCACACCCCTGCGAGTCCCATTTCCAACTGAAAGCCGAAGAAGTAGACCCCGACCAGCCTTACCAGCCACATCCCGACTGCTGTCGCGTACATCGGTGCCTTCGTGTCTCCCGCCCCTTGCAGAGCTCCCCGCAGCACGATCAGCAGAGCGAGAGGCGGCTGGTACATCGCCATGAATGTCAGCGCGATGACGACGTAGCGCACGATCTCGGGATCCTGGGTGAAAATGCCCGCGACCATCGGGGCGCACACGTACAAGCCCGCTCCGAATACCGACATGAGTCCCAGCCCCAGCCACATGTTCAACAGTCCGAACGAATAGGCGTCACGCGTCCGCTTGGCGCCCAAATACTGCCCGACCAGAACGGTGGCTGCTACCTCGAAGCCTGCCCCCGCGAGAATCATCAGCGATTCGAGATTGGAGGCGATCATATGGGCTGCATACGCCTTCGTCCCGATGCGGATGATCGCCCCGTAGTAAAGCAGCACGCCGAAGCGCATGATCATTTTTTCCGCGATGACCGGGAGAGAGCGCTGAATGATCTGCCGGGCTCGGGCGCCAATCCAGTCCCGTCGCCTGAGGCCTGTCCAAATCGTCAGGGGGGAGCGGTGAACAGCGCCAAGCAAGGCAAACGCCCCCACTATGCGCACCGTGACCGTCGCCCAAGCAGCTCCCGCAATCCCCCACCCTGCAAACGGTCCCAGCCCGAAGATAAAGACGTAGTCCAACGCAATGTGCACGAGGTTGATGTACAAGCTGACTTTCATCGGCGTGCGTGTGTCGCCGGTCGAGCGCAGGATGCTTCCCAGGATGACCATCATGGCGAAGAAAACGGAGGGCCCGCCTGCGATGCGAAAATAGACGACAGCCTCTCCCATCACCTGCGGCTCTGCGCCCATGACCAGCATGATCGGCTCTGCAAAAAAGAAAGCCGCCAGTCCAAACAAAACGCCAAGGCCCGCCGCCAGCGTGATGGCCTGACGGGCATAGGCGGAGGCAGCTTTTGTCTTTCCGGCGCCGATGCTTTGTGTAATATAGGAGGATGCCGAGACCCCGACGGCCATAAAAATCGCCATGCTTACCAGGATCATCGCGTTCGCCACGCCTACCGCGGCAATCGCCGTCGAGCCCAGACTGGAGACGAACAGCAGGTCGACAAAGCCGACCAGCGTATGCAGGATCTGCTCCATCATCGCTGGAATCGCCAACGACAGGATCAGTCCGATCTGTTTACGGGCAGTCAGCTCTGCCTCTGCACAAACCAATGAAGCCACAATTCGTTCCACTTCCTTTTTGTCTGCAAGAGACAATCATGTTGCCAATGATACTGCAAAAAGGATGGATTGTTCCACTATTTTTGTCTGATCAAATTCCCGCTGCTGCTCTATGTCGCTTGCTTCCCCTCGATCGCCTGGCGGATTTTTCCTCCGGCAATCCGCAGCTTCTCCGCCGCTTCGACGAGTGGCAAGCCTGTTTGCTGGAGGACAATCGCCAGCTTGACATCCCCTTGTGCCTCGGCGATCAGTTTCTCTGCCGTCTGATAGTCGACTCCCGTGACCTGGCTCACGATTCTCTTGGCTCTCTCCCTTAGCTTTCGATTGGTCGCCTGCACGTTGACCATCCAGTTGCCGTATACCTTTCCGATCCGCACCATGCTCGCCGTCGTCAGCATGTTCAGCACCATTTTGGTGGCGCTGCCCGCCTTGAGGCGCGTGGAGCCGGTCACGACTTCGGGTCCGACGGCCAGATCGATCGACACATCCGCGTTCTGGTTGATAGCGGAACCGGGATTGCACGACAGCGAAACAGTCACGGCCTGGCGGGCCCTGGCTTCCGCAAGGGCTCCGATTACGTAAGGTGTCCGGCCGCTCGCCGCGATGCCGACGACGACGTCTCCCGCCCGGACCCCTGCCTCGCGGATGTCTTTTTGCCCCAGCTCCGGCGAATCCTCGGCCCCTTCCACGGCTACCGTCATCGCCGCTGCTCCTCCGGCGATGATCGCCCGCACCTTCGCGGGATCCGTCCCAAACGTCGGCGGGCATTCAGCGGCGTCCAGCACTCCGAGCCGTCCGCTTGTGCCTGCACCGATATAAAACAGTCGTCCCCCGCCGTCCAGCGATTGCGCGATCAGCTCGGCTGCCCGGGCCACCTCAGGCAGCACTCTTTCCACTGCTTGCGCCACCTTGTGATCCTCCCGATTCATCAACGTCACGATTTCCAACGCAGACATCTGATCCAGCTGCTCGCTCGCGGCATTGCGCATTTCCGTCTGGAGCTGGTGCAAGTTTTCTCCCACTTCGCCTCACTCCTTTTTAAGTTCCCGTTTTCCTTCGCATAAGCCGCTGTCGGATCTCCTCATCCACGCTCAGACCGGCCCCCTTCATAGCGGCGACCAGCGCGCCGACAACCGTGGGCACGGCCGGGATCGCAGCAGAAAAGCCAGCCCGTCTCAGGACCTCCCGGCGCAGCAAGGTGTCCGCTGCGAATAGTCCCCCTGACAGCACGACAGGCAGCTCGCTGCCCGCCTTCCGGAGACTGACGTCGGCCAGCTCTACCAGGTGCTCCGCGGCTCGACTGATGAGTTCTGCCGCCACTTCGTCCCCCAGCCGCGCGCCCTGTTCCACCAGCGTGCTCGTGTCCGCCAGCTCCTTGCGCGGGTTGGCTCCCCCGTAGAGACGGGAGATCAGCTCAGCCGGACAGCTCAGCCCGAAACGCTCGAGATACAGCCTTGTAAGTACAGTTGCTCCTCCTCTTCCGTCATGCGCGCGAAGCACGGCTGCCGCTCCTCCGCGCCCCAGGTCGAAGCCGCTGCCTTCGTCACCGATCAGGTAGCCCCATCCACCCGTTCGCTGCCGTCCGCCATCAGCAGTGACCGCGTAGGCGATCGAGCCTGTGCCCGCGATCAACACGATTCCGGGAGCACCCCAAGTGCCTGCGTAGAGAGCAGCGACCGCGTCGTTGTCGAGCTGCAGCCGCTCTCCCCATTCCGCGGCGAAGGCCGACTGCAGCCTTGCTTTGACTTCGGTGCGATCAGCGCCGGCCAGCCCCAAATAGAGCGCAGATACGTCCCTCTCGCTTGCCCCTGCCTGCTCGCACACTTCCCGGATCAGCTGGCGAATGGTGCGCTCCACATCCTCCCACTGCCGGGAGAGTGGATTGGTGGCATCTCCGACCGACATTCCCGCGATCCGGCCCGTACAGTCGCAAATCGCCGCTCTCGTCCTGCTTCCCCCGCCGTCCAATGCGATGAACCATTGCCGCCGCTTATTTGACTGCACCCGCCGTCAACCCCTCCATGAACTGCCTGGACGCCAGCAAAAACACGACGATCATCGGCAAGGCCGAAAGCGTGAGCCCTGCGAACAGAAGGCTCCAGTCCGTCTCGTACTCGCCGAACAGCATCATCATCCCGACCGGAATCGTTTTGAGCGTCTCTTTCTGAATGAAAATGAGCGGAAAGAAAAAGTCATTCCAGGCCGAGATGAAATTGATGATGACCACCGTAGCCAACGCCGGGCGAATGAGCGGCAGCAGCACCCGCCAAAACACCTGGAAATGGCTGCAGCCATCGATCCTCGCCGCTTCCTCCAGTTCGACCGGCAACGTCCGGAAAAATCCCGTCAAAATGAATACCGCTATCGGAATCCCGCTCGCCGTGTAGACCAGGATGAGCGACCAGAGCGTTCCCAGCAGCCCCAGACTTTTCATCAGCAAAAACAAAGGCACGATCCCCAGCTTGATCGGAATCATCAGCCCGATGAGAAAGAAGAAGTAGAGCAGCCCTGACCATTTGAATGAAAAGCGAGCCAAGTAAAATGCGGCCAGCGCGGAAAAAACGGTGATCAAGAGGACGGACACCCCGCTGACGAAGATGCTGTTCCACAAAAAGTCGGCAAAAGGCACCGTTTCCCACAGCTTCTTGTACGTCTCAAAGCTGAATGAGCTCGGAAGCGAGAGTGGGTTTGAGAAAATCTCCATGTTCGTTTTGAACGACGAGGCGATCATCAATACGATCGGATAAAGCGCGACCAGCATAAAAAGATACGCGATGACGTACTGCGCCGCCCTGCCGCCAATGCTCGTCTTCACACCGCCTTCCTCCTTTCCTGAAAGGAAGCCGCCTGCTTCCCGATTGTCGTCATCTGCCAGGCACTAGTGCCGCACTTCCCGTTTCAGCATGAGACGCAACGATACCGCCGATACAGACGCCACGATGACAAACAGCACCACAGCCAGAGCCGAGCCAAGTCCGATTGCCACGTCTCCGCCGCCCGCGCTGCTGAACGCCAGCCGGTAGAAGTACACCGCCAGCGTATCGGTCGAATGGAACGGTTCGCCCATCGATCCCTGCATGGCGTACACCAGCTCGAATGCTTCGAACGCCTGAATGAACGTAAAGATCGTCATGATCGTAATCGACGGCATGCACAGCGGCAGGATGATTTTCCACAGCATGCCCAGGCCGCGTGCTCCATCCAGTCTCGCCGCTTCGATCAGTTCCTCGGGGATCGACTGCAGGCCCGCGAGGAAGATCAGCATGGCAAATCCGGCGCCAAACCAGCAATTGACCAGGATAATGGCGAGCAGAGCCGTATCCGGGTCTCCCAGCCACGGCTTGGCCCACTCCCCCAGTCCGATCTTGGTCAACAGGGTGTTCAGGGGACCGAAGTTCGGATGAAGGATTAATTTCCATAAAATCCCAACTACAATCACGGAGAGGAGCCGGGGCATGAAGTACGCCATCTTCAAAAAGCCCGCGCCGCGTATCTTGCGGTAAATGAGAAACGCCAGCCCGAATGCGGTGCCGTTTTGTACAACCATCTCCACGACGAAGTACAAGAGATTGTGGCCGAAGGAATTCCAGAACATTTCCTGAAAGGGCTCGACTGTAAACAAGGTCGCAAAGTTCTTCCATCCGGCAAAAACGCCGCGCTTGAGCCCTTCCCATTCATACAGGCTGTACGTAAAGGCCGAAAAAATCGGATAGATCACAAAAAGCGTGTATATGACCAAAGCCGGAAGGGGGAACAGGTGGATGAGCCAGCTCGCTCTCCCCTTTGGCCTTATCCCTTGCCTGTCTGCCGCGATGTTGCCCACCTCCCTTTTGCAAAAGGCGGAGGCGGGATTTCCCCTTCACCTCCGTCCTTGTGCAGCCTCTACTTTTTGAATGGCTCGAACCACGTCGCCGCCGATTTCTGCACTTCCTCCACGACCTGCTCGGGCGTCAGCTTGCCCAGGTACATGCCTTGCAGCGAATTCTCCAGCACTTGCTTGGTCGTCGGGTTCCCCTGTGCGAAGTGAATGACCATGAGGTAAGGAACCGAGCTGGATTGGGACAGCTCCGCCATTTTATCCACGAGCGGATCGTCTGTTTTCACACCCGGCATGGCGCTGATGCTGTGAAACTGCTTGGCAAACGTCTCGGCAAACTCCTTGGTCGCCATGAATTCGAGGAACTTCAGTGCCTCCTGCTTGTGCTTCGATTTGGCGTTTACCGCGTACGAGCCGTCTACCCATGTCGTGATGACCTGCTTGCCGTCGTCCGTCGGCATCGGGAAGAAATCGAGCTGCAAGTTCGGATTCAGCTTCCGGATCCCTTCCAGCTCAAAGCTTCCGTTGATGTACATCGCGGCCTTTTCCGTCGCGAACAACGTCCTCATGTCGTTCTGATCCAGGCCCACATAATTTTCCGGGAAATAAGGGATGAGTTCTTGCATGCGCTGGACGGATTTCAGATATTCAGGGCTCTTCAGGTCGCTCTCACCCTTCAGGAGCTTTTCGACATACCCGTCCCCAAAGCTCGCCGGCGCGATCACACCGTTGCTCAGGGAGAGCAGCCAGCCTTCTTTTGCCCCGAAGGAGATGGGCACGATGCCTTTCTCTTTCAATGCCTTTGCAGTAGCAATCAATTCATCCCAGCTTTTCGGCTCCTTCAAGCCATTTTCTTCGAAGATTTTTTTGTTGTAGTAAAACTGCGTGGTGCTGAGCGAAAGCGGCATGCCGTACACCTTGCCGTCTTTGCCGGTCGATGCGGCAGTCACGTTTTTCGGAAAGTTCTGAATACCAGGAACGTTGTCGAGCGGCTCCAGATAGCCTGCTGTCGCCAGGGAGATGCCGGGAGCGTACGGGCGCAGCTGCAAGAGGTCCGGTCCGCTGTCGCTCTGCAGGGCCGTGCTCAGAATGGTGTTGTACTCCGTGGCCTTGAACGGCTTGAATTCGATCTTGATGTTCGGATTTTTCGCCTCGAATGCTGCGATGAGCTTTTTGTACCCCTCCGTGTCTTCCACGCGCCAGCTGTGCATGGACAATGTGACCTGCTGCTCGCCTCCGCCCTGGCCGCCGCTTGGGCTTTTCCCCGCATCGCCGGACGGACTCGCGGTCTCTCCCCCTCCTCCACTGCATCCGGCCAACGCCAAGGCCGCCGTCAACAGGACGGAAGCCACTGCATGAAACCGAAACTTTCTCATACCAAACCCTCCCCCATTTTTTGTGTCTGGTTGTGATTCTTGCTCTATGAAGTCAAGCTCTGGTAAAGATGAGCTGTGACTGCGTCGTGAATCAGTGGCCGCAGCTGCCGCAATCGATGGTCGCGTCCCAGATGCACGGCGTTGGTGAGGAATACGACGGCCCACTGGTGAACGGGATCGATCCAGATGCTCGTGCCTGTAAAGCCGGTATGGCCGTAGCTGTCCGGGTGAAAGCCAGTGCCGCAGCTCAGTTGGCCGCTGACATCGTTGCACTGCCACCCGTATCCTCTCCGCTCGATTCCCGGACCCGTCCTGCAGCCAGATGCCCGCTGCCGCCATTCCTTTTCAATAATAGCGCGATCGTCGTGCATCCAGCTCAGCGCGTAGGTGCACAAATCATCGGCAGTCGCGAACAGTCCGGCGTGACCGGCGACTCCCCCCATGGCAAAAGCCTTCTCGTCGTGGACTTCCCCTGAGATGTAGCGGCCGGTGAGGGCACAAAACTCGGTTTGCGCTATGTTTTGAAAACCGCGATTATTCGGACAATAACAGGTTTGATTCATCCCTAACGGGGCGAATATCCGCCGACAGGCGAATTCGTCCAGCCGTTCTCCCGTCACTGCTTCCACCAACATTCCCAGCCAGATCATTCCGAGATCGCTATACACCACCTGTGTGCCAGGCTCGTGCAGCAGCTTCTGCTCATACAGCAGATCAGGCAAGGCGAGTGTCTGGTCGCGCCTGCGTTCCGCCAGGTCGGCCGGAAGTCCGGACGTGTGGGTCAGCAGCTGGGCAATTGTAAGGGACTGCTTGTCAGAGGGGCAGCCCGGAAAGTAGACCCCGATCGGATCGTCCGACCTGATTTTCCCCTCCTGCAAAAGCAGTAAAAGGGCTGGCAATGTCGCGGTCACTTTTGTCAGGGAAGCCAGGTCGAACATCGTGTCCCGCGTAACCGGCAGGCCACCGTCTACGCTCGTCGTTCCCGCGTCGCAGGAGAAGCAAATATCGCTTCCCGCCACCACCCGCAACGAGACACCAGTCAACAGGCCTTTTTTGACCCATCCTTGCAAAAGTTCACGCACATCGTCCATGCCCTTCTCCTCCTCAAGTGGATGAGCGCTTGGTCCGGCTCACTGCCACTCTCGTTTTTTCCAGCAGCGGGATCACTTCTTCCTGCTTTCGGCTGACCATCGTGATGAACAAGATGTCGATTACGTTCAATTGAGCGATCCGCGACGCCATCGCACCGCTTCGCACGCTTTTTTCCACCGAGCTGGTAAACAGGCGGATGTTCGCCAGATCGGCTACCGGCGATGAGCCGAACTTCGTCAGGCTGATGATCGTCGCTCCTTGCTGCTTCGCTTCCGTCAGCGACTGGATGATGTCCTCCGTCTGTCCCGAGTAGGAGATGCCAAACGCGACATCCTGCGACGTCAAGTTGACAGCGGATGTCAATTGCGCGTGAAAGTCGGAGTACGCTTCGCACCACAAATTGATGCGCGAAAGCTTTTGCTTCAGGTCGTCCGCGATCACGGCGGAAGCCCCTACTCCGTACACGTCGATCTTCCGTGCCCTTGACAGGGCGGCGGCGGCGTGCTTCACTTCCTCGCTGGACAAGACGGACAGCGTATCCTGAATCGACTGGACATTATTCCAGCTGACCGCCTGCATGATCGACTCGACTGAGCCCTCCATCATGATTTCCTGATAGCTGCCGACCGCCGCCGTCTGTTTGTTCAGATCACCGGCGATGCGCAGCTTCAACTCCTGATAGCCTTTCATATTCAAGGAACGGGCCAGGCGGATGATCGTCGCTTCGGACACACCGCTCAGCTCCGCCAATTTCTGTACGGACAGCTTTACCACATCTTCGGGATGAGCCAGTATGAACTGGGCTACTTTACGCTCGGACGGCTTCAACTCGTCCAAAATCTCTTGCAGACTGACAAGACCTCCATTTAGCATTCATGACACCGCTTTCCCCGAATCTTACCTTCATTGTATGAAGCATTATTTCTCTCGTCAATTGTTATCTAATAAACAATATTTCAAAAGAGCAAAGATAATGACAACTCCTGCGATTCTTTTCCCGATTGAATGGACGCGTACCCTTGACTTTTCCGTCGCGTCAACCCTTACGCTTGGTACGCAAACAGATTGGATACAGGAGGGTACTTGAACATGAAAAGCTTGCTGATCAAAAACAGCTCGATTCTGACGATGACAGGCAGAGACAAACCGTTCCTCGGAGACCTGCTGATCGAGGACGGGAGGATCGCCGCCATCGCACCCGCCATCGAGAAACAGGCTGACACCGTGATCGACGGCAAAGGCATGGCAGCCATGCCCGGACTCGTCAACGCGCACAACCATGCGAGCATGTCCTTGCTGCGGTCGTTCTCCGACGATCTTCGACTGATGGACTGGCTCGAGAAAAAGATGCTGCCCGCAGAAGCCCGCATGACCAAAGAAGACATCTACTGGGGAACCATGCTCGGGGCCGCGGAGATGATCGCATCCGGGACCACGGCCTTCGCGGATATGTACGTCCATATGGATGCCGTCGCGCAAGCCGTGGTGGACAGCGGGATGCGCGCCTCTCTGACGCGGGGGCTCGTCTTTTTGGAGGACGATGGCGGACGGCGCCTGACGGAGGCGCTGGATCTGGTCGAGAACTGGACCGGAGCGGCAGAAGGACGCATCACCACGATGCTTGGGCCGCACGCTCCCTATACGTGCCCACCCGAGCCGCTGGCGGAGATCATCGCTCTCGCCCGCAGCCGGGGCATTCCGCTGCACATCCATCTCGCAGAGACGCTAGAGGAAATGGAAAAAATCCGCGCCCGCTATCATCGGACTCCTACCGAATACTTGCACGAGCTCGGCCTCTTTCAAGACAATCACGTCCTGCTCGCCCATGCTGTCCACTTGACGAGCGAGGATGTGAAGCGATTGGCAGGCATGCGCGGAGGCGTCTCCCACAACCCGGTCAGCAATCTCAAGCTCGCGTGCGGCATCGCCCCTGTCCGGGAGATGCTGGCTCACGGCATCACGGTCGGCCTGGGCACGGACGGGCCGGGCAGTGCCACGACGCTCGACATGTTCGCAGAAATCAAGGCAGCGACCTGGCTGCAAAAGCTGGCGTCGACTGACCCGACCGTGCTTCCTGCCGAGCAGGTGCTGCGCATGGCGACAATCGAGAGCGCCAAACTGCTCGGCATCGACGGGGAAGTCGGCACTCTCGAGGTGGGAAAACAGGCCGATCTCATCCTGATCGACCTGGACAAACCGCATCTGCAGCCCGTCCACGACCTGCATTCGCTGATCGCTTACAGCGCCACGGGAGCGGATGTAGATACGACCATCGTAGGCGGCCGCGTCCTCATGCACAAACGCCGATTGACGACCATGTCCTGGGAAGATGTGCAGCGCGAAGCCGCACAGCGCGCCTCCAGGCTGGTAGAGGGCCTGTAGGAGTCGCACGCAAGGTTTGCGTTGGAAAATCTGGCTACGCCATGCCTTTTGGCGGAGCCGCGGCTGCCCTTATTCCTATCTGTACAAAAAAAGCCGTCTCTTCCTCGCAAAAGGAAAGACGGCTTTTCCGGCAGGCTTGGCGCCTTGCTACAAGCGTACGGATTCTCCCGGCTTCAATGCCTTGCCCCGGATGTCCTTTTCTGCCAAAACTGCTACAAACGCATCTCCGTCCTGCTGAATCGGCGGGAACGTATCGTAGTGGATCGGAACGACGTAATCGGCTCCCACCCATTCCGCCGCTGTCACCGCGTCTTCCGGTCCCATGGTGAAATGGTCGCCGATCGGCAGGAAAGCGAGGTCGATGTCATGTCGCTCGCCAATCAGCTTCATATCGCCGAACAATCCTGTATCGCCGGCGTGATAGACCGTTTTTCCACCGATCTCGATAATGAATCCGCCCGGCATTCCCATGTACACAATCTGTTTTTGATCGTCAAGCACCACAGCGGAACTGTGGAACGCCTGGGTCATTTTCACTTTGCCAAACGGCAGCTTGAGCGATCCGCCCAGATTGATTCCGATGGTTTTCGCGCCTTGCCAGCCGAGGTATGTAGCCAGCTCGTGCGTCGCCACGATGGTCGCGTCGTTGGCCAAAGCCAGTTCGACTGCGTCCAGAATGTGGTCCTGATGACCGTGCGTCAGCAGGATGTACTGCACCTTGATGTCAGCCAGCTTGGTCGCGGCCTGCGGATTGCCCGAGATGAACGGGTCGATCATGATGGAATGGCCGTCTGCGGTCAATTGTACGGAAGAATGTCCGTGAAACTTGATTTCCAGCATCGTTTCCCCTACCTTCTTCGTATTCTTGCATTTTCTCTATCATGTTACCACGAAGACGAGAGGGAATAAAATCCCATCGGCAAACTTGGCCCCACCAAGCTTTTTGGCGGAGCCGTAGTTGCACTTATCCTGGATAAGAATCCCATAAATTCTTATCTGTAAGAAAAAAGCTGCCGATTCTCTCGACAGCCCAAGGCACCCTGCTGAACTCTGAAGAGAGCGACAAGGTGCCTAGCCACTCAACAGTCGTTGTCTTCCGTTACAGCAATGACTTTGGAATCGCGAATGATGATACGGCGGTTGGAGTCGCGCTCGCGGAGGATCAGTGTCGTCGATTTTACCTCTACCAGTCGACCAAAAAACGTCCCGCGCACCGTTTCTACTCTTACGTTTTTGCCTTCGAGCTTTTTCACTTGGTCTTTAAATGCCATGGTCAATCCCTCCTTCTACTCCATCCTATGTACGTTTGGCATCGCCCTCCTAAAGCAAAAGCGGATAAGCTACGAAAATGTGCTTGTACCCTGCTGTCATCCGTACCTTCTATCGACAAGGAAGCGCCTTTGAAGCGAACACTGCAGGAATTTGTCGCACGATTCCGGACAGGAAAAGCGCGGGCTGCACAGAAACCGTAAACCAAATGGATTTGCTTGCAGCGATAGCTTTGGGCAAAGCAGTGAGAGCAAAGCAAATAGACAGGAGGGATTCCTCATGGGCAATGTCATCGAACTGGTCTCGAGGGAGCGTACGTATACCGGCAGGGAGGTCGCCGAGCTACTGGGGATCGGCGCCAGCACCCTGCGCAAGTGGAGCATGCTGCTGGAGCAGCACGGTTACTGGTTTCTACGGGACAATCAGAACTGGCGAGAGTACCGCCGGGCCGATATTGCGGTTCTGCAACGCTTTTATCAACTGACCAAGGATGAGCTGCTGTCCCAGGAAGAAGCGGCGCTCCTGCTTGTCAATCAGGAAGAGAGCGAAGCCCCCTCGCCTGCCACCGTGTCTGCGAGCTTGGAGACAGCCACGGCCCCCGCTCCCCGGATCCAGCCGCAAACCAGCCCGCTGGAACTGCAGGTTCGCGAGCTGGCTGCCCATGTCAAGCGGCAGGACGCTGCGCACGAGGCCCTGCTGGAGCGGATCGAAAAGCAGGAAGCGTACATTCGCAGCAGCCTCAAGGAGCGGGACCGCCGTCTGACCAAAGCGATGAGCGACATCATGGACGCCAAAGCCCAGATCGCCAAAATGAAGGAGGAGAAGCGCAAAACGTCTATCTGGCACAAGCTCCTTCGATTGAACTGACTGGCGAGATTGGAAAACCTGGCTGCGCTGTGCCTTTTGGCGGAGCGGCGGCAGCCCTTATGCTGGATCGGAATTTTACCAATTCCTGTCTGTACGAAAAAACCTCCCGTTGCGATGAACAGGAGGCTGCAAGGTTTTCGTTTTTATTCGCCGGCCAGGACGACTTTGCTTGCCGCATGGACGAACAGTTTTACGCCGACTTCCAGCGCATCCTCGTCGATGGTGAAACGGGGATGGTGGTGCGGATACGTGATGCCTTTTGCCTGGTTGCCCGCCCCGACGAAGAAGAAGCAGCCCGGAGCCTTTTGCTGGTAGGCAGAGAAATCTTCCCCGCCCATCGTCGGGCGCATGCGCTCGACCCACTTTTCTCCCAGCGCTTCGACGACGACGTCTTCCATCAGCTGTGTGACTTCGGCGTCATTGATGACCGGGCGATAGCCGAATTCGTAGGTGAACTCGTACGTGGCGCCGTGCGCCTCGGTAATTCCTTTGATCACTCGCTCCATCAATTTCGGGACGGATTCGCGCAGATCTTTGTCGAAGCTTCGTACCGTTCCGCAAATTTCAACAGAGCCCGGAATGACGTTGTGCGTGGTTCCCCCCACGAATTTCGTCACGGAAAGGACGAGATTGTCCAGCGGATCGGTGTTGCGGGAGACGATGTGCTGCAGGTTGGTCACCACCTGCGAGGCGATCGCGATACTGTCGATCGTCTGATGCGGCAGCGCGGCGTGGCCTCCTTTCCCGTATACATGGATCCAGAACGTGTCCGGTGCCGCCATCATCGGTCCGGGGCAGATCCCGACCTTGCCGAACTCCATGGTCGACCACAGGTGGGTACCGATGACCAGATCGACGCCATCCATGACTCCTGCCTGCACCATTTCCTCAGCGCCGCCCGGATAGATTTCCTCTGCATGCTGGAAGAAAAAGCGGATTTCGCCTTTGATCTTGTCTTTCATCCCGGACAAGATTTTCGCCGTGCCAAGGAGCATCGCCGTATGGCCGTCGTGGCCGCAGGCGTGCATGACGCCCGGGTTTTTCGAGATAAATTCGAAGTCGTTTTCCTCCGTGATAGCGAGGGCATCGATGTCAGCCCGCATCGCCAGCACCTTGCCCGGCTCACGTCCGATCAGGCGGGCCATGACGCTGTTTTTAGTAGGGCGCGTGACCTCCAGATTGCCGAAGGACACGAGCGTGTCATAAATGTACTGCGCTGTTTTCTCCTCGTGAAACGAAAGCTCGGGATGCTGATGCAAATAGCGTCTCCATTCAATGACTTGCTGTTTGATATCTTGCACCGCTTGGTTGAGTGTTGCTGTCGTATCCATCTTCCCGTTCTCCTCCTCCAAAAGCCTCTCGTTTATCGTCCATTCGCCAGCGACAATACGGTACGATACAGTACCTTGGCGCCGTTTGCGCAGTCTTCCTTGCTGGTGTATTCCGCCGGATTGTGGCTGATGCCATCTTTCGAGCGGGCGAAGATCATTCCCACCGGGCACAGCCCTGTTAGCTGCATGCAGTCGTGACCGGCACCGCTCGGCAGTGTGATCGTCTCCAGCCCCTCTGCCGCGCACGCCTCGCGGATCGCAGACTGTATCTCTGTCGAGCATACGGCCGGATCGATCCGCTGCAGCAGCTCCACTTGCAGACGGACGCCGCGTCTTTCGCAGATCGCCTCCGCCTCCTGCATGATCGCCTGTTCGACTTTATCGCGCACGGCCACATCCACGTCACGCAGGTCGAGTGTGAATTCCACCCGTCCCGGAATGATGTTCACGCCGCCCGGGAACACTTGCAGCTTGCCGACCGTTCCCACGCTGATTTCCTCTCGGGCCGCTTCCCGCTCGATGGCGAGCATGACCTGTGCCGCAGCTGCAAGCGGGTCGCGCCGCATGCTCATCGGGGTCGCGCCCGCATGGCCCGCTTCGCCCTCCAGCACGAACTTCAGCCAGAGCGGTCCGGCTACGCCGCTCACCACTCCCACGGACAGGCCGCGGCTCTCCAGCACTTTCCCTTGCTCGATGTGCAGCTCGACATAAGCTTTCACGCTGCCGGGCTCTCTCGCGGCCCCTTCGATGTGCGCCGGGTCCAGTCCGCTTTTTTCCATCGCTTCCGCAATGGAGATCCCAGCCTCATCGCGCATCTCGAGCTCGCTTCGCCGAAGCAAACCGGCGATGCCGCGACTGCCGATCATGCCGTAGCCGAAGCGGGTCCCTTCCTCGTCGGTAAACGCGATGACCTCGATCGGATGCTCGGTCTCGATCCCTTGCTCGTGCATGGCTTGCAAAATCTCCACGCCAGACAGCACGCCAAGCGGTCCGTCGAAGTTGCCGCCGTTCGGCACGGAATCCAGATGGGAGCCGACCAGCACGACAGGAGCCTCCGGGTTTTTCCCTTCCTTGCGCCCGATCAGGTTGCCTACCTCGTCTTCCCTCACCGCGAGCCCCGCTTCTTTCATGAAGCCCGCGACCAGATTCTTGGCCGCCCGCTCTTCCGGGGAAAAGGACAGCCTCGTCACCCCTCCTGCCTCCTGTGGGCCAATTTCGCTGAGCTGCATCAGCCGGTCCCACAATCGATCCGCATTGATCATGGATAGCCACCTCCTTGTTCGCATTCACACTTCGAACCATTAACGGTTGATTTTCGGTTATGTCCTTTAATTGTATAGTAGTCTGTCTATTTTGAAAAGGAAAAACGCCGGGCGCAAGCGGCCAGGCGTGGTTTCCAGATGGAGAGCACCAGCAAAGCGGGCGATTTACAGCAAGACTCGGTACACCTTCCTCGGCCGTCCCCTTGGATTCGGGCTTTCTTCACCGACGACCTGCGCCAGTCCCTTGGCTTCGAGCTCCATCAGGATGCGCCGGGCGCTGCGCGGCAGGATTTGCATGTACTGGCCCAGCTCGTGGGCGTTGATTTCCTTTGTTCCCCGTTTTTTCAGGATGGAGTCGAGCTTGGACAGCGTCAGCACGCTCAAGGACGTCTGCTCGCTCAGCTTTTGCAGTCGGGTGGACGCGCCGCTGTACGAAATTTGCTCGCCGGTGCCGAGCGGTCCCACGATGTTTTTGTCATCGAAGAAAACCATCCAGCTCCCCGGGCCTCGCTCCTTGGCGTGCAGCAAGGCGGTGCTCGCATGGATCTCCGCCTCGGATGCCGTCTTGCCGATGCCGATCCCGCAGGTGACCCATTCCGCCTGGATCCCGAAAGCATCCTGCAGATCGGGCATGGCGGTGTAGTCGCTCGTCACGCTCTGCAAGATGCCGCGGGTCGTGATGATGGCGAAGCGTCCGGGTCCCGCCGCCTTCAGCGAACCGTGGAGGTGCCGCGCATATCGCAGCAGTTTTTCCGTCGTCCGGATCTCCGCATTTTGCCACTCGTCCGTGGCGAACGTCCCCCCGGCCAGCTCCCGGAACAGATCGACTTCCAGCATCTGTACGGCGATCTGCGTGTCCTTGAAATGAAGCATCTCGTGGGTCCGCAGGAGCATGTGGATGACGGGCAGCACGCCGGCGCGCGTCGGCAGGACCCGATATACGGGCACCCCGCGCTTTTGCAGCTCCAGATCGGCAGTCCGCAGGCAGGTCACAGCGGCCTTGGTCTTGCCGGCCCTCCACAGCTCTTCGTGGAAATCTGCGAGCTCGCCAGCCGTGATGGCGCCGTCGTAATGCTTGAGCCAGGCGTATCCGTCCGCGATATGCGCTTCCTCCAGAAAGTGGTTCAGCTCTTCCCCTGAGAACGTATCGAAGCTGATCTCCCGGACCTGGATGCCGCACTCGTGGGAGAGATGGAAAAGCGTCCTGTACAGGCTCGCTCCCATATGCGGGACGTACGCCATCGGCGCTTTGATTTTGCCCCACTCCCTCACCATGGTGTACGGCACTTTTCCGGAAAACAGCCACATGTCCGCGTCGTGTATGTGCGGCTCTATCAAATCGAAAATGTCTTCTTCTTTCCCGTAGACGATTGGCAAGCATTCCAATTCCGCAAATTCCCGCGTGACCGACCCGATGATCGCGAGCGAGTCGTCCGCGCCCAATATTCCCAATCGCAGCTTCAATGAGCGTCCCTCTTTCCTCCAATGTATCTCCTACGATAGCAAATTTCCGCGTATGTGGAAACGAAGGGCAGCCTCACCTGCCTGCGGGTTTGCTCACGATCTGTCCGAGGCGATGCGCTCCCAGCAAGATCGGCACGATCAAAACAACGAACGGCAGCGTTCTGATCACAAGCGTCCACGTCACCGCCCCTTCGGCAAACAGACGGAAGTAGGTATACAAGCTGTAGGGCAGCACTACCGCCACCGCCGTCAGCACGCCCGGCGTGTACATCCGCAGCGCCAGACTCTGTCCGACATGGGTGAATACGTGTAGAAAAAGCACGTGCAGACAAACCAGGAAAAAGGGCAGAAACGTCCTTTGCTCCAGTGTCGTCACCGTCAGAAGCACAGCCGACGACAGGATGGCGAACATACAGGCGACCGCTACGGCAAACTGCGCGGTGCTCATCGCAAGGGACGGCCCAATCATCTTTCGGAGCCTTGGGGGAGCTGCCTGCATGACACGCCCCTTGTTTTTCACTAGCCAATTTTCCACGGCTATCAGCTCTTCAAGGTCATGCAGGACAAATACGACCAACAACAGCCAGATAAGCCCGGTCAGATCCAACATGGCTCATTCCTCCTTTGTACGGTCCGCCTGCAGGATTCCTTTCGCAAGCAAGGCGGCTGCGTCTTCTGCGAGCTGCTCCGCCGTCCTCTCGCCGGAAAGCAGAAAGCGTACCGTGAGCCGCTGCACCACCGCCAGCATCGACTCCGCGGCGACTTCCACCGACAGCTCCGGCCGGACATGGCCTGCCTCCTGGTTCTTCCGCAAATTGGCCGAAACGATCGATGTCAGCTTGCGATGCAGCTCCTCCCTCTCCTCTGCCCCGGTCAGGACGATCCTCGTCTGCTCCGGCATCCGGGCAAAGAAACGGAACAGCTCCAGCAAATTCTCCTTCATCCTGTCCCGCACCTCATGCCTCGCCAAAGGCGTGACTTTGCCGCCTGCGTCGGAGAGCTCCCACAGCTTTTGGAAAAACCCGTCCATCAGCTCCTGGTAAAGCGACTCCTTGCTGGGGAAGTACAGGTAAAAGGCAGCCTGGGTCAATCCTGCCTGGCGTACAATGTCGCTGACGCGCGTGCGATGGTAGCCGACGGCGGCGAATTGTACGGCTGCGGCTTGCAGCAGACGGGCCCGGCTCTGTTCTCCTTTGCCCATTTTGTCTTGGTTCATCGGTTCCACCCCAAAACTAACTCAAAAGTTATATAACTATGAAGTTAGTTTTACATTTCCTGGTTTGTCCAGTCAAGTGCCGCTTGCATTTTTTGCGCGCTCTCTGTAAAATGGTTGCTCAAAGGGTATCATTTGATGGCAATGAGGAAGAAGAGTAGGCATTTTGCGAGGCTTCAGAGAGCTGATGGTTGGTGCAAATCAGCGCCCTGCGGATGTTGAATGGGCTTCCGAGCTCCGGACCGAACCCGCTGATTTCGAGCGGCAGTAGGCTCTGGCGTCGCGTCCGTACGTTACCAGCGGACACCGTATCATCGGTACGGAAAAAGCGATTTTGCGCGTGGTCACTCATGCGCGAAATAACAAGGGTGGCACCACGGTTCATTCGTCCCTGTCCAGGGCGGATGGACCTTTTTTATTTACTCGTCGAAAGGAGATTCTCCCATGAAAACCATTTTTTCCGGTATCCAGCCCAGCGGCATCCTGACCCTGGGCAACTATTTGGGCGCCATGAAGCATTTCGTCCCGCTGCAGGACGAGTTCAACTGCTTCTACTGCATCGTCGACCAGCACGCGATCACGGTCCCGCAAGATCCGGCGGTCCTGAAGGAAAACATCCGCCGTCTGGCTGCGCTCTATCTGGCGGTCGGCCTTGATCCGGAAAAGGTGACCCTGTTCATCCAATCCGAAGTGCCGGCGCACGCCAAGCTCGGCTGGATCATGCTCTGCACCGCCTATCTCGGCGAGCTGGAGCGCATGACCCAATTCAAGGACAAAGCCGATGGCCGCGGCGAATCCATCCCGGCCGGCCTGCTCGCCTACCCGCCGCTGATGGCGGCCGACATCCTCTTGTACGATACGGACTTCGTGCCGGTCGGCGAAGACCAGAAGCAGCACATGGAGCTGACCCGCGACCTGGCCGTTCGCTTCAACAACCGCTACGGCGACGTGTTCCGGATCCCGGAAATTCGCCTGCCCGAGACTGGCGCGCGCATCATGTCGCTGCAGGACGGCACCAAGAAGATGAGCAAGTCTGACCCGAACCAGGGCGGCTTCATCTCCATGCTGGACGATCCGGATACGATCACCAAAAAGATCAAGCGCGCCCAAACCGACTCCGACAGCGCCGTCCGCTACGACAAGGCGGAGAAGCCGGCTGTCTCCAACCTGATGACCATCTACTCCCTCTGCTCCGGCAAAACGCTGGATGAGATCGAGGCGATGTACGAGGGCAAGGGCTACGGCGCATTCAAGGGCGATCTGGCCGAGGTCGTCGTGGAGACGCTGCGCCCGATCCAAGCTCGCTACGAGCAGCTGGTCCAGACTTCCGAGCTGGACGACATTCTCTCCGCCGGAGCGAAAAAGGCGAGCGATGTGGCAAACCAAGTCCTCCACCGCGTGGAAAAGGCGATGGGCATGGCACGGCTGGGATAAAAAGCCGATTTCCCCTCCGCTTTGCGAGAAAAATTTATTGTAATGGAAAAGACGGGCAGGAATCACTCCTGCCCGTCTTTTTTGCGTTTCGACACTTCGCCGTTTCCGAGACCGCCATTTCCCCTGCTTCTCTCACTTTCGAGTGGCAGGCCTCGCAAGGAGCTTTGAGGCTTTTATCCTGCTTTTTTGGCTTCCCGGAGCGGGATTCTCCACTTCACGACCGCCGCCCCGATGATGAGGACAGCGCCGGCAAACACGAACACGTACGAGACGGAAAAATGGCCGGCGATGAAGCCGCCGACGAGCGGCCCGATCAGGTTGCCCAGAAATTGAAAGCTGGAGTTGACGCCATACGCTCTGCCCTGGATCATGTCGGGGGACCGTTTTTTGATCAGCGTCTGGATCGCCGGGAGCATCCCGCCGAGCAAGAGCCCGTGACAAAACCGCCAGGCGTACAGCGGATAGATGGAATGCGTGAACACCTGGGGGATGATGACCAGCCCCGTGCATACCATGATGATCGGCAGTACCTTGCTTTGCCCGAAATGATCGCCCATGCGGCCGAGCACAGGAGAGCCGATAATGTTGGCGATCCCCGTAATGGAGGTGACGAGGCCGGAGAGAAAGGCGAGATTGTTGACCTCACCCACGATCGACTTGACGAAGATGGACATCATCGAATTCGTGCTCATCGTCGCCATCTGGACGGCGAAGGTCGCGAAAAACAGGATGGTCAGATTCGGATTGGCAAACACGTCGCGAAACGAGCCCTGTTTTGCCTGGCTTGCCGTCTCGATCTGATCCGGCGGCAAAAACCATTTGACCAGCAGCACCGTCACGATCATCATGCCCCCAGTCACGGCAAACACGGTATGATAGCCAAACCAGTCAGACAGCGCTCCCCCGATCAACGGCCCGATGATGCCCCCGCTCATTCCCCCGGTGTACAAAAACCCCAGGGCTTTTCCCAGCTCGTCTCGCGGCGTCGTCTTCGAGAGGTAGGAGTAAGACACCGTGATGAAGCCGGAAAAAAATCCGTACACGAAGCGCAGGACCAGCAGGTACAGCGGCGTCGCGCTAAAGTACATCAGGATATTGACGATCCCCATCCCGATCCCAGCCCGCACGAGGTTCGCTTTCTGCCCATACCGGTCCGCAAACGCTCCCCAAAGAGGGGCCATGACGGCAGCAGACAAAAAAGTGGCCGAGAAGATCATCCCGGTCCACATACTGACTTCTTTTCCGTGAGGCACGCCCATGTCCATCAAAAACAGCGGGAGAAATGGCATGATCATGCTCATCGAACCCGAAATGATAAAGTTGCAGATCCAGAGGATGCGTGCATTTCTTTTCCAGCTCATCGGGTTCACCTCCTCTCTGAATAGTGGCAGCATGGGGGACTGTGTTTCTCTCTGCTCAGTTTATCACAAAAGGTACGAAGCATCCTTTGCCTGGCGGAAATCTTCTTTGATGCGGGAAAGCGTCGCAGGATCGGCTGCCAGATCAAATCCGGCTCCGGCCAACGCCTTTGCCGCGAGGATCACGGCTGTGTGGCCTGCCTCGCTCACTCCGGCCTCCACCCATTCCGTGGAATGGCTCGAAGTGCCGAAAGGGACAAATGCGACGCGCAAGCATGCTCCAGGAATCCGATAGGTGACATTGGCAAAATCGGTAGAGCCCGTGCTCGAACGGGGAGGCGAAATGTCCTGGATCCCTGCCTCTCTCGCGTTTTGGAGCAGCAATTGGTTCAAGCTCTCCACGTTGATCTTGTTTTCGCATGTTTTCATTTCGTGGATCTCGACCTGCGTGCCTGTAGCCAGGGCGGCTCCTCTCGCCGCATTGTACACACGCTCTACCACCGTATCCAGATACGGGCGGTCGGCAGCGCGAATGTAAAACTGGGCCGCTGCGCGGTCGGGAACGATATTCGGCACCACGCCGCCATCGGTGATCACGCCGTGAATGCGGACATCCGTGCGCACGTGCTCGCGCATATATTCGATGGCGTGAAACATCAGGAGCAGGCCGTCCAACGCGCTGATGCCTTTTTCCGGAGCAACTGCCGCATGGGCCGCCTTGCCTGTAAACACGAACTCGACCATGTTCATCGCCAGCGATTTTCCATCCACCGTCGTCCGGTCGCCACCGTGCATCATCAGCGCTACATCCAGTTGGTCGAATACGCCTGCCCGAATCATCGGCAGCTTTCCGCTCGTCGTCTCTTCGGCAGGAGTACCGTAGACAGCGACCGTTGCAGGCAAATCTCCCAGATTGCGAGCCAGCGCGATCGCCGCCCCGACGATGGATGCCCCTTGCAGGTTGTGGCCGCAGCCGTGCCCCAATCCTTCCAGCGCATCGTATTCGCACAGCAATCCGATGACCGGCCCCCCTTGCTTGTTTTGATAGATCGCGGAAAAGGCAGTGGCAAGTCCGGCTACCCCCGTTTCTACTTGAAAGCCGTGCTCAGCCAGTGTCCGGGTCAAAAGCTCGACAGCCTTGAATTCCTCGTTCCCCAATTCAGGGTTGTCGTGAATAAAATCGTTGATAGAGAGAATGGTTCCTCTCAGCGCGTCAACGTCCCTGTAGATCTGTTCTTTCGTCGGATTCACACTTTCCTACCTCCATCTGATCTTCGATTACTTGTACAAGTGGCATGCGACATAGCGTCCATCGACTTTTTGAAAGGCAGGCTTTTCCGTCCGGCAAATGTCCATACATGCGCTGCAGCGCGGATGAAACGTGCAGCCTGACGGCGGATTGGCCGGACTGGGGACATCTCCCTGCAGAACGATCCGCTCTTTTTTGACCAACGGATTGGGAACCGGAACGGCCGAGAGCAATGCCTTGGTATACGGGTGCAGAGGAGAATCGTAGAGATCCTGCTTGTCGGCCAGCTCCACGATTCTGCCCAGGTACATCACGCCCACGCGATCGCTGATATGCTTCACCACGCTCAAATCATGCGCGATGAACAAGTACGTCAGCTGATACTGCTCCTGCAAATCCTGCAAGAGATTGATCACCTGGGACTGAATCGAAACGTCCAGCGCTGAGACCGGCTCATCCGCCACAATCAGCTTGGGGCTTAGCGCCAACGCCCTGGCGATCCCGATTCGCTGACGCTGGCCGCCGCTGAATTCATGGGCGTAGCGTTTGGCGTGGTAGCTGTTCAAGCCTACCACGTGGAGAAGCTCGTCCACCCGCCGGTCCTTTTCTTTTCCCGAGTAGAGCTGATGGATCTGCAGCGGCTCCGCGATCAGCTCTCCGACCGTCAGGCGCGGGTCGAGAGAGGCGTACGGGTCTTGAAACACCATCTGCAAATCGCGGCGAAGCTTGCGCAGCTCGTTTGCCTTCATCTGCGTCAGGTTTTTCCCTTCGTACAGCACTTCGCCCTCCGTCGGTGCCAGCAGCTGCAGAATCGTCCGTCCCGTCGTGGATTTCCCGCAGCCGCTCTCGCCTACCAATCCGAGCGTCTCCCCCTGAAAGATGGAGAAGTCCAGCCCGTCCACAGCCTTCACATGGCCGACTGTCCGTTTGAAAATGCCTTTCCTCACAGGGAAGTACTTCTTCAAGTTTTTGATCTCAACCAGCGGCTGTCTCATCATGTCCCTTCCCCTCCCTCTCTTCCGTATGGAGCCAGCACCTGCTCAAATGCCCGCTCTCCACTTCCACCAGCCGGGGCGCATGCTGCCGGCAGTAATCCATGGCGAATTCACAGCGCGGAGCGAAGCTGCATCCATCCCGGATCGTCCCGGGCACGGGAACGTTTCCTTTAATGGAGTACAGCCTCCTCGCTTGGCCTTCCAGGCTGGGGATCGAGTTCATCAAGCCCTTCGTATACGGATGCTGCGGATTGGTAAACAGGGTGACCACGTCAGCCTCTTCCACGACTTTCCCCGCGTACATCACGATGACCCGATCGCACATTTCCGCGACCACACCCAGGTCGTGCGTAATCATCATAATCGCCGTGCCCTGCTTCTCCTTCAATTCCCTCATCAAGTCCAGGATCTGCGCCTGGATCGTCACGTCCAAAGCCGTCGTCGGCTCGTCGGCGATCAACAGCTTGGGATTGCAGGCCATCGCCATGGCGATCATGACCCGCTGCCTCATTCCACCCGACAGCTGGTGGGGGTATTCGTCCACGATTTGCTCCGGCCTCGGAATTCCAACGAGCTTGAGCATTTCGACGGAGCGCTCCCTGGCCTTCTGCTTGCCCAGCTTGAGGTGGATTTCCACGGCTTCCCCGATTTGCTGCCCGATGGTGAATACCGGATTGAGTGATGTCATCGGCTCCTGAAAGATCATTGCCATTTCGTGGCCGCGCAAAAGCCGCATCTCTTCGTCGCTCAGCGCCAAAAGATCCTTTCCCTGAAAGGCGATGGACCCCGCCACCACTTTTCCAGACGTCAGGCGCATGGCGGTCAGGGATGTGACGCTTTTGCCGCAGCCGGACTCCCCTACGATTCCTACCGTTTCCCCTTCGCAAATGGTGATGTCCACTCCGTCCACTGCAGGAACGAGGCCATCCTCCGTATCGAAATAGGTTTTCAAGCCTTTGATCTCAAGCAATTTGTTCTTCAAGTCGCCGCCTCCCTTTCGTCAGAGCTTCATCTTGGGATCGAGTGCATCGCGCAAGCCATCCCCGAGCATGTTGAAAGCCAGTACCATGAACATGATCGCCAGACCCGGGATCGTGCTCACATGCGGGGCTGTTCGCAAATACTCCCTTCCCGTGCTCAGCATCGCGCCCCATTCCGGAGTGGGGGGCTGCGCTCCCATGCCCAGAAAGCTGAGGCCGGCTGCCGTGAGAATGGCTGTAGCGATCCGCATGGTGGACAGCACGATGATCGGCGCGATGCTGTTCGGCAGGATGTGCTTCCAAATGATGAACAGATGGGTGCCTCCCATCGCTCTGGCAGCCTCGATGTACTCTTTGTTTTTGACGGAGATGACAGCGCTGCGCGAAAGGCGGGCAAAGGTCGGAACCGAAAAGATTCCGATGGCGATCATGACGTTGACCATGCCCGGTCCGAGCACGCTGACGATGGCCAAGGCCAGCAGAAAGCTGGGAAACGCCATGAAAATATCCATCACCCGCATCACTACCGAATCCACGATCCCGCCAAAGTAGCCCGAGACGGTCCCGAGCGCCACGCCAAACACGATGGAAATCAAAACCCCGACGATTCCGATCATGAGGGAGATTTGCGCTCCGTAGATGATTCGCGAAAAAATATCGCGTCCGAATTCATCCGTACCAAACAAATGGTCCAGCGAAGGCGATTGCAGCATCACCTGCATGTTTTGCGCGTACGGGTCATGAGGAGCGATCCACGGGGCAAAGATGGCCACGATGAGAAACACCAGCACCATCCACAATCCTGCCATCGCCCGTCTGTTTTTCTTGAAGCGCAGGACAATCATTTTCCAGGGGGACCGAGCAGTATACGCCGGTCCGATGGAAAGGCTGTCCGCTTGTGGGACTGCTGCTTCTGTCTGACTCATGAGTTTGCTCCTCCCTACTCGTATCTGACTCGGGGATCTACGAGGCTGTAGCAAAGATCCACAATTAAATTGACGATGACGAAGATTGCGGCAACAAAAAGGATGCTGCCTTGTATGGCCGGATAGTCGCGAAACTGGATGGACTGAATGATGAATCGACCAATTCCGTTCATGGAAAATACCGTTTCCGTCAGGACAGCTCCCCCCAGCAGATGGCCGAATTCCAGCCCCACGATCGTTATGATCGGGATAAGCGCGTTTTTCAGCGTATGCTTGTAGATCACCCATTTTTCCTTGACGCCCTTGGCTCTTGCCGTCCGGACGAAGTCTTGATGGATCACCTCGAGAATGCTGGAGCGGGACAGCCTGGCCAAAATGGCAGAAGAGGACAGTCCGAGGGCCAATGCCGGAAGAATGAAAGATCGGAAGCCGTCGCTTCCGCCGGACGGCAGCCATTGCAAGTAGTACGAAAAGAGTAGGATCAGCATGAGCCCCAGCCAGAAAATCGGCATGGAGATGCCGAACAGCGAAAACATCATGGTGGCGTTGTCCCTTTTGCTGTTCGGTTTCGTGGCGGACAGGATTCCGGCCAACAGCCCGACACCGACCATGACAATCATGGAAACACAGGTCAGCATAAGCGTAGTCGGGAAACGGGAGACGATCTCGTCCAGAACCGGACGGTCCGAACGCAGCGAGGTACCCAGATCGCCCTTGGCCAGACCCATGACATACTGCCCGTACTGGACGTGCAGCGGTTCGTTTAGACCCAGGCGATCCCGAACCAGCGCGACTTCTTCTTCGCTCGCCTCGTTTCCGGCGATCATGCGGGCCGGGTCTCCCGGAACGGAGTGAATCAGCACGAAGGTCGCGATCGATACGCCGATCAGAGTAGGAATCATTTGCAACAAGCGCTTGAGGATATAACTGAGCAAGTGGCTGCCTCCTTTGCCAGGAAAAGCGAGGGGATAGGCTCCTGTCCCCTCCCCTTCCTCTTCTGTTCGCAGTTTACTTCTTCACGGCGTCCCGCAGGATCAGCCGCTCGTTGCTCCAGGAGTATACGCCCTCTACATTGCTTCGCACCCCTGAGGTCTGCTTGTACTCCAGCAGGAAAATCCACGGAGCCTCTTCCTTGATCAGAGCGAGTGCCTCGCTGTACAGCTTTTTCCGCTCATCCGGGTCGGAAGCCTTCATCCCCTTGTCGATCAGCTCGTCCAGCTTGGGATTGGAATACTTGGCGTAATTGCTTGCGCCGCCCGTCTTCAGGATGGGACGCAGCGCCCAGTCGGCGTCATTGGTGGAAGCGCCCCAGCTGTTTACCGCCAGATCGAATTCGGCATTCGGACTCTTGATCGCCTCCTGGAAAGCACCCCATTCCCATTTTTGAAAGACCACGTTGAATCCTACGGCTTGCAGGTTGCCCTGGATGAACTCGGCGATCTGGCGGTCCATGAGGTAGCGACCCTCCGGCGTCCACAGCCTGATCGTCGTGCCCGGCTGGATGCCCGCCTCCGCAAGCAGCTGCTTGGCCTTTTCCGGATCGTACGGATACGCGCCTACCGAGGTGTGACCCCAAATTTTTTCGCCGAAGGCCGCATCCAGCACTTTCGCTTGTCCGGCCATGATTTTGCTGGCGATGGTCTCTTTGTCCACCGCGTAGTTGAGTGCCTGGCGTACTTTCGCATTGTCGAACGGAGCCTTCGATGTGTTGATGGAAATATACAGGTTGCGGGAGCTCGGCTCGGTTTGCACCTTCAGCTTGTCGTTTCCTTTGAGGCGTTCGACGTCCGATGTGACGACCGGCACAATCACATCGGCCTCACCAGTCTCCAGCATGATCGACCGGGCCGAATTTTCCGTCACCGGCTTGAACACGATCGTCTTGATTTTGGGAGCCCCGCCCCAATACGCTTCATTGGCTTCAAACACCATCTTCGTCCCCGGAATCCATTCCTTCAGCTTATAGGGGCCGGAACCCACCGGCGATTTTCCGACGTCTTTCCCTTTTTCCTGCAGGTTTTTCGGACTGTGTATCCCTCCGTTCGTATGGGCGAAGGAAATCAGTGCAGGTCCAAACGGGAATTTCAGCTGAAAACTGACCTGATACTCGCTGTCCACCGTCACCTTGTCGATGAACTCGGCGTACAAGGAATAGCGGGCGAGCTTGTTCTCCTTGTTGAGGACGCGGTCAAACGTATACTTGACCGCTTCCGCATTGACCGGCGTACCGTCCTGGAACTTGGCATCCTCGCGAAGCTTGAACGTCATTTTCTTGCCGTCCTCCGAGGTACTCCATTCCTTTGCCAGCTGCGGAACGATTTCATTGTTTTTATCGAGCGTGACCAGCTTGTCGAAAAGCAGCTCGTTGGCATTGTTGGAAATGCCATCGCTCGTGTCCTGCGGGTCCAGAGTCACCGGCTCCGTGCTAAATGCCACCACGAGCTCCTGTGCGCCTCCCTCGGTACCGGCACCTGACGTGCCGGAAGTGCCGCCGCATGCCGAAACAACCAAGGTAAGCGACAACAGCATGGTAGATAACCATCTTTTCATTTGTTTTCCCCCTCATCTCTGCAATAATGGCCTTCGCGATATCCGTCACACTGACTCATGAAGAAAACGTGTAGCGTTTATACTCGTACTGGTGCGGCGGCCCGATCGCAATCCACAGGTTTCCTTTGGTCGGCTCCGCGATCACGGACGCAAAGGTGATCGACTCCCCGAAATCTCCCGGCATCCGGCACAGGGTATGCGGTGCTGTCTCGCGGTCCCGCAACAGCTCTTGCATCGCTGCGACATCAAGCAGGCCGCGTTTGCTCTCCAGCAGGGCCCGCATTCGACCCAGGCGGACACGGGAATTCTCCAGGTCCTCTCCGGTTTTGCGCTCTTCCTCCAGCATGCTTTCGGAAACGAAGTGATTCGAGTGGGCCAGGATGCCGTTTGTCGCCTCAAGCGCCGCAGCCCGGGCGGGAACCGTCTCCAGATCCAGGCTTCTCCCCGTCTTGTCCATCATGATCAGGTTTCGGGAAGAGGCTCGGTACACGCTCTTGACCTGCGCCGCCGCCTCATCTACAGAATTTTTCGTCAATGCCAGCCGTGAAAGCAGGTATCGGGGAAATCCCACCCGCCAGCCATCGCTTACGAGGAAGTTGGCGAAAACTCCCATCCCACAGTCGTTGATCCCGATGTAGGACACTTGTCCGGCCGGCGTCAGCATCAGGCAAGCCGGTCCAGCATCCGGAACATACTCCGCCACGATGCCCACCTCTCCATAAAAAGCGGGCAAATCCGCATTTTGCCCAATGAGCGGAGTGCCGTCGAGAGTCGCTTCCGGCGATACGGCGAACGTCGTACATTCATCCGTCGCATCGAAATGCTGATAAATTTCCGCACGCAACTGGAGGAAATACGCCTCTCCCAGGGAAATCCCCGCTCCTTGCGCAATGCCTTGGATCTCCTCATCAAAAAACGGCGCATATTGCTGCACGTAAGGCCTGTATTTCAAAGCCTCCTCCTCCAGAGCTTGCAGGGAGGGGACCACTACTTTCGAGCGCAACCGCTCCAGCGCGTAGTCACGATGCTTTCGAATCAGCGGTGCGCATGCTTCCCCGTATTGTCTTCCAATCTCGCGATGCGTCCCGCTAAATCGGTAGTAGGGAAATGATTGGGTGGATCGGCTTGCCTGCTCAAATGGCTGTCCTTGTTGCATTCGGGGTTTTCCTCCTCTAAATTTTTCTGCTGGCAGAAAAAATACTGTCTGCCTTGCTTATTTAAAAATATAAGTTGTCTGAAAAAATAAGTAAAATTCACATTTTCTTAAAATGTGATAAAATTTTTATATGAAAGAATTTTCATTCTTTTTTCATCAGGCTGTTTACCTTTGGGACAAGGGGTATGTAGGATGGACGACAAAGACTGCAAGTTGCTCTTGCACGTATACGAGGAAAAAAACATTACCCGCGCGGCGGAACGCATGCACATTTCCCAGCCGGCGCTCAGCTATCGCCTGCAGCAATTGGAAGCCGAATTCGGCATCACGATTTTCACCAAGCATGGAAAAGGCGTAAAGTTCACGACGGAAGGGGAATACTTGGTCAGCTTTGCCAGAAAACTGGTGCTCGAGATGCGGAAAGCAAAAGACCACCTCTCCAATATGGCCAATGAGGTGAAAGGCACGCTGAGACTCGGGGTTTCCAATCATTTTGCCCACTACAAGCTCCCTCCGATCCTCAAAAGCTTTTTGGAAGACTACCCGGATGTGACGATCACGCTGGAGACCGGCTACAGCTCCATGATTCATCAACTGCTAAATGAAGAAAGTGTGGACGTGGGCATCATCAGTGGAAACTACCAATGGTTTGATCAAAAATGTTTAATCTATCGAAATCGCATCACGGTTATTTCCAAAGAAAAAATAAGTCTGGACGACCTTCCAAGCCTGCCGAGAATTCACTACCGAACGCCCCATCATTCTGCCAATATCAAGTACAAAACCGATCTGCTCTTGCCGAAAGCGATCGAAGACTGGTGGCAAGAACGGTACACGCAACCGCCCCGCCTTTCCATGCAGGTCGACAACGCCGAGTCCTGCAAAGAGATGGTCCGATACGGCTTTGGATATGCGATCATCCCGCGTACCTGCCTGAAGGAACAAGACAATTTCCACACGATCGACTTGTCTTATCAGAACGGGAGCGAGCTTTCCCGAAATACGTGGATGCATTACCGGGAGTCCTCGATCCAATCGTCGGTGGTCAAAACATTCGTGAATTACATGAAGGCCTTCTATGCATTGGATGGACAAGAGGATTCCGCCGCCTTCTAAGGGAAAAGAAAAGAGACACGCTGCCTTCTACGGGCAAAATCGCGTGTCTCTCTTTTTGGCAGGCTTGTTTTATTCCTCCGGCACCTTCATGCTGCGGGCGATGTACAGCACCGGCGTCGATGCCGCCGATACGACGAATTTGAGCAGGTAGGTCGTCAACAGGATCTCCCACCAGACGCCCATCGGGTACTCGCCCAAAAACGCGATCGAGCAGAACGTTACCGAGTCCAGCAACTGGCTGAACAGCGTGCTGCCGTTGTTGCGGATCCACAGCTGATTCGGACGCGGGCACTTCTTCTTTAGCCAGGTGTAGATTTTCACGTCGACGAACTGGCTGATAAAGTAGGCGCACAGACTGCCAAGCGCGAGCCGCGGCATCAGGCCGAACAACTTTTCCAGCGACTCCTGCGCGATGTCCGTCTCCGCCGGTTCGAACAGCAGCACCAGCTGCATGATGATCGTCGTGGCAATCAAGGTGAAAAAGCCAAACCAGACGGCTTTCTTGGCGGCCTTTTCCCCGTATTTTTCATTCAGCAGGTCGCTCGTCAAGTAAATGGACGCGTAAATGGTGTTGCCGAGCGTCATGACCAGCCCGAACATCTCGATGGTCTTGACGACCTGGATATTTGCCAGCACGGTAGCCATTCCGAGCCACGCGTACAGGCCCATCCTGCCGAACAGGCGGTAGCAGAGCAGGAACAACCCGAAGTTGACAAGGGCGAATCCCACTCCCAAAGCGAGATTAAACATAAAAAATGCCTCCTAGTTTTGATAACGCGGGAGTTTTTCGAACCGCGGCCCTCTTTGGGCATTTCCTCATTGTACGTTTTTTCACAATACGGTGCAATCCTCGCCCGCACTTTGGCAGAAACAGGAGGAAAGCCCCCAGTGGCACAAGGCCAGTGAGGGCTTCTTCGGGGGTCATTTATTTTTCGCGTACAGCCAGTTGTAATAGCTGGCATGCTTCATCTCATCGGTCATGATCTCAAAGATGGTGTCTCGGTACTGCGTTGGGATGTATTTGTAAATCACGCGGTATTTTTCAAACGCCTTGAGCTCGCCCATCAGCGCCTGTTCGATCCCGTCCAGGTAGCTGGCCGGTTTTTGAAACGCCTCTCCCTCGCCTGTCATCGGTGGTCGCTGGCCTGTCAGCTGTGTGTACATTTGCCGGAACAATCTGCGGTGTTTTCGTTCGTCGTCGCGTATTCCGGTGATGACCTGCTGCTCTTTTTCCGTAGGGGCGACACTCAGCAAGTAATCGTAGAACAGCTCGTCGTGCCGCTCGTCCGAGATCGCTTCGAGGATTAACCGCAGGACGAGCTGCATGCGCTGGTCCGTCTCTCCATGGGCAGCCGGCTGCGCGTACGGCTGATAGGAGGCGTACGCGTAAGGGCCGTACCAATATCCGTTCATGATGCAACTCCTCTCTTTTTTTACAGGGTATTCACCTACCTTCGTTTGGGAGCTTGGTCAGCACGAACAAAACCCCTCGCCGGCAATCTGCAAGGGGTGACCTTCTTCTGTCATCGTTCATTCGTTTGTCCTCTCGTGATGCCTTTGATCTTCTCCTTTAGCTCTGATTCGTCCAGGTACCGGAAAAACCCGATGCGATTGCCCCAGGGATCGGCGAACGTCCCCCATTTCACCGGCACTTCCTCGCGCTGGTAGATCTCGAACCACTCTACCGCTAGCTCGCTCGCCAGTCGCTGCCGCTCCCCTTCCAGATCCTCCACCCCAAGCCGAAGCGGTCCGCTTCCCGCAGCGGGTTCGCCTTCCGCCACCTGAAGCCAGCAGCCGGGAAGCAGCTCCCATTAGGCAAAGCCATCGTGCGGGACGAAGTCGGGCTGTCGGCGCAAAAGCGTTTCGTACCAGGCTTGTCCCTTCTTCATGTCCGTGACGCGGAGCTGGATGGTCATTTCGTAAACGTTCATGGGGTTAACCCACTGATTCATTCCTTGCACAAAAAAAATACCCCAACCACTTGGTCAGGGCATTTGCTTCTTTCTTCTTTAGGTCAACGCAGGCAGCACCAGATTCAGCAGGAACAATCCGGCGATTACATAGAGGAGCGCAGGCACTTCCTTCCTTTTGCCCAAAGCCAGCTTCAGGAGCGGATACGCGACGAAGCCGAACGCGATGCCGTCCACGATGCTGTACGACAGCGGGATGATCGCGATGATCAAAAAGGCGGGGAAGCCTTCCGAGAAGTCTTTCAAGTTGATGTTCTGCACATTTTGCAGCATGAGCCCGCCGATGATGATCAGCACCGGGGCGATCGCGCCATTCGGAATCATTTTCACGAGCGGAATGAGTCCAAGCGAGCCAAGCAGCAGCGTCCCGGTGACGAGCGCCGTAAGACCGGTACGTCCCCCAGCGGCGATGCCCGCCGCGCTCTCTACCGTCGATACGGTCGGACTCGTGCCGAAGATTCCCGAGAGGGCCGCAGCCAAAGCGTTGGCCTGAAGCGAGCGGCGAAATTTGTGCGGCTGACCAGCCATGGCGGTATGCCCGTGGATCAAGCCGATATTTTCAAAGACAATGACCATCGCCAAAGAAAACGTCGCGATCCAAAACGGCAGTGTCCAGATGCCGTCAAACGATAGTCCCGCAAAGACATGGCCGTACTCGGCAAACGAAATCGCTGTGCCGCTGCCGGGCTCCACGATCCCGAACAAAAAGCCTAGCCCCGTCCCGGCGGCGATCCCGATCAGGAAGTTGCCGGGGACGTTGCGGATAAACAAGATCAGCGTGATGACCAGCGTCGCCAGCGTGACGATGACCTGCGGGCTGGCCAGATTTCCCAAAGCCACGAAGGTGGACGGACTTGTCACGATCAGTCCGCCCTTTTGCAGGCCGATAAACGTCAGAAACAGGCCGATCCCCACCGTAATCGCTTCTTTGAGCGAAGCCGGAATGGCCCTGGAGAGCACTTCTGCCGCACGGGTAAAGGCGATGGCGGCGAAAATCAGGCCCGACACAAACACTGCGCCCAGCGCTTCCTGCCAGGACAGGCCCATCGTGTGGCACAACGTATACGTAAACAGGGCATTGATCCCCATTCCGGGCACCAGCACAAGCGGCGCATTGGCCCAAAAAGCCATGAGCAGCGCGCCGGCGAACGCCGTCAGCACGGTCGCGAGGATGCCCGCCTCCATCGGAATGCCGGCATCCTGCAAGATCGAAGCGTTTACGGCAACAATGTAGACAATGGTAACAAAGCTGATAAAGCCAGCCAAGAGTTCTCGTCTGATCGTCGTGTCGCAAGCGCGCAGGTGAAACAACTTCTCCATCCACATACGCACGTGAATTTCCCTACTTTCTTTTGTTTCAGTTCCATGTACAATCATGAATGTTATGCTATCATAGCGGCATCAATATGAAAAATATCAAGTAAATCTGCTTTTCATATCGATTTCATATGGTTCAATTTCGACCGCAGAAAGAAGGAGTCATCGGATGGATATTCGCCAGCTTCGTTACTTTATCGCCATCGCCGAGGAGGGACAGATCACGAGCGCGGCCAAGCGGCTGAACATGGCACAGCCTCCCTTGAGCCAGCAGCTGAAGCAGATGGAGGACGAGCTCGGGGTCACGCTCATCGAACGGTCCGGGAAGCGCATGGAGTTGACGGAAGCAGGTCACACCCTGTATCGCCAGGCGCTGAGCATCGTCCATCAAATGGAAGAGGCGCTTTCGGAGGTAAAGGAAACAGGGGAAGGCCTTCGGGGCAGCCTGTCCATCGGCGTCAGCGCGTTGTCCGCCTACTATCTCCCCGAGCATATTCGCCAGTTTCAACAGCAATACCCGTTGATCACCTATAAGGTCTGGAAAGGGGACACCCAGCTCCTCAGCCAATGGCTGGAGCGGCGCACCATCGAGGTCGCGATCGTGCGGCTGCCGCATTCCCTCACGAATTGCACCACGATCCCGCTGGAGGAAGAGTCGTTCGTCCTGATCGTGCCCGCCGATACCGTCCATGCTTCGCGACCGCGGATCCATATGCGGGACATCGCCGCCCTTCCGCTCATCATGCCCAGCATCCCGGGCCTCGGCATTTACGATCTGATTCACAAGGAATTCTCGCGGCTGGGCACAAGTCCGCACGTCATTTGCGAATGCCCCGACATCTCCCTGATCGTCAGTCTTGTCGCAGCCAAAGTCGGCGCGTCCATCGTCCCGCGATCGGCTTGGGAGACGCACCGCAGCGACCAGATCAAAGGCATCGAGATCGAGGGCACGGCCATTTCCTCCTCCGCCGCGGTCGTCTGGCAAACCGGGCGCCATCTGTCCAAGGCAGCCACGCGGTTTATCGAGACGTTTACGTAAGGGCTGTTTGCGATCGAACGATCTTCTTGAAATTTGTCAGAGAAATGCCGGCAGGCCCTTGACCTAGAGTAAACTCTAGAACCTACACTGAGTCCATCTTGGTTGAGAAGGGATGGATTCACATGGGGAACGTGGAAGGAAAAGTCGTGATCATCACAGGAGCATCGAGCGGAATCGGGGAAGCAACCGCCAAGCTGCTTGCCCGGCATGGAGCAAAGCTCGTGCTGGCGGCAAGGCGTGAGGAGCGGCTAAAGGCATTGGCAGCCGCCATTAAAGAACAAGGGGGAATGGCCGCGTACAAAGCAACGGATGTCTCTTCCCACGAGGAGGTAGAAGAACTGGCGCAATTTGCAATCGACACCTTTGGTCAGATCGATGTGCTGGTGAATAACGCAGGGATCATGCCTCTGTCTTACCTTCATGAGAAAAAGGTGGCGGAATGGGATGCAATGATCGATATCAACGTGAAAGGTGTGCTGTACGGGATCGGCGCAGTTCTACCGCATATGCGGGAACGAAGACAGGGACACATCGTCAACGTTTCCTCTGTCACCGGGCATATCGTCAGAAAATCATGGGCGGTCTATTCGGGAACCAAATTTGCCGTTCGGGCGATAACAGAAGCCCTTCGGCAAGAGGAAGCTGAGAACAACATTCGGACGACGATTATTTGTCCCGGAGGTGTTGTCACCGAGCTCGTCCACACGGTATCAAATAAAGAGATTCGGCAGAACATCGAGGAATCGTTGCAAGCGGGATTGCCCGCAGAGGCCATAGCCAGCTCCATTCTATATGCGATTTCCCAGCCGGAGAATACGGCGGTAAACGAAATCATTGTCCGGCCTACCAGTCAGGAATTATAATTTAGGCCATTATGGATGCGTCGCTTTGGAGGAAACAGCTGTGAGCTATACGATCGGTCAAGTATCGGATTTGACAGGACTATCGATTCATACGTTACGGTACTATGAAAAGGAAGGCATTTTGCCGTCTGTTTCGCGCAACGAGAGCGGGTTGCGCATCTATGAAACAAAGGACCTGGAAGCCCTGGAATTTATCGGTTGTCTCCGAGCGCTGGGGATGACGATCAAAGATATCAAGCATTTCGTTCAGACCAGTACAACCATTGACCAACGCCTTCGCATTTTGGAGAGGCAAAAGGAGATCGTCGCAGCGAAGATGGATCAACTCCTAACCTATCAGTCGATGATCGAACGCAAAATAGAGATCTATACGAAAATGCAAAGCGAAGTAGAGATGTAAGGAAGAACACACCGATAGCCCGCCAAAGGGAGGGCTGGGCCACAAACAGAGCTTCTCTTGAGGCGATCCGCTCACCTCACCTGGGAATACCGCGAAAAGGAATTGACGCAAGTGGTCAGATTTGGGTTGTTCAAACACTTCGCTGTGATGGGCGGACTCCACGATGAGCCGCCCATTATTTTTTATTTTCGACCTCGTTGATTTCCTCCAGCAGCCCACCCGTACCTTTCAGGTCTCCCAGACTGACTTCCCCGATCCACTGCGACTCGTATCCATTCCAAAGCCTAAACTGCTATCGCCATAGAAAAACTGCGCCAGTCTCTTGACATTGACACTAATGGAATCCTTTATGATCGTCTTACTTCATTCCAGAAAGGAGTTTTTTCATTGAACATCAATCAGCCAAAAGAAAACCATGCTATCGGCAACGCACCCGCAGGAGGGACCCGCCAATCCGTGACCGTCATCGGGTTAGGTCCGATGGGCCAGGCAATGGCAGGCGCCTTCCTGGAACGCGGCTATATGGTAACCGTATGGAATCGGACCCCCGGCAAAGCTGACGAGCTTGTTGCGAAAGGTGCCGTCAGAGCATCCACAGTCAACAAGGCGTTAGCCGCAAACGAGCTGGTGATCCTCAGCCTGACCGATTACGATGTGATGTACGCGATACTCGAGCCGGCTGCGGAACAACTGTCCGGCAAGGTTTTCGTCAACCTAAGTTCTGATACCCCCCAGAAAGCCCGTCAAGCGGCGAAGTGGCTGGCCGAACGCGGAGCCCGTCATCTCACTGGCGGTGTGCAGGTGCCGCCATCAGGCATCGGCAAGCCCGAGTCTTCCACCTATTACAGCGGTTCAAGGGAGGTTTTCGATGCCCATCGAAATACTCTGGAGGTGATCACAAGCACCGACTATCGGGGGGAAGACCCTGGGCTTGCCATGCTGTACTACCAGATCCAGATGGACATATTCTGGACCTCGATGCTTAGCTACCTGCATGCTCTTGCGGTGGCCAACGCGAACGGGATTACAGCGGAGCAGTTCCTGCCGTATGCTTCCGCTACGCTTTCCTCGCTTCCTGGGTTTGTCGAGTTTTACACTTCTCGACTCGACGCTGGCAAGCACCCTGGCGACGTGGACAGACTTGCCATGGGCTTTGCGAGCGTCGAGCACGTCGTTCATACGACCGAAGACGCCGGTATTGACATTGCCTTGCCAGCTGCTGTTCTGAAAGTCTTCCAACGAGGCATGGAAAATGGTCACGCAGGCGATAGTTTTACAAGCCTGATTGACATCTTCAAAAAAACGGCTGTTCGTCCATAGTCTACGGGCCATTCCTTATGGGATGGCCTTTTCATTGCCGTTACGGACCATCTCGATGAGCTACCTCCCTCGAGAGCCCTACGCTTTTGTACACTGCTTCCCCGTTCCGAAGCCCACCCAAGGCTTTTTTCTTTTTTCCTCTTGCACCTGACGCGACGTCAGGTTTTAAACTGAAGGCACCGGTAAACAGCTAGCGACAAAGAATGGAGTGGGTGATCCACCTGCAAGGATATGGCCACGAAAATCGTGTACCTCAGCGGAAGCTTCAAGTCGCACCCGAGCCCGTGGCCGCTTCCAAAAGCATCTTCATTAATCGGTTGAATGGGAGAGTGACGTTCCCATTGTTTCCCCAAAATTGTACATGAGGTCTCTAAAGGGAGGGTTTCTTTATGAATCAACGACTTACGACTCACGCTACCTTTCAAATCGAACGAGTTTATCAGGCATCGCTAGAGCGCGTGTTTGCGGCATGGTCGGACCGGACCGCCAAAGCACGCTGGTTCCAGCCGTCTGAGGAATTCGACTTTCGCGTCGATGGACGTGAAATCAGCCGCGGGGGGCCTTCAGGTGGACCTGTCTATACATTCGAGGCCCATTACCAGGAAATCGTGCATAGCGAACGACTTGTATACACGTACAGTCTGGACAAAGGGGAAACCCGGCTGTCGGTTTCCGTCGCGACCATCGAACTCATCCCGGTCAGCGACGGCGTCAAACTGATCTATACCGAGCAGGGAGCGTTTTTGGAGGGATCCGATACACCGGAAATGCGTGAACAAGGAACGAAGGACATGCTGGATCTTCTCGGCAAGTCTCTCGGCAAAAGCAACCCCGATACTTTCGAGCTCCTGTCAGAGCGGAAGTTCGATGTCCCGCGCGATTTGGTATACCGGGCTTGGACCGATCCGGAGCTCCTCTCCCAATGGTGGGGCCCCAACGGTTTCACCAATACGATCCATACTTTCGATCCAAGACCCGGCGGCGTCTGGGAGTTGACGATGCACGCCCCCAACGGAGCCAGCTTTCCAAACCGAAACGTCTTTCGTGAAATCGGGCCTGCTCGCATTGTGGTGCAGCACGAGTCCAAGCCTCACTTTCTGCTTGCATCCACCTTTGAGGACGTGGACGGCGGAACCGCGATGACGTTCCGGCAGACTTTCGAAACCGAAGAAGATTTCCACAAGCTCAAACCCATCTGCGAAGAAGCAAATGAACAAAATCTAGACAGGCTCGGTTCGGTCCTGAAGAAGCTTTGCGAATCGGTTTAATCAAGACGACGCTGTCTACGATCCAGAGCTGGAGAACATGTACGTGCACCGGTACGCGTTCAAGCTGATCACGGAAAACTATGCGTCCCGCTTTGGCAAAGGCGAGTTGCTGAAAGCGGCCGTTGTGGAAGTGCAAAACAGCAAGCTGGCCAAAGCTGCGCAGTTCGCCAAACAATAGCGGGAAGGGCATTTTTTCCCAAGTAGTGCCGCTCCCGGAAAAAGGGGAAAAAAGCGAAGACCTTTGGGGCACCGCTCAAGCGGAATGGAAAAAGAGGAACACGCCTGAGCGTCCAACCATGAGAAACCTCTTCGAAACCGCTGCTTTTGGACGCCGTTCCTCTTTTGGAATGGAGCTGGTCAGTCCAAGCTTCCTTGCAAGTGGCCCAAGAGCCGCAGCGTTTTCCCCTTTTTCCGCCCCCGACGCAACAGCTGGACCAAGAAGCTTTTCCAAATTGGAATAATAATGCAGACGATGCGGGACCCTAAACTATCCGAGTCAACTTCCGGCAATCAGGAGGCACTTCATGACATTCACCATTTCCTTGATCATCGTCCTCATCATCGTCCTCTTTGGCGTCATCAGTCCCGAGCTGTTCGCCCGAGCCGCTACCCGAATCCTTGACCTGACCACGACCAATTTCGGCTGGTTTTACCTGATTGTGACACTGGGCTTCCTGATCTTCTGCATTTTTTTGGCGTTCAGCAAATACGGGCAAATCACCCTGGGGGATGATGACGACGAGCCCGAATTCTCCCTCCCTACCTGGTTCGCCATGCTGTTTAGCGCCGGCATGGGGATCGGCCTTGTTTTTTGGGGAGTAGCCGAACCGGTCTCCCACTACTTCGCGCCGCCTGCTGGCGTGACCGGACAGACCCCGGAGGCCGCCCAAACCGCCATGCGCTTCGCCTTTTTTCACTGGGGCCTGCATCCCTGGGGCATCTACGCGATCATCGCACTGTGCCTCGCCTATTTTCAATTTCGCAAAGGCGCAAAGGGATTGATCTCCTCGACGTTTACCCCCCTGTTGGGAGAGAAGGTGAACGGACCGATCGGCAAGACGATCGACGTCCTCGCGGTAATCGCTACCGCCTTTGGCGTCGCCACCTCCCTGGGACTGGGCACGCTGCAAATCAACGGAGGATTGTCCCACATCTTTGGACTTCCCTCGACCCCTCTCGTCCAGATCGTCATCATCGCGATTATCACGGTGCTGTACCTAGTCTCGTCCGTGTCCGGGCTCGACAAAGGGATCAAGCTGCTGAGCAACACCAACCTCGTCCTGGCTCTCTGCCTGCTCGTGCTGACGCTCCTTTTTGGACCGACTGCGTTTTTGTTCGATACGTTCACGAGCACACTTGGCAGCTATCTGAACAACCTCGTCTCCATGAGCTTGCGCCTCACCCCGTTTACGCATGGCAACTGGGTCGCCAACTGGACGCTGTTTTACTGGGCCTGGTGGATCTCGTGGGCGCCTTTCGTCGGCATGTTCATCGCACGAGTGTCCAGAGGGAGGACCATCAAGGAGTTTGTGGTTTGCGTCATGCTCGTCCCCAGTTTGCTCAGCTTTATCTGGTTTTCCGTGTTCGGCGGTACAGCCCTGCACCTGGAAATATTCGACCGTGCCCCGATCGGCGCCGCCGTGCAGCAGGACATTTCCACCGCCTTGTTCCTGACCCTGGAGCAGCTTCCACTTGGACAGATATTGAGCTTCGTCGCGCTCTTCCTGATCGTCGTTTTCTTCATCACGTCAGCCGACTCCGCGACTTTCGTCCTCGGCATGCTTACGTCCGATGGCGACCTCCATCCGTCTACCCGGGTGAAAATTACGTGGGGCCTTCTCCAGTCGGCCACCGCGGTAGTCCTCCTGCTGAGCGGCGGCCTGGAGGGACTGCAGACCGCATCGATCGTCGCTGCCCTTCCTTTTGCCATCATCATGGTGCTAATGTGCTACTCGCTCTTGAAAGCACTGGATGCCGAAGCCCACGAAGTGCGGCTGAAGCGAAGAGAGCAGCAAAGAAAGCTCGAAAAGCTGCTGAACGAGTCGTGAGGGGAATGGCGACAGGCTGCCTGAATAGGGCGGCCTTCTTTTTTGCCTGCCAAAAAAAGGTTACAGGAAAGAATTACCATATGGTATTATATGGGAAACATTCAAAAAGGTATGATAGCATGTACTCACTCCCTCAAATCCACGTCGAATCGAAAACGTACTGGCAGTTGATCGCCATCGTCATTGGTCTATTCTGTACACTGGCCCTTTGGCATGGGTATCGGGATGAACTTAGCCAGTTTACCCTGGAGTCTTCATCAGAGAGATCGATCCTTACCGGAATCATGTATCGAGTCGAAAACGACAAGGTTGTCGATGGGGAAGAGACAGACGAATTCACCTTCCTCACTTCACAAGGGAGCCTCAAAAGAACACTCGCACGAGAGGAAGGAAATCATCGGGAGCTTCTCGCCGTTCAACAGGAAATCCACTCGATTGTGCAAAAAGGGAATCAGATTGTTTTTTCGGTCATCATGCTGGTGTACATCTGGCTTTGCTGGTCCATCCTGCGCAAGTACCCGTTGGAGGCTTACCTCCGATTCCTCCCCGCCATGCTTTCCTACTATTTTGTCGTCTCTGTCTGGCATGACTGGCACGACATCCAGCAAAGCGCGGAGGATGTATCGGTGCTGCTTGCGAGATTGTAACTGGCCGGAGTGAAAAACGGGTTCGATTTGCCACTACAACCGCAAAAAAAAAAAGACGAGTGCTGCGCATCCGCGCACACTCGCCACGCTTTCTTTCTTCGGCCTTGCTCACCCCATCGTGCATATTTCATTAGATGCCGATGCTGTACTCCTCCAATTGTAGAGCGTAAAACTGTCCCTTGTGGTTGTATTTGCCGAGCACTGCTGGGGCGCCTTCTTTGGTGAATCGGACTACAGAGAAGCTTTTCGGATCCTTGGCCGCTTTGTAGCCCGTCAGATCGAGCTTCAGCAATTGCTTGGCCTGAATCGCCGCATTGGCCAGCAACTGGTCCTCGGTGTATCCTTCCATCACGGCGGCATATTTCGCCATTTCGTTCGGCTGATCTTCCAGATCGCTGGCCGCGACCTTCAAAATGCGGTTTGTCCCTTTTTCTACCACCACAAATACCGGTTTGAATTGCGAGTTGTCAAACAACAGTTCGTACATTTCTTTTCCGTTTTCCATGATAAAGGAAAGATGATCCAAAGGCCCTTTCTTCAAGCCGTCTAACGCCGTGCCGTCAAAGACGGTTTCTGCCGTCTTGAGAGCGGCGGGATCGACCTCCCCATTGGCAAGGCTCTTGACGACTCTGTGCAGCTTGCCGTCCTCCAAAACGACCGTCGTATTCTTCACTCTCGTGCTTAGATAGACCGCACCGCTTTTTATGGAAGATCCCTCGGGGAAATCTCCGTACTGGATCGTGATGTCCACTGTTTTGGCCTGAACCGGTTCTCCCTGAAATACTTTCTGCAGGGCGGCTTCCATTTGTTGTTTATAGGCATCCTTCAGGTCGTTCCACTGAACTTCCATTTGGATGTTTTGAGGCTGGCCATTCGCATTGACCATGACCTGGCTTCTGTCCGAGCCGTCCACCTTGTATGCCAAGCCCGAATCCTCTCCCATGCTCCAGGCTTCCTCATCGCCGTACGTATACGTCTTTCCGGTGAGCTCTGCGACCAGATTGCTCACGAGTGGAATGCCTTTGAGCGATTCGGCCATGGCTGGGGATACAGAGGCACTGCCGATCGCAGCGAGTCCCAGTACGGCTGCGGCGGATGTCGCCACCATTGCTTTTTTCATCAGTTTGCTGTTGTTATGTTTCATCCGTTTCTCTCCAATCCGTCTCATGATATGGTCGCTAAAGCTGTCTACAGGCATCTCTACTTGTTGAATCGCGCGCCGAATGTTGTTCTCAATATCTTGCTCCTTATGTAGTTCCGGCCATTTCTCCATAGACGATTCCTCCTCCAAGATTGTGATGTTCGATCAGTTTTTTGCGTAGCCGTTCGTACTTTTTGCGCAGCGTTGTCGGTTTGCATCCTGTGATTTGTCCGATTTCTTCAAAAGAATACTGTTCGACCGCCTTCAACAGAAGCAGGTTGGTTTCTTCCTGATTCAAATGCTGAAGCAGCTCCTGAACCGCATCGTTCGGACGTCTCATATAGGAAGAAGAAGACACCTGCTCCTGATAGCGCGATACAAGCCGCTGCCAGCGATTCTGCTTGCGGATTTGATCCAGACAGTGATGATAGGCGATCTTGTAGAGCCATGCGGAGAAAGACACCCGTTTTTCGTATCGGTCCAGCTCTTGATAAGCCTTGATAAAAATGTCCTGCACCGCATCCTCCGCTTCTTCGCGACTCTTCAAGATACAGAAGCAATACGTATAGATTTTCTTTTCGAAGGCGCGAATGATCACGGTGTACGTCTCGGAGTCGCCGGACTTCACTTGCCGGATGGCGGATTCGATATCCGAAGAGGGAGGCTCCGTTTGGCCTGTTAATAGGGCGGGTCGTTCCAAGCTGTTCACCTCCTTGCTTGTCTTGTTGAATGATACATAACTAAAACGCTCCAAAAAGCACAAATCGTGACAAGGTGAGGAAAAAATAAAAATATGGCTGCCGCCTTTTGGATTTTTTTTGTTTATCGGCAAAAAAAGAAGACCCGGCCATTCGACCGGATCTCCTTTGCGCCAAAGCGCTCCCATCTTTTTCCCCAATCAGATGCTCATCGCTCGTAGGATAAGCCGTGGCCGAACTCGTAAAGATCCCCGCCCTTGCCGTCCGGAATCGTGACCGGCAGTTTTCCCGTAGGGTTGTTTTTGCCGAAAATGGTGGCTGCCGCGGCCGCAAAGCTGGCATTGCGAAAACCGTACTGGGCGAGATAAGCATCCACTTCCGGATAAGCCATGATGTCGTACGGATTGCGAATGCCGATACCGATTACGGGCTTATCGGTTTCCTGGATGATTCCGTTGTAAATGCTCATCAGAGCGTTGTCCGGCGACCGTCCTTTTACATCAAACGTATAGGAGCCGATGATCACGGCGTCTGCCTCGTCTACCAGCTTCTTCTGCTCGGCGCTGAGCGCCCCGTTGGCGATTTGGACCACCGATGTATGGGCATGGTGTTTTTTCACCGCGTCAGCCAGGCTGTCGGCATACGTCGTCCCGACTACGACAATCTTTTTGTCATCTTCGAGCGCAAGCGGCAGCACGCCGCTGTTTTTGACCAGGGTCACCGAGCGGGCGGCCGCTTCAGCTTCCACCTGCTTGTTTTCCGCAGAGCCGACTATCGCCTGCGCACGCTTGATTTGCGCGTCCACTCCCTCCGGCTCTTCCGCTTTGAAGATACCCCGCTTCACCTTCAACGTCAGGATCCGTTTGACGGACTGTTCAATCCGCGCTTCGCTGATCTCTCCATTTTTCACGGCCTGGAGGATACCGCCCGTCACCTCTTCCAAACCGACCGGCATCAGCACGATATCCACGCCCGCCTTCACGGCCCGGACTGCCGCGTCTACCGGACCGAAGTGGTCAGCGATCGCCTGCATGTTCATGGCATCGGTGGATACGACGCCGTCGAAGCCCAGCTCGTCGCGGATTAGCCCAGTGATGACTTTGGGCGACAGCGTGGCAGGCAGCGCAATTTCCGTCCCGTCCTTCTTCGAGATCACCTTGGTGTCGTCGATTTTCGGGAAAGTGACATGGGCGGTCATGATCGCATCCACTCCCGCCTCCATCGCTTTTTTGAACGGATACAGCTCGACTTTTGACAGACGGTCTTTGTCGTGGGGAACTTCCGGCAAGCCCAGATGGGAATCGACGGCGGTATCGCCATGGCCGGGAAAGTGCTTGGCCGTAGCGGCGATGCCGTTTTGCTGCAGCCCTTTTATATAAGCGACCCCCAAATCGCTGACCAGCTGCGGGTCCTCCCCGAACGACCTGACACCGATCACCGGGTTGTCCGGGTTATTGTTCACATCCATGTCAGGAGCGAAGTTGGTGTTGATCCCAAGGGCAGCCAGTTCCTTGCCGATGACGTCCCCTACCTGAAAGGCGAGCTCCTTCGAGCGGGTAGCGCCCAGCGCCATGTTGCCCGGCATGTCCGTCCCCTGCTGCAATCGGGTGACGATCCCGCCCTCCTGGTCAATCGTCACCATGAGCCCGTATTTTTCAGCCGCCAGCTGATAGTCATGGACGAGGCGTACCGTCTGCTCCGTGTTCACCACATTCTCCCGGAACAAGATCACACCGCCGACCTTGTATTTCTTGACCAGAGCCTCGATTTCCGGCAGCATGCTCGTGACGTCTTTGCCGTTCCATTTGCGAAAATCGGGCATCATCATCTGCCCCACTTTTTCTTCCAATGTCATGCCCGCAATCGCTTTGTCGATGATCCGGTAGCGCTCCCCTTTCTGCTTGACGACCGATACCTTCTGCTCCCCGCGATCCTTATAGTCGAAGGCGATACGGTCTTCGAACGTGCCGTCGGTCACGGAGATGAAAGTTCTTCCCGGGTGCTTGGCAAAGCGTACGGTACCCTCTTTATCGACAGCCGCCACATTCTTGTTGGATGTTTTCCATTCCAAGTCTTTGGATGCTTTTTCAAAATGACCGTCCCGGTAAACATGAAGCGCCTGCAGCTGGACCGTGTCCTCTTCTACGCCCGTATCTACCTCGGGAGCGTTCAGACTGATGACCAGATCCACAACCTCACCCTGTTCCTGTGCGTTTGTATTCTGTACGCCCTGCGAAAAAAAGGCTTGGCTCAGCAGCATGGAAAGCGCCAACAAAGCGGCGCTGACTTTTTTTCTCCCGACACTCATGGCCTCATCTCCTTTTATTTGTCTCTTGCGACCAGCCATCCGCCATCCACTCGACATCCACCTCATCGCCTGCTTCATCCGTCACTTTCGGAGCATGGACAAACCATCCCCGTCCGTTCACGGTCTTGTCTGTGGCATAGCGAAAACGGATTTCCTTGGTCCCGGAAGGAAGCTCCCACGAGATGCTTTCCCAGTCGCTTTCACCCGTTGCGGCGGGACCGACCTCTGTCCAGTTCTCGCCGTCCGCGGACGCTTCGACATAGCCGAAATCCGACTCGTTTTCCAGCCGGTACCAGGTATCGTACGTGATCGTCCCCCCATCGGCAAGGTCTACCTCGGCGGTCAGCGTATTTTGCTGTTCGTCGCCGACACCCGCAAACCAGGCTCCGTCCTTCCAAGGGATCTCGACCGGGATCGCCAGCGCTGCCAGGCGGGCGACTCCCCTCCGGACCGGATTGGTAGAGACGGTATTGCGCGTAGGGTGTACGCGATTGGTGAGGACGATGCAAATGGTTTCATTGTTCGGACTGACCACGATCGAGGTGCCGGTATAACCGGTATGCCCCAGCGTCTTGGAGTCGCTCAAGGCATCCATGTACCAGCCCTGGTTCAGCTCCCAGCCGAGACCGTGGTCATCTCCCGGAAACTCCGGAATCTGGTTTTCCGTCATCAGTTTGATCGATTCCTCGGACAGAATCCGCTTCCCGCCGTATTTCCCGCCATTCAGCATCATTTGCGCAAAGACAGCCAGGTCGCGGGCGGAGCTGAACACTCCCGCATGACCCGCCACGCCGTCCAGCGACCAGGCATTCTCGTCATGCACTTCGCCCCAAACCAATTCCCTGTCTGTCCACGGCTGGTATTCCGTAGCCGCGATCCGCTTTTTCAGGCGTTCATTCGGATTGTACATCGTATCGGACATGCCCAGAGGCTCCGTGATGTGCTTGCGGACGTACTCATCCAGGCGTTGGCCCGTCAGCTTTTCCACCAGTGCCCCCAGCGTGATCAAATTGAGATCGCTGTATACGTATTCGGTACCTGGACGGTTGACGAGGGGATGGCGCAAGACGATCTCCATTCTTTCTTCCCGGCTGCTTCCCATTGTATACAGCGGAATGAACGGCTCAAAGCCGGAGGTATGAGTCAACAGCTGGCGGATAGTGACCTTTTCCTTGCCGTTTTCCGCAAACTCGGGAAGGTAGTCGGCGACCGGATCGTCCAGGTCGAACCGTCCCTTCTCGTACAGCTGCATGACGGCCGTGGAAGTAAACAGCTTGCTTACCGAAGCCAGGTCGAAAATGGTGTCCGTTTTCATCCGAACAGGCTGATCCAACGGCGTTTTTTCGTCATCGGCGTATTTCGCGGAGAAGCCGTACGCCTGTTCTTTGACGATCACACCGCGTCGGGCGACGAGCACGACCGCGCCAGGCATCACGCCTTGGTCAATCGACGATTCGATAAGCGAATCGATCTCCTCCAGCGGTGCAGCTGACATGCCTGCCGCCGAAGGCTTCCCCGGATGCAGCTTGCCGCTGGATTGGCCGGGCTTGTCCCACGGATGGGAAAGCGGATGCTTGACAGGCTTGGTCTTCTTCTCCTTCTTTTCGATGGCCGGCGCTTCCCCGTCCCCACGCTTGGCGGCAATGGCCGGAAAAGCCATGGCCCCCCACGCCAAACTGACACATAGACCGACAATGGCGGCCCGTTTTTTCATGGGAATCACTCCTAACGGTAGAGCAGATACGACTCGCGCAGCTGCCTGAATGCCTTCAACTCTTTTTGCCATTTCGCGATGATTTTGTCCACGGATGCCCCGTCATCGATGGCTTTGCGGACCTCGTCCGTTCCCATCAGCTTGTCGATCCAGTTGTCGTTGCGCCAGGCAAAATCGTTCGGGTACAGCTTTTTCAATTCCACCATGATGGAAAGAGCTGTGCGTATCGGGTCGTATTTGTCGGGATCGGTCACGTAGAGCTGCAGCCCGCCGACGTTTTGTCCGGCATGCTTGGAGAACGTAGGATTGAAGTATGCCTCCCGGAAGGACACGCCCGGCAAATCAAGGCGATTCATTCGGTCCGCGATCTCCCATCCTTTTATATAGGGGGCCCCGATCAGCTCGAACGGCCGGGTGGTTCCGCGTCCCTCGGACAGATTGGTGCCTTCGAACAGGCAGTTGCCCGGATATACCAGGGCCGTATCGGGAGTCGGCATGTTGGGAGACGGCAGCACCCACGGGAGTCCCGTCTCGTCAAACAGCATGTCCCGCTTCCAGCCCTTCATCTGGACGACTTGCAGATCGACCTTTTTCCCCAGCTCTTTTTCAAAGAATTGCTCATTGAAAAGCGTGGCTAGCTCTCCCACTGTCATGCCGTGACGGACCGGTATCGGATAGATGCCTACGAACGACTGGTAATCGGGGTCGAGCACAGGTCCCTCCACCTTTTCTCCCCCGATAGGATTGGGCCGATCCAGCACAATAAAAGGCTTGTCCTCCAAGGCTGCCGCTTTCATGGCGTACGCCATCGTGGAAATATACGTGTAGAAGCGCGAGCCGACATCCTGGATATCGAACAGGATGACATCCGCATCGCGGAACATCGGAGCGATTTCCTCCGGCGTCTTCCCGTACAGATTGTAAAACGGCAGTCCTGTCTTTGGATCTTCGTAGGTGCCGGGAGCTGATCCCGCCTGCTCCGTTCCCCGAATCCCGTGCTCCGGACCATACACCGCCACCAGATCGATGTTTTTTTCCAGCAGGGCGTCCACATCGTGCGTCAGGTCTGCCGTAACCCCGGTCGGGTTTGTAATGAGCCCCACTTTTTTCCCATTCAGCATTTTCGGATTCTCAAGCAGCCTTTCGATGCCGGTCTGGACAACGCTGCCCCTCTTCTTTTCTTTGGCCAAACCGAGATCGGCTGCTCCTGCTGCGGTCAACGTACAGAGCAAAACTAGGATCGACAGAGTGCGAATCCAACGAGTCTTCTTCACTGCAACATCACCTCCAGATTGCTAGATTGCAAAAGGGATAAAAACGGTCCTCCTTTCCACCTGGTCGGATATGGCTGTCTCCCGCAGATTTTTGGAAGTATCTACCACTGATAATAAAGCTTTCAAACTGATTTTTCACGGGAACCATTTACCAAATTTTCTAAAAAGTCAATCTGAAGATAGCCGGTTCCCTAGTTCTTTGTATCTAGCCCAGGGACGATAATCTAAAAAACGCACTGTCTGTGAACACGACAATGCGCTTTGTGCTATCCGATCCTTTTTTTGTGCGATTGCAGCTCTTTGTTTCGTTCGTCTAGTCTCTAGTCGTGGCTCAAAACAGCTATGTCAAGTTCACGAAGGCGTGACTCATCGGCAATCATCTCAATCTCGGTGATCTTGTCATCCACTACCTTGAGTTCGAGTGCGAAGAGCAGTCGACCGCGAGGAGCCACGATGACGCCCACAGACCCGTTCACGAGCACCGCCCGCGCGCCCTGGGCACGACCGGCAAATTGCTTGGCCACCGCTTGCGAACCATGTACGACCGGCGAGTTGGCGACGGGCGCGAAAGCCGTGTCGTTTCGGAGTACGACATTTGGATCTAATACCGAAAGAAGCTTTTCAAAGTCTCCGGTACGCGAAGCGACCAGAAACGCATCGACAAGCTCCTGTTTTCGCATGTGCTCCTCTGTCTTCGATGCGGGCTCGGCCCCCTGAACACGCCGGCGCGCTCGGCTCGCAAGCTGTCGGGCTGCGACCTCGTTCCGCCCGATAATGGGAGCGATCTCCGTGAAAGACAATGCGAAAACATCGTGCAATACGAACGCAATGCGTTCGGCGGGGGTCAATTTCCCGAGGACCACAAGCATCGCAAGACCGACAGAATCGGCCATCAGCGCTTCGTGCTCGGGGTGGCTTCCGTCTTGGGGGCCGGCAACCGGTTCCGGAACACTTCCCATCGCAAGATCCTCCCGCCGGGATTTACGAGATCGCAGCATATCCAGACACACTCTCGAGACGATGGTTGTCAGCCATCCCCCCATGTTTTCAACTCGGCTGGTATCGGAGCGGCTCAGGCGTATCCATGACTCCTGCAACGCATCATCCGCTTCGCTCAGAGATCCGAGCATCCGGTAAGCCACGGCCTGCAGGTGATTCCGATGGGCCTCGAATTGTTCTACAAGCCAGTTGTGATCGTTCATGCGCGCCATTCCTTCCTTTTCATCCTCTTTACTACCTATGTCGTACGAAACTCCACAGATGTGACCGGAGATGTACATGTGCCTACCTGAAAAATTTTTTCCCGATCCGGTCACGTTTCCTCGCTGACACCCGACATAGTGAGTGACAAGGGAAATCGGCCAATATGAAAATACTCTGCCGGTATCCCGGCCAAAACCATGGTGAAAAAGGAGAGGATTGTTGTGAGTACGAGTTTGATCCCATTTCTTGAGATGAACGGCAACGCGAATGAGGCAATTGATTTGTACGTGAAAGCGCTGGATGCCAAGGTGGTTTACACGCTGCGATTTGGCGATATGCCGGAAAATCCGGAATCTCCGCTGCCTTTGGAAAAGAAAGAATGGATCAGTTTTGCCATCCTGAAAATCGGCGAATCGGAGCTTCATCTCACCGACCATTTTACCGGCGGCAGCTACCAGAAGGGGACCCAAGTGACCATCGTTGTCCAAACTCCTGACAAAGACAAAGCTATCCAATATTTTGAAGCACTGAAAGAGGGCGGTCAAGTGAATGATCCGATGCAGGCAAGTTTCTTCAGCCCCGCTTACGGCAATGTAACGGATCAATTCGGCGTCACCTTCCGGATCCTCGCAAAAGGGCGCCAGTGATCTGCCACCTCGCCTCGTCCCTGCATGCAGCAGGAAATGCAAGCGGCTCAATTCGCATCGTCTGCGATAGGGCCGCTTGCTTGCTTTTTTGCGAGTGCCGGCCAAAACCGCGTTCTTACCTCTTACGGTCTTGGCCGCGGAATGACAATTTACCGCTTTCGAGGCAAAAACAAGGCGACAATCGCGCCGAGAAGGATGCCGAGCGCCGCCAGATAAATGGCTGTCCGCTCACCTGCCGAGATGGCTTCGAGCAGAGCCTCGCCGGTTTTTCCTTGGATACCGGTGTTGGCAACGGCGATCAGAATGGCAAGACCTACGGCGTTGCCGATATTAAGCGCAGTCGACGCAATACCGGATGCTACGCCCTGCTCTTCCTTGGCTACACCGCTGGAGGCGGCGACCCACATGCCGGTCCATGTAATCCCTTGGCCGATACCCGATAGGATGAGTCCCGGAACGATGATGAGGTAACTGCTGCCGACATGCGCGCCAACCGGCATCAGCAGCGTACCGACTACTCCGACGAGCATGCCGATCAGCAGCGTACTGCGTGCCTCCCAACGGGTGGCCAGCCGTTCGCCGAGCTGAGTGCCCGCTGCAATGGCCAGAGCAGGGATGAGAAAGGCAAGTCCGGTCTTCAGCGCACTGTATCCATGCACGTTTTGAAAAAGGATCGTAAGGAAATACGGCAGCGCACCGAACGTTCCCATAAAAATGAATGTAATGACGGAGCCTGCAACCAGGCTGCGATTGCGAAATAGATGCAGCGGCATTAACGGATCGACGCTTCGTGCCTGGATAAAAGCGAAGACCGCCAGGAGTATCAAGGAAAGAGCGGCGCATGCCATGATATACGGGGAAGTCCAACCGAATTCGGGCCCCTGCACGAGAACATAAACCAGGAGTGTGGCGCCTGCCGTCACGGTGACGGCTCCCGGTATATCAAAGCGGCGCTTCCTTTCCACGGGCTCGTCGCGGGGAATGAGAAATATGGCGACCAGAGCGACGATCCCTGCGAGCGGCACATTGACGTAAAAGACGGCTTCCCAGCCAAAAGCATTGGTCAGCAATCCGCCCAGTAGCGAACCGATCGTCAGTCCGCTGGCGCCGGCTCCGCCCCATACGGCAAGTGCGCGGTTACGGAGCGGCCCTTCTTCAAACAATCGGTTGAGCAGAGACAAAGTGGCCGGAAAAAGAAACGCCGCACCAATGCCCTGGATCGCGCGGGCGATGATAATGACCAGCACGTTCCAAGCGAGTCCACCGAGCAAGGACGAAACCGCGTAGAGGAGCAAAGCGAAAATAAACATTCGTTTATGTCCCAGCAAATCTGCGGCACGTCCCCCGAGAAGCAGAAAACCTCCGCAGAAAATCATATAGGCGCTGACCACCCATTGCAACGACTGCTTCGTAAATCCGAGTCCCTGGCCAATTTCCGGGAGAGCCACGTAGACAATATTGATGTCAAGACCGTAAATAAGTTGGGCCAAGGCGAGCAGAGCCAAGCTCCATCCCAAGGCTCGCTGCTTGACGGCCGCCTTTTCCGGCGCGGCAGCATGAAGCCGAGTTTGTGGACCGGTAGACATGAATCGATCACTCCTACATTTCAATTTTTTTTGAAACGTTTCGAAGTGATTATATTTCAAGAAAAGTTGAAACGTCAAGAAGGGAATGCTATAATTTTTTCCATGGGACATAATGATGAACTTTCAGTAGCCCAAGCGGCTAAAGTACTCAGCGATCCAATCCGGCTAAAAGTATTGATGCTTCTGAAAGAGGGCAGACAAGAGGATTATCAGTCGCCAGTCTGTTCGGCTTTTGCTCATGCCATCTGTCCAGAGGATTTGAAGCTCGGATTGGGTGGCATCTCGTCGTCGAAGCTGTCGTATCATTTGAAGGAATTGAAGGACGAAGGCTTCATTCAGGAGTGCAGGGAGGGAAAACGGATCTACTATCTCCTCAAGCCTGACCGGTTTAAAAGCTTGATTGAATCGCTCCGCATTTTTTTACCAGATGGGAAGCAGATATAAGGCGTACCTCGCAACCTCTCCGTGCGGTAGTGCCCTTCTCCCATTAGAAAACCTGGTACGCCAACCCTTATGGCGGAGCCGTGAATGGAATTTGATCAATTCCTATCTGAAAAATAAAAAGGATAGGGTGTTCAGAAATCGTCTGAACACCCTATCCACTCTGCTCTTGCCCATCTACTCATCGTTGCTTTGCTCGGAACGAACGTCAATTCCATTGCGGCGAAACAGCGCTGCGGTCAGGCCGACCCCCGTCACCTTTTTGCCGGAAAACGTGCCGTCATAGACGAACGAGCTCCCGCACGACGGGCTGTTTTCCTTCAGGATGGCGGACGTAGCCCCGACCGTTTGCGCCAGCTTCAAGGCTTGGCGGGCCCCCATCAAAAACTCCTCCGTCACGTCGGCTCCCGTCTGATCCACGATCCGTGCTTTCCCGTCCAACACATCATAGCCGTCGCCACCGATGATTTCCGCAGGCGGCCGCGGTGTCGGCAAGCCCCCCAGCTGCTCCGGACAAACAGGAATTGCCTTGCCTTCCCGGAGCAGCTCCTCGAGCTGGGCATCCAGGCAAGATTTCTGGTCATACCGACATTCGCAGCCGATTAAACAGGCACTGACTACTTTCATGATGATCCCTCCCATCCCTTTCGTTACAGCTTGCGCAAGTTTACGCTTTGCACCATGTGATCCTCGCCCTTGTTGAGGATCAGCTGCGCGCGGACGCGGGTCGGCAAAATGTTCTGGCGGAGGTTGGCTCCGTTGATTTCATTCCAGATGCCTGTGGCGACTTCCACCGCCTCCTCATCCGACAGACTGGCATAGCGGCGGAAATACGAGGATGGATTGGAAAAGGCCGTCTGCCTGAGCAGCTTGAATCGCTCTACGTACCATTGCAAAATATCGTGTTCGTCTGCGTGCACGTAAATCGTGAAATCAAAAAAGTCGGACACGATGACTTCGGAAATGCGCTGCTCGGCAGCAGCCTCCCGTGGCGGCTGCAGCACGTTCAGCCCTTCCACGATCAGGATGTCCGGCTGACGCACCGTCTGCCACTCTTCCGGGACGATGTCGTAGACCAAGTGGGAATAGACGGGTGCTTTTACTTCCGGCAGCCCTGATTTCACATCAGACAAAAAGCGAATGAAGCGCCGCAGGTTGTAGCTCTCCGGAAAGCCTTTGCGCTTCATGATGCCCCGCTCCTCCAGGATGCGGTTGGGATAAAGAAAACCGTCTGTGGTCACCAGGTCGACCTTGGGATGGTTCGGCCAGCGGGACAAGAGTGTCTGCAAAATCCGCGCCGTCGTGCTCTTTCCTACCGCGACGCTCCCGGCAATCCCGATAATGAACGGCACCTTGCCGTCCTTGTTGCCGAGAAACGTGTGGGTAGCCTGATACAGCTCCTGTGTCGCCCCTACATACAGATTGAGAAGGCGTGACAGCGGAAGGTATATATCCGCTACCTCTGTCATCGATACGTTTTCGTTGACGCCCTGCAGACAGGCGAGTTCTTCATCGGATATCGTCAGCGGAGTGGAAGCCCGAAGCGCTCTCCACTGCTCGCGATTGAACGTCACGTAAGGTGATGCCATAGGAATGTACATCCTTTCCATCATGAAAGTGCTTTCTTTACTTCATCACACAGCTAGTTTACACCAGCGGGCCAGTCTTGGGAACAAGAGGGTTGTCCCAAACCGGCCAAGAAAAGCACTTCCCGTCTTCCGAAAACCTGGCAACGCCTTTTGCCGGAACAAAAAAACAAGCTGACGCCCGTCTCTATCCGGCATCAGCTTGTCGTACTTTCACCTTATTTTCCCAAAAACGCCTTCAGCATCCACATGTGCTTTTCCAGGCTCTCCGTCATTTCGAGGAACATGTCGCCGGTGGCTTCGTCATTCCCCGCCTCGGCTGCAGCGATCCCTTCCTTCAGCTCGCCGACGAGCGTGGAAAAATCGCTGATTACCTCCTGCACCATCTGCTCGGCAGTCTCGCCGCCAGCCGCCTCTTTGATGGAGGCTTGCCCGATACAGGCCTGCATGGTGGACACCGGCTTGCCGCCTACCGTCAGCAGGCGTTCCGCCAAATCATCCACGTACTTGGCTGCCTCGTTGTACAGCTCCTCGAACTTGGCGTGCAGGGTGAAGAAGTTCGGCCCTTGGACATACCAGTGAAAGTGGTGGAGCTTTATATACATCACGGACCAGTTCGCTACCTGCTTGTTCAGCACTTCAGTGACAGGACGGCTCATCGTTATGCTCATAATCGACACAACATCCTTTCATGAAAGATCGTTCGTAGTGTGCCGCCGCGAGCTGATTGCTATACCCGATGAGCGGGTTTTCGTCCTTACTTTTCCGCACGCTCCTGCAAAAAGGTCCACGCATTGAACGCCTGCATGGCTGCTCCGACAGCAAGACTGCTCTCGTCCAGATCAAAGAGCGGGTGATGGACCGGATATGTGCACCCCGCCGCTTCATTCCGTACGCCCAAATGGTAAAAAGCGCTCGGAACATGCTCCGCGAAGAAAGCGAAATCCTCGACCCCCATCATGGGGAAATCGTTTACGCGGACTTGTTCTGCTCCGAGCATGGTTTCTCCGCACCGCTTCACGAGGTCGACCATCGCCTTGTTGTTGATCAGCGAGGTGTAGCCTTCCTCCAGCTCGACCGTCGCTTCGCCCCCGAGGCTTTTCGCGGTCAGCTCGGCGACTTCGCGGACCCGCTGTTTGACAGATGCGCGAACGAGTTTGTCCAGCGTGCGAATCGTCCCTGTCAGCTTCACTTCCCGCGCCAAAATGTTTCCCGCCGTTCCGCCGGAAATGACCCCGAGCGTGATGACAGCCGCCTCCCGTGGATCGACATTGCGGCTGACGATGGTTTGCAGCGCCGTGATCACATGCGCCGCAATGACGATGGCGTCCCTGCCTTTGTGCGGGTAGGCTCCGTGACCGTTTTCCCCGCGCACCGTGATGTGCAGATCGTCCGAAGAAGCATTCATCTGGCCGTACTTCACGGCAATTTTCCCGACGGGCAATTCCGGAGAGACATGCAGGCCGAAACACGCTTCTACCCGAGGGTTTTCCAGCACCCCTTCGCGAATCATCGGCAAAGCCCCGCCTACCGTCTCCTCCGCAGGCTGGAAGAACAGCTTTACCGTGCCGGGCAGCAGCTCTTTGTGTTCGCTTAGGATACGCGCGGCGCCCAAGAGGCAGGTCATGTGGGCATCGTGTCCGCACGCGTGCATCTTCCCTCCGATTTTCGAACGGTAAGCCGTATCGTTGACCTCATCGATCGGCAAAGCGTCCATATCCCCTCGCAAGGCTACCGCAGCTCCCGGCAATCCGCCCTGAATCAGTCCAACCACGCCAGTGCCTGCCGCTTTGTAAAAAGGGATGCCTATCTCCTCCAAATAGCCGATGATCTTCTCCTGGGTCCGGAACTCCTCCATGCCAAGCTCGGGATACTGGTGAAAATCGCGGCGCACACTGGTGAGCCACGGCAACATTTCCTGGGCCCGCTGCTGGATTTGCTCTGCCTGGATCGCGCTCATACCGTCACACTCTCCTCGATGGTCAGCCTGCAGCCCGATGCATCAAGGGTCGCCTCCACCCCGAGCGGCAGTGCCATGTTGGTCGTGCCGTGACCGATCTGAACATTCCAGATCGTTGGCTTTTGAAAAGGGATCACGATGTTCTGGAAGACGTCCCAGACGGTGAAGCCTTCCCGTTTTTTCGGCTCGCAGTCGGTCCACGTCCCGATGATGACGCCCGCGCAATCGTCAAACAGCCCTCCCAGCGCAAGTTGGGTCAGCATGCGGTCGATGCGGTACGGTTCTTCGTCGATGTCTTCCAGGAACAACAGCTTTCCCCGGGTGTCTAGCTGAAAAGGAGTCCCCATCAAGGCTGCGACAAGCGCCAGGTTTCCTCCGACGATCGGTCCGCTGGCCACTCCCTCGACCAGGCAGACGAGCTCTTCTCCCGGCGGATTGAGGATTTGGCCGAGCGGCTCCGGACGGGTCATCGCCCGCATCAAATACTGCTTGGACCAGTCGTTCAGCCCGTGGGCGATATCGGAGGTCGCCATCGGTCCGTGCAGCGTAGCCAAGCCTGCCTGTTGTCCAAATGCCGCGTGCAGCGCCGTGATGTCGCTGTATCCGATGAACAGCTTCGGATTTTGGGCGATGCAGTCGTAGTCGAGCAGCGAGAGAATTTGTGGGGCCCCGTAACCCCCGCGCATGCACATGATGCCGTCCACCTCGTCATCCGCGAACATCGCATTGAGCTCAAACGCCCGCTGCTCAGGCGTTCCTGCAAGATACCCCCCATACGTCTCCCGGCAAGTGCCGCTTACCTTTACTTTGTATCCCCACGATTCCAAGACGGCAATCGATTTGACAAGCACTTCCTCCGTCGCCGGACTCGAGGTGGCCACCACCCCGATCGTATCTCCAGCGCGCAATGCTTTTCCTTTGTTCATCCCGCATTTCTCCTCTTATTCCTTGTAGGCCCACTTGAAATCGATTTTGCTGAGCGGATCGATCCGCACGCCTTTTAGCTTGTCGTTTTGCACCCAGGCATTCACGTCGCTGAATATCCCGGTAAGGGGCATTTCCTCCATCAATAGCGTCTCGGCTTCCAACAGGAGTTGTTTTCTTTTTTCCGGATCCGGCTCCGCGCAGGAACGCCGGATCAGCTCGGCGTATCTTGGATGGTGCCAACGTGTAATGTTGGAAGAGCTGTACTTCTCGACGAACTTCTGCAGAAAGTTGACCGGATCGTTGTAATCGGCGGTCCAGCTCGAACGGGTGATAGAGAAATTGCCCTGTTCCTGGTCGGCCAGATACACTTTGGTTTCCTTGTTGACCAGCTTGACATCGACGCCCAGCACGTTTTTCCACTTCGCCTGGAGAGTCTCCGCGATCGCCCTGTTGCGATCCGACGTGTTGTACAGGTACGTGATCTCCGGCATTTTCGTGATCCCCAGCTCTTTCATGCCTTCCGCCAGCAGCCTCTTGGCCTCCTGCGGCTGGTTGTCGGCGAAAAAGCCTTCCGGCCGCAGACTTGCGGTGATCGGTGTGATTCCCATCAAGGGAGTCTGTCCTGCTTGCCCGATATGGTCCGCGATCTCCCGGCGGTTGATGGCGTAGGCAAACGCTTTGCGGATTTTGACGTTCGTGAACGGCGGCCGCTCAGTGTTGAACCGAATGTAGTAGGATGTGGCTTTCGGCTTGGTCATCAGCTTGCCCTCTTCTTTCAACGGGACGACTGCATCTACCGGCAGCCCGCTGATCGGCCCGCCCGCCCAATCCAGATCACCGTGCTGGAACATGGACAGCTCGGTGTTGGTATCTGCGATCATCGAAAACTCGATGCGGTCCAGCTTGACAGCCTCTTTATCCCAATACGACTCGCTCTTCGCCAGGACGATTTTATTTTTATGCTCCCACGTCTCCAATTTGAACGGACCGTTGCTGACCAGCGTCTTCGGATCGCTCGCCCATTTCGGATTGGCCATTGCCACCCTTTTGTTGATGGGAGGGAGGAAAGAGGCCAACGTCGGAAAAAACGGCGTCGGGTGCTCCAGGGTGACCCGCAGTGTCTTGTCGTCAAGCGCCTTCACCCCGACCTCCTCCTCTTTGGCCTTGCCTGACGTGAAGGCCTGCCCGTTTTTGATCACGTAGTATTGGTACGAGACCGGAGAGCCCGTCTTCGGGTCCAGAGCGTGCTTCCAGGCGAATTCGAAGTCGTGCGCCGTGACCGGATCGCCATTCGACCACTTGGCGTCGCGCAGGGTAAAGGTATAAGTGAGTTTGTCCGCGGAGAGCTTCATATCGGATGCGAGCGAGCCTACCGGGTTCCCGTTTTCATCCAGACGGGTGAGTCCGTCGTAGATCGCCCGAATGACAGTACCCGACACCGTGTCTTCTGCAAAGGTCGGGTCCAGTGTGGCCGGTTCCTCCATGTTCAGACGAAGTACTTGCTGGCTGTTGACTGTCTTCCCGGACAATGCGGGAGAAAAGGTGGCCGGCTTGGCCTGTTGTGAGCCGGAATTCACCGGAGAGAAGCCGCTTGCCGTTTCGCTGCCGACCGTAAGCAAGCCTGCCGCGACGAGCAAGGAACCAATCAGGACGGTGACCCGCTTTTTCATGATGTGTGCCCCCTGTACGAGTTTTCAGTTTCTGTTTCCTGTTCCAATTTTGCAAAAACGATGCCAACTGGCATACGGTGAACTGGGCGACCCGTGTTATTCAGCTTTGCATAAACATTCGCAACGATCCCGGCGTCCCCGAGACTCTCCGCTATTCCTCCATGAATACAACTTATTCACGAGAGAATACCCATTTGCGCAGCTTTCGGCTCGCGGAAGGCTGGCTGATCCCGAGTACTTCCGCTACTTTGGTGGTGGTCTTGTGGAGTTCGAAGGCACGCTGCAAAAGCTGCCGCTCCACTTCTTCCATCGCTTCCTGCATCTGCATGACCCTCTCTACCTTTACCCCGCTTGTTTCGCTGCTCTCTTGACTGTGAATGTAGCGCGGGATCTGGGCGGGAGTGATCAGCTCCTCGTGCGAAGTCACGACGAGACGCTCCACTACGTTTTCCAGCTCGCGGACATTGCCCGGCCAATCGTACTCCTCAAGGATGCGGTAACAGGATTCGCTGAGCTGGCGCCGCAGGCTGTATCTCTCGCAGAAGACCTCCAGAAAGTAGTGAACGAGCAGCGGGATCTCCTCCCTGCGTTCGCGAAGCGGAGGGATTTCCAGCGGCACGACGTGAATCCGGTAATACAGGTCTTCGCGAAATTTCCCTTCCTTTACCATCTGCCGCAGGTTTTTGTTCGTTGCCGTAATCAGCTTCACGTCCACTTTTCGCGGAACGGAGCTGCCGACAGGCGTGATCGTCTTTTCCTGCAGCACGGTCAGGAGCTTCACCTGCAGTCCCGGGGGCATCTCCCCGATCTCGTCCAAAAACAGCGTGCCTCCATTCGCCTTTTCGATCAGCCCGGACTTGCCGTCTTTGTCCGCTCCCGTGAAGGCCCCTTTTTCATAGCCGAACAGCTCCGACTCCAGGAGCGTTTCCGGGATCGCCCCGCAGTTGATATGCACAAACGGCTTGTCCGTCCGCGGGCTGCACTCGTGAATGTACTTGGCGAGCACGCCCTTGCCGACTCCGGACTCCCCGAGGAGGATCATGGACGATTCCACCTGCGCCAGCTTTTCCGCCATGGCCGCGACTTGCTGCATGGAAGGGCTCCGGTAGACGAGGGTAGCGCTTCCCTTTTGCCTGCCCCTTTCCTTGGTGATTTCACTTTGGTAAAGTGTCCCGATGTACTTGATTTCATTCAGCTCCTGGTGCAGCTTTTCCTGATCGGTGATATCGATCGAGGTGTTGACGACCCCGCTGAAGTTTCCATCCTTGTCCCAGATCGGGGTCCCTTCCACGAACAGCTTGCGGCTTTGCCCGGTCGTCTGAATCGTCTGCACCTTTTTCTTGTCGCGGATGACCCGCATCGTGATCGTGGGGGAAAAATAGCCACGATGGTAAAAATCCTCGATGGGCTTGCCGATCATCTCCTCGGGGTCGATCCCGAAGTATTCCCTGTACCCGCTCGAGCAATAAAGCGTCCTGCCCTCGGCGTCCGTGACATGGACGATATCGAACAGCGAGCCGAGAATGGCTTCATAGTCGATCATCCGGATGCCCACCTCCCGATTATTTTTGAGAAACTCGCATGTAGCGGTTGGTCGGTCTCCCGATCCCGCCGTAGCTGATATCGAGCCGCACCTTTCCTACCTTCTCCAGGTAATCCAGATAGCGTCTGGCTGTCACGCGGGCGATCCCGACGCGTTCCGCCACTTCCTCAGCCGACAGCGACTGTTTTTCATTTTCCAGATGCCGCTCGATTTGCTCCAGTGTAACCGCATGCAGCCCTTTCGGCAACGGCTCCATTTCCCGGCTTTGGCCTCCAGTCCCTCCTGCGTGATCTTGAGACCTGCGGAACAGCAGTCGGTCCACCTCTTCCTGCGACGCTTCCTCGCCCATAGCGAGCTGCTGCCGATAAAGGCGGTACGACTCCAGCGATTGCTTGATCCGGTCGAACTGGAACGGCTTGATGATGTAATCCACCGCTCCGTTGCGCAGCATGGCCTGGATCGTCGGCTTGTCCTTGGCGGCAGTGATCACGAGGACATCAACGGCCTGATCGGTGGAGCGCAGATCGATCAGCGCCTGGATCCCGTCCTGCACGGGCATGAATACGTCCATCACCACCAGGTCGGGCGCGAGCGTTCGGACCAGCTTGACCCCTTCGGCGCCGTTCGCTGCCACCCCCACGACCTGGAAGCCCGGGATGCGTTCGATAAACTGCGTGTTGATTTCCTGCACCATCGGATCGTCCTCGATGACGACGACCCGGATGAGCTCCTTGTCCATTATTCATCCACCTCCTTCATGGAAAACGAGATCAGAAAGCTGGCTCCCTCCTCGGGACGGGAACGGCAGACCAGCTCGCCTCTTCCCTTTTTGACCTGTTGGTTGACGAGGTACAGCCCAATGCCCCGATGCTCCCTTTCCTTGGTCGAGAAGCCGCGCTCCAGCATGCGTGACCGCGTCTCTTCGTCCATCCCGATCCCGTTGTCTTCGACCAGAAGCGAACAGATCTCGCTGTCCTGCTCGATGCTGATCGTGACTTCCTTGTCGGGCCGACCGCTTTTTTCCAGCGAGTCGAAAGCGTTTTCGATCAGATTGCCGAGTATGAGCACGAAGCTGTGGTGATCCATATAGGGAGGAAACCGCTCCAGATGGCTCATCCGGTCAATGGTCACACGGATGCCCAGCTCCCTTCCGCGGCTTACTTTGCCAAGCAGCAGGCCGGACACGTTTTCGTCGGCGATCCGGGCCGTCAAAAAGGACGTCAGCTCTTCCTGCTGATCGTTTACCTCAAACAGATAGGCGAGGGCCTTTTCATGCTGCTGGAGCTGGAGCAGCCCCGCGATCGTGTGCAGCTTGTTCATGTGCTCATGGTTTTGCACGCGCAGCGCCCCTACGAATTCCTTGACCCCCGTGAGCTCCTCGGCCATCCGGGTCACCTCGGTGCGGTCCTGGAATATGGCCAAGGCCCCTACGACCTTGTTTTCGACCTTGATCAAAAAACGGTTGGACCAGAGCAGCGTATTCCCGACGTGAATCTCGGTGTTTGTGAAGTTTTTTTGCTGCTCCAATACTTCCGGCAGTCTCGTATCGCGAAGCACCGAGCGGATCGGTTTTCCGAGCACCTCCACATCCTCGTCGATGCCGAAAATTTGCTTGGCCCGGTCGTTGAAAATGGTGATCCGCTCCTGGTTGTCGATGGCGATGACCCCTTCGTGCATCGCGTGAAAGGTGGCCGTCCGCTCCACGAGGATCCGGGCGATCTCCTCCGGCTCCAGATCGAACATCTGCTTCTTCATGTGGCGGGCCAGCTGATAGGAGCCCCATACTCCAAACAGCAGGGAGAGAAAGAACGTAATGGCAATATTGCCGCGCTCCCCCTTCATGATCTCCCAAATACCGGGCATGACCCTCCCGACGACCACGACTCCCACCTGCTGATGCTGGTCGTCCATGATCGGGACATAGGCACGCAGAGCGGTACCCAGCTCGCCCTTCACTTTTTGCAGGTACGAATGCTCCCCGTACGCCGCCTCTACCGCCTGATCACGAAAAACCGTGCCGATACGCTCGTCCAGGGGATCGGAGTACCGGACGCGGTCTTTGTTCAGCACCACGATGTACGTCACATCGTTGACGATACGCAGCCTGCGGGCCGTCTGATTGATCGTCGTCCAGCCATCGGGCTCCTGGATGCTTTTTTGGACGAGCGGAATTTCCGCCACGGTGCGGGCGGTGGTCATCAGGCGTTGGCCCAGCTGCGTCTCTGTCATGCGAATGATCCCGCCTACGATGATCAAACCGCCGATCAGCAGGGAAAACAGGACGATGCCAACGGACAGCAGCATGATCTTCCACTTAATTTTCAGGCGTTTAAACAACAGGCTCTTCCTTCCAACGATGATTGCTTGCTATTCTATATTTTGTTACAGTACTCCCAGCAAATCAACTGATGACAGGCGGGTGTCCCGAATGAAATCTTTTGCGAGCATCGCCCTGTTCGTGCTGCTCGGCCTCGTCAGTGCCTTGGCGATCGGCTTCGGGCAAGATCTGTCGTTCGCGAAATGGGGTTACGACGAAGAACAGGAGCATCTTTCCGAGCGCATCATCATCAAATTCAGCCACGTCGTCGCGGAAAATACGCCGAAGGGGCTCGCGGTCAACCGATTCGCCCAGCTCGTAAAGGAAAAGACGAACGACCGCGTCGAGGTTCAGGTGTTTCCAAACGGCATCCTGCACAGCGAAAAAACGGAAATTCCCGCCCTGGTGAACGGGGAAATCCAGATGATCGCGCCCGCCTATTCATACCTGTCCGACACGATTCCACAGTGGGCCGTATTGGAGCTGCCTTACGTCTTTCGCGATCAGCAAGACGTGGAGCGCGTCTTTTACGGGGATATCGGGAAAATGCTGTTCGCTACCCTGGATCAGTCCAACATGAAAGGAATGGCATTTTGGGCAAACGGCTTCAAGCAGATCACCTCCAACCGCCCCATTATCATGCCGGAAGATTTCAAAGGACAGCGGATCCGCATTATCCCGAGCAAAGTGCTGGACGAGCAGTTTCGGACGCTCCGTGCCCTGCCCGTCGGCTCCTACTTCAACGACCTGTACCGGATGCTCGAGTCCGGCGAGGTCGACGGCGAGGAAAACACCATTTCCAACGTCTACACCAAACGGCTGTATCAGGTCCAGTCGCACATGACGGTCAGCAACCACAACTATTTGGGCTATGTCGTCATCATGAATCAAACCTTTTGGAACCAGCTTCCCGCCGACATCCAAAAGGCGATCGAGGAGGCGCTAGCAGAGGCGACCAAATTCAACAACGAGCTTGCCGTGTCCATGAACCAAAGCCAGTTTGAAAAGCTGAAGGAGCTCGGGACCATGCAGATTCACGAGCAGACCGAGGAACAACGGGAAGCCTGGCGCAAGGCGCTGCAGCCTGTCTACGACAAATTCGCCCCCAGCATCGGGCAGGCGCTCATGGAGAAAATCAAAGAGCTCCACCAAGGACAGTGAAGCTCTCGCGGAACACCCGCAGGCGGGTTTCTACCTGCCAACCAGCACGTCGTCGGGATGAGGATGAACACTTCCCCCCCGACGACCTCCACATCGTATGTCCGCACGCATCCGAAATCAGGCGCCTGCACCCGGCCATCCGTCACGCACACTTTCCAGAACGAAGGACTCGCCTATATAATGGAATCAGGATGAACGAAAAAATAATGGCGGAAGTAGCCAGATCCATCGTCCAGGTCTACCGACTGATCCGGGAGAGGTGAAGAGCAAAATGTTTGAATTGTTAAAAGAAGTGGGCCGCGGCAAACGCGGAGCGAAGGACCTTGAGTATGAGCAAGCGGTTCAGGCCGCCGAAATGTTCCGCGATGGCACGGCCACTCCGGCCCAGATGGGGGCCTTCCTCATGGCCGAGCGGATCAAAATGGAATCTGCCGACGAGATCGTCGCATTCGTCGATGTCTATCGGGAAACGGCCGCTTCCCTGTCTTTTCCGAACAGCATCGACTGCGCCGGACCCTACGATGGAAGACGCGCCTCTTTCATGGCCACCTTCCCCTCTGCCTTCGTGCTGGCCGCTTGCGGACTTCCCGTCACGCTTCACAGCAGCCCCAGCTTGCCGCCCAAGTGGGGGAACACTCTCTATGATGTGCTGCAGGTGAAGGGAATCGCCGTGCACCGCTCCGCCAGCGAACGGCTGCAGTTTGCCGCAGCGCAATCCGGGGTCATGTTCGTCCCTACGGAAGAACGCTGCCCGGCTTTGCAAAAGATGCGTCCGCTGCGGCTGGAAATCGGTGTCCGGACGCTGTTCAACACCGTGGAGAAGCTGATGCGCCCCACCGACGCGCCGTACATGGCTGTCGGAGTCTACCACGGCACGGTATTTGAAAAAGTCGCCCAGCTCCTTCTGCGTCTGGGCGTCGAGAAAGGGATCGTCGTGCAGGGAATGGAAGGCTCGGAAGATGTGACCGTGGCCAAGCCTACCCGGGCCTTGATCGTGGAAAACGGGGATTTTCACTCCTTCCTGATCGATCCCGCTTCGTTGGATCTGCAAACGGACGTGCCCGAGACTTCCTGGACTCCCGAGCTGCAGTGGCAAACGGCGGAAGCAGTCCTGCAAGGCGAAGCGGATCCCGCTTATCGCAACATGGTGATTCTGAACAGCGGCCTGCGGCTGTGGGTCACCCGAAATGCCGGCTCGCTGGAAGACGGCATTTCCCTGGCACGGCAGGCGCTGGATGAGAAGCTGGCGCTTAATAAGTTCCACCAATGGCTTTCCGCGTGCGGGCAAACCAGCGCGCAAGCCTCCGCCAGCAGCGAGAGCTAAGCCGATCCAGCCTCGCATCCACGCATACAAAAGGCCTGCTCCCCGACAGTTTAGCTGTCAGGAGCAGGCCTTCTGTTCGGCTATCGATTTCGGCAAGATAAAAGTGAATGTGGACCCTGCTGTCGAGCTTTCCTTGAGAATCAAGTCCCCTCCCAGCGTTTTGGCGATCATCCTGGAATAGGACAGACCCAGCCCCAAGCCCCGCACTTTATCCTTCTTGTTGCTGCCCCGAAAGAAACGCTCAAAGATCAGCGACTGCTCCTCCTCCGGAATGCCCTGCCCATTATCCTTCACATCGATTCTCAAATCGGAAGCCGTTTCGTAAAGCTCGAGCTCGATTTTGCCCCCTTCGCCGATCGCCTGGCGGGCATTGTTGAGCAGGTTGATCAAGATTTGCTGGACGCGCCCCGGGTCCACCAGAATGGTCGTCTGTTTCTCCGGAATATTGGTGTAGAGCGTAGCCCCATCGGAGTCCTGCACGATTTTCCATTGAGAGGCGATTTCCCGGACGAGCTTGTTCAAATTTTGCTCTTCGGAGGCAACCGCGATGGCCCCGACTGCAAATGAGTTGAAATCGAGCAAATCTTCTACCATTTTTTGCAAGCGCTTGGTTTCCTTCAGACAAATCTCCAGGAACTCCCGAGCTTCCTCCCCGGATACGACCTCGTCATTGATCGCCTGAACGAGTGCGCTGATCGAAGTCACCGGCGTTTTCAATTCATGCGTCACCCCGGCCAGCAGCTCTGTGCGGATGCTTTCCAGTTGGCGCAGCCGATCCGCCATCTCTTTGAAGGTGTAGACCAATTCGTGGATTTCCCGCTCCTTGATCTGTTTGTTCACGGCTACGTCGTAATTGCCCTCCACGATCTGTCTGGCTGCTGTCACGACATCCTGAATCGGCTCGGACAGCTTGCGGGAATGGTAGTAAATGACCGCCCAGCCCAGCACGCCCAGGCTCCCGAGCATGATCACGAGGTACTGCAGCTCTTCCTTCCCGACCTTGATGTCCGTTTCCGGGAAGAGCAGGATCACCTTACCCAACACCTTGTCCCCATACTCCAAATCTTTTTTGACTACATACAGCACGTCGCCGTTCCGCTGCTTCAGCTTGTCTGCCTGCTCGGCATTTCGCAAAAGCTGAGGCAGGTCCTGCTGGAGCAAAGGCGGCAGCTGTCCCGGTCTGCTGTAGATCAGCTCGCCATGCTGGTTTTGCACGAACAGCAGCAGATTCCGGTCGACGCCCATGAATTTGCGCCGATTGTCCAACACCTGGCGCAGCGTGTCGCCCACGAGCACATGCCCGTTGTCGTCGACGACTCGATCCGCCACCTCTTCAGCAAACAGCCTGGTTACTTCCAGCTGCTTTTCGGTCGCCGCGTATTTGATCCAGTAAGCCGACACGACCCCGATAATGATCAGGCCACAGCAGAGCGTGATCAGGTAACGGACGGTCCAGTAGCGGAGAAGAGAGACGGGTTCGCTATTTTTTGTAAACACAGAACTGATACCCCACCCCTCGCAGCGTCTTGATTTCCCCTTCGGACGGTGGCCAGTTTTCCAGCGTTTTGCGGATTCGCTTGATCGCCAGGTCGACTGCCCGATCACTGCCTCCGTAGTCCATTCCCCACACTTGGTCGATCAGCTGATCCCGGGTGAAGGTCTGGTTCGGGTTTTGCGCCAGAAACAGCAGCAAGGACAAGTCTCGCGGATGGAACAGCAGCTCGAGGCCATGCAGGGTAACATTGTGCGACTGAAAGTTGATTTTCAGGCTGCCGTAGATACGCGTCTCCTGGTCTTTAATGAGGATGGCGGACCTCCTCAATACGGCATTCACCCGCGCGACGACCTCTTCCGCCTCGAACGGCTTGGTAATGTAGTCGTCGGCCCCTTGATTCAATCCTTGCAGCTTTTGATTCGTCTGCCCCAGGGCCGTGATCATGATGACGGGACAGGCGCTCTTTTCCCGTATGTACTGCAGCACTTCCCAACCGTTGTGCTCCGGCAGCATGACATCCAGCAGCACCAGATCCGGCTTTTTTTCATCGAACATCTGCAGCGCCTCGCGTCCATCCGCCGCCTGCCAGACTTCGTAATTCTCTTTTTGCAAATAGGCCTTGAGTACCCGCGAAATTACGAGCTCATCTTCTACTAATAGGATTCTTTTCATGGAAGACGTCTCCGACTAATAGACATATCATCATTTCCCCATTCGCGATCACTTCTCTCGCATCGCTCTTCTCTCATTCTATACTATCAGTTTACCTCTTTCTTTTTATATTTGGATTTGCTCTTTTTGGAAATAGGAAAAAAGCCTTGCTTTCCCGTTTGATAGGGAGCAAGGCTTTTTTGGCAGGTGTTAGTTGATTTCTTTGTCGTCCAGGTAGATTGCTTCGTCGTCTGGATCGCCTTCGAAATCGTAGATCTCATCATCGTCGTCGCTACTGTCAACGATCGTGCCTTTTACATCTACATCATCACCGAATTCATCCCAAACGGCTTCCACTACGTCAATGACCAAATCTTCGAGGTCGCTCTTGGAAAGATCGTCGTACTCGTCTTCGTAAGCTTCCACATCGATAGCAATTTCGACTTCCACTTCGTCCTCATCGCCATCTACAGTGAAGTCCAGATCTTCGAAATCGTCATAATCGCTGAACTCGTCATTCAGGTAATCCTCGAGATCCGCCAGATCGTCATCGACGTCGTCATTGTCTTTATCCGCATCATCCAGCTCGTCGTTCAGATCGTCGATTTTCGCATTCAGACTGTCGATTTTGTCCTGGAGCGTCTTGATTTGCGCATCTTTCGCTGCCAGCTGGGATTCGTAGTTGGTGTCAGCCTTGTCGCTGACGTTGATCGTGTAGGTCGTGCCGTTCCACGCGATGTTTTTGTTGAAAACATCCGCCATCATGCGAAGAGGGATGTAGGTGGTTCCGTTTACGATGAATGGCTCGATCGTAGTGGAAACCTGGCTGCCGTTATAAAGTACTTTGATATTGTTGTAGCTTGCTTTCAGATTTTGGCTGCCTACTTTCGCATCGGTTGTTGACGGAAGCAGACCAACTGTCAGGACCAGAGCAGATGCAATCGCCAGATACTGTTTTTTCAACACGCTAAATCCTCCATTCTCCCGGTTGTCATTTTGCTTACGTACGTGCTATGTACATGTATTACTTTACCTAAGGTTCATGTCGAGAGTATGTCAATGCGGACATTTTTCTCTTGGAAATCCGTGGGACAATCCTCCCATTTTTGGCAAGACCAAAACGACCAAAACAACCAATATGACCGTATTCTATCAAAGAGCCCGTCCATTCTATACAATGCCAACTATGACAGGTGAAGCGCTTTCACATAAAAAGAGAAAGGACGAGGTCACATGCGGATCAACTTCAAGAATTTGACCGTGCAAGTGGTCATTGCCATTATTCTGGGGATTATCGTCGGACATTTCGCTCCCAAATTCGGGGCAGAACTGAAAGTGTTGGCGGATGTGTTTGTCAAACTGATCAAGATGGTCATCCCGCCGATCGTCTTCTTTACTGTCGTGAACGGCATAGCCGGGATGGGCGACATGAAAAAGGTAGGGAAAATCGGCGGAAAGGCTCTGCTCTATTTTGAAATCGTTACCACGATTGCCTTGGCGATCGGCCTCTTGGTCGTCAACCTGATCAAACCCGGGTCGGGCTTCGACAAGACCGGCCTGACCGGCGGCGACGTCACGCAATACACAAAGGCTGCCGCAGAGAGCAATCACGGCTTCATCGACTTCGTCGTCGGCATCATTCCGGACAACGTGGTCGGCGCAATGGCCAAAGGCGAGCTGCTGCCGATTCTGTTCTTCGCTGTCCTGTTCGGCCTCTCGCTCGCAGCGATGGGGCAAGCGTCCCAGCCCGTCATCAAGCTGTTTGACAAGCTGGCCCACGGTTTCTTCGGCGTCGTGAACATGATCATGAAAGTATCCCCGATCGCCGCGTTTGGCGCGATGTCCTACACGATCGGCAAATTCGGGATCGGCTCGCTCTCCAGGCTCGGCCTGCTGATGACCGCCGTGTACATCACGATGTTCCTGTTTATCGTTCTCGTATTGGGCAGCATCGCCCGCTACTACAAATTCAGCATTTTCTCGTTCATTTCGTACATCCGCGAAGAAATCCTGCTGGTTCTGGGCACCTCGTCATCCGAGTCCGCCCTGCCTCGCATGATGGCTCGCCTGGAGAAGTACGGCTGCTCCAAATCTGTCGTCGGTCTGGTCGTACCGACCGGCTACTCGTTCAACCTCGACGGCACCTCGATCTACCTCTCCATGGCCGCGATGTTTATCGCCCAAGCCTACGGGGTCGATCTGAGCATCTGGCAACAGCTGACGCTGCTCGGCATTTTGATGATCACATCCAAAGGCGCAGCGGGCGTGACCGGTTCCGGATTCATCACACTGGCAGCGACGCTGGCGGCGTTCCCGATGATTCCGGTCGAGGGCATCGCGCTGCTGCTGGGCGTAGACCGCTTCATGTCGGAAGCGCGCGCGATCACCAACCTGATCGGAAACGGCGTCGCAGCCGTCGTGATCGCCAAGCAGGAGGACGAGTTCCATCCCGAAAAAGCGAAAGCGGATTCCGAGCCGATTACGGCTTGATTCTTGATTCACCATCTTAGAAAACCTGGCTACGCCATGCCTTTTGGCGGAGCCGCGGTACCCAAAGGGCACAAGTCTCGCTCTCTCACTGTGTTCGAAGTCTCGCTATGTTGCCCTTATACTGGATAGGAATTTTATAATTCCTATCTGTACAAAGAAAAGACTGCTGGCAACCTAAGGCTGCCAACAGTCTTTTTTGCTACTTCACCGTGATAACCAGTTCATCCGAAAGCTCTTTGTTCTCCACGATGACCTTGATCGAGGTCCCTTTCGGCGCTACGAAGAGTCTCCTTTTTCGTTTAGTTCCCGTCAAGTATAGGGACAAGCCCATCCATCCTGATTTCCTGTTCGTCGTTTCTTTTCGTGTCGATGAGATATACCTCTTTTGGCGGGACGGGAAAGGTGCGGATAAAGGCACCATTTTCAAAGACCTCGCTGTCGGCTACTACTCCGTCTACTGTAAGCTCGGTCTCCTCGGTCAACGCCTCACCAGGCATCGCTACATGCAGCTTTTGGTTTTCATAGTACACCCGGAGGATTTTGCCCATTTTGTTTCCAAACGGTGCCTCCATCGGAAATGTCCCCTCCCGCTTCAACGAAAAGCTCCCCGTTTTCACCGTAGAAACAGTAGCGCCATCGAACTTCAGCGCCAGCTTTTTTGGAGGGGCTTCAAAGTACAAGGAAGGAATCAAATCCAGCTGGTACTCCGCCGAATCGCTCCCTTTTCGTTGCAAGGAAGGGTCAAGGCTTGACGGCGAGTACTCCTTTCCATCCTGATCGACCAGGCGGGGATTGGACAGACTGCGAAGCACATAGCCGTTCTTTGTTTGCGCCTGCAGCTGCACACTCATCATGGTCGGGTACAGGTCGATCCGGTTCACTTCGAGGCCCCGAAGGAGGTCCTGCCCCCCCAGCTCAGCCTCGTTTTTGGCTGCCGGCTGTATGCTTTTTCTTGCGGAGGCCAGATCCTCCGGAAGCGTCAGGGGTATTTCCGCAAGCACTTCCGTTCCCTGGTTCGATCGCTTCACGAGTTGCACCGGAAGAACCGGGTTCGGTTGCTGCAAAGCCGTTTCCATCCCGCTGCCCAGCCTGAACTCCGCCTTGAGTATGAGATAGTGGGAGCCGTCGATCAGCCTCCAATCCGGTGATACGCGTCCCGTTTTGCTGATGCCGCCGAGAGAGGTAGAGAGCTGCCCGTACAGGAAGTCAGCTTGCTTCTCTCCATCCTTTTCCCTGGCGATCTCCTCCATTCTTTCTCCCGATACCAGCATGGTGTACGTGATTCGCTTCGGATCCACCATTGCATCCTTGATTTCGACCACGTAGCCGTTTTGCTCCATCTTCACAGCGGGAAGAATCGGGTATCCGCTTCGCAGGGCTTGGGAAAAACCCATGTCAGGCTGCACCCATTCGAATGCTGCAGACGCCTGGGCGGAGCCACTCTTATCGACCAGTCCGCCGCGCAGGTGGAGCGGATCTCCGATGCAAAACAAGACGGCAATGGAAACGGCCATGGCGGCCGGCCACGCCATTTTGCCCCATTTCGGCCTTCGAGCCCGCCTATGCAGCTTCTTCGTCGTTTTTTCCTCCAGCGCAGCCAGGTCAAACGGATAGCTTTCCCGGATGTGCCCCTTGACTGATTCCATGAACTCCTTCATCTGGCGCTCCTCCCTCATCGTCCTTCCTCCCTCGTCATGATCTTCCTCAGCTGCTGTCTCGCCCGATGCAATCTGGTCCGTACGACTTCCTGGGACACCGAGAGGATTTCAGCGATTTCCTTGATTGAAAAATCCTCGTAGTAATGCAGCATCAGCACCTGGCGATACATGGGCATCAGGGTCATGATCATTTGCAACGTGTCTTCGCGATTCAGCCTGTTTTCCACTTCCTCTTCCACGCTGTCTTTTGCGTGCCGGTCCAAGAGGCTGGACAAACGCTCGTCCACCGTGGTCCACATGTGGCGGAACGACCAGGAACGGAAGTGCTTTTTGGCTTCGTTCATGGCAATTTTAAACAGCCAATGCTTGATCTCTCCTTCTCCGCGATAGGTGTGCAGGCTGCGATACGCCTTGATAAACACTTCCTGCGTCAGATCCTCTGCCGCTGCCCGATCCTTGACAGTCAGACAGAGCAGATGGAAGACATTCTCCCCGTACTGCTGCATCAGCCACTTCCAGGTGGCTTCCCGGCTCTTGGCAAGCGTGGTCGGGAGTATTTCGATGTCATTCAAACCATTCACCTCATCAATCTGTTCTCACTAAGGATGATCCGGCTGAGGCGGGATCCGTGACAGGAAATATGTCATTTCCTGAAATTTCATCAGAAGAGCGTCCAGAAAGTCTGCTCCATGAAGATATTTTTTCCGTACGGGTCGGCAAACGAAAGGAAGCCTCCAGCATTTGAGGCTTCCACTCCCTCCTACTTACTCCTGCGGCCACGTATTGCGCAGCTCCTCCTCAAACAGCCGGAGCTGGTCCACCCGTTTTTGCAGCCCTTCCTGTTCCTTCTCCCAGTTGTCCCTCTTCATCTGTCGGACGAGCTCCGCCTTCTTTTCCAGCTCCCTGGCCTCGGAGCGGAGGGCGATCACTATGTCCAGAATTCCCTCCATATCCATTCCGCGCATTTCCTGAATAAAACGCCATTCTGCTTCGTTCAGGCGATATTGTTTGTTTGCCATCGTTTTCTCACCTTAAACTTGTGTCAATTTTTTATATAAATGTTTCATTTTCGAGCTTTTATGTCGTCATTAGTATATAATTATATCGTAATACTTCTGTCAGGAAGTAAATCTTTGATGAGGAGGACATTCCGAAAATAACATCGGAATGGAGATCATTCCAAATTTTCCGGACTGTGGACAGACACACGGCTAAAGGAGGTTTCGCATGTTCTCGATCAGAGAATCAGATTTGCCGGGAATCGGCAGAAAGTACCAGGTAGAAACAAGGGGTGGAGACAAACTGGTCATCATCATTCACGATGACGGACGAAGAGAGCTTTTCCACTTTGACAAGGATGATCCGGACGAGACCATTTCCATGGTGACCCTCGACGACGACGAAGCCAGGCAAATCTCCGCGATTGTGGGCGGCCTCACGTATAAGCCGTCGGCGCTGGAAACAGTGGAAGTGGCCTTGGATAAGCTGATCATCGAATGGTACAAACTCGATTCCACATCCAGCTGCATCGGCAAAACCATCGGCGAGTTGAACATCCGTCAGGAAACGGGCGCGACAATCATCGCCATCATCGAAAAGGACCATCGGCAAACCATCAATCCAGGTCCGGACTATGTTCTCTCGGCAGGGGCTACGCTGGTCGTTGCCGGCGAACGAAAGCAGGTGAAAGCGCTAAAATCCACACTTAGCACAGGGGGTGAGTGAATTGGAGCACATCGTCTTCGAAGTCGGTCTCGCTCTCGCGTTGATCGCGCTTGCCGGCTTCCTCTCCGTGAAATTGAAATTCTCCATTGTTCCCTTCTACATCCTTGTCGGGATGGTCGTGGGGCCCCATGCTCCCGACATTGGGCTGTTTGATCTGCGTTTTATCCAAAGCCAACCACTCATTGAGTTCATGGGCCGTGTCGGCGTGCTTTTCCTCTTGTTTTATCTGGGTCTCGAATTCTCCGTCGGCCGTCTGATCAAAGCCGGCCGATCCATTGCCATCGGCGGCACGATTTACATCGTCATCAACTTTACCCTGGGTCTGTTGTTCGGCTTTGCCGCAGGCTTTCCTCTGAAAGAAGTCCTGATCATTGCAGGCATCACCACCATTTCCTCCAGCGCCATCGTCGCCAAAGTGCTGGTCGACCTCAAACGTACAGCCAATCGCGAAACAGAGATGATCCTGGGGATCATCATGTTCGAAGACATATTTCTGGCCGTCTACATCTCCATCGTGTCAGGCCTCGTCCTGAGCGGAGCAACCTCCCTCATGGGTGTCCTCAGCTCTGCCTTGATCGCACTCGGCTACATGCTGCTCATCATCATCGTGGGGCGCAAAGCCGTACCTCTCCTCAATCGCGTCTTGAATATCAAGTCGAATGAAGTATTTATGATCACTGTCTTTTCCGCCCTGTTCCTGATTGCGGGCTTTTCCGAGACGATCCATGTCGCGGAAGCAATCGGTGCCTTGCTGGTGGGGCTCGTGCTGGCGGAAACCCAGCACATGAAACGAATCGAGCACATGATCCTGCCGTTTCGTGATTTCTTCGGCGCCATGTTCTTCTTCAGCTTCGGCCTGACCATCGACCCTCTGTCGCTGGGAGGTGCTGTGTGGCTCTCCATCGCAGCGGTGATCGTCACCATCTTCGGCAACGTCGTCGCCGGACTGCTCGCCGGAAGAAGCGCAGGACTGCCAGCCAAAGCCTCCACCAACATCGGACTGACGATTGTCTCTCGCGGTGAGTTTTCCATCATCATGGCCAATCTGGGAAAAGCCGGGGCACTCATGGAAATTCTCCAGCCTTTCGCAGCGCTTTACGTGCTCATCCTGGCTATTTTGGGACCGCTGATGACCAAAGAGTCCAAACGAATCTTTGGAATCATGAACAAATTTCTCCCGCTGGAGAAAAAGAACGGCGCCAAGCAGCCCGAGGGGAGCCCGAACGGCTGACAGCGGGACAGCGAAACAGAGCTTCCGCTTTGTGCTTACCACCACTGTAAACAGGTGAGGCCTTCGCTTGCGACTGGAAAACAACCGACAGCCCGCGTGGATCGATGGCTGTCGGTTGTTTCTTGTTCGTCCCGGTGTTCATTTGGACTGTTCGATGACGCGAATCAGCGTTTTTTCGATTTCCTCCGCGATCTCGGACAGCTCGGTGCTGTTTAAAAACCCGATGAGCGCGGTCGGCCTGGGCAATCCGATGTGCACGTGGCTTTGATCCGCGTAGACTACGATCTTGCAGGGCAAAAAGTAACCGACCAGCTCATTGCGGCTCAGAACCTTCGCCGCCTGGTGCGGATTGCATACCTCCAATATGTGAAAAGGCCGCGTGTAGTCCTCGATCCCCTTATCCCTCAGCTTTTGAGTCAGATCCAATTGCCACAGGATGCCGAACTGCTCGCGCTTCAGCTGGGTATCCAGCGCCTGGATGACTTCCTCCACCGACTTGTTCGACTGCACCGTGTAATGGAATTCCACCATTTCCCTCCTCCTTTTCCGTGTTAGTATGCGGAAAAGGAGGGGGAATATGCCGACGGAATGCCCTCTTCCGCTACTCCGCTGCGGAAACCAGCTTTTCCATTTGCGCCAGATCCATCGGGCCGATCCATTTCTCCCGGATCACGCCGCTGCTGTCGATCACGTAGCTGGTTGGAATGGAGATCGCCAGGTACTGCCTCGCCGCCTGTTTGTCGACATCCAGCACGACAGGAAACGCGATTCCGTGATCCCGTACGAATGCGGCCACATCCTGCGCGCTTTTTTCCGTTGAAGTCAGATTTACCGAGAGAATCGCGACGCCCTTTTCTTTGTTTGCTTCGTAAAAGTCCTGCATATCCGGCATCTCGGCCCGGCACGGCGGGCACCACGTCGCCCACAGGTTGAGAATCACGATCTTGCCACGCAGGTCGGAGAGCTTCAGCGGTTTCCCCTCCAGCGTCTGCAAGTCGATTTCCGGGGCGAGGTCCCCTTTTTGGATGCCCACTGTCTGCGTTGCCGGCCGGACGGGTATGGTTCCTTGCGTGAAAGCTCCCCAGCCGAGCAAGCAGGCGAGAGCCGCTACGGCAAGGATAGCATTTCTTTGTCTCCATCTCCATGATCGGGCCGGCGGCGTCCTTTCAAGTGGTTCGTCGATGCCATGTTTTTCCCTTTCCTGCACGGATTGAGAGCGGCCCGCCAGGATCACCATGAGGAGCGAAACGAAAGCGTACAGCACCTGCGCTTTGGACAACCCTGCCGCCACCGGCAAGTAGTCGGGTGAAAAGAATCCCGCATACATCTGGCTGACGCCAAACCAGGCCACCAGCTGCAGCCAGGAAGCTGCATCTGCTGTGCGATTCCCTTTCCGAATCACAGGCAGCAGGAAAACAATGGCGATCGCAGTCTGCTGAAGATAGTACGCTCCCTCTTGCCCTTCCACCCCCCATGTGAACGCGTGCCATGCCCCCCAGCCAGTCAAACCTCCGATCGCGATGGCGTCTGTCCAGACCAGGGCGGGCACTTCCCCTTTTCTTGCCCGGACCCTCAAGTAGGCGAGCGCCGCCAGCAGAGCCAGCCAAAACCCGCGATCTCCACCGTTGAAATAAAGCAATACGACAGGCTGTGCGATCACTTTCGCAGGATAAAACAGGGCGTAGCTGAATTTCCAAACCAAAAAGGCGACCAAGAGACTGCTGCTTGCCGTCTCCAGTACCGTCCTTCTGCGCATTGGTTGGCGGCGCAGCCGCAGAGAAACGGCTGCAAAGGCGAGTACGATCGCCACTGCAACCGCGAGCACGCTCATTTTGACCAAAACGGGTCCAAGCTGGATAACATCAGGCAAAGCCGTCTCCTCCTCCACGGGAGATGAAGTGATTCATAGCCCCAATAATCGCCCGATCGAGCGAAAAACGAACACAAGCAGATTGATGGACGCGTACTCGACCACTTTGTATTTCCAGGAGTTTTTTTCATGGGAGAAGGTGTACTTCACGACCATGAAAAAGAATATTCCGACAGCGGTATTCAAGAGATCGTCCACTACCCGTTTCCCCCCAACCATACAGGCGAAACATACCGCCTTTTCTTTATCATAAGCTACCGCAGAAAGACATTTCCACAATTACCCATCCTGGCGAATCAAAAAAGAAAGCAGTCGAGAATGGGCTCGACTGCTTATTTTGCATGCGCGACAGCCTCTTGAATCCTCATGATGTCTTCATTTGATAACGATGTATAGACTCCTTCGTCACCATCTCCATCTGTATCTATTTTGGTGACGATAAACTTCTCGCCATTTTTCAGGAGTTCTTGAATGGTCTTGCACGTCGTATCGGCTTGCTTGATGATACGGCAGTTTCCGACGGGAAATCTTTCTGAAGAATATTCCCCCAGCTTTTCTTTAAAGTACACGCCTGACTCTTGTACGTTTTCTACCACCTGTTCTCCCTGTTCATTCACATACACAATTCTGAGCAAAGAATGTCACCTCGTCTGCATGTTGGGCAAATTTTCAAAGCTGCTCCCCCGAAAGGACAGACCGTACAGCTTCCTTCATTTCCTGGTAGCTGGTGCATCGGCAAATATTGGATTGCAGCCAATTTTCCACCTCTAGCTCGTTTGCATGAGGATGTGTTTCGATCAAAGCGTGACAGTTCATGATGAAGCCGGGTGTGCAGTAGCCACACTGAAACGCCCACTTCTTAAGAAAAGCTTGTTGAATCGGAGCATTTTGAAGTCCTTCCACCGTCGTGATCTTTTTGCCTTCGCACTCCACGGCCAACACCAGGCACGATTTTTGCGGCATCTGATCGATAATGATGGTGCATGCTCCACAATCCCCGTTCTCGCAGCCCGGTTTCGCCCCGGTGAGGTCCAATTGCTCGCGAAGCACCGTCAGCAAAGTATCCGCGCAGCGGCTATTAAAGTGAAGCGAGTACGCGTTTGATGATCGCCTTTACGAACTGGTTGTCGATCGGTTCTCGTGAGAACCAGCGGCGGTAGAAGAGCGGCCCCAGCAGGGCTGCGACGATCGTTGACACGTCGGCGTGTGCTGACAGCTCGCCTTTGCCTACCGCGCGCTGTAGGACCTCTCGCAGGGGGGCGGCGTGTCCGCGCTGAATCCGGCTGTGGATTTCCGCGAACTCCGGATTGCGCTCGGCTGTGTCGATGATTGACGGCAGGACGAAGGACCAATTCGCCGTCGGTAGCAGGCGCGCGATTTCCATCAGGATAGCCGTGACGTCACCTTCGAGTGAGCCGGTGTCGGGCGTTTCCTGCTCGGCAATCATCCGTGAGCAGGCGTCGATCACCAGTGCTTCACGCGTCGGCCAGTGGCGGTAGATGGTCGTCTTCGCGACCCCGGAACGACGCACCACCTCGTCGACGGAGAAGCTAGCCACACCGCCTTCGCTGAGCAGCTCAAACGCAGTGGTCAGGACGGCTTGTCGTGAACGCTCGACGCGTCTATTCGATTTGGCCGACGGCACACGTTCAGATTTCTTGGACGAAGTCACCATCTTCCCTCCAACATAAAATTACGTAGACTTGAATTCGTTGCCTTAAAAAAATTCCTTCACATTATACCATGAGAGCATCCTTGGTGCCGTACGGTCACTTGTATTCTCCAGGTCATTATGTTACGATACGATACGGTATCGTATCATTAAATTATTGAAAGGATGATATCTCGTGAATTTCGCTTCTGTACGCATAATTACTGACGACTTGGATCGACTCGTCGAGTTCTATGAGAAAGTCACTGGTGTTTTGGCGAAGCGCCCCGCACCTGTCTTCGCTGAAATTGTTCTCCCATCGTGTACACTGGCTATCGGCCATTCCCAGACGGTGCAACTGTTCGGCGCGGGTTCCGCGCGCGCGGCCGACAACCACAGCGTCATCATCGAGTTTCGCGTCCACGACGTCGATGCCGAGTATACGCGCTTGAAACCGCTTGTCGACGAGTGGGTACAGGAACCGGCCACGATGCCTTGGGGGAACCGCTCTGCACTGTTTCGCGACCCCGACGGCAACCTCGTCAACCTCTTCGCTCCCGTTACCGAGGAAGCGCTTGAGCGGTTCAGCGGCAGGCCATAACGGACAGCCTTCCTGCCCGTCGCGCGGCGAGTCCATGTTGGTAGTGTTCTCGGGTCGGGAGCTGGCGGTTGCAGAAGTTCCCGGGAACGTTAGTTGAATGACAACAGCGGCAGACCGAAGACTTATTTTCTAGTCTTGGTCTGCCACTGATTCTTTTAACGCATCAAATCTAAAACCTATTTTTCAAAAGCCGGCGATTCCATACAAAACCGCGTTAGATCAACGACTCCAGTCAAATACTTTACTTTCACCGGACACGATCAATTGCGGCAACAGCCCTATATCTCCCATCTCTCAATTCGACATGTTTACCGGCAGCCAAAGCGACAGCTGCGGCCAGATGACGATAATGATCAAGACGATGATCATCAATCCGATGAACGGCATGACTCCCCTGACGACTTCCTCCAGCTTCGCTTTGGCGATTCCGCTGACGACGAACAGGTTCAGACCGACGGGCGGCGTCACCATCCCTAGCTCCATGTTGACCGTCATGATGATCGCGAAGTGGATGACATCGATCCCCAGCAGCTTCAGGATCGGCAGGAAGATCGGCAGGGTGATCAGGATGATGGACGTCGGCTCCAGGAACATGCCCATGACAAAGAACAGCAAATTGCAGGCGATCAGGAAGGTCCACTTGTTAACGTCGCCTTCCATGATCCAGCTCGCGATGTTCTGCGGCACCTGCTCATTGGTCAGGTACAGCCCGAAAACGGTAGCACCTGCGATGATGAAAAAGATCATCGAGCTGGTGTTCACAGTCTCGCGCAAAATGGTGCGCGTATCCTTCCACCCGATCTGACGGTAGACGAACACGGCGACTAGCAGCGAGTAGACACAGGCGATCACGGACGCTTCGGTCGGCGTCGCGACTCCGAGGTAAATGGAGCCGAGAATCAGAACGGGCAGAAACGCGGCGGGCAATGCCCGTATACTCAGCTTCAGCCGATCGTTCCAGCCCGCTTTCGGGAGGCGGCCGAATTTTTTCCAACGGGCGTAAAAGACAGCGACGACGACGAGGACCGCCGTCAAAAACAGTCCAGGCAGGAAACCGGCCATAAACAGCTTGCCGATGGATTCCTCCGCCACAGTCCCGTAAACGATCAGCGGAATGGATGGAGGAATCAGGATCCCGAGCGTCCCTGAGGCGGCGACCAGACCCATGGCATAACGCCTGCTGTACCCCGCCTCGATCATTCCCGGTATCATGATGGCGCCGATGGCTGCGGCCGTCGCCGGACTGGAGCCGGAGATGGCCGCGAACACCGCACAGGCAAGAATCGTCACAACCGAGAGCCCCCCGGCAAAGTGACCTACCCATGCTCTCAGTGCATCAATCAGCGCTTTGGAAATGCCTCCGCGCGACATCAGCACACCGGCGAGAATGAAGCCCGGTATGGCCATCAACGTGGCGACGTTCAGCGAGGAGAAGATCTTTTGCGGCAGCACGTCCAGGTTGAAGCCGCTGTCCAGCAGGGCGAGCGCAGATGCGACGACGAGCGAAATCGCTACCGGCACGCGCAACAGGAGCAGCAGGAAGAAGATGAGAAAGACTATCCATTCCACTCGAGCTTCACCTCTTTTCTCAGGTTGGACAGCAGGTTGTCAAGAAAGCGGTAGCCCAGCATCAATCCGCTGAGCGGAATGACCAGGTACACAATCCAGAGATAGATCCCCGTGTCGGTGGATTGCTGCTGGGTATCCCAGTACAGCGACAGCAATTTTCCGCCGAAAAAGATGAAGAAAAAGCAGAACAATACGCCAAGTGCGTTTGAGAAAATGTTAAACGCCTTTTTGACGGAAGGAGGTACGCGGTCGTACAGGATATCCACCTGAATGTGGTGACCTTCCCGCAGCGCTACCGCCATGCCGACCAGCGTTCCCCACACGACGAAGTACGTAGAGATTTCATCGATCCACGCCTTCGGACTGTTAAAGACATAGCGGCAAACCACTCCGTAAAAGATCAGACCGACTCCAATCACGATCAGTGTACCGGCGAAGCAATCTTCGAATGCGGCATACCTTTCCCGCCATTTTGACATCGTCATTGTCCTCCCGTTTGCCTACAATTGTCTGGCGCCATCGATGATGTCTTTCCCGACCGTCTTTTCAAATTCGCTGTATACAGACTCCATCAGCTTGACGAAGCCTTCGCGCTCGGCGTCACTCAGCTCGATAATGTTGAACTTCCCGGATTGCCTCAGCTTTTCCTCGGAGCCTTTGTCGAGCTCCGTGGACAGCTCCCGCTCGTATTTGGTCGCTTCCGCCATCGATTCGTCAAAAGCCTTGCGGATGTCTTCCGGCAAACCGTCGTACCATTTTTTGTTGGTCAGCACGATGTAGTCGATTCGGCCGTGGTTGGAGATGAGCAGATTCTTTTGCACTTCCTCGTACTTTTGCGTGTCGATGTTGTTCCACGTGTTCTCCTGCCCATCGACCGTTCCTTGCTGCAAGGCGGTGTAGGTCTCCCCGAACGGAATGGTGGCCGCGCCAGCTCCCAGCGCCTTGAACTGGGCTTCCAGCACTTTTCCGGCCTGCGTCCGGAATTTTTGTCCCGCGAACTCCTCCGGCTTGCTGATCGGCTTGTTCGAGGTGAAAACTTTAAACCCGTTTTCCCACATGGCAAGTCCCTTCAGATTTTTGCTCTCCAACGAGCTCATCAGCTTTTTGCCCAGGTCGCCGTCCCAAAATTTCAGCACCGCTTCGTGGTTTTTGAACAAAAACGGCATGTCCACGACCTGGAAAGCGGGGTTGAAGCCGACCAGCTTGGTCGCGGAGGGCGCGATGACCTGAACGTTTCCGGCCTGGAGCGCCTCCAGCTCGTCTTTGTCTCCGTACAATTGGGAAGAGGGATACACCTCCACCTTTACCTTGCCCCCGGTCTTTTCCGCGAGCAGCTCGGCAAATTTGGTGGATGCCTTTCCTTTCGGGCTGTCAGCCGTGGTGACGTGAGAAAATTTGACGATCAGCGGATTTTCTTTCGTGTACGCGGCTGCGTTCCCTTGCGTCGAGCTGCTGCCGCAGCCCGCGAGAGCAAGCAGCGAAAGGGAAATACATACTGCCCAAAAACCTTTTCTTCCTTTTTTCAAGGTGAAGCACCCCCAGCTATTTTTTTAGATGGACCTTCCTTCCCTGTAAACCGGCCTTGATCGGAACGCGTATCCCCCCTTTCCCACAGGATTTCCCAGACTTTGACTGAAAGCGCTTGCAAAAAGTATTGTATAGAATTTTTCGACTATTTTTCGTTATGGTCATATTGGTCTTTTTGGTCATTTTGGTCTCGAGATAGCCAATGGATTGAGACCATCTTCGGCATTCCCTCTCTTCATGGGTCCCCCTCGATGAGACTTTCGCTGTTTTTTTCAATCGAAATCGGATACCGGATATTGGATCCATTAAAAATCATGAACAAAGTGATCGCCTCCCCACAAGGTCAATTACATGTACCCAAGCCAAGTCCACCATGTCATCGCCATCAAAAAAGTAACGGCTGTCGTCAGCAGGGTCAACCAAAAACCGGGCTTAAAAAAGTCTTGCTGCGTCACCCACCCCGTGCCATGCACCATGACGCCCGGGATCGTCTCGACCACGAGCAAAAAGCCGAACAGGCACGTCACGCCTGTGACAAATGCCAGCAGCAGGGCCGGAGCACCCTCTGCGTGGGCGGAGAGCGCCATCACGACCGGGACGGTAGCGATGACTGCCGTGGAAACGTTGGAAGTCACCTTGTGGATGAGCTGCGTAAGAATCGCCACTGTCAGCACCGCCAGCGCGGGATTGGAGAAAAGGTACAGCGTGAGATCATTTTCCATCCATTTGGACAAATAATCGGTGACGCCCGTTTCGTAGAGCGCTCTGCCCAGCGACAGCGTAACGCCCAGCATGATCAGCGGCGCGAATTTGATGTCGAGAATTTTGTCCCAATCCGCCACCTTGATGCCTGGCCACGCCATCAGCACCGCCCCGATCAAAGCCGGAATCACCGGCGGCAAGCCGTGCACCCCCTCGAGCGCCCACATGCCGCAAACGGCCAAAAGGATTGCCAGCAGCCGCTTTTCTTGTGTGGTGATGGGTCCCAGCTCACGGATCATCGCTTTCATCTTCCGCTTGAGCCCCACCGGAATCTCGTCCGGCACGGGAAAGCAGCGATGGAGCACCCACCAGGAAGCGGGAATCAGGATCAGCCACATCGGCAGGGCGAGCACCAGCCAGTCCAAATACGTCACTTGCTGCTTCAAGTAAGTGTGGATCAGATCGACCGTGATCACGTTGCCGATCGCGGCGGGCAAAATGGCGGTGCCGCTCACTCCGCAGCCGACGACCACGCCCATCATCAGCTTTTTCCCCTGCACGTCCCTTTCCGTCACCCCCAAAATCGAGGTAATCGAGAATACGATCGGCAGCAGCATAGCCGTTCGGACGGCAGCCGCGGGGATAAAGAAAGCCATCACCTGGGGAATCAGGATAATGCCGGCCAGCACGCCACCTTTCTTCTCACCAAACCAGTACAGGAGCTGATAGGCCAGGCGCTTGCCGAGGGATGTCTGCTCTACGGCGCTTGCGATCATCATCCCGGCTACAATCAAAAAAATGGCAGGGGAAGCGAACCCGGACAGGACGAGCTCCGTCGATACCGCTCCTGAGATGGGCAAAGCAAACAAGACCAGCACGGCCGTCATGGAAAACGGAATGGGCTCGAGCACCCACAGGATAATGACGCCAATCGTAATCGCCAAGGTCACTCGCGGCGCGTACTCCACGTATCCCTGCAGCCCGAAAAACAGCAAAAGAAAGGCCGCCGCGGCCAAACCGAACGAGAGTGGCCGTTTCAGCGCGAGCCACACGCTTCTGCCCTTTTGACCAGACTGCTCCCCGTGGTTCTCTGTCTTTACCTGCGGATTACTATTCCTGATCGTCGACATCTGCTTCTCTCCTACCTCTTGTCCTCTCTTTTAGGATATTGTATCCAATTTGATTTGTCTATCTATTTTGATTATTTACATTTTTTCGCGCGATACTTTCATGCAAAAAAAGCCGGCCCAAACTCGACAATCAGGTTTGGAGCGGCTTATACGTGTTCCGGCTTTTTGCCACATGCCGTTTCATCTGTCCCCTCCGTGTTCGGCAAGAACTTCATCGATCGTGCGCCGGGATATGTGGGCGAGAACGGGATTCTTATCGTGGTAATAGGCGTACGCGAGCAGCCCGAAGGAAAGAGCCCAGCCGCGCCCCCGAGCCCAGGTGGCGTCGTCTGCAGGCAGCGCCGCACGAAAGACGCTGCGGCTTTCCGCAGGCAGAAGTGTCCAGGCGACCATCAAGTCACAGGCCGGATCCCCTACTCCCAATGTGCCAAAGTCGATGACCGCACTCAGTTCCCCTTGTGCGACCAGCAAGTTCCCCGGATGGAGATCGCCGTGCAGCCAGACGCCCGCGCCTTCCCACACCGGAGCCTGCAGGGCGGCTTCCCAAACTGCAGCGGCTTTGTCCGTATCGAGCAGGTTTCTTGTGGAGGAGATCGCGCTCCGAACAGCCTGGTCCCGCATCGCCAGCGGCACGCCCCGGCCGGAGTTATGAGGTCCGGGAGCCGGCCCCCCGGCGGTATCGATCCGCTGCATGGCAGCTACGAATTGGGCCAGGGAGGTCGCCGCTTGGTCCGGATTGTCGATTCGTCCGGTGATGGCGTTCTCGCCTTCCAGCCACCGATACACGGACCAGTGCCAGGGATAGCCTTCACCGGGCTGCCCGATTGCGATCGGGGCAGGAATGGGAAGCGGCAAATGCGGGGCCAGTCGGGGGAGCCACTGTTGCTCCTTCTCCACTTGCCCGATTGCCCATTCTACGCGTGGCAGCCGCACGGCCAAATCCTCCCCCAGCCGAAATATCGCGTTGTCCGTCCCTGATGTCTCGACCGGTGAGATGAGATCGTCAGCCCATTGCGGAAATTGCGCTTCAATCAGTCGCTGCACGAGAGTGACGTCGATCGTTCGCCCATTTGCTTGGGTCATCTGAATCCATCCTTTCGAGAATCCAAAAGAAAATTGCTGGAGGCGAAGGGGCTTCTTTCGTTTCGACGGCGCCCCACCCCTCCCCTGCCTCGAAGAGCCGAGATTGCCAACAGAAACGATACCGCCTTACGAACGCTCCCGCTTCCGCAATTGATCGATGGCAGGCACAGTAAAGCTCGCCAGACGTGAGGGAAGCTCGTGCAGGGAAAACCATCGGACCTCCCCAATGGCACCGCCTTCCTCCATATTACGCGCTTCACCGCCCTTGACGGCCACTTCGTAAATGGCCGAAACCCAATGCTCCTCGCTTTCTGGCCGGATGGTCTCGGCGATGCAGAGCAATTGCTTGATCTCTACATCCAGATCGACCTCTTCCTTGATTTCGCGGATGACACTGGTCTCCAGCCGCTCATACGGATCGACTTTTCCTCCGGGAATGCTCCATGTTCCTTTTTCCGGGTTTCTATTCCGCAAGACCAGCAGGATCTCCTGCCGATCGTTCAAGATGACCGCTCCCACTCCCAATCTGGGGACGCCGGATGCTGTTGTCGTCATAGCGCTCTCACCTCCATGGATGCTGCCCGGGGTTCCGGGCAAAAGAAAACTCCCGCCAAATGCAGGAGCAGTTTTATTCTTTTCTTCTGTCATCGTTTTGCAGCAGGCGCTCCGCCTCCATATCCCTTCGCTCGAGTTCGCCGTTTCTCGTCCAAAGCAGGAAGCGGTCGTCCAGCAGCTCGGCAAGCAGGGCGCGCTTTTCCCGTTCTCCCACATCCATGCGGAGAATTCGCTGCCGCATGTCGCCGAGAAACCGGGTGTACTCTCCGTACTCCAGGCCCACCCAATCCTCCAGCTGCCGGCGCAGCTTTTTCGCCAGGCCGGGATTGTGTCCGCCCGTAGAAATCGCGATTTGCAGTTCGCCTCGCTGCACAACGGCGGGGACTGTAAACGTACACAGGTCGGGCCGATCGACGACGTTGATCCACTGATGCGGCCTACACGCCTCATGCACTGACAAATTGACGGCGGTATCGCTGGTCGCAGCGATGATCAGCACCGTCTCTGCCGTCACATCCTCTTTGGCAAACGGACGACACAGCCATCGCACCCTTCCAGCGTGCGCCCATTCTTCGATCTGCGGAGTGCACGCGGGAGCGACGACGGCCACATCCGCTCCGGCCCCCAGCAGGCTGCGGATTTTCCTCTCCGCTACCTGACCGCCTCCCACGACGAGGCATTGCTTTTGCGTCAAATTGACCATCATCGGGTAGTGTCCCATCGCGATTCGCTCCTCTCGCCGCCAGACGAGGCGCAGCAGCTATTGATTGACAGCGGTGCCGCCTGGCGTAAGCGCCGATTCAAACCAGTTGATCCGCTCCCGCAATTGTACCACGTCTCCTACCAAAATGATGGCCGGGTTCGTGATCTGACTGTTTTCCGCCAACCGCTCCTCGATATCGGACAGCGTCCCCGTCACGGTCGTCTGCTGCGGAAGCGTACCCCAGGCGATGACCGCCACGGGGGTCTGCGGATCGCGGCCGTGCAGGATCAACTGCGAGCGAATCAGCGGCAGGTTGGCCACTCCCATGTAGAAGGCGACGGTGTCGATGCCGTTTGCCAAGGCACGCCACTTCTCCGTCGCCAGCTCCGGCTTGTCTTCCCGCAAATGTCCCGTCACGACCGCGAAGGACGAGCCGTGCTCCCGATGCGTCACGGGAATTCCGGCGTAGGCGGGAGCAGCGATCCCTGCCGTCACTCCCGGCACGATTTCAAACGGAATGCCGAGCCTTGCCAAATGCTCCGCTTCCTCCCCGACGCGGCCGAACACGCAAGGGTCGCCGCCCTTCAAGCGCACGACGACGTTGCCTGCCAGCGCCTTTTCGGCGAGCAGCTCGTTGATTTTTTCCTGCTTCAAGGTATGGTTGTCGGGCAGCTTTCCACAGTAAATGCGCTCCGCCGTCTCTGGTGCGTGCTCCAGCAAGGCCGGATTCGCCAGCCGGTCGTAGACGACCACGTCCGCCTGCTGCAAGCATTCCAGCCCTTTTACCGTGATGAGCTTGGGATCTCCAGGGCCAGCTCCGACCAAATACACTTTCCCCGTCTGGCTCATCGGTCGCTTACCCCCGCCGAGGCGAACGTCGCCATTTCTCTGACCATCCGGCCTGCTGCCTCTACGATCGGGAAGGCGAGGGCGGCTCCGCTTCCTTCCCCGAGGCGCAGATGCAGATCCAAAAGCGGCTCCTTGCCAAGCGTCTTCAACACGAAAGCATGACCTGGCTCCTGGGATCGATGTCCTGCGATCAGGTAGTCCGCTGCTCCAGGCTGGATACGTACGGCCAAAAGCGCAGCCACGGTGGCGATGAAGCCATCCAGCAAGACAGGCACGCGGCTAGATGCCGCTCCGAGAATCGCCCCGGCCATCGCGCCGATCTCCATGCCCCCGACCTTCGCCAGCACGTCCACCGGATCGGCAGCATCCGGCCGATGCAGGGCGAGCGCTTCCCGTACCACAGCTTTTTTGCGCTGCCAGCCCTCATCCGAAAGTCCCGTTCCCCGTCCGACGATCTCATCCGGGTCCGCGCCGGTCAACGCCGAGAGCAGGGCGCTGCTCGCCGTCGTGTTGCCGATGCCGACTTCCCCGACGATCAGCACTTTCGCTCCCTCGGCCGCCATTTCATGGGCGGACTCGATTCCGATCCGGATGGAGCGCTCCGCCTCCTCACGCGTCATGGCCGCTTCCCGGAGAATATTGCCGGACGCAGCCTTGATGCGCTTTTGGCACACGCCTGGCGCGTCTACTTCGACCGCTACCCCTACATCCACGAACTTCTGCAAAGCTCCGATCTGCCGGGCGAACACATTGATCCCCGCACCGCCGTTCGCCAAATTCAGCAGCATTTGCGCCGTCACTTCCTGCGGGTAGGCGGATACCCCCTCCCTCGCCACGCCGTGATCGGCCGCAAAGACGATGACGCCAGGCGGGCTCACTACCGGAAACGTCTCGCCCGTCATCGCGGCGAGCTCGACAGCGAGCGTCTCCAGGCGGCCCAGGCTTCCGAGCGGTTTGGTCAGCTGATCGACGTGCCGCCTCGTTTGCTCTGCCGCTTCCAGATGGAGCGGTTCAATTGCACCTAGCTGTTTTTCCAAGTCTGTCATCCTACACGCACCTCTTTTTCCTGGTAAAGCTTCATTTGCTCCTCAATGAGGTCCAGCTTGACATGCTGTCTGACTGTCTCGGCCAGCAGATCGTAGCCTTGCTCCCGGAGGGCCACAAAGGACGGACGATCCTCGAGTGACTCCAATCCTTTTCTTCGGCGGATCTCGTTCAGCAGCGGCGTCCGGAACGCATCGTTGTGGAACAGGCCGTGAAAATACGTCCCGATCAGCTGACGCTCCTGCGAGCAGTAGCCATCTGTGCGATCCGCGAGCTGTATGAACGGCGCGTCGTTTTCCGTATAGACGGACCGCCCCATGTGGATCTCGTAGCCTTCCAGCTCCATCCGCTCTCCGGCAAAATGGGCGATGCCGCGGGAGAGCACGGTCGTCTTGCGCTGCTCCAGCGTCGTCACCATTGGAATCAAACCGAGACCCGCAAGCTCGCCCAAAGGCGACTCCACCCCGGCAGGATCACAGATCGACTCGCCCAGCATCTGGTAGCCGCCGCACAGTCCGACCACGTAAGAGCGACCGCCCTCGTGCAGCTCCCGAATACGGCTGGCGAGACCCGTCTCCCGCAAAAACTGCAGGTCTTCCAGCGTGTTTTTGCTTCCCGGCAGAACGATCAGATCCGGGTCGCCCAGCTCCTCCAGCCGGGTCACGAAACGCACGCGGCAATCCGGCTCCACGAAGAGAGGATCGACGTCCGTGAAGTTGGAAATGCGCGGGTAGCGAGTCACCGCGATGTCGATGTCCCGCGGCGTCTCGCGCTGCGCTTGGTAGCGGTGCAAAATCAGCGAGTCTTCCGCATCGATCCACAGATCGGGGATGAACGGAACGACTCCGAGAACCGGCTTGCCCGTGTACTCCTCGAACCAGTCCAGCCCCGGCTGCAGCAGGGTCACATCCCCGCGAAAACGGTTGATGATCACGCCGATCACCCGCTCCCGGTCCTCTGGATCAAGGAGCTGCAAGGTGCCGACCAGACTGGCAAACACGCCGCCTCTCTCGATGTCCGCCACCAATATGACAGGGGCGCCAGTCAAACGCGCCACCCGCATGTTGACCAGCTCGCGGTCGTTCAGGTTGATCTCCGCCGGGCTTCCTGCCCCTTCGATCACGATCCGCTCATAGGCGGCGGCCAGTCGCCCGTACGATTCCTCAATGATTCGGAGGCCTTCGTCGTAAAATTCCGTCCGGTATGCCATCGCCTTCATATTTCCGTAAGGCTCGCCGTTTACGACGATCTGCGACTCCAAGTCCCGCGTCGGTTTGATCAGGATCGGGTTCATGTCCGTCGTGGCGATTACTCCCGCCGCTTCGGCCTGCACGCCCTGGGCACGCCCGATTTCCTTGCCGTCCAGCGTCACGTACGAGTTGAGCGCCATGTTCTGCGATTTGAACGGTGCCGTCTTGTATCCGTCCTTGGCGAAAATCCGGCAAAACGCTGTCGCAATGACGCTTTTTCCCGCATCCGAGCTTGTTCCCTGGATCATCAACGGGAGGGCTTTAGGCACGGGCACTCACCTCCGCACAGCGTTCGATCCAGCGAAGCACCAGCTCGGGATTCGAGCCGAAATGCAGATGCGTGTATCCGGCGACCAGATTTCCTTGGGCGTACCCTTCCGGCTTCATCCCGCGCAAGCCTTTCGTTTCGTAGGCATACGGGAGCTCGGCATCCGCCTGGTAGGTGGAGTAGTGAAACTCGTGGCCTTTGGCGATCTCCTCTGTTCCGAGCAGGAAGTTGCCTTCTTTTCCGCGGACCTCGCGATAGCCCAAAGCCGCCAGCTTCTTTTGCATCGTCACTTTGCCGGGGATGATCCCGACCATCGGGTAGCTGTCGCCCTCCGTCGTGACGATGGCCTCCGTCAAAAACATGAACCCGCCGCACTCCGCAAGCGTCGGCAGCCCGGAGGCGATGGCCTCGCGGAACGACTGAAGCACCGACTCGTTTTGCGAAAGCTCGGAGGCGAACTCCTCGGGAAAACCGCCCCCGATGTACAGTCCGTCCGCGTCTGGCGGCACCGACTCGCCCGCGAGCGGGGAAAAGAATTGCAGCCTTGCGCCGTAGGCCTGAAGCAGCTCCAGATTTTCCGGATAGTAAAAGTGGAACGCCGGGTCCTTCGCCACGGCGATTGTCACGCGCTCAGGCGCTCCTGTCTGCGCGAACAGCTTTGGCTCTGCATGTAACGGCTCCGCCTGCGCAAGCTCCCAGATCTGCTCGAGATCCACGGTTTCGGCGATCAGCTCCGCCAGCTTGTCAAACAAAGGCGTCAGCTCTCCCCTCTCGACGGACGGCACCAGTCCGAGATGGCGCTCCGGAATCTCCAGCTCGCTCTCCCGCTTGAGAAAACCCGCCACAGGGATGCCGCACTCTTGCTCGATAGCAGCCTTGACGATTTTGTAATGTCCTTCGCTTCCGACCTTGTTCGCGATGACAGCAACGATGCGGGCAGCAGGATTGAGCAGCTGAAAGCCTTTGACAATCGCCGCCGCGCTGCGCGCCATGCTCTGGCAGTTCACCACCAGCAGCACAGGGGAAGCCGTCAGAATGCTGATCTCGGCCGTGCTCCCCTTGTCGCTGGTCGCTTCCTTGCCGTCGTACATCCCCATGACGCCCTCGATGATGGAAATGTCCGCCCCTTGTGCTCCGCGGACGAATATTTCCTTCACGGCATCATGGGAGAGCATGTAGCTGTCCAGATTGCGCGAGGCCCGGCCCGTGACAGCCGTATGGTAAGTAGGATCGATGTAGTCCGGCCCGCATTTGAAGCCTTGCACCACGTGTCCTTTTCGTTTCAGCGCCGCCATCAGCCCGATGGTCACGGTCGTTTTTCCCGCGCCGCTGCCCGTTCCGGCGATGACGATACGACGGCTGCCGCTCATGCGCGCCCCTCCTCCCGATACGGCATCAAGCCGACGGATATGGTCGTGTTCCCCGACTTTTTCTTGGTCAGCACCAGTTTGTCCACGCCAGCGTACAGCTTGGCGGCCGGCTCGCTCACACCGTACGCTCCGGTGTATTTGTAGACCGTGTCGGACGGGTCATCCATCGGCGCTTGGTTGAGCTGCTCCGGCGAGTACCAGACAAACGGCCAGCCGTATTTTTCGCAGACGGCGATGAGCCCCGCTTCGTCCTTTTTCAGCTCAATCGTGGCGAGCGCCTTCACGCTCTTGATGGAAAACTGCAGCTCGTCCAAGGTCTCCTTGATCACCGCTTCGATCTCCTCCGCAGACGTCCCCCGGTTGCAGCCCATGCCGATCACGATCACCTTCGGACGGTAGAGCACGCCGTTTTCCAAAATGGATTGCTCTTCCGGTGCAAGCAGGCGGTGCGTCACGACCAGCGCCGCTTGCGGCTGGGCGGCCTGCGCCTCCGCGATCGTCGCGTACTCCTGAATTGACGGCGGCATCGGGGTATCGTGCATCCACCAGTCCCGTTCGCCGGATTCGTTGACGACTGCGACCCTCTCCTCGTTGACGACCGAAGCGCTGACCGGCGTCAGCTTTTCTGCCGACTCCCACTCCCAGCCGAAGCGGCGGCCGAACAGGTCGACCGGGATCGTCTTCTGCACGTCGGAGGCCGTGGTGATGATCGGACGAGCGCCCATGACAGCGGCGACCTCGCGCGCCAGCTCGTTTGCCCCGCCGAGATGGCCGGACAGGACGCTGATCACGTTTTCTCCCCGGTCATCGATGACGACGACGCCCGGATCTTTCTTTTTGTCCTCAAGTAGCGGCGCGATCATCCGTACGACCGCCCCCAGCGAAATGATGATGATGAGGCCTTTGTAGGCGGGCCAAAGGGCGGGAAACAGCATGCGCACGCTGTTTTCGAACAGCTGAATGCCGCGCGCTTCCTCATCCCCGCGGGCAAACTTGCTCATGTAGTACAGGTCTGTCCCCGGAAACTTCTGGGCGAGATCGCGAGCCATCTCTACACCGTGCTTGGTGATGGCGACGATGGCGTACTCCCCGCGCTGGCGGATTGCCGGGATTTCTCCCTCGATGAGTTCGATGACCATTACTCTTTCACACCTTTTCTGTACCCGTGCGTGAAGGTTTTGTCATACAGCTTCGAGCGGTATTGCTCGTTTTTCTCGTGGATGTGCGGGTCGAGCGCCCAGCCGGCCAAAATCATCGCATGCTTGCGGATCCCGTTTTTGCCCATGTCCTCGTCGAGGTTTTTCAGCGTGGTGCGCAGGATGAACTGATCCGGCCAGCTTGCGCGCTGCACCACGGCGACAGGCGTATCCTCGCTCCAGCCCGCCTCTACCAGCTCGCGCACGACCTTTTTGGTCAAGGTCGCGCTCAAATAGAGGGCCAACGTGCAATGATGCTCGGCCAGCGCGCGCAGCTTTTCGCGCTCCGGCACCGGAGTCCGTCCCTCCGCACGGGTCAAGATCAAGGTCTGCGTCAGCTCGGGAATCGTCAGCTCGGCTCCCACCGCCGCTGCCGCCGCGAAGACCGAGCTCACGCCAGGGACGATCTCCACTTCGACGTCCGCTTCCTTCAGCAGCGCGATTTGCTCCATGATCGCTCCGTAGACGGACGGATCGCCCGTCTGCAGGCGCACGACGAGCTTGCCTTGACGGACGCGGTCTACCATCAGCTCGACCATTTCTTCCAGTGCCATGCCGGAGCTGTGCAGCACCTCCGCATCCGGATTGCCGAGAGCCACCAGCTCTTCATTGACCAGAGAGTCCGTATATAAAATCACATCCGCCTTCTGCAGCAGCTTCAAGCCTTTTACCGTAATCAGATCGGGATCGCCCGGGCCAGCGCCTACGATGTACAGCTTCATGATTTTTTCACCACCATCAGGGTAAGATAGCTGAGCTCCGCGCGCTCCAGCTCCCGGACATCCGTCCAGACCATTTCCTCGGACGAGGTCACTTTCGTGGCGACCGCCGCCTTGTCCGCCAGGTTCATTTCTTTCAGAAGGCCGATGATCATCGGCAACACTTTCGCCACCTTCAGGAAAACGACGCAGTCGTGAGCCTCGATCTCCCGGCGCATCGCTTCTCTGTCCTCGGTCGCGGGAATGATCCCGATTCTCTCATCGCCGTCCGCAAGCGGCAGATTGAAGCGGGAGGCCGCCCCGAGAAACGACGACACCCCAGGGACGGTGACGATCGGCACTTCCGGGTGCTCTTCCTGCATCACGCGCATCATGTGGATGAAGGTGCTGTAAAACATCGGGTCGCCCTCGGTCACGAACGCCACGTCCTTGCCTTCGGACAGACGCTCCCAGACCTGCTCCACCGTGTTGTTCCATTCGCGCTCCAAAATTTCCGGGTCCCGCGTCATGGGAAACACCAGTCCGAGCATCTCTTTATCGGCTGCCTGCTTCACGTACAGCTCCGCGATCTGGTGGGCGTAGCTTTTGCTGCCCATCCGCTTTTTGGGGTAGGCGATGACGGGCGATTGCTGCAGCAGGCGAAACGCCTTGACCGTAATCAACTCGGGATCGCCAGGGCCTACTCCCAGTCCGTACAAGGTTCCGATCTTGCTCACTTGCTGACTCCTCCTTCTTCTTCTTCGGCCGGTTTGGCCCATGCTGTGATGATGTAGATCGGATTCAGCGCTTCAAAGCGGGTCAGCGACAAAATCGGCTTGCTGCGCGAGAGCTGCGCCAGTGTAACAGACGTCTCGAAGCCTTCCGCGGCAAAAGCCTGGGTCGCCTCGTACAGCGTCTCGATCGTAGCGGCATTGACCACGATCCGGCCGCCTTTGCGCAGACGCGTGCAGCAGATGTTCAGCAGCTCGCGAAGCTCTCCTCCGCTGCCCCCGATGAAAACCGCATCCGGGTCGGGAAACTGGTCCAGGCCTTGCGGGGCGCGCGCATGGACGACCGTCAGATCCGTGCGAAACTTGGCCATATTCTGGCGGCAGTTTTCCAGGTCGTCCGCGTTTTTCTCGACGCCGTACACTTCGCCTTCCCGGGCGATGCGGGCCGCCTCGATTGCCACCGAGCCCGTGCAGGTGCCGATGTCCCACACGACGCTTTTCGCGTGCAGCTGCAGCTGGGCAAGGCTCAGGATGCGCACTTCCTTTTTCGTGATAAGTCCTTTGTCCGGCTTGCGCTGGGAAAACTCCTCGTCCGGGATGCCAAACGGCCAGACAGGGCTTTCGCGGCGTTTTTTCAAGATGACGACGTTCAGGTCGGAAAAGACTCCGTCCGCCATCTGTTCCAGCGAGTACCAGCCCGTGCGTTCCTCTTCGCTCCCGAGGTTTTCCGCCACGAATCCGTCGTACTCCGTCATGCCGAACGAAAGCAGGTAAGCCGCAATCGCTGCCGGGCTATTCTGCGCATCCGTCAGCAGCGCTACCTTTTCCTTGCCGTCGATGCGCTGGGCAAGCCCTTTGATGCTGCGTCCGTGCACGCTGAAAAGCGCCGCATCCTGCCACGCCTCGCCCATTTTGGCAAAGGCGAGCTGGATGGAGCTCAGATGCGGGTAAATCTCCACGTTCAGCTTTTTGGCGAGCAGCCCGCCGATCCCGTAAAAGAGGGGATCGCCGGACGCGAGGATGACGGTGTTTCTCGTCTCTGAGCGCAGCTCTTCCACCATCGCGGTCAGCCCGCCTTTGAGCACCCGCTTTTCGCCCCGGTACTCGGGGAAAAAGGAAAGATGTCTCTCTCCTCCCACAAGCAGCTCGCTTTCCTCTATCCAGGAACGGTACAACGGCAGCAGGCTTTGCTGTCCGTCATCCCCGATTCCGATCACTTTCATCGTGTGTGTCATCGATCGTCACCCTTCCCAACAGGGACCCTTTCATCGTAATGATCATGGTCTCGATCTCCATGCCGCCGCCGACCTCCTTCAAAGCGGCGCGGCAGCAGCTCTCGCACAGCTTTTCAAAAAATGCCGGGGTATCCGCCATCAGGTCTCCCACTTGCGCAGCCGTATTCGCTTCGCGGATCTGCACGATCAGCTCGTCCACAGCCCCGGCATCCGCAGCCAGTCCCGCGAGAAAACCGAAGTCCACGGGAGCGCTTTTGGAGTGCACCATCATGACGCCCTGTGCGACCTTGGAGAACTTGCCCATCATCCCGACGAGCGTCACCTTCTTCATCTGCTTGCGCTTGCACTGCTGCAAGGAAAAGCCGACGAAATCGCCCATCTCGACGAAGGCTTCCTCCGAAAGCTGCGGGTACATCTCGATACCGAACGATTCGCTCTTGCCGCCGGTAGACAGGACGATGTGCTCGCATCCCGCCTCTTTGGCTACGTTGACGGCTTGCGCCACGCTCGCCTTGTAGGCGGCTGTGGAAAACGGCACCACGATGCCGCGCGTCCCGAGGATGGAGATGCCCCCGAGGATGCCGAGCCTTCCGTTCAACGTCTTTTTGGCGATTTCTTCGCCGGCCGGCACGGAAATCACGATTTTGATCCCCCGCTCGATCTCGAACTGGTCCAGGACCTCCTGGGCGGCTTCCCGAATCATCTTGCGCGGGACGGGATTGATGGCTGCCTCGCCGATGGGGACAGGCAGGCCCGGTTTGGTCACCCGCCCTACGCCGATCCCTCCGTCCAGCACGATGCCAGGCTCTTCCCGCCATTCCACGGTGCTGATAATCAAAGCGCCGTGCGTCGCATCCGGATCGTCCCCGCCGTCCTTGATCGTCGCGGTAGTCGCCTGCTTCTCATCGAAATCGCAGCTCTCCAGCTGAAACGTCACCTGTTCGCCAATCGGCAGGCGAATCGTCACTTCTCGTTGCGGCTCCTGGGTGATCAGCGCGAGCAAAGCAGCCTTCGTCGTCGCCGTTGCGCATGACCCGGTCGTATAACCATGGCGGAGAGGTTTCGCCTCTTTTTCGTCTGCTTTGACCGCCATCGGTTTATCCCAACCGTTCCGCCATGATGGAAATGGCGTTGAGGGCCGCTACCGTTACCGTACTGCCGCCCTTGCGTCCGATGTTGGTAATGAACGGAATGTCCAGTTTGGCCAGCTCTTCCTTGGACTCTGCCGCAGACACGAAGCCGACCGGCATCCCAATCACAAGACCCGGCCTTGCCTCTCCTTCCTTCACCAGACGGATCAGCTCGAGCAGGGCGGTAGGGGCGTTGCCGATGCAGTAGATGCCGCCGTCCGCTTCCTTGACTGCCTTGCGCATGGAGATGATCGCGCGGGTCGTGTTGAGGCGCTTCGCCTCTTCCATGACATCGCGGTCGGAGATGTACACTTTCACCTCGCCGCCGAACTTCTCGATGCGGTTTTTGCTGATGCCGACCTGCACCATCTGCACGTCCGCCACGACCTTTTTCCCGCTGCGGATGGCTGCGATGCCCGCCTGGACGGCGTCCTTGTGGAACACCAGGCTCCGGCCGAGATCGAAGTCTGCGGAAGCGTGGATGACACGCTGTACGACAGGGAATTGCTCATCGGTGAAAGGGTGCTCCCCGAGCTCATCGGCGATGATTTGAAAGCTCAGGTCCTCGATTTCTTGGGGCTGCACCGTCATTGGCTTGAATTCGGTACGAAAATCCATGGTCAGTTTCCTCCCGTCACTTGGTTCAGTTGGCTTAGCACCTGGCCGTAATCGGAAAACTTGGTGCCGTAATCGATCTGCGGACGGCCGATGACGATCGTCTCGATCCCCATTTCCAGGGCCGCCTCCACTTTTTCGTCGAAAGCGCCCACCTTGCCGCTCTCCTTGGTGATCATCAGCGTCACGCCGTAATGGGCGTACAGGGCCTTGTTCAGCTCTTTGGAAAACGGTCCTTGCATGGCTACAATGTTTTTCTGCTCGAGACCGAGCTCTTCGCATTTCTGCATGTTGTCGATGCGGGGGAGCATTCTCGCTACCAACGTGGTATCGGGCAGGCCCAGCAAGCGATCCGTAAAGGTCTTCAGCGTCTTGCTGCCGGTCGTCAGCATGATCACGCCGCGTTTGTCCGCCGCCAGCTCAGCTGCCTGCACGTAGTCGTCCACCACGATCAGCTTTTCGCTTCCGGGTGCGGCTAGGCTTTCGCGCTCGTAGCGGATGTAGGGAACGCCTGCTGCCTTCGCTCCTGCCATCGCATTTTTCGAGGCTTCCTCCGCGAACGGATGGCTGGCGTCCACGACTGCCCGCACGCCCTTATCAGCGATCAGCGCCTCGATGTCCGCTGCAGTCAAACGGCCTACCTGGACCGGGACTCCTGCTTCCTCCATGCTTTTGGCCGCATTGTCGGTCACGACGGTCGTGAGCAGGTCATACCCCGCCTGTTGGATCAGCAGGGCCAGCTCACGCGCATCGCTCGTTCCAGCCAATACGAGAATCATCTGGCGTCCCTCCTACTTGGTCACGTGATCGTGCTTGTGGTCATGATGGTGATCGTGATCGTGGTCATGGTCGTGATCATGGTCGTGATGGTGGTGCCCATGGTGATGATGGTGGTGATGCCCATGGCCGTGCTCGTCGTCGTGATGGTGATGGTGATGATCGATGTGCTCCATCGCGGCCAGACGGTACTGACAGGTATCGCAATTCAGCTTGACCTCGCCGTGCAGGGCTTCTTCCACGCGGTCCTTCAGCACTTCCTTCAGCAGCGGGTGGAATCCGAAGTACTCTGCCATCGTGAACTGCGCCTCGGGATATTTCGCACGGAACTGCTCCAGCTGGTCGCTCATCCGCTTGATCAGCACGCCGGTGAACAGGAAGTACGGCAAGACCACCACATGGCGGGCGCCCAGCTTCAGGCAGCGCTCGATTCCTTCCTCGTACAGCGGATAGGTGACGCCCATGAATGCCGTTTCCACCCACTTCGCCTTGTAGCGCTCCCAGAACAGGCGGGACATCTTGTAAATATCGCTGTTGGCGTCCGCATCGCTGCTGCCTCGCCCGATCACGAGCACAGCCAGGTCGTCGTGCTCCTCTCCGGAGACAAAGCCCGCTTCGCTCATCCGGGTCGTCAGGATATTGATGACCTCGTCGTGAATGCCGATCGGGCGTCCGTAAATGAACTGGACGTGCGGATGCAGCTCCTTCGCTTCGTCAATCGCCGCCGGAATGTGGATTTTGGCGTGCCCTGCCGAGAACAGGATGATCGGGATGACCGCGACGCGGGTCGCTCCTCGTTTCACGCACGTGTTCAGCCCTTGCAGCATGTCGGGCCGCTCGAACTCCAGAAAGCACGTCTCGATGATGGGTACATCCAGCTCAGGCGCAAGCGAAGCCACGAACTGCCTGATCTCCTCGTTGCCCTCCGGATCCTTGCTGCCGTGTCCCACAAACAGTACTGCGTCCATGTAATCTCCCCCTGAAATGTTGGTTGTTTTGACTCCAGCCGTTTTGGCGAGGCGGCCTGCCCTTTAGTCCCCGCACGCGGCGTTTTCGATTTCGATCTTGGCTACCTCGCGCCACGCGAACCCTTCCAGCTCGCCTACCCGCTGGAAAAACTTGTGGAACCGCTCGTTCGGGAATGCTTCCTGCTTGAAGCGCGTCACGATGCGCTCGACCAGCGGCACGATTTCTTCTTTCGGGATGCCTTCCGCGACCGGTATCCCCGCATGCGCGTTGCGTCCGACCGTCTTTGCTCCGAGGAACAGATCGAACTTCCCTTTGCGAAACACGATGCCGATGTCTTCCTTGACTGCTCCGTAGCAAGCCATCCCGCAGCCGTTGAAGCCGATTTTCAGCTCTTTGGGCATCTCCCTGCCTCCGAGCTTTTGGTGCAGCTCTTCCGCATACGGAATGCCGTCCTTCTTCTCCCCGTCGCAAAAATCGCACGCCTTGACCTGAACCACGTCCCCGATCGGGCTCAGAATCAGTCCCAGCTGGCGCAGCCGTGATGTGATCGCTTCCGGATTTGCCGTTGGCACGCGCAAAATAATCTGGTGGTGAGGCGTGTACTCCAGCTCGCCTTTTTCCCCTGCCACTTCGGCGAGGGCGAGCATTTGCTGCGGGGTGATCTTTTTGTTCGCGACGCCAGGGCTGACCGCACACTCGAAGATCATCTCCGGGACGAAGGACGAGGCCGTGCGCGCTCCGGTATACCCGGCCGGCTGCGTAGAAATCCCCTTGGCTTCGTTTGCGAGAGAAAGCGCCTGCATCGCCCAGTCTAGCGGCGTTTGCTCCGCCTCTTCTGCCGGCTGCGCTTCGAGGACAGCCGTGGCAGTCACCGTTCCCTCTGTTGACGAAACGTGCGCCGGTGACCCTCCCGCTCCCTCTTCGCCCCGGGATGGAGCGGATGCGATTGCAGCTGTCGGTGCCGCATGGCTCTCTCCTGCCGCCTCCAGCGACCACGGCTCGTTTTCCACCCGCAGGCGCTGATGGGGCTTCAGCGGCTGCTCATCCGCCGTCAAGGTGTACTTTCTCTGGTAGCCGCGCGGCGTAATCATTTTGCCGTCGTACACGAACGTGGACGAGTTGCCGATGATCACGGTCGTCAGCATGCCGATGTCGTGCTCCAGCATTTGCGAAAGCGTCGTGATGACGACATGCTCGCGCTCGCGAAACGCGCTTTTTACGATCCCCACCGGCGTGTCCGGGGAACGGTGCTGCAGCAAAATGCGCTGCGCCTCCACGATCTGGCGGGTCCGCCGTCCGCTGCGCGGGTTGTACAGGGCGATGACGAAGTCCGCCATCCCTGCCGCGTCGATCCTTCTGGCGATGAGCTCCCACGGCGTCAAGTGATCGCTCAGGCTGATCGTGCAGGCGTCATGCATGATCGGCGCACCCAGAATCGCCCCGCAGGAGTTGATCGCGGAGATGCCCGGCACGATTTCGATCGGTACGCCGGTCGCCTCCGTCCAGCCTTTTTCCACCAGCACCTCGTAGACCAGACCGGCCATGCCGTACACGCCTGCGTCGCCGCTGGAAATGACGGCGACCTTTTTGCCTTCCTCTTCCGCCTGACGCACGGCTTCACGGGCCCGCGTCACCTCTTCCGTCATGCCGGTGCTGACCACTTCCTGGTCGGTCAACAGCTCGCGGATCAGATCCACATAGGTCGAGTAGCCAATGATGACATCACTCTCGGAAATCGCTTCCCGCGCCCGTTTGGTGATGTGCTCGAAACTTCCCGGGCCAAACCCGATCACAAACAACTTGCCGCTCATACGGCCCCTCCTCTCCACTGGCGAGCTTTTCTCCGCGCAGTGTCCGTTTTTCGCTCCAATCGATATCTCATTTCCCACGCTATCCGAGCAAGGCGGCGATCGCCAGACAGATGGCCAGGCAAAGCAGGGAAGCGAGGTACATCAGCCGCACCGTCGAAAGAATATCTGCTGCCGCGAGCGGCCTATGCCGATCGCCCATTCGGGCCCGATCGGACGGTACCCCCTGGTAAAAATTGAGCCCCCCGAGCTGGACGCCCAAGGCACCTGCTACCGCCGCTTCCGGCAAGCCGCTGTTGGGACTCGGGTGCAAATGCGCATCCCGGCGAACGATTCTCCAGCTTTGCCGAAAGTCCAGTCCCTGCAGCCGGCTGGCCAGCACCAAAAGAAGGGCGGTGAGCCGGGCGGGGATGTAATTCAGCACGTCGTCAAAACGGGCCGACGCCCAGCCGAGATTGGCGTACTTCTCGTTTTTGTAGCCGACCATCGAATCTAGCGTGTTGGCCGCCCGATAGGCCATCGCAAGCGGCGCCCCTCCGATGGCCGCGTATAGCAGCGGCGAGACGATCGCGTCCACGATGTTTTCCGCTACAGTCTCCACAGCCCCTCGGCAAATTTCCGATTCGTCCAAATGTTCGGTATCACGGCCGACTACCATGGATAGCGAGCGCCTCGCAGCCGGAAAATCGCCCGCCGCCAGATGCTTTGCAATTTCCAGACCCGCGTCCGCCAGGCCCTTGGTGGCGATCGTCGTGGAGATGAGCCAGGCGCTCAATAGCCAGGCGAGCACCGGATGAATCCACGCAGCCGCCCAGACGACCAGCCAGACCACCGCGTAGCTGCCGGTTACGATCAGCAGCGGAAACAGAATCCCCGCCGCTTTCAAGTGTTCTTCCCGTTTGACCACCGCACGGATGACAGCCTCCAGCCGCGCGATCCACCAGCCGATGACGACCACGGGATGCGGCAAGCTGCGCGGATCCCCCACCACGCGGTCGATCAAATAGGCGGCTGCCAAAATCAAAACCTCGTTCATCATGATCCTCTCTCACTTCGTCACAGATTGCGCGGTCCAGCGCTGTCCGTCCCAGTCCACCAGAAGCGCCTCACCGTGCCTTGCGCCATCTACCTGCCAGTAGCGTCCCGGATCCTGCTCCAGCCACGCGGCCTGGAACCAGCGGATGACCCCGCCGTGCGTAACGATGACCACCGTCTTTGGCGGCTCCTCTTGCGGCTGCCTGGTCTTCCTGTCGCCAGTGCCAGTCGCCCTGTGCATCAGCTCGGCCAGCACGCCGCGCAGCCACGAATCGACCCTCTCGCCCAGCTGCTCCAGGCTCTCTCCATTGGGCGGGGAACAGGCGAAGGGATCGTTGTACCATCTCGTTGCCCGTTCCTCGTCCGTCTTCATCAATTGCTCATATGTAAAAAGCTCCCAGTCGCCAAACGACAACTCTCGAAGGGCAGGCACCGTCACTACCTGCGTGCCCCACACCTGCGCGAGCGGCTGCGCCGTCTGCACGCATCTGCACAGGTCGCTCGCATAGAGCCGCACAGGGCCATCGATCAGGCCGGTCCATCGCTTCGCCAGCTCTACCGCTTCGCCTTTTCCCCGCTCGTTCAGCGGCACGTCGCTATGTCCCAGATACCGCTTCTGCCGGTTCATGTCCGTCTCGCCGTGGCGCACCCAGAGCCATCTCATGTCCACCAGCTCCCTGCCAGAATCAGCAGCATGACCGCTTCGCCGCTCTCTATGACCGCTCCGTAGCAGTCGCCGTTCAGGCCGCCCAGCTTGCCAGCTACCGCACGGGAAAACCACAGGGCAAAGAGGAGCGACACCACAATCGCCGTCACGGCCGCCCAGCCTCCGATCAGCCAGCCCGCTGCCGTCAGGACGATGTAGCCGAGCCAGATCGAACCTGTAGAAAGCCCTTCGCTGATCCCTTTTCCGATGCCCTTGTCTGCCGATAGATACGGCCACAGCCGGATGGACAGCAGCACATGCGTCCGGGCGGCAAAGGGCACGAGCAGCAGCAGCACCCAGTCGGTTCGGGACAGCTCGGCCACAGACGCCGTCTTGAGAAGCAGCAGCAAAATCGCTGCCAGCACTCCCATCGCTCCTACCCGGCTGTCTTTCATGATCGCCAGGACTTGTTCGCGCGGCCGGCTGCTGCCCAGCCCGTCCGCGAGGTCCATCCAGCCGTCCAGATGTAGCCCTCCGGTGACGTAGACCCACACGGCAAGCGTCAAGACCGCCGCCAGCAGCGGGCTAAAGCAGTAGAGCGCCGCCTGGTGAACGCCGCACAGCACCAGTCCGATCACGATCCCGACGGCCGGGTACCAGTTGACGCTTTTCTTCCAGGCAGATTCGGACGGCCGAAGACGCGGAACCGGAATTCTCGTAAAAAACGCAAGCGCGTGCAAAAACGCATTCATCCCTTGATCCTCCACGGAATCCCCGCCAGAACTGCGTAGACCGTATCCGCCTGCCGGGCAGCCATCTGGTTCACGTCGCCCAGCACATCAGCGAACCAGCGCCCCAGCCGGTTCATCGCTACGCCGCCGAGTCCCACTTCGCTGGTTACCGCGATGACGGTCTGCCCCGGACTTGAGCCAGCGGCGACAGCAGCCAGCCATTCCTGCGCATCTGTCAGCACCTCTCGCGTAATCGCTTCGCTGCGCCACTCCTCTTCCGATACGCTCATCAGCCGGTTGCTCACCCATGTCGACAGGCAATCCACGAGGACGACGTCATATCCGGAGCAGGCGGGCAGCGATTCATCCAGTCGGCCGCCGACCTCGACGCAGCCCCAGCTCGCAGGACGGCGAGCCCGATGCCGCTCGATTCTCGCAGACATTTCGCCATCCCAGGCTTCTCCCGTCGCGACGTAGAGCACGGATTCACTCGCCTGCTGCGCCAGCTCCTCGGCGAAGCGGCTTTTTCCGGAGCGGACACCACCCGTCACCAGTATGAGACTCACTTCGCCCACCTTCCCTCGCGCCAAACTTCACGCAGAGCGGATGTCAGCCGTTCGTTCTCTTCCCGCCCCCGGACCGCGATCCGTACGTCGTGATCGGTCAAGCCGGGATACATCGCGCAGCTGCGGATCAAAATGCCTTTTTTGCCGAGCCGCTCCTGCAACTGCCCGGCTGTCATTTCGGCAGGCAGGCGGAGCAGCAAAAAGTTCGCTTCCCCCGCCCATACCGTCCATCCCAGCTCACCGCGAATGAAACCGCTCAGATACGCACGCTCTTCTGCGATCAAGTCCCGCGTTCGCTGCTCGTACTCCCGCTCCGCGAGGCACAGCTCTCCCGCCCGCAGCGCCAGCGCATTGACGCTCCAGCTCACCTGCTTTTCGCGCATGCGGCCGATCACCTCCGGATGGGCGATGGCATAGCCGAGACGCAGGCCGGGAATCGCGTACATCTTGGTCATCGAACGCATGAGGATGACGTGCGGAAAGCGGTCGAGCTGCCCGGCCAGCGAGTACTGCCGCTCCTCCTCCACAAAGTCGAGGAAGGCTTCGTCCACGACCAGCCACGTTTTCGTCTGCTGCGCCCAGTCCGCCATTTGCAGCAATTCATCAGGCTGGTACACGATCCCCGTCGGATTGTTTGGAGAGCCGACGAAAATCATGTCGGTTTCCTCAAACAGCCGACGCAGCTCGCTCATGTCCGGCTTGTACCCGTTTTCCTCCATGCCGCATATGCCAACGACCTGTGCATCAAACTGCCTGGCCAGCTGCGCGTATTCGGAAAAGCAGGGATACACCACCCCAACCGTCCGCGGCTGCAGCCCGAGTACCGCGAGCGCCATCGCCTCCGCGGCTCCGTTCGCAGGCAGAAGGCACTCCTCTGGCACGTTCAGGCGAGATGCAAGCGCCTGGCGAAATACCCGGTGCCCCGGATCCGGGTAGCGCGTCACATCGCCCAGGGAAGCGAGCAGCATTTGCTTGACGCTGTCCGGCATTCCCAGCGGGTTGATGTTGGCGCTATAGTCGAGGAAATCGCCGGCAGCCACGTCAAACCGCTGCGCTGCCGTCAGCAGGTCGCCGCCATGGCCGTATCTTTCCAGCACCTCCATCAGAATTCGACCCCCAGCACCGCCGGGATACCTTCGTCGTAGTAATGCTTGACCGGCTTCATTTCCGTGACCAGGTCCGCCATGTCGATGATTTCCTGGCGGGCGCTTCGTCCCGTGATCACGAGGTGGATATGGCTGGGTCTGTTCTTGATGGTTTCCAGCACATCCGCGAGGGGCAGTACATCGTCGATCGGAAAGCGGTCGATGGCCAAGGCGTTGTTCAGCTCGTCGAAGATCACGACGTCATAGGCGCCGCCAAGCAGCTGCTCCCGCGCATAGCTCCACGCTTCCTTCAGGGCAGCGCGATGCTCCTCTGGCGTCTTCGTCCACGTAAAGCCGATGCCCTTTTGCACGATCTCGATCCCGAGCTTGTCAAACACGATCTTTTCCCCGTACGTCCGCTCCGGCGACTTGATGAACTGCACCATCAGCACTTTTTTCCCGCGTCCGGTGGCGCGTACAGCCAGACCGAGGGCCGCCGTCGTCTTCCCTTTGCCGTCTCCCGTGTAGACCAGGAGCAGGCCGCGTTTAGCGTCTTGTTTATTCATTGGGAATCCTCCAAATCTTGACCTGACTCTTCTTTGCTGAAAACAAAAAACGCTTTGTTCTCCCTCATAATGAAAAGGAAAACAAAGCGCGGGTTGGCAAACTGCGACAATCCTCACCTCTTCCTTTGACCCGAAGGAAATCAGTGCACACACAAAAACAGGCAGGTCTCCTGGCTTGAGCATCATAGCCCCTCTTCTCCTTCCCGCTCCCTTGTGGGCAGTGGATGGCTGACGCCGTGAAGATGGGCTCCTCTCTTACAGTGGCGGGACCGCGTTGGCATTTCACCAAACTTCCCTTTTAACCTTGCTCCCGGAAAAGGTTTTCGCAGAAACAAGGACCTGTTTGTACTAACGTATTCAGTTGTCGCTTCCTTCTATGACAAGCACTTGTTTTAATAATAGCAAATGCCTGTCGGGATTCAAGCAAAAGGTGGTAAAAAACGTGCGGGCCGCTTTCCGTCAGAACGGCTCGCTCAAAATCTTTTTACAAATCTTAGAAAAATCTTTATAGTGACAATTAGGATGATTTTCCAGATTAGGAGTGAGAAATAATGCCGAATACCGTGCAGTTTTTGTTCCGATTTCGCCTAGTTTTGTGCATGCTTTTCATCCTGACGATGCTGTTTCCTCTTGTGCCGGCTAAGGCAAAGGCGGAGCCCACAGAAGTACCCGTGAAACTCACTGTCAATGCTGAACGTACCCCGATCCGTCTAGGGGATAAGGTCATTATCGAAGCGACGACCGAGAAAAAAGGAGATACATTCCAAGTGTGGGGGAATCAAAATATTTCCTACGAGACAGTCGAGAAAGACGGTTATTACGTCTCCCGGGGTGTGCTCGATGTGAATTTCATCGGGTTTGAGCGCGTTGAATACCAAATCATTATGTACGGGGATGGGGTAAAGTGGACGGGGAATGCTTCTATCCTCATTCATGCGGAAAATAATATGCCACCCATAATCGTTCATGTTCCTTCAAAAATAACACTCTCCCCAACCAAAAACTTCGAGGTAGGAAAGCGGATCAAGTTTACGGTCACCACACCCGCCGAGGGGAGCTTTCTCGATCAATCGGAATTCCGGCTTTTTTTGAACGGCTCTAAGGATCCTTCCCAAAAGATGGAGAATGTACGCACCATCAAAAAAAATAACGAGTACAGCACAACCGGATATTTTACACCTACCAAAGCAGGAGACTTCAAGGTACAGTTTTTCCTGCAAATGTACGAAAATGAAAAGAGTCCTCTTTTAGGTACGGGAGAAATAGAATTTTCCGTCAAAGAAAGCCCTATCATCAACGTCTCCCTCTCCCCCGGCACAGCCTACATGAAAGCAGGAGAGGATATCTATTTATCGGTCGTCTATTTTATAGATAAGAGCCCCGACTTCTCCGACAGGGCCTTAAACTGGAATCAGCCAAACATCGAACCGATATACAGCATCTACGACGAAACCATCGGCGGCTACAGGTACGTGTACCGCTTCCAGCCGGAGAAAAAAGGCACCTATAACCTGGAAGTCACGATCAAGATGAATACAAAGGGCCAAAAGCGCGAGGGCAAAGCGAAGGCGAAGCTGTACGTGCGGTAAGGGATCGGTTTCCTGCATGCACCCCCAAAATAACAATCTACCGTATTGCAGGCACCGCTCCTTCCTCGTAGACTGTGTGCGGAACCATTCGGAAAGGGTGACATTGGCATGAGCAAAAAATCGGCACTGTTGATCATTGATGTGCAAGAGTATCTGATCGAGCATGCTTACCAGGGCCAGGCCTTGGCGGAACGGATCGGGAAACTGGCTGCGCGGGCCCGCGCTTTGCAGATCCCCGTCCTGTACGTGCAGCATTGCGAGAGCGAAGGCGAGTTTTCGATCGGGACTCCCACCTGGCAGATCCACCATTCGGTTACGCCCGAGCAACATGAGCCAGTGATTCACAAGTGGGCCTGCGATTCTTTTCTCGACACGCCCCTGTTAGACGAGCTTGCTTCAAGAGACATCAATCATCTGGTCATCACCGGTCTGCAAACCGAATACTGCATCGATACTACCTGCAGACGGGCCATTTCCCTCGGCTTCGATGTCACCCTCGTTCAAGACGCTCATTCGACCCTGGATAGCCGCGTGCTTTCAGCCGAGCAGATCATCGCCCACCACAATGCGGTCCTCACTGGCTTCGGCACGGAGAAAAACAGCATTACGGCAGCGGGCTCGGACAGCGTGTTCCAGTAAACCATTCAACAATCAGCCATAGCGGGGTGTCCTCCGAGAGTCATTCTTGGCGGGCGCCCCTTTTCTTTTATCAAATTGCAGAAAATTAAATATAATTGCAGTTTACTAAAAACGGATTTTCCGCTACCATATTTCCAGAAGCGATCCATCCAACCCACACCCAGGAGGTGACAACCATTATGAACTATCCCCCGATCCCTGCCGGACACGAAGATCGCTCGGCACACACTCTCACCGTCCACGAATGCGGCGAGGCAATGATCCCCCTCTCCACCCTTTCTCCACGGATCGCCGTCTATCCCGCCTACTACCATCTCGGCTACGCAGGCACCCAGACCGAGGCGTATTTGCGGGAAGGCGCCGCTGCGAGGCTCGTCTCTGCTGCGGACAAGCTGCCAGATGGCCATCAGCTCGTCGTGCTGGACGGCTGGAGATCCTATGAGGTGCAAGCCTCTATCTACGAAACGTTTCGCCAATCCCTGATCGCCCAAGGCTGGAGCGATGAGGAGGCGATCGTGAGCGAGCTCAGCAAGTTCGTCGCCAAACCGACGACCGATGTCGAAAAACCGTCTCCCCACCTGAGCGGAGGAGCCGTCGACCTGACGATTGCCGGGCCTGATGGCTGGCTGGAAATGGGTACGGAGTTTGACGACTTTAGCGAGCGCGCCATGACACGGCACTATGAGGAGCTCTCTTCGCCTACGGAAACAGATTGCGAGATTCGGCGCAACAGGCGCCTCCTCTATCACATCATGATCGAAGCCGGCTTCGTCAACTACTCGCAGGAGTGGTGGCACTACGAATACGGCACCCTCTCCTGGGCGCGCAAAACGAACCAGCAGCCGATTTACGGAGGAATCTTGTCGATGGATGAAAAAAATGTTGAAGAACAGTAATATTTGCAATATATTAAAAATTAATTAAATATAATATATTTCTTGGGGGTCGAATTCATTGAAGCGCAGATGGTCTTTTTCCTTCCCTTCACTTCTGCTCGTCCTTTCCTTGCTGGTCGCCGCATGCAGCGGCACGCCGGCGAACCAGGCCCAAGGCGATGCCAAGCCCGCGGAAAACAAGCCCGCCGAGCCGGCGAAAACGGCGGCGTCCTCTACGCCTGCCGACACGCTGTTCGTAGGGATCACAGCCGATCAGGGCACGCTTGACCCCGCTGTCACGTTTGACAACGGAGCCTGGAAAATCACGTATCCCGCCTACCAGCGGCTGGTCGAGTACGACGGTGCCACCACCGAAGTGAAGCCAGGGCTGGCAAAGGAATGGAAAGTGAGCGATGACGGACTCAATTGGACGTTCACGCTCGCCGAAGGCAACAAGTTCGCAGACGGCACTCCAGTCACGGCCGAAGCCGTCAAATTCACCTTTGACCGCACACTCAAGATCAAAAAAGGTCCCGCTGACGTGTACAGCGTGATCAAAGAAGTAAAAGTAGACTCGCCGACCAGCGTCACCTTCGTTCTTTCGAAGAACTTCCCGCCGTTCCTCTCCACCCTGGCAGCCAACTATGGCGGCATCGTCAATCCGAAGGTCATGGAGAAGGAACAAAACGGTGATCTCGGCCAAAACTACCTCGCTAACAACACCATGGGCAGCGGCCCTTACCAGCTCACCGAATGGAGAAAAGGCGAATACATCAAGCTGACGGTAAACCCCAACTCCTCTGTCAAGCCTGCACTCCAGAACATCTTCTTTAAAATCATCCCAGATGCTACCGCACAACGCTTGCAGCTCGAACAAGGCGAGATCGACATCGCCGAAGGCATCCCGAACGAACAGCTCAAAGCTCTCAAAGACTCGCCAAACATCGATGTTCTGCAACAGCCCAGCCTGTTTGTCGACTACATCTACGTCAATTCCTCCAAAGGCAACGAGGCTCTGAAAAACCCGAAGGTTCGCCAAGCGCTCAGCTACGCGATCGACTACGACGCCCTGACCGAATCCGTGCAGGAAGGCTACGCGACGCAAATGCGCGGACCGATTCCGAAAGGGCTGTGGGGCTATGACGAATCCTCCTTCCAGTACAAGCGCGACGTGGAAAAAGCGAAGTCGCTCCTGGCGGAAGCAGGCGTCTCCAACCTGACGCTCGACCTTTTGTACTCCGACAACAAAGCCTGGTGGGAGACGGAAGCGCTGGCCTTGCAGGCATTCTTCTCGGACATCGGCGTGAAGCTGAATTTGAAGAAAATCGCCTACGCCACTTCCCGCGAAATGATCGACAAAGGCGAATTCGACCTGGCCATGGGCGTATGGAGTCCCGACTTCGGCGATCCGTACATGTTCATGAACTACTGGTTTGATTCCGTCAACTTCGGCCTCGCCGGAAACCGCGCCTTCTACAAAAACGACAAGGTGGACGAGCTGGTCCGCAAAGCCGCTTCCGTCAATGACAAGGCAGAGCGCGAAAAGCTGTACCAGGAAGCCCAAAAGATCGTCATCGACGAAGCGCCGTACCTGTACCTGTACCAGAAAGATTTCCTGCTCCCTGTGAGCAAGTCCGTGAAAGGCTTTGTTTACAATCCTATGCTGGAGGGTATCTACAACCTCGCCGAAATGTCTAAATAAAGCCGTTTGAAGGAGTGTTTTCCTCGTGAGACAAATCATCGCCAAACGCCTCTCCATGCTCGTGCTGGTCCTTTTGGGTGTGACGCTCATCACGTTTTTCCTGTCCCACGTCATCCCCGGAGACCCTGCGCGAATGATGGTAGGCCAACGCGCCAGTGAGGAAACGCTGCAGGAAGTCCGCCGTCAATTGGGCCTAGACCAGCCGGTCTGGGTCCAATATTTTACCTACATGCAAGGACTTCTCGCAGGCGACTTCGGCAACTCGATCCGCACGCAGCAGCCGGTTGTCGACGATTTGATCAAATTTTTCCCCGCTACGCTGGAGCTTGCCTTGACCGCCTTCATCATCGCCATCGTCATCGGCATTCCGATCGGCATTTTGTCCGCCGTCAAGAAAGATACGGGCTGGGATCATACCGGACGGTTCTTTTCCATCGCCGGCATCTCCACTCCCGTCTTCTGGAGCGGTTTGATCGGCATTTTGATCTTCTACAAGTTTTTTGATCTGCTGCCTTCGAGCGGCCGCATCGATTTGACCGTGACCCCGCCGACTACAATCACCGGACTGTACCTGTTTGACAGCCTCGTGACGGGCAACTGGGCCGCCTTTGGCAACAGCCTGTGGCATCTCGCCCTGCCTGCGTGCACGCTCGCTTTCGCCCAGCTCGCCATCGTCACCCGGCAGGTCCGCGCCAGCATGCTGGAGGTGCTCGGTCAGGAATACATTCGGACCGCTCTCGCCAACGGCATTCACGGACCCGTCCTTCTGTTCCGCTACGCTTTGCGCAATGCGCTGATACCCACGATTACCGTCGTCGGCCTCTCCTTCGGATCCTTGCTCGGCGGAGCCGTCGTGACGGAAACCATTTTCAGCTGGCCCGGCATGGGAAAATACGTGGTCGAATCCATCGCCTTTCTCGATTTCCCGGCGATCATGGGCTTCACGTTTGTCATTTCGTTCGGATATGTCATCATCAACCTGCTCGTGGACCTCACCTATTACGCACTCGATCCACAGATCAAGGAATAGAAAGGGGATAACCGATGTCTGGCATGACTGCGAAAACAGAAAGCATATCGACAGTAGCAACCAAGAAGGCGGTCAACCCCTTTTGGTATAAAATCCGGAAGAACCCGCTGACCTTGTTTGGCTTGTTCCTGCTGCTCGTCATCCTGCTGGCTTCGCTCTTCGCGCCGCTGATCAGCTCATACGATCCAACCAAGATCAACATCGCGCAGCGGTTCGCTCCCCCCAGTGCAGACCACTGGTTTGGCACCGACGAGGTCGGCAGGGACATTTTCACGCGAATCCTGTACGGCGCGCGCCTTTCGCTAGGCGTCGGCGTGGCCGTCGTATTCGGCGCCGGCCTTGTCGGCACCGTGATCGGAGCGATCTCCGGCTATTTCGGCGGCAAGCTCGATCAGCTCATCATGCGCCTCATGGATATCGTGCTGGCGTTTCCTTCTCTCGTGCTGGCCATGGCGGTAGCCGCTACGCTCGGTCCCAACCTGCAAAACGCCATGCTGGCCATTGCCATCATCAAAATTCCTGTGTACGTCCGACTGGCGCGGGCCGAGACGCTCGCCCTGCGGGAAAAACTGTTCGTCAAAGCTGCTGTCACTTTCGGAATCAAGCCTTGGCGCATTATCGCCCGACACATCATCCCAAACGCGATCTCCCCTGTCGTCATCCAGGTCACCCTGGACATCGGCGACGCCATCCTGCTGGTCGCTACCCTCGGCTTCCTCGGTCTGGGAGCACAGCCGCCTACACCGGAGTGGGGCGCGATGATCAGCATCGGCTGGAAGTACTTGCTCGACTACTGGTGGTACCCGACTTTTCCAGGGCTTGCACTATTTTTGGCTTCCTGCGGCTTTAATCTCATCGGCGACGGAATCCGGGACATTCTGGATCCGAAAGCCAACCGTTGATGAAGAAGGGAGTAATGGCAGATGCTGCTGGAAATCAAGGAACTTACCGTGGAGTTTTCCTCCATGCAAGACAAAGTCAGGGCTTTGCAAAACGTATCGATCTCCATTGACCAGGGAGAGATTGTCGGCATTGTCGGCGAGTCCGGCTCCGGCAAATCCGTGACAGCCCTGACTATTTTGGGACTGCTGGAAAAGAACGCGACGATCCCCGCCGGTTCCATCACCTACAAGGGCAAGAACATCCTCGCCCTCGACAAGAAAGAATTGCAGGCCTTGCGCGGGAAAGAAATCGGAATGGTGTTTCAGGAGCCGATGACCGCCCTCCATCCCACCATGCGCATCGGCGACCAGCTCGCGGAGGTCATCCATCGCCACCGCAAGATCTCATACCGGGAAGCGTATCAGCAGGCCGTCGTCAGTCTGGCGGAGGTGCAGATCAACGAGCCGGAGCTCGTCGCCCGCAAATTCCCGTTCGAGCTTAGCGGAGGGATGCGGCAGCGGGTGGTTATCGCCCTCGCGATGTCCGCGCCTCCCGACCTGTTGATCGCGGACGAGCCGACGACCGCTTTGGATGTGACTATCCAGCACGAAATCCTGAAGCTCATGCAGGAGCTCGCGGGCAAGCGCGGCACTTCGATCATGCTGATCACCCACGATCTGGGCGTCGTCTCGCAGGTATGCCAGCGGGTGGTCGTCATGTACGCGGGCGAAGTCGTGGAGACAGGGACCACCGAAGAAGTACTGCGCCAGCCGAAGCATCCGTACACCAAGGCGCTCATCGGCGCACTCCCCGATCTCGCACAGCCCGATCAGCCGCTTTCGGCTATCCCGGGAGAATCGCCCGACCTGCGCAATCGGCCCCTCGGATGCGTCTTCGCTTCTCGCTGCGCCCATGCGCTGCCCATTTGTATCGAAGAGCCTCCTGTACTGGAGCCTGCCTTTATCGAAGCCACTACTCATCACGTTGCATGCTGGAGGAGGGACACAGAATGAATTCGCTCTTGCAAGTATCCGGAATCGGCAAAGTATACCGAAAGGGTAGCCAAAGCTTTCAAGCGGTCTCTGCGGTCGATTTTTCCATTGAGCGGGGAGAAACGTTCGGCTTGATCGGGGAGTCCGGTTCGGGGAAGAGCACCATCGGCAAGATGATCACCGGCCTGGAGTCCCCCACCGACGGCACGATTCTGTACGAAGGGGCGTCCCTCTGGACCGCAGGAAAATTCAACCACTTGAAGCCGGGCGAAATGCAGATCGTCTTTCAGGATCCCCAGTCTTCGCTGGACCCTCGCATGCGGGTGCGCGCGATTATCAGCGAACCGCTTCTGGCCCTGCCTGCCGCCGAACGGAAAGCGAAAGGCTCCGAGGAGCGTCTGCACGCCTTGATCGCTCGCGTGGGATTGAAGGTCGAGCACCTCGATCGATATCCTCATGAATTCAGCGGCGGACAGCGCCAACGGATCGCCATCGCTCGGGCCTTGATTACCGATCCTGCGTTTGTCGTACTCGACGAGCCAACCTCCGCACTGGACGTCTCGGTGCAAGCCCACGTCCTGAACCTTCTGCAAGAGCTGAAGCGAGAGCGCAATCTTACGTATTTGTTCATTTCTCACAACATGGCCGTCATCCGCTACATGTGCGATCGCATGGCGGTCATGCAGAAGGGCCGCGTCGTCGAAACAGGGACGGTCGCGGATATCTTCACCCGGCCGCAGGATCCGTACACCCAAACGTTGCTTTCATCCCTACCCAGTCTTCATGCAAAGAAGGTCGATCAAGAATGTTTAACGGAGCAGAACTGAGAGAAATCCGCAAACAAAAGCAGCTGACCCTGCAAAATCTCGCCGACAAAACCGGCCTGAGCATGAGTTTGTTGTCGCAGATCGAACGTGGACTGGTTGACCCTACCGTGGGCACCTTCTGGAAAATCTGTTCCGCCCTCGAAGTACCGATCAATCATTTTTTCCGGGTAAAGGAAGACCATGAGCCTGTCATCCGTAAAGGCTTGCACAAGATCATCCAACTGAAAAACACGATGACCAAATACCACGTCCTCACTCCCTTGCAGGAAGGCAAAATCGAGTTTTTGCTGATTGAAATCGAGCCGGGAGAAACGCTGGAGCAGGAGCAGATTTCCCACTCCGGCGAAGAGTGCGGGTACATCTTGCAGGGTGAGCTGAAGGTGCTGCTGGCAGACCGGGAGTACCACCTTCATGCAGGCGACAGCATCGGCTTCAACAGCACATCGCCTCACCGCTTTATCAATCCGGGAACGTCTGTCTCGCTGGCCATCTGGGCGCGCGCGACGTAATATAGAAGAGGAGGAGCAGAGCCCACGGATCACCGGTGGGAGCCGCTCCTCTTTTTCGATGGGACGCTTGCAAGGACGCCCCTCCATGCCAGGGAGGCTTTCTTCGCATTCGGAAGGTAAATTTTTCTTTTTCTGTAAGAATGGCGGTTCCGCCCGGTAATACCTAGTGAAAAGCAAAAATCACAATGAACGACGGGAGGGAAACACATGCAGGAGGATCAGGAGTGGGTCAGCCAAGTCCTCGGCGGCGACAAGCAAGCCTACGCCCACTTGATTCGCAAGTACAAAAACCGCGTGTACGCGTTGTTTCTGCGAATGGTTCAGCGGCCGCAAGACGCGCAAGACCTGACGCAGGAATGCTTCCTGAAAGCGTACCGCTACTTGCACAGCTACGATACGCAAAGGGGCTTTGCTCCCTGGCTGTATCGAATCGCCATCAACCTGTACGTGGACAGCAAAACGGCGAAGCAGCGGCAGCAAGATCTGGTCGCGTTTGACGACGAGACCATGCCCACGGACGAAGCCAATCCGGAGACGATCTACCTCATGGGCGAAAATTGGGAGGAGCTGCAAAAGCAAATCGATCGCCTGCCGCAGCAGTATCGCCTCGTGCTTACGCTCCGCTACCTGGAGGAATTGACGTATCAGGAAATCAGCGAAATCCTCGACATTTCCGTGGCCACTGCGCAGGTCAGACTGCACAGGGCCAAACAAAAGCTCCGCGAATATTGCCAACCGGTAAAGAAAGGAGGCGGTCTGCGTGAAATGTGCTGACGCTCGTCAACTGTTGGAGCTCATGCGGGCCCAGGAAGCGAATCTCGCCGACGTGACCAGACTGGAGACTCACCTGCTGCACTGCCCCGCTTGCACGGACATCCGGACCAGGCTGCAAAAAGAAGAGGCGCTGCTGCACAACGTCATTGCCTCGCCTTCCTTGCCCGAGGAATTTATCGATTCCGTGCTGGATCAGCTCGAACCTTATCCCGCTCACGGTGCGGCGCGAAGACAGGAAGCGGCCGCAGCCGCTCAGACCCCCGCCGAAGATTCGCTCGCCACGCGCTCCTTGCGCCCGCGCAATCCCTGGATGCGCCGGATCGGTTCCTCTGTGGCCGCAGTCCTTCTGCTTGGAGCGGTGAGCATGTACGTCTCGCCGACGTTTGCCGCGTACGTCTCCTCGTTCGTCAGCAGGGTCGGCGGTGAATTGGGGCTCAAGCGGGCGGCGGAGCAAGGATACGACGTTCCCGTCAACCAGTCCGTCTCCGATCGCGGCTATACGCTGCGCGTCAAGGACATCATAGCGGACTCGGCCCGACTGGTGATCTCCTACACGCTGGAGGGCTCCGACGGAAAGCCCCTGGAGGATCAGTACCTGCCCTATTTCGAAGGCAGCCGCATCTACTTGACCGATCCGGCCGGAAACATGGTCAGCGATATGCCGGAGGATCACCAGCTGGGCCCGGACTACGGAGACATCACGTTCGTTTCGAACGAGCCATGGCCGGAAAATCTCGTGCTGCATTTTGAGATCAACCAAATCGGTATCCAGGAACCCAAGGAGGTTCACATGCAGCTGAACATCCCCGTCAACGTCGCCAAGAGCAAAGAAACGGCTCCAATCATCCCTGTAAACGCCGTCTATGAATCGCCGCAGGGAGTCGTCTTCTCCTTCGACCGGGTGATGTACGCCCCGAGCGCGACCCGCTTCGATCTGATCACGTATTTGACCGGCGAAGCACTCTCTCGGGAAAAAGAGAAGGTCCGCGTACTCGACGGCAAGGAGGATGGCTCCATCGAAGTCGACAACCACGCTTTTTCTTACCGGATCGAAAACGAGTCCGGCCAGGTGGTGGCCAGGTCCGACTTGCATTACGCAGGGCCGGATAAATTGCGCACCCTCTACTTTTCCCGCGATTTTACCTGGCCGAAGGAGGAAGGAAAGCCGAGCCATCCGGGCGAGGTGCATTGGAAGGGAGCCATCGTGCCGGCGAGCCAACCGGAGAAGCTGACCTTCATCCTGGAGGAGTTGGAAAAAATCGAGCTGGCCCGCTTCTCCATTCCGATCCGCCCTGAAGAGCTGAAAAAAGCGCCCGTCACCCGGACATACGACGAAACAGGCGACACTTACTCCATCAAGGGGTTGAAAAAAGGCGTCGATCCCATGACCCAGGAAGCGGTCTGGATCCTGGATATCGAAGGGAAATTGAAAATCTCGGATATGCCCCGCTGGAACTTGACAGACGGCGCGGGGAAAAAGTACGAGGTCGCGCCCGACTACACCTCCATGCGAGTGAAACAGACGGAAAACGGTGGAGGGCTGCTGGAGCAGAAGCTGCTTATCAAAGGGATGGATACTCCGCCCGACGAGCTGATCCTCACCCTTCGTACCTACAAAAAACGGTATACCAATCTCGACTGGCGCGTTCCGATTCCGCCCAGCGAATAAGCGTGGAAAAGACAAAGCCGCACGAAGAAAGTTTCGTGCGGCTTTGCTGCTTCCTTCCCCCCGGTTAAAGCTCAATCGTACCGCTCGTCCTCGACCCTCGTCTGTCCCTCGACGATCAGCTCCAGCTCCGTTTCAACATTCAGCGCGAGCTCGCCCGGCAACAGCTCCATGCTCTGCTGGATTTCGGGGAGCTGCAATGCCTCCTCGAGCGTCGCAGGCTTCGGCTCCTGCCGATCAAACCATCTGCGGACCTCTTCGATCCACGCGTAAAAGGAAGCCTCGAACTGTTCGGCGTCATCTCCTGCGTCATCCTCGTGGCTCTTCTTCATTCGTTCCCAGCTGGCAAGCACCGTTTCCAGAGCCTTCTTAAGAGTCGGGTCCATTTTTGCCATCTCCTCTCCTTTTCCATTCCTCTTATTATGATGTCGGTCGGCCGCGATCGACAATACTGAAGCAGAAAATACGTTCAGGCATGAACGAATGGCCCCGTTACGGCCGTTGCAGACTAAGGATGCTCTGACCTCTGCCAATCCCTATCCGAGAGGAGACTTCCCGTGAAACGGTTCGCAATTTTTGTCCTGATTGTCTTGATGAGCGTCGGTTTCTTCATGGCTGTCGATTCGCTCATGGGCCTGGGCCTTTCCCAATCGGTGCGGAATATTCGACATACCTTCACTTTCATGGGGTGGTCTGAGTATCTGACCTCACTGGCTCTTCTGTCGGTGTTCCTCGTGACGGAGATCGTTTCCTCCAGAAAGAAAGCACGAGCAAAACGAGGGGAATAATCAGGGCGAAGACGAAGTAGACGGTTCTCACCGCAAACTTCCCTTCCTGGATGTGCTCCGAAAAGCTGCCCGCAATCATAATGGACATGAAAAGGATCACGATTCCTATCGGGATGACCAATTTCCGATGATCGTGTTCGCGAAACAAATCTGCCGTACCGACGACCGCCGCATAATAATAGATGGCGACCTTGAAAAAAACCGTAATGATCAACGTAAATACCACGATGGCATCCAGGCGCTGCAAAAAGTTCGCAATGTCTACCTTGCTGATCGTGGTAAGCAGCGGAAAGGTCGAGCGTCTCGCTATGTCCGCTCCCAGTGTCGCGATTTCGACGGAAATGGTCAGACATAAGGCCAAGCCTCCAAGGAGCATGGAAGCCATTCCCGCTCGAAGCACTCCCTTTACATTTTGGAGATAAGGGAAAAGCATCGCAAAACAGATCACTTCGCCAAAGGGCGACATGAAGTTCCGAAAGAGGGCCGTCTTTACTACCGGCCCCCAGCCATTTTCCAAGACGGGAAGCAAATTGTCGATACTCACGATTCCAGAGAACTGGACGAGGAGGTTTCCTACTGTTCCCAGCAGAATGATGACGAAGAAAAAAACTTCCCCGGTTCGCGCCAACACCTCGATCCCTTTTGCCATTACATAGGCCGTCCCCAGTATCATGAGTGCATTCAGGATAAAAATGGGAGTCAGGTCATATACGGCGTTGTACAGCAGGTTGCCTACATCCCGCAAGTCTCTTGCCGCCCCGTACACAAAAAACAAAACGTAGCAGAAGCCGATAGGCCAGCCAATGATGTTCCCGAGAATCTGCCTGGCGTAACCGGTCAACGGGAGCGCCGGATAGCGGCGGTACAGCGCCACATAGACGAGCAAGGGAACGAAACCGCACAGCATGGCGAGCAGAATGGACAGCCACGCATCTTTTTTGGCATCCAGTCCCAGCGGAACCACCACGGTTGTACCCAATTCAAACAGGAACATCAGCACAAACAGCTGCAGAGGGCCGAGCCGTGCCTTTTCCATGAAATGGGTATTCGCCTCCTTTCCTGTGCTTATTTTTTCCCCTGTTCGGGATGATGAGGAGAAGTAATCATACCGGGCTGCCTGATAAAAGCTTCGATCGAAAGGTCAATTTGCGTCGAAGGCAGCATCTCGTTCCAATTGTCTTTGATTTGATCCCACGCCTGTGGATCGGCCCGATTGACCGCTCCGCCAAACCCGAATATATCCGTTTTTTCCTTTTGCGCGAGGTGGAGAGCAGCCCAGACCTTTTTTCTAGTCTCTTCAGCCAATGCCTGCTCCAATCTGGCAATGACCCGCTCATCCTCTATGGCAACCGGGATTCGTGCCTCCCTGATATCTCCCTCTTCCTTGATCGAGACATGGATGACCGGCTTCCCTTCGCGCCATTTGGCCTCGACCTTCGTCCGGGAGCGTGACACCTTGATGGCTACCGCTGCCTTCGTCCCTTCCCAGTCGACATTCAGTACGGTGCTTTTCATTTTGTTCATGAGCCACACGGTCCCAGCCGCCTCTTCCCCATCCACCCAACGAAGCATTTTGCCATTCTTGAACATCGCGAGGCCCCCATTTTTCGTATAGGCTGACGGTTTGGCGTCCTGCAGTGTCGCTATGCGCTCTCCGCTTGCCTCCCCCTGCTTCGTAAGACCGCTAATGACCGGCTCGCTTCCTTTCGTCGTCAATTTGTTGATGACATCGTCGTAATTGACGCGGAGGCTGTGCCCCCAATCCTTTTCCGAGAAATCCATCTTCCCCACATTGGCATTGGCCGGGATTTTCTCCATCGGGGTCAAGGTGCTGATCACGTTCTCCGCCGTCGTGCCTCGGGCGATGGCGACCCTGGCGGTATAGCGTATTTCGTTGGACCGCTCCAGCTCGTCGAACAAGTCGTTAATTCCTTTGCGTGCCAGCGATTCCCCGATCACCACGAGCCGCACATGGGAAAAGAACATGTCTCTGGGCACTTTCGGAGACACTTTCCGGCTGATCTCGAACATCGTGCTTCCTGTTTCGCTGTAAACAACAATCGGAGAGTTCTTTCCTCCTCCCCCGCCCAACGGTCCCGAGGTCACCTCCGAGGGGATGACGATCTGGTATGAGACGCGAAGGAGGTCCTTGCCCGGCACGAGATCGACCCCAATCGCGGAGACAAAAGCCAGCTCCCCCAGCTCTCTGCGGTTCCAACAGCCGGTCAAAAGCAGCAGGAAGACTACGCTTGCGATGACGGCGATTCTCTTACTGCTCATCCTGTTCCCCCTCCAGCCCTTTGACTTTTTTGGTTTGGATCATCCTGACGCGGGTGAACAGGGACCACAGCGGAAAGCGCATCACCGTATCCTTCTGCTCGGAAGGCAGGAAGGGCGCAAAGGGGGTCAGGTACGGAACGCCAAAAGACCTCAGGCTGCACAAATGGGCGGTGAGGACGATCATTCCCAAGGTCAGCGCGTAAAAGCCGAACGAAGCTGACAAGATCATGAACAAAAACCGGATCAGACGTGCGGAGATAGCCAAGTTGTAGGCAGGGATGGCGAAGCTGGCAATACCGGTGATCGCAACGACGATGACCATCGCCGGCGAAACGATGCCCGCTTGTACCGCTGCCTGCCCCAACACGAGCGCGCCTACGATGGAAACGGCCTGTCCGACCGCCCTGGGAAGGCGGATCCCCGCTTCCCGTAACAATTCAAACGTCACTTCCATAATCAGTGCCTCGACCAAGGCTGGAAAGGGAACGCCTTCCCGGGACGCGGCCAAGCTGAACAAAAGGCTGGTCGGGATCATGTCCTGGTGAAAGGTCACCCCCGCGATGTAGATGGAAGGGACCAAGAGCGAGATCAAAAAGCTGATATAGCGAATCAGCCTGAGAAAGCTGCTGATGTCGTAACGCTGATAGTAATCTTCTGCGGATTCAAAGAACTGCGCGAGCACTGTCGGTACGATCAGGACGAACGGTGTGCCGTTTACTAACACGGCCACTCGCCCCTCGAGCAGGTTTTTGGCCACCACATCGGGACGCTCGGAATTGTACATCGTCGGGAAAGGAGTAAAGGTCTGATCCTGAATCAGCTCCTCGATATACCCCGACTCCAGGACAGAATCAAGCTTGACCTCCTTGAGTCTTCGTTTGACTTCCTGCACGATGTTTTCGTCCGCTACTCCTTTTATGTACATGACGGCGACATCCGTTTTGGTCACATTGCCGATCTTCATCGTTTCCAGCCAGAGATCCGGGTTCATGATCCGCCGGCGAAGCAAGGTGATATTGGTCGCGATCGATTCGTTGAAGCTGTCCTTGGGACCGCGGATCGTTACTTCTGTGGTCGGCTCCGAAATGGAGCGCCACTCGCCTCCTCTCGTGCCGCAAACCACCGCTTTTACGCAGCCGTCGATGAGAATGGCGGTATCGCCGGAAACGACGGAGACAGCGAGGTCCGTCCAGTCTTCGGTTTCTCTTACTTCGCCGACCTTCACGGCGCGACTTTTGATGAAGAGGAACGTATCGTCAGGGGAGAACAAGCGGGCGGCAAGATCATCCGTCCCGAAGACGGACAGGGAACGCAGAATGAACTCACTTACGATTTGCATGTCAATCAGATTGTTCGTGTAAGCGACAGCAACCCGAATTCCCTGTTCCCCCAGCTCCCACTCGCGGATCGTCAAATCGGGACTGAACCCGAGCTCTTGCCGCAGCTGCTGCAGGTTGGCGGTCAGGCTCGGCTGGAAAGAATGCATCGGTCCAGTGGCCTGTTTCTTTCGAGCATACCTAGAATACCCTTTCATCTGTCAGTCCCCAAGTCCATTCATTTACCACAATTATCCGCAGGGGGGGATCGTTTTATACGGCCCGGTCCACCCGCCGCAAAAAACGAAAAAAGCCAGCGGCGCCCACTGCAAGGACATCACGCTGACTTTCTTTTCGACTGCTCACGGCCGCAAACGCCTCACCCAGAAACCGCCTTTCAGCTGCTGCGGTTCGAATGAAATGACAAACGCTTTGGGCGCGATCTCATTGATATGCTTCCACAGCTTCTTTTCATTACTGCGCTTGGTCAATACTTGCATCATCAGACGCGGCCCGTCTCTGCCTTCCGCTACCCACGAAGTCACTCCGAAGCCCAGCTGGCGCAGCTTGGTCGGAACCTCCATATCGATGGAATCGACGACCACTTGCAGGGTGATGTAACCGAGAGCCAAATACTCCTCGATTTTGCTGCCCACAAACACGCCCATTCCCCAGCCGATACAGTATGCCGCCAAATTAACGGGATTGTCCAGATTGTCGAGGACGAGGCCCAATCCTTTCAAGTAAACGAACACTTCCACCATGGCGACGAGCGACGCTGCAAAACGATATCCTTTGATTACCATCAGGAGCCGCAGCGTAAAAAACGAAACGTACGCGATATTGATCCCGATGATGATCAAGACAAATTCCAAGCCCATTATGCTCCTACCCCCGCCCGAACCGGACTGCATTTTCTTAAATCGCCATCTACTATAGTCCATGCAGAATGCAAAAGCTACCTACCTAGGAATCAATTCCCGGTATCAGGCTGAAAAGCAGAAGCGGCAGACTGACGTCTCTTCGTCACTCTGCCTTCACACAAAGCAGCGGGCAATTGCGCTCGCGCCTCGATGAGCTTCATTCAACTCGTCGGTCGCCACCTTTTCAGATGTCTCGGTCAAGGTGATGATCTGCGGGAGGACCAGCGGGTACCGGTCCTCCATCAAGGTTTCGAGATAATATTCACCATCCTTGTCCCACGAAAGAACACCTGCCAAAATTCTGGTCTCCATACGCATCCACCTCTTTTGTCCAGTTCGTATCCACCTGCGCGGATATAAAGCAAAGACGGGTACCAATACCCGCCTTTGCTGCCGAAAGTCTCTGCCTGATTGTCTACGCTTGCTCGTGCTTGATCCGCGCGTCCAGCACGAAATTGCCAAATGGCAGCAGGGATGCAAGAAACGCTCCCGCCACTTTCAAAACCGACCACCTGTTTGTGAAGGTCACATGGGCCAAAGCCAGTATGTATAGCACGAAAAACAGCCCATGCAGCGATCCGGCGATCTTCACGGCAGCCGGAAAGTCGAGAAAATACTTGAGCGGCATCGCAATCCCTAGCAGAACCAAATACGAAATACCTTCTATGATCCCGATTACGCGAAAACGTCCCAGAGCCGTAGTCAACATGCGCCCATACCATCCTTGAAAGTAATTACCATCATTATAAACGAAAAACTATCAAAAGAATGGCAAATGTCCAATGTTCATAATTATTTCAAAATCGGCAGACCGGGCTTCCACACATGGCCGACCCGGCCCGCGAAGCCCGTTTCTGAGATGCCTTTTTGCCAGGCGCGCCGTCCCGCTTACGGATTCGGCTTCGCGGATGGCTTCATTTGCACCCGCTCGCTGCCCATCAGTACGATGCCGACGACAGCCAGCACGGCCGGAACCAGCGCCCACAGGAAGGTGTGCGCAATCGACGAAGCGAGAAAACCCGTGATCTGCTCCAGGACGGGAGCCGGGATGGAAGCCCTCGCTTCCGGTGAAAGGATGGCCCGCGGATCCGCGATGAAGACCTCGAGGCCAGGTTGTCCGGCGAATGCGGCGCTCATGTCGCTTGTGAACAAGTTGCGCTGTACGATCCCGAAAACGGTGATGCCCAGCGTCATCCCCAGCGAACGGAAAAACGAGCCCGTCGAGCTGGCTGAACCGCGCTGCCGCATATCGAAGCCGTGAATGGCCGACATGCCGAGCACCGAAAAGGAAAAACCGACGCCGAATCCTGTCACGATCATGTACACGGTGAGCAGCCAGCGCGGCACATCCGTCGAGAGTGTACTGAGCAAAAACAGCCCGGGGACAAAGAAGACGGCGGACACAAGCATGATTCGGCGGAAGCTCATTTTTGTCGTAAGCATCCCGCCAAGCTGGCTGCCGCACACGGAGGCAAGCATCATCGGCGTCAACAGCATGCCTGAATTCGCCGCAGACCCTCCGTACACCCCCTGGATGAAAATCGGCAGGTACACCGTGGAGATGATGAATGCCGAGCCGTACAGCAATGCGACAGCGTTGGTCGCCGCAAACAGGCGCCTTTTGAACATCGAAAAGGAGATGATCGGCTCCGACGCTCTCGTCTCGATCAGCAAAAACAGGACGAACAGCACTGCGAAGCACGCCAGCAGTCCCAGGATTTGCACGGAGCCCCAGGCGTACTGGTTTCCGCCCAGCTCCAGCGCGAACATCAGGCTCACGACGGCCCCGACCAGTGTGATCGCCCCCCACCAGTCGATGCTTTGCTTGCGATGCTCCAGCGACTCTTTGTAGTAGACGGAGAGGAACCAGAGCGATACCAGGCCAATCGGCACATTGATGTAGAAGATCCAGTGCCAGCCGAAATACTCGGTGATGTACGCGCCCAAAAGCGGACCAAGCACGCTGGACGTCCCGAATACAGCACCGAACAATCCCGTCATCTTTCCGCGTTTCTCCGGTGGAAACACGTCGAAGATGATGGTAAAGGCGATCGGCATCAGAGCCCCGCCGCCAATCCCCTGGATAGCGCGGTAGATGCTCAGCTGCACAATGCTGTTCGCGGTTCCGCATAATATCGAGCCTAGCAAAAAGACGATAAGTCCAAATACGTAAAACCGTTTTCGTCCGTACATGTCGGACAGCTTTCCAAAGATCGGCATCCCTGCCATCGTCGCAACCATGTAGGCCGATGTCACCCAGACGAACTTGTCGAGCCCGCCCATTTCCCCGACGATCGTCCCCATCGCAGTCGCCACGATCGTATTATCCATCGACGCCATCAGCAGGCCGAGCAAAAGCCCTGCCAGGACGAATTTCACATTGCTCTCCTTGGCAATCAAGCAGTTCCCTCCAATTGGTTCATAATCAGACTATTTTCTCCTATGATAGTCAATTTCGCCTCCTCCTATAGGCTAGCCTAAGTCAGAAACAAAAATAACCAGCCAAACACGATAGCATTCGTGTTGACTGGCCGTTTTCCTGCAAAGCTTAGTTCGTTTTCAAAACGTCGTGATCCACATAGCGCTCGCCGTTCAGCTCGCTGATGACGTTGATCGCTACTTTGGCCCCATCCCCGGAGGTGATGATCGTATGTACGCTCACGCCAGCGCACGTACCTGCCGCCCAGATCCCGGGGACATTGGTCTTGCCTTGGGCATCCACATCCACCACGGTCTTGATGCGCGGCTCGGTGCCTTCCTTGGTCTTGACGCCCGCTGTTTCAGCCAGATTGACCAGCGCACCCGTAGCCAAAATCACGTGTTTCGCTTCAAAGGAGCCTTTTTCCGCCGTTTCTACGGTCAGACCCTGTTCGCCTTTTACGATGTTGGTCACTTGATCGGTCACCAGCTCGGCGCCGAATTTCTCCGCCTGCTTTTTCCCGATCTCGATCAGGTCGGGACCCGAAATTTCCATGATGCCGTAGTGATTTTCCATCCAGGCGCGTTTGGTCATGCTTTTATCATTGTCAATCAACAGCGTCTTTTTTCCTGCTTTGGCCGCGAACAGCGCTGCGCTGCCGCCCGCTGGACCTGCTCCGATAATGATGATATCGTACACGTGCAGCTCCCCTTTCCATATTGTGTAACACAACATAATTATATACTATGTTTTCAAAAAGAAAACCCCTGAAGTGTATCCTCCAGCAGGTTTGAAGAATAGTAGGCTGCCCTACCCGTTACATTTGCTTTTTCCCCACTCTCTCTATGCATCCGCCACTCAGATTTCACAAAGGTTTTTGTTTCCTCCGCGCTCATAGCAAATTTCTCCGTTGATTACTGTCATGTCTATTTTCGTCTGCAGCACCTCATCAGCGTCCTTTTGCTCCAGGAGGTTTTGCGAGTAGACCGTCATGTCTGCAAGCTTTCCGCGACTGATGCTGCCTTTGATGGTCTCTTCATTCGTGGCCAGCGCGCCGCCAAAGGTGAACAGACGCAGAGCTTCTTCCATCGTCAGGTTTTGGGCAGGATAGTATCCTCCGTGCGTATCCTCCGGCGTTCTCCTGGTGACTGCGGCGTGAATGCCCAACAGCGGCTCCAGCGGCTCCACCGGCGCGTCCGAACCTCCCGCGCACATAATGCCAGCCTCGAGCATGCTCTTCCAGATATACGTTTGTTCGGCCCGCTCCCGGCCGATTCGATCCGCTACCCATGGGAAGTCGGAGGCGACAAACCGCGGCTGGATATCGGCAACGATACTCGGGCGCCTCAGCCGCTGCAGCTGATCCGGACGAAGCAAGGACGTATGGATGATGCGGTCACGGAAGGCTACCGCCGGGAATCGCTCCAGCGTATTCAAGACGTTTTCCAATGCCTGATCCCCGATCGTGTGCACGGCAATCGGCATGTGTGCGTCCCGTGCTTCCCGAAAGAGCGCATGCAAGGTATCGTTGTCGTGGATTTCACTTCCCACGTTGCCCGGATCGTCCGTATACGGCGCAGAAAGGAGAGCCGTTCGACCGCCAAAGCTCCCGTCGGCAAAAATTTTGACAGCGCCGATCTGCAGTGTCTCGTTCCCGTAACCTGCATACATACCGAGCTCCCGCAGTCGCTTCACATGTGGATAGTAGATGAGCAGATTGCAGCGAAGCCGATTTTGCTCCTGGTTCAGCAGCTCGTCGTACAGCTGCCACGTTTGATCCAAGCTCCCATACGTGCGCAGATCCTCCGTATGGACACTCGTCAGGCCGACTTCAATCGCGAGCCGCATCGCCTGGCGCAGCGAATCCTTGAACTGTTGGTAGCTAGGCTCTGGAATGTGCCTTGTAATGATGGCCGATGCCGTTTCCAGCAGCAAGCCCGTCGGTTTTTTCGTCTGTGGATCCAGCACGACGGTACCGCCAGACGGAATCTCCATGTCTGTGTGATAGCCAGCGACCTGAAGCGCTTTGCTGTTCACCAAATAGACGTGACCGCATACCCGGGTCAGAAAAATCGGGCAGTGCGGCGCGACCCTGTCCAGCTCTTCGATGGTAGGCAATACGCCGTCCGCAAATCGATTCTCGTCCCATCCCCTGCCTTGTACCCATTCATGGGCGGGCGTCTGATCAGCCTGCTCCTTTACTGCTTGCAGCAGCTGATCTTTGGAGGTGACCTTTCCGAGATCCGTCGTCAGCAGCTTCGTCGCGATCGCGGACATGTGCAGGTGACTGTCAATCAGGCCCGGTGTGACCATTTTTCCACTTAGATCCTTCACGACTGCATCTGATCGTCCCCACTGCAAAAGCATATCGCGATGGCTTCCCAAGTCGATGATTCTGCCGTCTCTGACCACCACTGCCTCTGCCTGCGGATGATGGGCGTCGAAAGTATAAAATTTTCCGTTCGTGTAAATCGTCGTCATAAATATCCATCCTCCATCATTTGGTAGACGTCACTGCGGGCTGCCGCAATATCGTCACGAGAGCGAGGGCTGATGCTCTTTGCTGCCTCCTGCACTGCTCGAACGGCTGCTTTTCATCCACGGTCAGCAGCTTGCGGTCTTCCATAATGATCTGCCCGTCGATGATGACGGTCTCGACCTCACTGCCTCTGGCCGAATAGACGAGATTGGGCACGATGTTGCGGATGGGATCCGGTTTAATAGGAGGAAGGCTCGGATCAAATCGGCTTTCACATCCATGCCTCCCCTCTCTCGCCTAGTGATTTAATACCTTGGAGAGAAAATCCTTCGCCCGATCTGTCTGGGGATTGGTAAAGAACACTTCAGGTGAAGCCACTTCCACGATCTTTCCATCCGCCATAAATACGATCTGATTGCAAATTTCCCGGGCAAACCCCATCTCGTGGGTAACGACGACCATCGTCATTCCAGTGGACGCCAGATTCCGGATGGCGTCGAGGACTTCCTTGATCATCTCCGGATCAAGCGCTGAGGTCGGTTCATCGAACAGCATCACCTTTGGATCCATCGCCAACGCCCGGGCAATGGCCACCCGCTGCTGCTGCCCGCCGGAAAGCTGAGCAGGATATGACCCGAATTTTTCTCCCAGCCCGAGGGAGGCCAGCAGTGCTCTTGCCTTTTCTTCTGCCTGCTCTTTCGGCACCTTTTTCACTTGTATCGGGGCAATGGCGACATTCTCCACAGCCGTAAGATGAGGATACAAATTGAACGATTGAAAGACGAAACCAATGTCGGAACGAAGACGATTGATGTCGGTCTTCCTGTCATGGACAGAAATGCCATCTACGATAATCTCTCCGCCCTGGATGGACTCCAGTGCGTTGATACTGCGAATCAGCGTGCTTTTGCCCGCGCCGCTTGGTCCGATCAGGGCGTAGACGTGCGACTGCGGGATCTCCAGATCGATGTCTTTCAATACTCGTACGCTTCCGAAGCTTTTGTTCACCTGCTTGATTCGGATCACAGTCCACCCTCCTTCGCAAATTCTTGGCAGCGTTCCTTTAATCCGATACGCGATATCGCCGCTCGAGCAAACTGATTAATTGCGACAGGAAAAACGTGATGCAGAAATACAGAATGGCGACAAAGGTCCACACTTCCAAGGCGCGAAAGGAAGTCGCAACCAGGTTTTTGGCGACCAGCGTCAGATCAACCACGGAGATGACCGAAACCAGAGAAGAGTCCTTGATCAGCGTGATAAATTGGGAAGCCATGGGCGGCAGCACTTTGCGGAACGCTTGCGGCAATATGATAAGGCGCATGGCCTGAACATAGCTCATTCCTGAAGAGCGCGCTGCTTCCATCTGTCCACGGGGCACAGCTTGAATCCCTGCCCGGACGATTTCCGCGATGAATGCTGCGGAAAACAGTCCCAAGCCGACAACACCTGACCAAAAAGGTCCCAGCTTCAAGATCTTTCCAAGAACAAAGTAAATCCACATTAACAGGACCAGCAAGGGAACACCACGGATAAATTCCACATAGCTGACCGCCAGAAAAGAAACAACCCGATTGCGGGAAATCCTGCAAAGGCCCAGCAGGATTCCCACTGGTATGCTGACGAGCAGCGCACATGCGGACAATTGCAGCGTTAACAGCAAGCCGTCCCATAGCAAATCAAGATTTTGCGGAATCACACTCCACGATCCACCCATTTTGCCCAAACCTCCTTCTATCCGTTTGCTTTCCGGGAGTCATGAGCGGCTAGTTGCTCTGCTGGACCTGATTGATCCATTCGTTCGATTTGAACCATTTATGGATGGACGCCTGATCAGCCGGTCCATTGCGATACGAGGCCAAAAATGAATTGAGCCATTGCACCGTGGCATGGTCGTTCAGCGGTACGGCGATCCCCAGATTTTCGCTGGACAAGACATCGTACACACCTCTGACGGAGTCGCCATTCAAAATTTCATACACTCGGATGCCCGGCTCGTCAAAGACGATCGCATCGGCCTGTCCTTGCTTCACGGCCAGCGCCGCATTGGTGAAGCCATCAAAGTCCATGACCTGCGCATTTTTGAACAATTGCTTGGCCAGCAAGGCTCCTGTCGTCCCTTGGGAAACGGTAATCTTTTTCCCCGGTTGGTCGAGGTCCTGCCATGTCTTCGTCGATCCGTCCTTTTTTGGCACCATGATCACTTGGCCTGCAGAGTAATACGGGTCCGAGAAGCTGACAGCCAGCGCGCGATCCCCCCGAATCGTCACACCCGAGATGACCATGTCGATATCCCCCGTCTGCAACGCAGGAATGAGGCCGCTAAACTCAAACTCTTTAAACTCCACTTCCACCTTCAAGGCGTCTGCAATCGCTCTGCCCAAGTCCATATCGTATCCAACGAATTTTCCTTCCTTGTCTTTCATCTCAAACGGGAAGTAGCCGGGAGATGTACCAATGACCAGCTTCTTCTTGTCCACTACTTTTTGGATGGTCGAGGGGCCGCTCACTCCCCCTACGGCCTCCTGGGAACATCCCGTCATCATCACCAGCAGCAAAGCGATCCATATGAACGCCCATTTCTTCATCGTCATTCCCCCCTAATCGATTCACGTATATTGCCAGTCAGTCGATGACCAGCGGATCTCTGCGCAAAAACGCCGTCATACAGTGGATGGAGCCCCACCCCTTTATGATCTCGTCCATTTCCGTCTCGATCACCTCGATCCCGGCCATCTCCATCTTGGCTTTCGTCTCCGGATTCCCCGCCGGCATGACGACTTTTCCCGGCTGAAGAGCTACGAAATTCGTGCAAAAGGTCTCTTTCACTTCGACCGGATTGGTCGCTTCGATTACTGTAAAATCTCTGTCTAACAGCGGTTTGACAACATCGTAGGGAACCTGCCAAGGGAACAGGACCACCGTCCGTTTATCCGCAATGTTCAGGAGCCCATCGATATGAGCGTGTCCATACGGAATCGGAAAGCGAATGAAATCGGTCACTCCGAGATTGCGCAGCTCTGCTTCGACCTGCTTCGCCCCTGCCTCGTTGGCCCGAGCCCCTGTACCGATGATGACTGTCCGCCGATCGACCCACATCAGGCATGCACCATCGAAAAAACCATCACCGTTGATCGTCTTGATGATCGGCACACCCAGCTTGGCCAACTGTTCGGCGACGTACCTCTCTTCCCCCCGCCGCGCTTCGATCGCCGGCCGACAGACGATAGCTCCCTCTGGTGTCGTTACGACCAGGTCTCGCAAATACAGGGCATTCGGCTTGTCTTCCCGCATGTTTTCCACGTAGTGAACCTCAATTCCGTGATCCCGGTAGATCTGGGCCAATGCATCCTGCTGAGCCCGAGCCCGCTCCGGCACCATCGCCGCCTTCCAGCGGAACTCCGAGAAATTGCTCTCGTTTACGATTTCGATTTCCTGACCCGGCCTTCTCATCAAGACGGAACGAAGCGTGCCCACCTCTGAATCACAATACCAGTTGCCCCACAGCTCGGGCATATCCTCCGAGAATACCTTTTCCGACGGGAACCAACGCTCGCCTTGTACATTCACTCTCATAACGTAGATGCTTCACTCCTTTTTGAGTAAGAACAATTTATATAAGTCCAACAATGGCTGGATTATATATCGTATGAATTTTCTGTCAGGAGTATAGCTAGAAGAATATTACTGATATTTTATTTCGAGGGATATAAATAGGCAAGGACTATTCGGAATATAAAGAATATTTATAAAACAAAAGATATCTATCAACACCCCAAATAAAAAAAAGAGGGCTTCTCTCCCTCTCTTTCGTCTACAGCTCGATCCAAAACCGCCGCACTACATTGCCGTCCGCTTCGATGAATTCCGACTCGAATACGCCGCTGTTTTTTACGATGGTCTTCTCCGAGCCGGCATTGCCCCGATCGCATGTCACAAGCACACGCGTGATCCCCAGCTCCCTCGCCTTTTGCAGCGACTGCGCGAGAATCTGGGTAGCGTAGCCTTTTCTCCGCTGGGACGGAACCACCCCGTAGCCGATATGGCCTCCCGTTTCCAGCAGCTTGTCCGTCAAACCATGGCGTATATTGACCGCTCCTGCGATCTTGCCCTGCTCGTTGACCAGCCAATACGTAGACGTCGCCACCCACCCCGGCCGCAGATTCGCGCCGAGACTTTCGTCCTGCAAAAAGCGAACGTACGCCGCGAAGTCGGTCGGGTCCTTGTCCACGATCCACGGGACGATCCTCTCCCCGCTTTGCTTCCACTCTTGGTAAAAAGCCATATACTCTTCTCGCCACTCCATGGATGGAGTCGCCAAGTGCACCTGACCCGCCATCTTCTCCTCTCCTTCTCCCCTGTGGTAAATTACCCCATCTTACCACGGATCGCTTCGCGGTGACAAGGAGCGGCCGTGATTCCAGAAGAGGCGCTCGCTTCCTCCTGCTGGATGGCTGTTTGTCCCTCCCTCGCCCTTCGCAGCAGCTCTTTGGTCTTTTGCTTTTCTCTGCGAAGGAACTGTTTCACCTGATTCAAGCTCATCCGAACGTAAATTTTCTTGCGTAAAAACCGCTCAAAGATATGGGGAAAAGCCATGTCCACAAACAGCAGGCTTTTTTGCTGCGAAGTGAGCGGGTTTTCTTGCAGGTAGGCGGACAGCAGCAGGTGAAGCTTCTTCGCTTTCCAATTTGGGTCGTGTGCGATGACGCTGTCGAGAAGACGGGTCAAATCCTTGGAAGGAAAATCGTACCGGACATCTTCCCAATCCATGATCGTCGCTTCAGCCGCATCGCACAAAATATTGCGCTGATGCAAATCGCCATGGCAGAGAAAGTGCTCCCGGACCGGCAGGCTGCACCATTCCGTGAAGTACGCATTTCGGCGCAGCAAGTCGCGCGCTGTGCTTCCTGCCTGCTGAAAGAACCGCACGTATGGCATGATTGCCTGGATCTTTGCGGAAGGGTTGCGGCTTTCCCTCTTTTTCCACGCCTGTATCGAGGCCAAATCGTCATCGTACTCCCGGATCCAGCTGCTCGAACCTACGTATCGCCCGCTGAGCTCGGAATCAAAGCCCACCGACACCCTGTGGAATTGCCCGAGCAGGCTTCCCGCTCTCTTGATCTTGCCGGATGAGCGCAGATTGATCGGGCCTCCCGGGCAAAATCGCTGCAGGACGTACACATTCCTCCGCCACCAAACATACGGCTTGCCATCCAGGGTCGGAACCACCTCCGGGATGCGGATGCCCTGTTCGCGCAGGTAGTCTTCCGCCTCAAGGATGAACAGCTGACGGTCTCTCGAGGTATGAAGGCTTTTGAGGATATAGGTCCCCAGATCCGTTCGAAGTTTGAAAACGCTTGTATGTTTGGGCGTCGGGATCCGCTCCATGCGGTGAACCGTAACACCGTATTCCTGCGCAAGCTTCCCACTCAGCCGTTTCACCAACGCTTCTCCCTCCCTAGCAGTCTCACTAGTAGCGTATGGAAAAAGCTACCTGCGGGTTCCCTGCCGGTAAAGACAGCAAAAAGCCTCCCGGGAAATCCCGAGAGGCTTGCTATTTCCGATTAATACTTGTTGAACGTCATGATCCAGATCGATCCGGCGATGATCGTGAAGACGATCACCAGACCGAGGACCAGCGTCTGTACGTTGTAGCGCGGCTTTTCGCCTTCGCGAATGTGCATGAAGAAGAACAGCTGCACGACGAACTGCAGGATCGCCATCACCATGATGGTAATTACCGTTGCGGTTTTGCTGAGCATAGAGTTCATGACCAGCACCAGCGGAATGATGGTGAGCACAATCGACAGAATAAAGCCGATCACATACGATTTGAGCGATCCGTGATTGTGATGATCTCCATGGTGTTCATGTTGTGTCATCCTACATCACCCCCAACAGGTAGACGACTGTGAAGAGGAAGATCCACACAACGTCCAGGAAGTGCCAGTACAAGCTCAGGTTGGTCACTTTGCGGCGGGTTACCGGTGTAATGCCGCGGCGCTTCAGCTGAATCATCAGCGCCACCATCCAGAACAAACCGACCGAAACGTGAAGTCCGTGCGTACCGACAAGCGTAAAGAATGCGGACCAGAAGGCGCTGGTAGCCATGGTGGCTCCCTCATGCACCAGATGCGTAAACTCGTTGATCTCCAGCACTACGAAGGCCAGACCCAGTACGGCGGTCACTGCCAGCCAGGAAATCATTTCTTTGACTTTGCCTTTGTTCATCGCCAGGACAGCCAGACCGCTCGTGAAGCTGCTGGTGAGCAGGATGAAGGTCGAAGCGATGATCCCCGGAAGCTCGAACAGTTCTTTTCCTGTCGGCCCTCCTGCGTAGTTGTGCATCAGCACCGCAAAAGTGGCAAACAACGAACCGAATAAGATACAGTCAGTCACAACAAAGATCCAGAAACCGAGGACCTTCAGTTGTTCATGCTCTTCATGGCCATGTTCATGATCGTGCGCATGACCGTGGTCGTGCTGCGTCATTTGCATTAATAAAACCTCCCAAAAGAAGCCTCCGTGCGTCGCACTTCATCCACCTGTACGTAATAATCCGTATCGTATTGGAAGGAACGTGCCCACATGCACAGCGCTACGCCGATAAATCCAATGACGGCCATCCATACCCAGTGGAACGTAAAGCCGAATCCGACCAGGAACCAGAAGAGAGACATAATAAACGGAATACCCGAGTTTTTCGGCATATGGATCGGCTCCAGATGCACAGGTTCCTCTTTATAGGTGCCGTTCGCTTTGGCTTGTTTCGTCTCCCACCAGTCATCGGCAGATTTCACGGTAGGAACGACGGCGAAGTTGTAAAACGGTGCCGGAGAAGGAATCGACCATTCCAGCGTACGTGCATTCCACGGGTCGCCCGTTGTGTCGCGCTCGCCGTGCTTGATGCTGTAAGCGATTTGCCATACTTGGAAGATGAAACCGATCCCCATCAGGAACGCCCCGACAGTCGAGATCAGGTTGAGGTCAGCCCAACCGCGGTCCCATCCGTACGTGTAGTAACGACGAGTCATACCCATGAAGCCCAGTGCGTATTGCGGCATGAAGCAGACGTAGAAACCGATGTTCCAGAACCAGAAGCCCCAGCGTCCGAGCTTTTCGTCCAGCTTGAAGCCGAACAGTTTTGGCCACCAGTAGTAAATCCCTGCCAGGTAACCGAACACGACCCCACCGATCAACACTTGGTGGAAGTGGGCAATCAGGAAGTAACTGTTGTGGTACTGATAGTCGGCAGGAGCGACAGCCAGCATGACACCGGTCGCGCCACCTACGACGAAGCAAGGAATGAAGGCGATCGTCCACAGCATGGGCTGTTTAAAGGATATCCGGCCGCGGAACATTGTAAACAGCCAGTTGAATACCTTCACCCCGGTCGGGATCGCAATGACCATCGTCGATATCGCGAAGAACGCGATGACGCTGGCGCTGGTACCCATCGTGAAGAAGTGGTGAGCCCAGGTAAAGAACGATGCAATGGCGATGGCCATCAAAGCCCACACCATGGATTTGTAGCCGAAAATCGTTTTCTTCGAGAACGTCGCAACGACTTCAGAGAAAATACCGAATGCTGGTACGACTACGATGTATACCTCTGGGTGACCCCACATCCAGATCAGGTTGAGGTACATCATCGGATTGCCTCCGCCGCCCATGGTGAAGAAGTGGGCGCCTGCGAAGCGGTCAAGGAACAGCAGCGCGATCGTAACTGTCAAGATCGGGAAAGCAAAGATGATCATGATGCAGCTGGACAGTACGGACCAGCTGAACAGCGGCATTTTGGAAAGCTTCATGCCAGGAGCGCGCATTTTCAAAATGGTCACGATGAAGTTGATCCCCGTAGCCAAGCTACCGATACCGGAGATCTGTATCCCCCAGATCCAGAAGTTCTGTCCTGGTCCCGGGCTAAACTGGTTTTCGGACAGCGGCGGGTACGACAGCCAACCTGCATCCGGGGAACCCCCGATGACGAACGACAGGTTGAACAGCATCGCACCGAGCATGAACAGCCAGAAGCTGACTGCGTTCAGGAACGGATAGGCGACGTCGCGCGCGCCCAATTGCAGCGGAACGACCATGTTGAACAAACCAAACATCATCGGCATCGCCATGAACAAGATCATGATCGTACCGTGCGTTGTGAAAATGGCGTTGTAGTGATCCGAATGCAGGAATTCTACGTTCGGGAACGCCAGCTGCAAACGCATCAGGAGAGCGTCGACCCCACCGCGGAACAGCATGAGCAGCGAGGCGATCAAGTACATGATCCCGATTCGTTTATGGTCAACGGTAGTCAGCCATTCACGCCACAGCCAACCCCATTTTTTATACTTGGTAAGGACAAAGACGATCGCGACCATAGTCAGAGCAATAGAGACGTCTGCCCCGTAGATCAGCGGATCACCTGTAACAAAGAACGTGGACGCAAAATCCTTAATGTTCTCCCACACTTGGTAGTCCTCCTCTCTTTCCCTTAGTGATTCATGCCGGAATGATCCATTCCAGGCATCTGGCTCATGTCATGGTTCTGTCCTTTGTCATCGGCGGTTGCTTCTCCGTCCGGTTGGAAGACGTGATTCATGTCATGGCCGTGGCTGTATTTCTGAACAATCTCTTCAAACAAGCCTTTCGGGAAAGCAGAATACATTTTTTCATCGGATACGCCCGGCTTTTTCAGCTCATCGTATCCTTCCTTGGTCAATTCAGGCGTCGTGCCTTTCACTTCTTTTACCCACTGGTCAAACTCGTTTTGCGGCTTCGCTACCACTTTGAACTGCATGTGGGCAAAGCCTTCACCCGAGAAGTTCGCGCTAAAGCCAGCGAATTCGCCAGGTTTATCGGCTTGCAGGTACAGCTCCGTAGCCATGCCGGACATCGCGTAAATCTGGCCGCCCAGCTCAGGTACCCAGAACGAGTTCATTGGCGCTTCGGCAGACACTTGGAAATGAATCGGCACACCAGCTGGAATTTCTAAGTAGTTGACCGTAGCAATATTTTGATCCGGGTAAGTAAACATCCATTTCCAATCCAGCGCCGTGACTTGGATTGTCATCGGCTTCACTGCTTGATTCGGGTTCTCCTTCAAGGCGTATGTGTCACGCACCGTGAAATAGCCCAAAATGGCGATAATGACGACCGGAATCCCCCACCAGATAACCTCGAGAGCCGTGTTATGCGCCCAAGTCGGTTTGTAAGGTGCCTTGTTCTCTGGTGTATCGCGATATCGATATACGATAAAAGCGGTAAGCGCGAGAACGGGAACAATTATGATTGCGCACAAAATCACCGAGATGATAATGAGATTGTACTGCGTTTCGGCAACGGGTCCCTTCGGATTCAGGACAAGATAATCATTTCCACATCCGGACAGCAGGACGGTTGCTAAAGCTGCCAAGACCCAAAAATGAAATTGCCTCAGCATTTTTCCTCCACTCATTCTCCTAATCCCTCCCTCTTTCACACAACGACAAAAATGCATGGACCTATTTTTTTAATGCAGGTGAACACATGTCATAACCGCATCTACATACTATCAGAGAGCCGTTCATTTTGTACTTCTTTTTTGCTTCGTTCAAGATTTCGTAGTTTTTCTGTGACAAAGTGTTCACAAGGCAGTCACGAGTTGATCATAATATTGCTATGAATCCCCTCCACTTCACATTGCGACCCAAAAATGGCTGCAATGCCCAGAACGCAAAACAAGCCCGGCGCATCAACGATTGCGCCGGGCTTATTCACTCCAAATAAAAACCTCTCATTATTATAGTCGCCATCAGCGTCCCAAAATGAGAGGTTCACATTTTTCTTCGGATTTGGATCAAGCTGTCACACTTCCTGTTTGCGGATGGTCATCAAACGGAAGACTGTGCTCAGCAGGAAGATGTTCATGCCCGCGATCAGGAATCCGATCGACACCATCAGCGGGAAGTTTTCCGATCTGAAATCGCTTACATTCAGCGTGAATAACAAAGCGCCGATAATCGTTGCCGTCCAAGCCATCCATCTCAATGTGTTCGCTGCTTTTCTGTCGGTATTCATATCACAAGACCCCTGTCTTCGTATATTTTCGTTTCTCTCTGATGACTACATTGTAACATAAAATTCATTTGATGTTCATATTTTGTTCAATTTTTCATAAAAAAATTGTCAAAAGTTTTTCCGTAAAGCTATTGGCGCTTGTCTTGTTACATTTTTCCTTTGTGTCACATTTGTGAAGTCGGCACCGTGGTATTGATATATAATAGAGAGAGGAAACGTTTTCATTCATCCTGATAAGTCATCAAAGGTGGTTTGCCGATGGTCCCTACCCGATCGAATGGCCGGGTCAGTCTCTTGACCCAAATGGTCCTGCTTATTTCCATCGTCGTGCTGATCAGCATGGGGATTGGAACGGCCCTATTTTCCAACATATTGGATGACATTCTCGACCGCTATATCGGCCAGCAGGCTATGACCGTAGCCAAGCTCGCCGCCATGAACGAGCGCATCATCAACGCCTTTGACACCGCCGATCCTTCGGCGACGATACAGCCGATCGCCGAGACGATCCGGGTCGCCACCGGAGCCAGCTACGTCGTCATCGGGAACAAGGATGGCATCCGCTACTCGCATTACAACCCCCAGCTGATCGGACAGGTCATGGGGACGAGCAACGATCCCGTCTTTTTGGAAAACCGCTCCGTCATCTATCGGGGCTCCGGCGTTTCCGGTCCCGCGATCAAGGCGAAGACCCCCATCCTCAACAAACGGGGAGAGACGATCGGAGTCTCTTCCGTGGGATTCGTCATGAGCGATGTGGAAAAACGGGTGGATGAGTACAAGGATCGAGTCGTCTTGGCCTCTCTCCTGCTTTTGGCTATCGGAATTTTGGGGGCAATTGTCATCGCCAGGCGCGTCAAGCGGTTGATCTTCGGGCTCGAACCGGAAGAGATCTCGTTTTTGTTTACCGAAAAAGCAGCCATTCTCGAATCCATCCGTGACGCTACCGTAGCGGTGGACATGCACGGACGCGTCGTTTCCATGAACAAGCGCGCCCGCGAGCTGCTGCAAGAGGATTTGACGGTAGGAAAGCCGATTGGCAGCCCGCAGCTACGCGGCATCATCCAGTCCGTCAGCCAGGGCAGGCAAGAGGCAAATGTAAAAATCTTGCTGGGCCACGAAATATTCATCACGGATTACTCTCCGATTCTCAGCGACAATCGAGTGAGGGGTGTCGTCTTCACGTTCCGCCCGGAGTCCGAAATCGAGCAGCTGACGGAAGAGATCACGAAAATCAGCTCCTTCTCGGACAACATGCGCGCCCAGCATCACGAATATTTGAACCGTTTGAACACCATCTACGGCCTCATCTTGCTGGGAGAGCACGACAAAGCTCTGGAGATGATCTCCGGCGAGGTCAAGGAACGGCAAGACATCCTCGCCTTCCTCATGAGCTCGGTAAAGGATCCGTTCATCGCCGCTTGCCTGCTCGGCAAAATCAACCGCTCCAAAGAGTTGAAGGTCACGTTGGAGCTGGACCAGGACAGCCAGCTGGCGGATATTCCTGAAGGGATGAACACGAAGGTGCTGGTCACGATCCTCGGCAACCTGATCGACAACGCCATGGAGGCCGCCCTCGAGAATAGAGGAATAGAGGCTTCTGTCCACGTTTCCTTTACAGACTTGGGCCGGGATCTTATTTTTGATATCGAAGACAACGGAAAAGGAGTTCCCGGCGAGATGCAATCCCGTATCTTTGAAAGCGGTGTCACATCGAAGCCGGGCGAAAATCGCGGGCTTGGGCTCGCTCTGGTGAAAAACGCCGTCGAGCTGCTGCACGGCCATATCACCATCGGAAAAAGCGACCTGGGCGGCGCACGCTTCACCGTCGCCGTGCCTAAACATTTGGAATTGGAAGAAGAGAGGGGCATCCCGCTATGTCAGACAAGCCTATTACCGTCATGATCGTGGAAGATGACGAGATCGCAGCGAGGATTTACGAGCAGTTCACACAAAAGCTGGACGGATTCCAGATCATTGCCACTGCCACGACTGGCAGGCAGGCATTGGACATGCTTCAGGTCGTCACCCCCGATGTGCTGCTCCTGGACAATTATTTGCCGGACATGCACGGGATCGACCTGCTTCGCGAGGTACGGAAGCAGTTTCGCGGAATCGACGCGGTGATGATCACAGCGGCGAACGACGTGGAAACGGTGCGCGAGGCGATACGCGGCGGCGCATTCAGCTACATCATCAAGCCGATCATGATCGACAAATTCATGTCGACCCTGGAGCAATACGCGAGCACGCGCCGCCAGCTGCAGCAGCAAACCACGATGGACCAGTCCGCCGTCGACAAGCTGTTCACAAAGGCGGCTCCCTCCTCCGCTCCGAGGCCGAGCGAAGGCGTCGCTGTACTCCCGAAAGGAATCGACAAGCTGACTCTCAAGCTGATTCGCGACAAAATGCAGGCGACCGGCCACAGCGTGAATGCGGACGACTTGGCAGCCATGGCCGGCATGAGCCATTCCACGGTACGCAGATACCTGGAGTTCTTGGTCTCGATCAACGAAGTGACCGTCGAGACGTTCTACGGAACAGTCGGCCGTCCTGAACGGAAGTACCGCTGGGCTGCTGGGGCAGACAAGATGATGCGGGATGCGTAGGAGTAAGTGTAAGGCCGGCGATTGCACCTCTTTCGCCGGCCTGTTTCATTGGCAAGGCATCGCCCTTCGTTTGACAAATGGGCTTGCAGCCAGTACAATTCAAATCAATTGTTTAGTAGTTTACTAAAGCAGTAACCGACAGGAGGTTACCCATGAAAATTCCTACGACGTTGAAGCATAAACCGGTCATCGTATCCGACAATTATGAGAAAGTAGACGGCAGAAACGCCAATCACACCGACGCGAAAGGCCTGTCGCTCGGCTTGGCCCAGTGGAATGACCGCGGAAAGGTGGACATTTCCGCCAAGGTCTGGAGGCACACCGGCGAAAAATGGTCCCGCCAGTCCGAGGAATTGCCGCTGCATCGCGTCCTCGACCTCGCCATTCTCGTCTGCAGGGCAAAGCTTCATTTCCGTGAGGCCTATCGGTACGAGAACCTCTACGACGAGGAAAAGCCCATGATCGATCGCGTCGGATTGCAAGGCGACGCCATGACGGTGGCCGTATGCACGGACAATGAAAATATCAACGAAGACATCCGCCTGTTCAACCAGGCGCTCAGCAACGACGATGAAATGATCAGCGAACGCTTGCGTGTCTTGTCCCGAATTCTGAAAGAAATGGGCTATTAAGACTCATGAGATTGGCAGCAAGAAAAGTCCCCGCCGAAATTCCAGCGGGGACTTTTCCTTTTCGTACCTATTCTGCTTTCACAAACATCGCCATCCACTCGTCTACCTGGATGGACACGACTTCCCCGCCTTCCGTGACGACGGAAAAGTATTCGTGAATCTCCTTGTCTCCGCCCAGGATATGGGCAGTGACCTCAGTGACTTGCTCCTCCGACTCGGCGGTTCGCCTCACCCACGTCGCATACGGAAAGGTCTTTTTCCGGATGCGCGACTGACTTTCGGAAAGACCTGCACGCTCCATCCACGCCAGCCATTCGCTGCGGGAGTAGCTGCGCACGTGGCTCGTATCCCTGAGCTTTTCCAGCGTGTTGACAAAGCGGTCCAGCTTTTCTTCCTCCGGCGCGATGTTGTCGATCAGGACGAACTTCCCGCCCGGCTTCAGGACGCGGGCGACTTCCTGCACGAACGCCTGCGGATCCGGAAAGTGGTGGGCAGCGATCCGGCATACTGCCGCATCGAATGAGGCGTCCAGGAAAGGCAGCGCCTCCGCGTCAGCGACAACGTAAAAGACGTTGCGGCAATGCGCATCCAGATGCTTTCGCGCCGCTTCCAGCATAGGCCGGGTCAAATCCGTCGCGAACACCTGCCCGACCTGATCCGCGATCTTCTTCGTCGCATGTCCGCCGCCCGTCGCCACGTCCAGGACAACCCAGTCCGGAGACGGCGTCAGCCATGGCACCAGCAGGGAGAGATCGTCTCCTGTCGCGTGCGTCTGGCTGGACACGTACTTTTCGGCGTTGGCTCCGAACTGCTGTTTGACTTCTTCCTTGATTTTCGCGTCATCACGCATGGAATCCGTCCTCCTTTTAGCCTTCTACGTTCACGACTACTTTCTTGCCGCGCATTTTCATGATCAGCGGCACGGTGATCCAGAGCACTGCGATGATCAGGAAGATCAGCGATACCGGCTTTTCGATGAAGATGGAGAAATCTCCGTTGGATGTCGTCAAGGCGCGCCGCAGGTTGTTCTCAATCATTGGCCCCAAGACGAGACCGAGGACCAGCGGAGCCATCGGGAAGTCGTTTTTCGCCAGGAAGTAGCCAACGACACCGCAGATGAGCAGCAGCACCAGATCAAAGACGGAGACTCGTACCGCGTATACACCGAAGATGGAAATCGCGACAATCATCGGGATCAAGTATTTGGGCGGCGTCTCGATCAGCTTGGCAAACACCTTTACGAGCGGCATGTTCAGGATCAGCAGCATCAGGTTTCCGATGAACATGCTGGCGATCAAGCCCCACGCGATCGACGGATGCTCGTCAAACAGCAGCGGACCTGGCTGCACGTTGTACATGATGAGGGCGCCCATCAGCACGGCGGTCGTCCCTGTTCCCGGGATCCCCAAGGTCAACAGCGGAATCATCGCCCCGCCCGAAGCCGCGTTGTTGGCCGACTCCGGAGCGGCTACGCCGGCAATGGCCCCTTTTCCGAACTTCTCCGGATTTTTGCTGATTTTCTTTTCCAGCAGGTACGCGAGGAACGAAGCCAACGTAGCGCCGGAGCCTGGCACGATTCCTTTAAAGAAGCCGACCAGCGAGCCGCGGATGATTGGCCCCGCGCTCTCCTTCAGGTCCTGTTTGGTAGGCAGGATGCGGGATATTTTGGCGATTTCGCCGTCGTTTACATCCTTCTCCAGGATCGTCTTGAACACTTCTCCCAGTGCGAATACACCAACCGCGATCGTCAAAAACTCGAGACCGGAATACAGCTCCGGCATGTCAAATGTAAAGCGGGCCACGCCGGACACGTTGTCCATCCCGATGGTTGCCAGAAGCAATCCGAACACGGTCATAATGAGCGCTTTCGTGACCGACTTGCCCGCCAGTCCGCTCAGGGCGCACAGTCCGAGAATCATCAGGGAAAATTCATCCGCCGGACTGAGCTTGAGCGCGACATTCGAGAGCGGTTCAGCCAGGAAGACCAGACCGATCAGCGAGACGATCCCCGCCACGAACGAGCCGATCGCCGCGATCGCCAGGGCGACGCCGGCCCGACCCTGCTTGGCCATCGGGTAGCCGTCCAGCACGGTGACGACGGAGGACGACTCTCCGGGCGTGTTCAACAGAATGGAAGTCGTGGAGCCTCCGTACATGGCCCCGTAATACACCCCTGCCAGCAAAATGATCGCGCTGGTCGCCGCATCCTCCGGCGGCAGTCCGCCCGTAAGCGAAGCCGTCACGGGAATCAGCAAGGCGACGCCGCTGATCGGCCCGATCCCCGGGAGTACGCCGACGACCGTCCCGATCAGTACGCCGACAAAGGCGAAGATGAGATTTTGCCATTGCATGGCCGTGGCAAATCCGCCGAGCAAATAATGAAACGCATCCATGTCAGCCACCTCCTAAAAGCCTAACCATGTCGGTAATCCAGGCAATGTCCCATCCAAAACGTTTACGTACAGAAAGTAAACCCCAAAGGAAAACCCGCCGGAGATGAGCACGCTGGACAGCCACTTGCCTTTCTGCATCGTCTGAAACCCGACCAGAAGGAAGAGGAACGTGCTCACGACGTAGCCGATCTCCTCGAGCAGCAGCGCGTAGAGCAATGCCGCCACCAGGACGATAAGGAACCGTTTGTAATCCAGCGCAGGTCCCGACTTTTTCTCCTCTTGCTTGTATTTGAACGTCTCGTAAAACAGGCGCAGGCTGAGAACGATCAACAGGGAGCCCAGCCCCAGCGGAAAGATGTTCGGACCGACATTGCTGCCGTATGCGCTCGCGGAGATGTTCCCGCTGCCGATCACAAACGCTGCTCCGAGTACGAGAAACAGCAGGCTGGCGTAGCGGTCAAATGCTTTGCTCACGTGTGGTCCTCCTTTTTATCGAGAATCGGGAAAGGGAGAGAAGAAGAGTCATTCCTCCTCCCTCCCGCCTCCGCTTTGCTTACTTCGCCATGTTGAGCAGCGTCAAGATTTCCTTGAACATTTTTTCTTGCTCGGCCAGGTAGCTCTTGAAGTCGGCTCCGTTTTTGTAGCCGTCATCCCAGCCATTTGTCTCCAGTTCCTTTTTCCATTCCGGTGTTTCCGTCATGGCTTTCAGCTTTTCTTCCCAGAACTTGACCGCTTCCGGAGACATTTCTTTCGGTCCGAACACTCCGCGCCAGTTGATCAGCTCGGTGTCGTAGCCGGATTCTCTGTAAGTCGGGATGTCCTTGAACATGCCCTTCAGACGCTCAGGGGAAGATACGCCCAAGATTCTTACCTTGCCGGATTTCATGTATTCGCCGGAGCCCGATACGTCCGTCGCCAGCACGTCCGCATTTCCGCCGAGCAAGGCCGCGATCGCTTCGCCTCCGCCGTCGTAGGAGATGTACTTGATGGTTTTCGGATCGATTCCTGCTTTTACTGCCGGCATCAGGAACGTCAAGTGGTCAAGCGAGCCCGGTGCGGATCCGCCCGCTACGGTGACCTTCGTCGGATCAGCCTTGATCGCGTCCATCAGCGATTTCAGGTCTTTGTACGGAGAGTCCGCCGCTACCACGATTGCTCCGTAGTCTTTCGTCAGCTGGGCCAACGGAGTCATGTCATTGTAGGAATGAGGGCTGTTGCCTTCTTTTTTCAGGTTGTTGATGATGATTGGCGTCGAAGGGAGCAGGAGCTTGTAGTTGTTTTTCTTGTCCTGCGACACGAAGTCCGCCAAGCCGACTGCCTGTCCGCCGCCCGGTTTGTTCTCGACGGTGATGGTCTTGTCCACCAGCTTGGTCTCCGCCATGACCTTGGCGAGCGATCTCGCCGTTTTATCCAAGCCGCCGCCCGCTCCGGATGGCGCTGTCACCACGATCGGTTTTTCCGGGTAGGTAGACGCTTTGTCCCCGCCGCCAGCGGCCGTCTGCCCACCGCCGCCTCCACAGGCTGCCAGGCTGAGCGCCAGCGCGGAAGTCAAGAGCACACCGGTCCACTTCGTCCATTTCTTCGTTTGTTTCATCTGTCATGCCCCCTAATGTTGATAGCGTTTTCAACTAAGGAGATCATAGCACCGACTGAAAGCGCTTCCTAGTTTGTTCAGATATTTTGGATAAACGCCATTTTTACGATTGTTTTCATTTTTTTCACGGCAAAGAGGCCTGGCGCTCACCTTCGTGAACACACAGGCCGTTCCTTCATTGATTCGATTCGCTAGGCGCTCCTCTGCCCGGCTTCGCCTTGCGCTTTCGCACGGCGGTGCCGATTCACCCACGTCCGTACGCCGAAGGAAAACAGCGTGAGGACAAAGAGCACCCGAAACAGTTGAAACGCGGTGACCAACAGCGGATCAGCCCCAATGGTCAAGGCGGTCAGGCTCATCTCTGCGATTCCGCCCGGTGCGGTAGCCAGGATCGTCGTCAGTACATCGGTGGCCGTCGCGAGCGAGATGCCGACCGCAAGCGCCAGCGTCATGACGAACAGCAAGACGGAATGCACCAGGCCAAACAGGAAGTACCGGCGGTTTTTGGCGATATCCTCCCGCTTGAAGCCGAGCCCGATACTCACCCCGATGAAGACCTGCGCGGTTTTCGTCAAGAATCCTGCCAAAGCAGGGTTTTCCCCGGCAATGGGAGTGTTCATGCAAACCAGTGCGGTCAAGAGCAGTGCGCCGAGCAAATACGGAGCGGGAATCGAGCAGCGCGAGGCGAGCCACGCTCCGATCGCTCCCACGGCAAGGATGATGAGCGTCTGTGTGACGCCCAGCACGTGCCCACTCACCGCGGCCTGCGCCTGCATGTGATGAGGCAGCCACGTGACGATAAACGGCGTGCACAGCACGATGATGACGGCCCGCAGCGAGTGGAAAATCGAGATGACCTGCTGGTTTCCCCCGACCGTCTGGCCAATCGTCACCATCTCGGATAAACCGCCGGGGATATTGCTGAAGATCGCGGTAATCGCGTCCACCTTGCTGACTTTATGAAACACCCAGGCGTTGCCCAGACTGATGAAAATGGTCAAAATGGTGGCAATCAGCATCAAACCGATGTGACCTGTCATGGCCCCCCAAATTTCAGGCGTCATGCGCAGGCCAAGCGATATGCCGATCACGATCAGGCCGATTTGACGAAACCAGCGCGGCAGCCACAGGGTTTTCACCCCGAAAAAAACGCAAGCGACAGTCGCGACCAACGCCCCGATCAGCCATGGCAACGGACTGTGGATAGCCGCGAACAATAGCCCTCCCGCCGCTCCCAGCAGCAGTGTCATGCACATGCGCAAAAGCATGGAAATCCCTCTTTTCTCTGTGACGTTGCAGGATGTTTTGTGATGAGGTATCCCCAGTGTAAAACAATCGCTCTACAAGAAAAAATACAAAAAGGTTATCGCTTGCGATTCCCCGCGCGAATGTCTGGCCGAGGCGCGGCCCATAAAAGAACGGCCGCTGTGCACATGCTCGTCCATGCGCAGCGGCCGTCCCAGTAGCTTCCCAGTTTCGCATATTCCCCGGCAATTCACTCGGGGACCTGCAAGTCGATTTGTTCCATAAAGTGTACGAAAGCCTTGACCATCTGCAGCTCCAGCGAATCGGCATGGTAAAACATCCACGTCTTTCGCTTGAGCGGCTTCCCGGTCTCTGAAGTCAATTCGATCATGTGCAGGTCTTCCTTCCCAATCAGGACAACCCGTGGGAGAATGGCGTATCCAAGTCCGCTCGCCACCATTTCGCTGCATGTATCCGCCTTGTCGACCTCCATGCCGATCAGCGGCGGCTGGGAGTAATGCTTCGTCCACCAGCTATCGACCAAGGCTCGCAGCAGCGGGTCGGTTTCGTAGTCGACGCGCGGCAGCGAGGGCAGGTCTTCCAGCGAGATCGGATCCCGGGAGACGACGCAGACCGATTCCTCGAACAGAAGCAGCTTCTGGTCAGTCCAGTTGTAGTCCCCACGCACGAAGCCGACATGCACGTCCTGATTGTACACGGACTTATAGACGTCTTTGCTCCAGCCGGTAACGACCTTGAATTCGACGTTCGGGTATTGCTCCTTGAAGCTTTTCAGGATCATGGGGAGCTTGTACCGGGCAAAGTAATTGGAAACCCCCAGCCGCAGCGTACCGTTTACTTCGTCTCCCATGTTCAGGACATTCTCCTTGATATTGCGCAGGCGCATCAGCATGTCATCCGCACATTTGGCCAAATACTCGCCCTGTGGGGTAAAGTGCACGCCCCTGCTCCCCCGCTGCACGATCTGCACGCCAAACTCTTTCTCGATCTGGCGCAAGCGCTTGGTCAAGGCTGGCTGGGAAATGTAAAGGAGCTCCGCCGTCCTGGTAATATTCTGCTCCTGAAACAGCGTTTGCAAAATATGCCAATCGCGATATTCCATGTATTACAGTGTCTCCGCGTGATCTTTCGCCAAGCTGCTCGCTTTTTTCTTCTCCGCTTTGCGCTTGAGGTAATTCCCCACCGCGATGACGACCAGCGCCAGCGCTACCGGCAAAATGATGTGCAGCGCAGGCAGGGATTCCTCGATAAAGCCCCCGACGAGCTTGTCGCCTACGATCATCTCGCCTGCCGTATAACCGAGAAGTGCTGCTCCCAACAGTACGATGATCGGAAAACGGTTCATCAGCTTCATCAACAGCTGGCTGCCCCAGATAATCAAAGGAATGCTGATGGCCAGACCGATGACAACCAACACCAGGTTGCCGCCCGCAGCCCCTGCCACCGCGATCACGTTGTCCAGGCTCATGATCAGGTCGGCAAAAATAATGGTCTTGAGTGCTTCCTTCATATTCGAGCCGCTACTGATATGGCTGTCTTCGTCTTCCCCCTTCAATAGCTTGACGGCAATCCAAATGAGCAGCAGTCCACCGACTACCTGGACGAGCGGAATTTTCAGCAGCCAGATGGCGATAAAGGTCAGGATTACGCGCAGCGCGATAGCGCCGAAGCTTCCCCAGAAGACCGCCTTTTTTTGCAGTTCCGGGTTCAAGTTGCGACAGGCCAGGGCGATCACGACCGCATTGTCGCCGCTGAGCACCAGATTTACGATAATAATTTGCAAGAGACTAAGCAATAATTCTGTCATGATAGCTCCCTCCTAAACTATAACCATAGTGTCAATAATAGACCTTTCTCACTCGTTGCGCAGTATTAATTTCATTAATTGCATAAATTTTTCGGGTGTATCCGGCACATTGCCCCATCGTAATCTAGTATTCCCTCCCCTCCCGCAGGAGAACTTTTTGCAGGTGACGTACGTCCTATTAGGTAGAAGCATTCAATTCCATCACAGGAGGAGTTCCGTTGGAGAAATATACAGGAAGCTTGCTTGGCCTTGCGATTGGAGATGCGCTGGGCGCCACGCTCGAGTTTTGCAGACCAGGTACATTCGAACCGATCCAGGAGATCGTGGGCGGCGGCGTGCATGACCTCGAACCCGGTGAGTGGACGGACGACACTTCGATGGCTCTCTGTCTGGCAGAAAGTTTGCTGCACGCTGGCGGCTTCGACCCGCATGATCAAATGATGCGCTATGTGAAATGGTACCGAGAAGGCTACATGAGCAGCAAAGACCATTGTTTTGACATCGGCAATGCCACTAGGGAAGCCTTGCATACGTTTGAAAAAAACGGAGAGCCTTTCTCTGGCTCTAGGGATCCATGGTCCGCCGGGAACGGCTCGATCATGCGGCTTGCCCCTGTCCCATTGTACTATGAGCAAGACCCGATCCTTGCGCTAGAAATGTGTGCCCGCAGCTCGCTCACGACACATGCGGCAAAAGCAGCAGTCGACGCGTGCAAATATTTGGGCGGATTGATCATCGGTGCGGTTCGAGGCGTTTCCAAGGACGAGCTTCTCTCCGAATTCTATTCGCCTGTCCCTGGTTATTGGTCCACAGAGAGGTTGGCTCCAGAGCTCTCCCCCGTCGCAAAGGGCTCCTATAAAAAGAAAGGCGCCTCACAAGTAAAAGGATCGGGATACGTAGTAGAGTCGTTGGAAGCGGCGCTTTGGGCTTTCCATCACGGCTCCACATTTGAAGAGGGGCTCCTGCTGGCAGTCAATCTGGGAGACGATGCCGATACGACCGGGGCGGTCTACGGCCAGATCGCGGGGGCCTACTACGGAAGAAGCGGCTTGCCTGAGCGGATGATCCATGTCATCAAGCAACGAGAGTTCATCGAATCCGTCGCCGAACGGTTATGGAGGCAGAAATATACCCTTACATGAAGAAATTCTCCCAAAATAAAACCCTGTGCATCCGGTTGGCCGAGACACACAGGGTTTGCTCTTTCTTTTCTATTCGCTTTTCCCGCCTGATCTCGTTCAGTCGGGCGCCCAGCTATGGTCTCGCTGCGCAGATTTTACGAGCGCATATATCGATACATGGCGTAATCGGTCCGCACCTTTCGTATGGCCAGCCATACGGGCAGCCCTCTCGCGACCCATCTCAGCGCCGACATGATGTTTTGCTCGTCTTCGAACTGCTCGACGATGACAATCGTTTTTTCATTGATGTACGATTGCAGCTCGTCCCAGCCCATTTCCGAGTAAGCGTCCCGCCCGTGCGTCCTCAGCTCGAGGAAGTCCTCGCGCTTGGGATCTTTCAACTGGATGAGGCGACTGATGGCTCTGGCGCATTCGGGATGAATCATATGGTTGGACGGCATGGCATCTGGTTCCTTTCTCTGTTCGGTCCTTCCTTAGACTGTTCGCTTTCTCGCCCGGGATTCCTCCTTAGGAGCAGTTTCTGGATACAACAAGAAAGGGGCTGCGGTGGGAAAGCATATTCCCGTCTTCGTTTCGTGCTTCGCCTCGCAAAAAGGACAGGGATTCTCTCCCTGTCCTTCCCTGTCCCGCATTCATTCACCCTTATTCTTCTCTGCCCATCGTTTGCAGCATTTTCATCGAACCGTAGCGGCCCAGCAAATTGGCGAACTCGGCTTCGTCGTAGAAGGTGGAGACGCCAGCCGTGTACTCTTTCGCGACTTCAACCGCGAATTTGACGGCAAGGGCGATGTCCCCTTCGTGGCTCGCACCTGTGCCGCAGCCGGGAACGGTGCTCTGTGCAGTGATGGCTACGCCTACGACCGGTGCGTCCGTAGCGACGGACGGCTGCAGGATGCTGTTGATGTGGAACAGGTCGTTGCCGTACGGCGTGATGTCCTGCGTCGTGATCGGGAATGTGACAGGCAGCTGGCCGGTCGTCATTTCCATGACGCGAAGCAGGTCCTCGCTGACGCGCAGAATATAGCCTTCCTTGACCGTCGGCGAGATGGCGATGCCTTTATGGTTGATGATGCGGTTCCCTTTGGTCGTGTCGATCGACAGAAGCGCCTCCATCTCGGGTACCACTTCATACCGGTTCATCGTCAAAATATCGACTGGCGAACTCATGAAGTCCACGGGCTCATGCGGCTGCGTAGGAGCATCCGGGCAGATGTGGGTGCTGACGATGACATCACCTTCGAGCACGTCGCCGTTTTTCTGCATGTCCGCCAGCTTCAGGGCGGAAGCAACCGCTGCGATTGCGCCGTCCGCGTCGGACACCATCCCGATGCGGCTCGGACGTGCACCGATGCCTCCCAATCGTCCGACGATCCCGAATGTCGGCGCACTCCCGCCAGAGGATTTCCCGTTTTTGCCCGGGATCACGATCTTGACGAAGTCGGTGCTTCCTTCCTCCCCCGTGACCGTTTGCACGCTGACCGTCACCTCGGGATACGGGCGAAACAGTTCCTTGATGGTTTCCCCGTTGGCGTACGCGCTGTCCAGCGCTTCATAGACGGTGATCGTTTGTTTCCATGACATGCTTGTTCCCTCCCTGATCGTGGATGTTGCCGTATTTACGCAAAGATGTAGGACAAAATCGGTTTGTTTACGGCGCTTTCCACCGAAGCCATCAGCTGTGGATTGCGCATCGTCGCTCCAAGAATCAAATGTTCCTTCGGGACGTGGATGACTGCGAGCTTCTGGCCTTTTTCGACTTCGGCGGAAACGATCGGCTTGGCTGTCTCGGCATCCATCGTCATGATGAGATCCGGGAACGTTCCCAGGCGCTCGCCGTTTACTTCCAAGGTCATGTATTCGTTCCAGAATGTCAGCTCGTGGCCGTTGATGACGACGCGGCCTACATCGAACCCGCCGGCGGTATTCAGCGAAAATTCGTCCACGACGCCCTCCGCGACGACTCTGCCTCCGAGCTTTTGGCAGACGGCGTCGATCGCCGCCTCCCCTTTCGAACCGAGCAGCGCTTCCCCTACCTCGATCGCTTGGCGAATGGCTCCGGGAGCTCCGTTTTCCCTGGCGTAGGCGGCGCTCACAGGGTTGCGGGCGACGACGACCAAACCGCCGGCTTCCACGGACACTTTGCGGACCAGACCCGCCGCTTGCTGCAGGCGGCCGCTTACGACGACCTCGTGATAGCGCTCGTCTTTTCCGCCTACTGCCGCTTGATGAGAGAGGAATCCGTCCAGCTGGTGCAGGTTCATCGCCCCCATCACGCCTGTCGGATGGGCTCGTCCATTGCAAGGCGAATCGATTACCGGAAGCCCGGTCACGGCCGCCTGGAACCAGCCGTTTACCGTCGTGCCCGCACCGTTTTCGTTGGTGATGATTCCCTTGATCGGCTGGCCGATCGTCCGCTCCAACAGCTGCAACGCCCGCACGTAGTGCATCGGTTTGGTGTATTGATCCGCGGCGGCTGGTGCCCCTACCAGCGCTACCGTCGCCAGCAAATCGTCGTCGTGCATCTCGTCGGACGTGTACAGCTGCGGGGTGCCGACTTCCAGCGCGAGGCGCCCGGTTTCCAGCCCGTCCTCCAGCCAGCCGCCACCGCCGCCGCCCAATACGCATCCGCCGTACACGGCAGCTTCCATCATGGATGTGGTCAAGGTCACTTTCGCCATTTGTGATTCCTCCATCTCAGTTGATTTTCTTATTTCTTCGCAAACTTCATCACGGAGCTAAAGAAGCTGTAGATCGCGTCTCCGGCGATGAATCCGGCTGCCAGAATGCTGAGCGTGCTCTCGGCCTCCTTGCCTTTCCATTTCGAAACCACGAGGCGGATCAGAATCCCTGCGAGGACTGCCCATCCTGCGTTCGGATTCAGAATCAGAAGGCCCGTCGCAAACATTACGCCGATCTGGCGGCTCGATCCGCCGATCAGTTGGAGGATCGCGCCGGGTATCGCCCACAGCAAGAGCTGCTTCGCGACTTCCGGAGAAGTGCCGGCCTCGATCGTGCTGGCGTACACTTTATCGACCGGCGGCACCAAGCCTTGGCCAAAAAAGCTGTGATAGGATACCGCAACGGTGATCAAGGCGACGCCAAACGCGATCAGTCCAGCGAAGTACTGCTGCTTGCGGCCTTGCAGCTCCGCCTGTGGATCTGCACCGTTGCCGCGAAGGATGTAGCCGGTTTTCAGGTCGTAGCCCATATCGGCAAACGCCGGTCCGGTCGCCGCGCTGAATCCGACCAGCAAAGCGAGCGCCACGGGCGGAAATCCGATCATCATCCCGATGATCAAGGTGATCAAGGCGATCGCAAAAGCCGGAAACCATCCGGAGTGCATCGCGGCAATCCCGACGATCAGCTCATGGACATAGGCAGCGAATGCGGCGAAGAGCAAGAATCCGATCAGCATGCCAAACGACATGTGCGAAATCAGACCGCCGATGAGCGCGACGATCAAGGCAATCACCAAGTAGGCCAAAAATCCGATTCCCAGCGTCCGGGAAGTCTGCTTGTCCGTCACGGTATACGCCGCGGTTTCCACTGCGTCTGCGGCGGCCTCTACTTTTGCAACCGGTTTCTTTTTTCGGAAAATAATAAACGCCACCTGGAACAAGGCAACGACACCGGCACCGATCATGAAACCGTGCGGGATATACATCGTGTTTACATCAACGTTGAACAGCGGCACGGAATATTGGCGAAGCAGCAGCCCGATGCCAAACATGGCGAGCGCCCAAATGTTTCCGATGAAGGCGACCCCGAATGCGGACATCGATACGCCCAGGTAAGAACCGACCAAACCAATGACTGTACCGATTCCGAGAAGCGCACCGCGCTTGCCGCCCTTGTCGCCTGCGATAATCGCCTCGGCAGTTGCGACGCCGGGAGCCCACGTACCGGAAGCGGGAAACACTTTGGAATCAAAGAGCTTGTAAAGCAGCGCCGTATCCACGAACATCGCCAGCCCTGCCCCGATCAGCATCGGGACGATCAACTCCGGCTTGCCCATCGCGAAGGGAATCCCGATCGGAATCATCAAGCTGTTGGCCGCCCCGAACGTGGCGGAGGAAATGGACGTCTGCACCAGGTTTTGCCTGTGAATCGATCGGTATTTCGCGAAGATCTCCATCGGGATCCGGGCGATCAGCATCGCGGCCAGCGCCCCGATGATCGAGGTGCTCGGCGTGACCCCCAGCGAAGTGATCAACTGCATCCCGATAATCGCACCAAATACGGAAAGGCCAACGTTCAACAACAGGGAAAACGGCTCAAAAACAGAGGGATGTTGCTCTTTCGAAGTCTTATCTTTGGCCATGTTCCTACCCCCTTTAGCTTTTGAAATAATGGCAGAAAACCGAAAAGCACTGAAAAGCACTATTTAGTGTCTCTTCCTTTGAGAATGGATACACCCGCAGGCGACGGGGCCGAAACCCAAGTATGGCGTGCAGGGAACCGATGCAAACCTCGGTGTCGTTTCTCTCCCCTCTTTCGTGTAGCGTGATTCAATTTATTCTGTTTTTTTTTACTTTAACAAAAACAGGCCGCTTCCCCCTATGGAAAGCGACCCAAAACTTGACGCCCATTTTTGGGCATCGTCACAAATATGCGATGAGACAAGACGTTTACCTCATCGATTTGGAATCAATATCCTTCGTCTTCCACACCCGGATGGCGACATCCAGCCGAAAGCGCACCTCCGGATCGGTCAAGTCATTCTGGATGATCTCGTTGATCCTCTCAAGCCGGTACAGCACCGAATTGCGGTGGATGAACAGCTCTTCCGCTACCCGCTTGGTATTGCCGCCCAGCCTGAGAAACGCGCTGAGGGTAGCCAAAAGCTCTGTTCCGTACTCCAGGTCGTACGCCACGAGCGGCTCGATCAGCATCGAGGTGAGAGCGTTGAGGACAGGATGGCCGGCGGCATCCAGCAGCAAATCCTCCACCAGCACCTCATGAAAATGGACGATTTCCTGCTTCGGCAAGGTGTAGGTGCCGATGGATAGGGCCTTGTGAGCCTCCAGACGGCTATCCGGAACGTCTGACAGCTTCTCTCGCAAGCCTCCGATTCCGGCGCACATCCGAGCTTGGGGTGGGAGCTCTTCCGCAGGGGCCATCAGCTCGCGCAACAGCTGCTCTGCATCCGCCCTCTGCTTTTCTTCCGAGTCGTGAGCAGTGGAGACCAGGATGATCAAGGAGTCATTGATAAACACGCCTTTGCGCGTATGGTTCCCCGGCTTGTTTACCCGCTGGACCAGCAGGTTGTACAACCTGGCATGCGGCTGCTCTCCGCCCCCCTGTTCCCCTCCGATCCTCGGTTGAAGCACCATCGTGTAAAAATAACGGCCGAGCGAAATGCCCAGCTGTTGAGCGCGATAACGCAGCAAGTCCTCCTGGTGGGACGAGCCGGAAAACAGCTCCACCAAAAACGACTCCTGCTCTCTCTCCCGATGCAGCTGCTGAGACTGGCGAATCGTGAAATCGATGGCGAGCACCGTGATCGCGTGATCGAGGCACATTTCCTCAAAGGTCTCCTGGTCCCCGAGCTTTCGGGAAATGGCCAGATACCCCATGACTTTGCTCCCCACCTGCACCGGTCGCTTTTCGACGAAGGCCGTCCCGCCGAAGCGCGAGGTGCAGCTCTCCACCTCCCCGTGTTCATTGAGAACAGCCGCCTCGCATCCCAGCAAATGCCCGATCAAGACCACCAGCTCGGTCGTCCGCCGATTCAGCACCAGATTGGTGAACTGCTGATTGACTTCCCTCACTTCGCGCAGCAAATACGCCTGCCGGCTGAGAATCTGGTCGATGACCGTATGCGTCATGTCGACGTAGGTAATTTCGAGCGGAATGTCAAACAGCGGAATTCCGTACAAATCGCTCTTTTGCAGCGCCTCCTGGGGCACCTCATGAAGGAATCGCTTCGTCTTGATTCCGACCGCCGCGCCCCCCACGCGGTGCATCTCGTCCAGCAGCCTGCCGAGCATGGCTGGTTCGTGGCGGATGGAATAGCCCGTCGTCAGGATCAGCTCGTTCGGACGGAGAAATCCGGTCAGTGTCGGGGTTTCCATGAAGTCGACGTAAAAAATCTCCTTCGACAATCCACTCGAGCCCGCTATGACTTTCACCCCTTTAAACAGGGGCAGCTGCAGCAGCCGCTGTACCGTAAATGGCTGATTTTCCATGCGTTCACCTCTTCGGAAACTCTCTTCCATGATGCTACCACAATCCTCTGGGGAAATGAAAAAAGACCCGGTTTCCCAGGTCTGATCTCATACATCAGCTTCAACAGCGGCACGCCGGCTTTCTCAATAGGCGATCGCGTGGCCGATGAGGACAAAGATCGCTCCGGTAATCACCCACATCAGCATGAGCGGCCACATGAATCTGAACCACTGCTGGTACGTGATGCCGGATACTGCCAGACTGCCCATCAACGCCGACGAGGTCGGAAGAATCATGTTGGTAAAGCCGTCGCCCATCTGAAACGCGAGGACGGATGTTTGGCGCGTCACCCCGAGCAGATCCGCCAGCGGCACCATGATCGGCATGGTCGTCGCTGCCAGACCTGTCCCCGACGTGATGAACACATTCATGACTGTCTGGAACAGGTACATCCCGAGCACCTGAATCGAGCCGTGCAGATGGCCTACCGCATCGGAGAGACCGTAGACGATCGTATCGATGACGTTTCCTTGCTCCAGCACGATCAGGATGGAGCGGGCGATCCCGATAATAAACGCCCCGAACGTAATGGCGCTCGCCCCTTTGACGAATTCGCCGGCGATCCGGCTCGGTCCGAACTTCGCGCAGAAACCGGAGACGATGCCCATCGTCAGGAACAAGGCGGACAGCTCCTCCATCCACCAGTCTTTTTTCGAGACGCCCCAGATGAGCAGCACGAAGCAGGCGATGATGGTGATGACCGTCAAAATATGCTTGAGCTCCAGATTTGGCAGCTGGGTGAGATCGAGCTTCTTGTCTGCTGACGACTTCTCCAGCTCATGCACGATGCTCGCTCCCGGCGTCTTCTTCACCTTTCTCGCATAGCGAATGATGTACCAGCTCGTGATGACCAGCAGCGTGATCAGAAGAACGGCACGCAGCCACATCCCCGAGAACATCGGCACCTCCGCGATCACCTGCGCCAGCCCTACGTTGAACGGATTCATCAGCCCCGCCGTGAAGCCAATGGAGGCTCCGAGCGAGACCATCGCGGTCCCTGTCATCGCATCATAGCCGAGGGAGCGGGCAATGGCGATCCCCAGCGGTACGAAAACCATGACCTCGGACGACATGCCCATCGTAAAACCGCCTACGGAGAACAGTCCCAAAAACACCGGAATGATCATGACGCCGCGCTTGGAAAAAGTCCTCGCGACCCGGCTCGTCACAGCCTCGATCGTGCCTGTCGCCGTGATGACCTGAAACGCCCCGCCGATAATAAAGATGAAGAACACGATATCGCTGGAATCAATGAGTCCTTTAACGATTGCTTTCGGCACTTCCAGCAGACTGACTGGATCGCCTTCGACTGCGTGGTAGGAATTGGGGACGACCAATGTCTTACCGGAGGATGGATCCTTTGCCCGCTCAAACTCGCCGGAAGGCACGAGGTACGTGAGCGCCGCAGCCAGCAAGGTCAAAATGATCAGCAAAACGAAGGTATGGGGCATCTTGAAGTATTTTCTCCAAAACGATGTCGGCTGACTGGATGCCGCCAGGCTGGCGGGGTGGGGCGAATGTGCGCTCATGCTCAGGCCTCCTCGGATGATTGGTTCTTCTTCCCATTTTCAAACTCTTCGCGTACTCTCTGGAAAGCCGCCGGATCTGCGCACAGATCGTAAGCGGTCATGGCCAACGCTTTTGCGGCTTGATTCATGCCGATCAAGCCATCCTCGGATGCCGTTGCCACAGTGAATTCCGGAGTATGCGTCCCTGCTTCGGTTATTTTGATATAGGGATGGATCGTCGCCGTCACCTGACCGACATTGCCGATATCCGAAGACCCGATTCCGCCTTTCTTCGGCGGCTCGCTCACTTCCAGTCCCATCGCCTCCAGATTGGCGGCAAACAAGCCGGCGAGCGCGTGATTGTTGTTGCGCTCCGCATAGACCAGCCCTTCCTCGATCTTGGCGTGTGCTCCCACCGCTTCCGCAGAGTGATGGACGGTCTTGTACACCTTCTCGGTCAGCTCCCGCAGCTCGCGGACGGTGGCGGCCCGGAGAATAAACTTGGCTTCGCAGTAATCCGGAACGACATTTGGAGCGTCTCCGCCTTTTGTAATAATGCCATGTATCCGCACATCTTCCTTGCAAAACTGGCGCAGGGAATTGATGGCAACGAACGTGTTGATCAGCGCATCCAGGGCGCTTATGCCTTTCTCCGGCGCGGAAGACGCATGGGCCTGCTTGCCGTAAAAGCGGAAGGTCGCGTCCACGCAAGCCAAGGCTCCGCGCAGCACCATCGTATTCTTGTGGGGATGGCACATCATCGCCGCGTCCACCTCGTCAAAGATGCCATGCTCGCACATGATGATCTTGCCGCCGCCGTCCTCTTCCGCCGGCGTGCCCAGGACCACGATGCGGCCCTGCAAATCGGGGACCGCCCGTTTAAGAGCCAGTGCCGCTCCGACTGCCGATGTCCCGATCAAATTGTGGCCGCACGCGTGCCCGATTTCCGGAAGCGCGTCGTATTCCGCCAGCAGGGCGATCGTCGGTCCGCCGCTCTTTCCTTCCCACGTCGCTTTGAAGGCGGTTTCAAGACCGGCTATGCCTCGCTCCACTTCAAACCCTGCAGCCTTGAGCGGCTCCGTCAGCCACTGCGCCGCTTTTTTCTCCTGAAAACTCAGCTCCGGATGGGCATGAATCCTCAGGGCGAGTTCGCGCAGCTTGGAATCGAGCTCGTCGACTGCCCCTGCAATGCGCTGTTTGTTCTCGGAAGTCTGTCTCATCCCCTGAAACTCCTCTCTTTTGTCCACAGATATTTCGCAAAATTGCAATAGATGTAGCTTGCCATCATTGTACGGCCGTCCCTTATATAAGTAAAATTGAAATCATTTAACCCAAAACCAAAAATTCTTTTATAGATTGGCAAATAAAAAAGAGGCCATCCTCACTTGAGTAGGATAACGGCCTCTTGTGCTTCTGCTGCTTCCACTTTTCGGCTTTCGTCTTCGTCCTGCGCGTCCTCATGTCCGCAAAGGCGAATAGGCTGCGGTTCTGGTCCGGGTTTCGCTTGCCTTCGCGCTCCAGCTTTTCCCGATGCTTGCGTGCATTGCTTTTCGCCATCGAAATCACTCCTTTGTGCTACCATGATAAGCCGCTTTTCCTCTGCATGCAACTAGAATGGGGGAATCGCCAAGAATCTTTAGAGGCTGCCCAAGCAAAAAATGCCCCGTTCATCTGGTGTGAACCGGGCATTTTCACCGATCAGCAAAGGTCGTAGTTTTGAAGAAACTCCACAAACCGGTCTACCACAGCGAATTGCAGCGCGGCGTCCCGATACAGCATCCACGTCCGCCGCTTGATCGGCTGGCCGTCCCGAAGCGTCAGGTCCACGGTCTGCAGATTTTCACCCGGTCGCACAAATACGCGCGGGATAATGGTGTAGCCCAACCCGAACTTCGCCATCTCCTTGCATGTCTCATAGCTGTCTACCTGCATCGTGATCGTCGGGGGATCCTGATAGCGTTCGTGCCACCATTGGTCGATCGCATGGCTGAGCGAGAAGGACTGCTGGTCGCCGAGCCTGAGCGCCAGCTTCGGGGCGCGGTAATTGATCCGCGGCAGGGATGGGAGCGCATCCAGATCGAGCTGCTCCGTCGAGACGAGGCAAATGTTCTCTTCCTGGAGCAAGTGCTTTCGATCATACCATTGAAACTCTCCCCGGATGATCCCTACCTGAATCTCCTCCTGGAGCAGCATGTCGAAAATTTCGGAGCTGAAGCCCGTGTCGACATGGATCTGAACCTTGGGGTACAGCTCCAGAAACTTCTTGATGATCACCGGCAGCTCGTACTGCCCAAAGTAGATGGAAGACCCGATGCGGAGCGTCCCCTGCACTTCCCGCTGCATGTTCACGATGTGATCCCTCGTATTTCGCAGCTCCGCCAGCATTTTGCCGGCGTATTCCGCCAAGTACTCGCCCTCAGCTGTCAAGCGGATGCCTTTTCCGTTTTTCACGACGAGCCCCACGCCAAACTTTTTCTCCAGCTGCTGCAGACGGTACGTCAAGGCCGGCTGTGTCATGTACATGCGCTCTGCTGCCCGCGTCAAGCTTTTTTCCTTGCGCAGCGATTGCAGCAGCAGCCAATCCTTTTCGTCCATTCCGGTCACCTGCCTCGCGCAAACCCGTTAACGGCGCTTCATTTTCGCCAGTCGGATAAACTGTTCATCCCGCTCTTTCAATATTGCCTCTACGGATGTCTCCGCATACGAATAAATGCCGGACCCCGTCTTGGTGCCGAGCTCCCCTTTTGCCACCAGCTCCTCGATGAGCGCCGGCGCTTTTTGCGAGTCGTCCAGGACGGGCGCCATGTTGTCGATGACGCGCTTCCACGTATCCAGCCCGCCGAAATCAGCAGTCTCGATCGGCCCGACGAACGCCCAGCGAAACCCGATACCGTCCTTCATGACCGTATCGATCTCCCGTGCATCTGCCACGCCGTCCTTTAGAAGGGAAAACGCTTCCCGCATCAAGGCGGCCTGCAGGCGGTTGGCGATGAAGCCGGGGACGTCCTTTTTCAGCAGCACCGGGGATTTCCCCAGCCCGGCAATGATGTCCATGACAGCCGCCACCACTTCGTCCGCCGTTTTTTCATGCCGGACAATTTCCACGAGGGGAACGAGCTGAGCCGGATTGAAAAAGTGAGTGATGATGAACCGGTGCGGCGTCTTTGCCTGCTCGATCAGCCGCGCGATGGAAAACGTGGACGTATTCGAAGCGATGACCGCCTCCGGTTTTGCCGCCTGCTCCAATTTCGCAAACAGCTCCCACTTCAGCTCGATGACTTCCGGGATGGCCTCCGTGATGATGTCCGCCTCTGCTGCCGCTGCGTCCAAATCGGTCGTCAAGACGATCCGCTCCAGCGCGTCCCGTTTGGCCTGCTCCGTGATGACCTGTTCGCGCACGAGCAGGGACAAGCTGCTCTCGACGCTGTTTTTCGCTTTGCGCAACAACTCTTCCGTAAGATCGTAAAGGGATACGGTGTAGCCTGCCAGCGCATATTCCTGGGCGATTCCGTGGCCCATGACGCCGGAGCCGATGACTGCAGCCTGTTTTGCCATGTTGGGTTCCTCCTGAATGGACATTCTTCGAAAAAGAAGTATACCTACACAACAACAAGGTTCCACAATCGCGCAATCGGTTCCTGCCGCCCGGTCGGACAACTTTGCGAACAGCTTGCTTGGTCAGCGCCCGGCACCCACCAGCTCAGTCGGTACGAGCCGCTCCACGTCGAGCCAGCCGTCCGGCGTCTTGTAAAACACCGGGCGGTACTCGTCCCCCCACTTCCTCATCAAGCTTTCGATGAAGTCTTTTTTGGTCTCGTTGAATTTCCCCTGGTTCGCCTTTTTCGTGAGATTGTCTCCGTGCAGACGAATGTTGTAGAGCAGCTTGTCCACATGGTGAAAACGGCTCGTGGCGATCAGGCGCAGCAAGAGGTAGCGGTCTTCGTTGTACCGTCCGCCCGATAAATCGTCTGCCAAAAAGCCTTTGACCCGTCTGACTGCCTCCGTCCGGAAAAAACGCGGGGTCAGCATCGGCCCGTACAGCAAAAAGTCGTACTTGTCGGCAAAGGACCGGTGGCGCATCAAGCCTTTGCGCTCCAGCACCCCCTCCTTTTCCTGCCAGACCTGCGCATTTCCGCACACCAGGGACGTGCTCGGCGGCTGCCGCTTCATCTCTGCGAGCAGCGTCTCCAGGGCGTCTTTCTCCAGCCAATCGTCGCTGTCCACAATCACGAAATACGGCGTGTCGACCAGGGCCAAAGCCTTGTCCAGCGTTTTCCCCACGCCTCTATTCTCGCGGTTCTTCCTGTATTGAATTCGCTCGTCCGCCAGATACGGAGCGATTTTTTCTGCGGTCTTGTCCGTCGATGCGTCGTCTACGATGAGGACCTTCCATGCTTGCATGGTCTGGGAAAGGATGCTGTCCAGAGCATCGGCGATATACGCTTCCCGGTTGTAGACGGGTATGACTACGGTAACTTCGCACTCCATTGCTTTCTCCACCCAATGTCTGTATTTGCTCGTATTTTTTTGCATTTCAAGATTATACCATAAGCCTCGTCCTTCCCTGACACTTTTCAGGCGTGCGGCTCGGCGAAAAAGCTTTCCAGCCCCGCAAGCCATTCCGTAAAAAAGCAAGCCCGGTACTCGCCCAGGCTTGCTTCTGACGCTCTAACTCTTCCTTTCGTTTACAAAAACCGGCGATGTACTTTCTTCCCGTCATACGTAAACAGGACTTGCCGGTCCTCGATGACCGTCTCGAGATGCACGTTTTTCCCCCAGAGCGTGTAAGCGTACGGCAGCGTTTTCTCCACGTACTTCACATCGAGCTCCAGCCCTTCGAAATGGTGCTTCAAATACAGCTCTCCCGCCCGCAGGTAGTCGCCGTCATGCACCATCACGTACGGGAAGCCGCCGTTGACCCGCGTGCCTGCCAGGCCGTCGCGGACCTGCTCCCATTGCTTCTCCGTGACGACCCATTCGTTGCCCTGCTTGCCGAACATGTACAGGTCCAGATCGCTCACCAGCTCCTTTGTCATGAAATTGCTGATGAAGCTGATATCCGATTCCAGCTCGCGGACCTCGAAGATTTTGGCGCGGCCTTCTCCCGGCTTGCGGCCGAACCGCTCCTGCTCTTCCTTGGTCGGGTTGTTCCAGCGCTGCTCGATGTCCTCGAAGATTTTCAAACCGAGATGGTAAGGATTGATGCTCGTCGTCGACGGCTGGATGACGGAGGAATGCAGCTTGGCGAAGTCGATGGTCTCCGCTTCCGTCAGCTCCATCTCCCGCAGGATGCGCATGTGCCAGTAGGTAGCCCAGCCTTCGTTCATGATCTTCGTCTCCATCTGCGGCCAGAAATACAGCATCTCGTCGCGGATGATGGTCATCACGTCGCGCTGCCAGTCTTCGAGGATCGAGCTGTACTCCATGATGAACAGCAGCAAGTCCTTTTCCGGCGACGGCGGGAATTTGCGGACCGGCTTCACTGTCTCTTGCTCTTTCTTTCCTTCGGGATCCAGTCCCCACAGGTCATCGTATGGAGAATGCCGCTCGTTTCTCGTTTTCTTGGCAGGCTCATCCGGCTCCCGCTTCCAGCGCAGCTTGGGCCGCAGGAGGCTGGGATCGATGTGCTCCTGCAGGGCCAGGCAGGCGTCGAGGAAGTTTTCCACGGCTTCCTTGCCGTATTCGATCTCGTACTGGCGGATGCGCTCCGAGCTGGCCGCCATGCTTTCGACCATGTCCCGGTTCGTGTTGGAGAAGCGGACGTTGTTTTTGAAAAAGTCGCAGTGTGCGAGGACGTGCGCCACGATCAGCTTGTTCTGGATCAGCGAGTTGCCGTCCAGCAAAAACGCGTAGCACGGGTTGGAGTTGATCACCAGCTCGTAGATTTTGCTCAGATTCAGATCGTAGGACAGTTTCATCCGATAAAACGATTTTCCGAAGCTCCAGTGCGAAAACCGCGTCGGCATGCCGTATGCGCCAAACGTATAAATGATATCCGCCGGGCAGATCTCGTACCGCATCGGATAAAAATCGAGGCCAAATCCCTTGGCAATCTCGGTTATCTCATCAATCGACCGCTCCAGCTCTTTGCGTTCTTCGTTGGTCAATGCTTTTCCCCTCCCCTTTGCCAAAGCCTACTTTATATATATGGAGATCGATGACAAAAGAAGCCAGCAATCCGAAAACGGATGCTGACTTCCCCATTTTTTTCTGCCGCAAAAAGGCCCCTCCCATTTGCAAGGAGACGCCTTTTGCCCATCGTGTGTCAGATCTGCCGCCGCATTATTTCTGGAACCAATCGCGTACACCCGTATAGATAAGAGCACCCGAGAAGACCAGCACGGCGATCAGGCCGACCCCATCCACCAACGGATTGAGACCGTTCAGGAAAGAGCCGTCGAGCGGTGCTTTCAGCAAGCCGTAGCCGCCCAGAAGGCCGCCAGCGAGAGAGACCCATTTGTTCATGTCCAATCACCTCCCGTTGCAGCGGCGGTAAGCGTTGCCACTGCGTTACTACAATTTATGTCGGGAGTTGACAAGCGGTCTGTACGGTAGTCCCAGCCACTGTTCATCAAATTGCAATTGGGCATCCCTGTCCATTTGCAGTAAAATAGAAGCGATTCCCATGTAAGGATGCCTGTTTTTGGCAAAGCTTTTATCGAGGAGTGAACCTTATGAAACTGTTTCTGATGCTAGGCAGTATCAGCGGCTTTTTGTCTGTCGCGCTGGGTGCGTTTGGAGCCCACGCGTTGAAAGAAAAACTGGACGAATACTCCCTCGGCGTTTTCCACACCGGGGTTACCTACCAAACGACGCACGCTCTGGCCCTGGTGCTGGTCGCCCTGCTGCTCAAATGGTATCCGGACGCGTCCGGACTGTCCTGGGCGGGCTGGTGCTTCGCCCTGGGAACCGTCGTCTTCTCCGGCAGTCTGTACGCCTTGGCAATGTCGGGCGTAAAAGTCCTGGGAGCCATCACCCCGATCGGGGGCGTGCTGTTCCTCGCCGGATGGGCCCTGCTCGCCATCCACGCATGGAAGGCTGTATCGTAACCAAGAGAAGTACCCAAAGGAGGAGCCCGGCACTGCAAATCGCAAAAGGCCGGGCATTTCTTTTGAGCGAATCCCTACACCCCTCCTGGGCGACCGCCATATGCTGTATGGTTACCACACCCAAAGGAGAGGAACCGATGGCGAAGTCCTCCTTCACACAGTCTCCCTATTTCTACGGCATGCCTGACGTCTACATGCAGATGGGCTACTTCCCGTTTCCCACCCAGCCTGCCACGGAGCAGCTCACTCGGCAGCTCAACGTGCCCTACGCCATGACGATGGCGGCGGGGTGCAAATACTTCCTGGGCCAGACGGAAAAAATGACCGCCGAGGCTGACGCTCAAGGATACGGAGCCTTGGCCAATCCGTTCCGCTCCAGCGCGCTTCTCTTCGTAAACGGCTGGCACTTCACCAACTTCTCCGACCATCCCCTCGAGGTACAATTCTGGTTCGGCAAGACCGAATCGATCATCGGGGCCAAAACGTCTCCCGGCGTGTCGCCCGGCTATGTCCAGATCACCCCATGCCCCCCTTCTCAGGGAAAAATTCTCTTTTCGACCGGGGGAACCGAATTGCCTCGCGGGGGAGCGGTCGCCATGACCCTGCTCGTGCCCCCCATGAGCACGATGGGGACGGAAACCAACGGACAATGGATTCTCGGACCGGGCATGGCTATGCTGGCTCATGTGCCTCCGTCCGGAAAACAGGCCGCTTTTTTGTTTTCCACCAGCTGGTGGGAGCAGTCAGTCTACGGCAGCTAAGGCAGCAATGAAAAAACCTGGCTGCGCCGTGCCTTTTGGCGGAGCCGCGGTTGCCCTTATACCGGATCGGAATGGTATCAATCTATCTGTACAAAAAAAGCGGAGTGCCCGCGCACCCCGCTCTGTTCATATCGAAAAGAAAAACACTTCCGCACATGTTGAAACACCAAGTCCCCTGTGGTAGAATGGGAATTGGTCTTTTGACAACACTATAACTTTACGATTATTTTTACCCAATATTATATTATCACATCAACGAGTCTGTTGTCAAACCTTTTGGCCAAAATAGGGGAAAAAAAGGAGCGGTATCATGAGCGAGGCTGACTACGACAAGCAAAACGAAGAGCAGCGGGTGGAGCAGGTAGTCGCGGAGATCAACAGGCAAATCTCCAGCCTGCAGGAGCATGTCACGGAAGTACAGGCTGACATCGTCGGGATCCGCAAGCATTTTTGGGACGATGTCACCGTCAACTTCGAAGATGCCCACGAAGCGGCCGAAACTTACGCCAGCATCAAGCAGCAAGCGGAAGTCCTGTCCGAGCGCGAGCGAGTCCATCGCCACGGGCAGCAGCGGCTGCGAACGCTGAGGAGGCTTGCGACATCTCCCTACTTCGGGAGGATCGACTTTCGGGAAGAAACGGAGCCAGCGGCGGAAGCTGTCTATCTGGGGATCGCCTCCCTGCTCGATGAGCGCGAGGAACAGTTTCTGGTCTACGACTGGCGTGCGCCGATCTCCAGCCTGTACTACGATTACGCCCCCGGCCCTGCCGAGTACGAGACTCCAAGCGGGACCGTCACGGGTGAAATGACAGGCAAGCGGCAGTACGTGATCCGGGATGGGCAGCTCATCCATATGTTCGACACCGGCGTCACCATCGGCGACGAGCTGCTGCAGGAGGTGCTGGGAAAGCATGCAGACTCGCAGATGAAAAGCATCGTCGCCACGATCCAAAAAGATCAGAACCGCATCATCCGCAATGAGCACAGCCGGCTCGTCATCGTGTCCGGAGCAGCGGGCAGCGGCAAGACCTCCGCAGCCTTGCAGCGGGTCGCTTACCTCTTGTACCGGTACCGGAAGACGCTGAGAGCCGAGCAGATCGTGCTGTTTTCGCCCAATTCGCTGTTCAACAGCTACATTTCCACGGTCCTCCCCGAGCTGGGAGAGGAAAATATGCAGCAGACGACGTTTCAGGATTACGCAGAGCACCGGCTCGGCGCCGCCTTCCAGCTGGAGCACCCGCTCGCGCAAATGGAGTACGTGCTGACCGCCATGGAGGAACCGGGCTATGCCGAGAGACTCGAGGGCATCCGCCTGAAGACGTCGCCCGGGTTCATGCGTACCATCGACGATTACGCTGTCCTGCTGAAAGAGAGCGGCATCCAGTTTCTCCCTCTCTCCTTCCAAGGCAGGATCCTCGTCGACGAGAAGCAGATCCGGGACCGCTTTTACTCCTTGGACCCTGCCATCTCGATCCCGAACAAAATGATCCTGGTCGCCAAGTGGCTGCTCGACGAACTGAAAAAGCACGAGCTCGCCGAGAGGGAACAGCCTTGGGTGGAAGACGAGCTGGAGCTGCTGGACAAAGACGCCTATTCGGCTGTCTATCAACAGCTGCGCCGGAAAAAGCAATTCACGGAGGAAACATTCGATGACTTTGAGCGGGAGCAGGAGCTGCTGTCAAAGCGAATCGTGCAAAAGCACTTCCAGCCGCTGCGGGATTGGGTGAAGGCGCTCGGCTTCATCGATACCGCTGCGACGTATCGCAGGCTCTTTGCCGACACCGACCTTGCCGAGGCCGTGCTGCCTGCAGCGGACCGCCCTGCCCTCTGGCACGCCATCTGCGCGCAAACCGTCGAGCGCTTGGAGCGTTGCGAGCTGACGTATGAAGATACCCCACCCTTTTTGTATCTGAAAGAAAAGCTGGAAGGCTTTCAGACCAACAATCTCGTCCGCCATGTCTTTATCGACGAGGCGCAGGACTATTCGCCGTTTCAATTTGCGCTCATCCAGCGGCTGTTCCCCCGAGCCAAGATGACGGTGCTCGGCGACTGGAATCAGGCCATTTACGCCCACGCACAGGGCGGCGCGAGCTTTGAGGCGGTCGCTTCGCTGTATGAGCCTGCGCAGACGGAGACGTTTGTTCTGACCAAAAGCTACCGGTCGACGAGGCCGATCGTGGAATTTACCCGCCAGCTCGTCGCCAATGGCGAACAGATCGAGCCGTTCCAGCGCGAGGGCCGCCTGCCAAGCGTGACGACCGTACGGGACCGCGCAGCGTTGGCGGACAAAATTGCTCACCGTATCCGGGAGCTTCGGGCAGACGGGCATCAGGCTATCGCGGTGATCACCAAGACGGCGCAGGAAGCGCAGATGGCGTACGAGGATTTGCGCGGCCAGCTGGATATTCACCTGATCGGTACCCGTGCCATTTCCTACGAGACTGGCGCAGTGGTCATTCCGTCTTACCTGGCGAAGGGCGTGGAATTTGACGCCGTCCTCATCTATGACGCATCCCGCGAGCGCTACGGACGGGAGAGCGAGCGCAAACTGTTTTACACCGCCTGCACCCGCGCGATGCACGAATTGCATCTCTACAGTCTCGGAGAACCGACTCCCTTCCTGGCCTCTGTCTCGCCTGATCTCTATGAGACGGCCGAGTAAGCAGACATCCGGAGCGACAATGCCTTTCATCCGCAAAAGAGACCCGACTGGCGCAGGGACTGTGCGCATTCAGTCGGGTCTCTTTGCCGTTTTTTTCACTCCCACACATACTGCGACGGCGAGCAGGATAAGGTTGAATTCGTACCCGGTTTTCCCTGCCTGCCCCATGAATCCGTGCTCCCACTTCACCGTCGCGATCGCCCCGGCCATGATGACGGCGAGCCCCCATGCCGCGTAGCGGGACCCGATGCCCAGGATCAGGGCGAGGCCGCCAGCAATTTCTACCGCCGTCACCGGATAGGCCAGCCACGGAGGCAGGCCGAGCCCGCCAAACATGGTCGTGACCGCCGCCATTCCCTGTTGCAGCTTGGCGACTCCGTGCACGAGAAAAATGATGCCTGTCACCATCCGCAGCACCACAAATGCCTTTTCTTCCGCCAACTTGTCTCCCCCCTTACTATCACCTTATGCAGGAGGAGGGACAATCATTTCCTTTATACTCCGATGACGAAGTGGGAAGCACGATCCCGCAGTGCCTTCAGGACGCTCATGGCGACGATGTAGCCGGTTTTCGGATTGCGGGCGGACGGCGTGTTTTGGATCTGCAGCCGGATCTGGCCGAACTTTCCCTTGGCCTCGATTTCGTGCGTATTGTGGGTAATATGCGGATCCACGAACACCTTTACTTTCGTCCGGTCAAAGCCGATGCCTGCCAAGCTCAAGGCAGCCGAGACGTTCACGCTCTCCGGAAACAGCCTGGCCGAATCCCGGGCCACTCCCTCGAATGCACAATGCGGTTCTGCCAATTCAGCCAGGTTGACCTGCTGTTCGATCAACGTGCCGTACCAGGCTTTGGGCGGCTTTCTCGTAATCAACGTCACTTCCTCCATCGGCCCGAGACTGCCAGCCGCGATCCGGTCCAATCCCCCGATGGCGGCCGAAGGAACGATGATTTTCCGCCCGCACTCGGCCGCTTTCTGCATCAGGCGGCTATGCAGCGTCTCATCCGCAAAGGCGCCGACGCTGACGACAAGCAAATCCGCTCCATGCTCCAGCACTTTTTCTCCGTACAGTCTCACTGCCGCGTGACCTGCGCTTTCGACCACCACGTCGAATTCGTGCGCAAAAAATTCATCCTCCCGCTCTGTCATGAGCTGTGCAATTCCAGGCGCATCGTACTTCGAACGATCCCGCACCAGGATGGACGCCACTCGTACTCCTGCTTCGGGCTCCTGTACGATGGCTTTCACGACATCCTCCCCGATCGTTCCGTAGCCAATAACCCCAATGTTGATCATAAGTCCCCCCTGTTATCCTCTGACTTATAGCGACTCCCTGCTGTTGCTGCCTCTATCATAGCAAAAATATATTGTATTTGGTATACCATAAACCAAAACTCTATGATATACTGATCTCATCCAAACGAGGGAGGGAAGCTTGTGCCATCTATTACGTTTCATACGTCCGGAAAAACGATTGAAGTAGAGAAAGACGCAAATCTTCTCCGAACTTCCATTCGCTACGAGGGGGCCGTGCCATTCAAGTGCGGGGGCGGTCTTTGCGGCACCTGTCGGGTGCAAATCGTGGATGGGCAGGAACACCTCAGCAGGGTCATGAAAAAGGAAATCGATCGGCTGGGCAGCGAGAAAATCGCCCAGGGCTACCGTCTGGCCTGCCAGACCTTCGTCACAGGCGACGTCACTGTTTCCTGGGGCGATGAGGACGTGGAGCGCCTGAACAAGATCGCGCAGAGACGGATCAACGCCGCACAATAGGCTCGTCTGGGCAGCTCCCCATTCAAGCTGAAAAAACAATCAGGCAGAGCTAAAAACCTTAGTACGGCAGGCGCCCGGACTAAGGTTGTTTCCTTGCTTGCGGTTATTCCGTTCGTGTTCGATCTGCTTGATAGGCAGCCAATGGAACGAAGAGTTGGCAATCTAGCAAATAGCTCGAATCACATACTCAAGACGAGTTGTCTTCCTTCTCATTCCCCATTGCTTCAGCATTACATGGTTCTCAGTCCCTTCTTCCCTATCTATCGAATCATTTCCACATGCTGCTTACCCCATTTGGCACCACTGGCTTCGATAGCCAATGCTCCTCTGTTTGAACGTGGTTTTTTCGGACGAACTTCGCCACACAGGTCCCGAACTGATCGTAGGGAAAGGCGTCCGCGATCCTGACCACATAGCCTTCCTGTTCTCCTCCGAAAACGGATTGCCTGGTGTAGCAGCCCTTCACTTTCTGCTCATTCCAGATCCCTCTGTAAAGCACGGGCGCTACTTTTACCCCGAGCAGCTCTGCCCACTCGAGCGTCTCGTCCCAGGATAAGCATTGATTGTCTTCATTCCATATGGAGAAGACGTAGAAGTAACTGGTCAGTTCTCCGTAGTAAATCGAGTGCATGGCGAAGACGTTTTCCCCGCAAATTCTCCAACCGGGAGGAATCTGAAAAGATATCGTCCCATGCAGCATTTTCACCCAATGCCGTGATTCGTGGTCCTTGCTGTCGAGCGACCGTGCATGGATGGAATCCCGATACATCGTCGTGTTTTCTCCATCCAGCTTCTCGGTAACCACGACCTCTTTTCCTTCAAAATGACACACGGTTTTCAGGATTTTGTCATCGTCGGTTTTGCTTCTCGACCAAGGCAGGTGAAACGTTCTCGGATACTTTTTCCTCATCCTTTTTCACCTCCTTATTTGGCATACGTATCCGCTTCTTTAAAGAAGTAGAGCTTCCAGAGCATTTCCTCTCCGAGCAGGCGGTAAATCTCAGAGATATCTTGCTGGGTCCCGTAATTGATCTTCATGTGCATTTGAATCAAATGCACGGCCTTGAAAATAAACGCATCGTCAAATTGCAGCTCCTTCAGGAAATGGCAAGCGATCTGGGCGGATACATTCTCGTGGCCGTAGTAGGAATAGTGCCCTTTTGCCGGTTTGTAGACCTTGCAAAACGGTTTGCCCGTATCATGAAAAAGAGCGACGACCTGCATCAGCAATTTATCCTCTTCGCTGTAAAAAGCATTGACGTACTCCAGCACATGGTAGGTGTGCCTGCATAGCGTGTGGGTGTGGTGAGGGTTTTCTTGCTGAAAACCGACCATGTCCTGAAAGATGGGGACTTCCTGCAAAGCTTCGAACAGTTCCTCATAAGAAGGCTCGCTCTGGAGCAAATCGACAAAAGCTTCCTTGGAAATCGGATAGGGCATTTCCTCATGAAGAATCCAAATGCGATCAAATCCTTCATTTCGGATGGGGAAGTGGAAATTCTTTCGCATTTTCTCCATGACGGGCCCCGGCACTTTCCTTTTTCTTGCCTGATTTCTCTCCAAACAAACGGCATACGGCACGTTCAGGTAATAGCAAACCTTCTCGACGTATGCAAATTTGGAAAGGACGTTCATCCGTTTCTCACGATCGATATTCGTGGCATCCAGGATGACGCTGCTTCCTTTGGCCAGCCCATCCTCCACCCTCGCATATACCTCTCGAAACACGTGGGAGGTCTTCTTCTGTTTCCCCTCGTCCCCAAACAGGTTTTGCCTGATCTCGTCCGTGGAAACGATGATTGCCCGCTCTTTCTTTGCCAGCTCCAGAGCCCGGCGGCTTTTGCCGCTTCCGGCGATTCCGGCCAACATCATCAGCTTTTGCATGTATTTCACCTCCTTTCAAAAGCGAAAGGCGGCCGGAATGAAAGCTCCGTGCATTCATCATACTCCCAGGTAATTCCCAATATTATCTATGTTTTGCTTCTTCATTTCAACCGTTTTTTCAGGGGACGCCTCCTTTGCTCCCGTTTTGAAGGGGACAGGCCTTTTCGCAAAAAACCCTGAAAGCGGGCTGAATCGCGCTCGGGGCACATGCCTGCCTTCAGGGGAACCACTCGGATATTCCTTTTCCACTACGCGACTAGCGCTGTTTTTGGGTACACGGATCCGTCTTCCACTCGCCATTTTGCCTTGATGGCTTGCTGCCGATTCCCTTTTAGGAGCGCACGGCTCTGTCTGCGTTCACTCGTCCATACAGCCAGTACGTGCCTGTGCCGGGAATCGGATCGGAGCTCGTCTGGATGATGTTCTGGATCTGGGCGTTGGTCCTGCCCTGGGCAGCCAGCAAGGCCGCTACGCCGGCTACGTGGGGAGCCGCCATGGAAGTGCCGCTCAAATACGCATAGTAGCTGCCCAGATAGGTGGACAAGATGTTTTCGCCCGGAGCGGTAACATCCACCCACCGGCCGTAATTGGAGAAGCCGGACTTTACATCGCTTGCGTTGGTAGAGGCCACCGAGATGACGTTCGGGTAGTTGGCCGGATAATTCGGGACGGAAGATCCGGCGTTCCCGGCTGCCGCCACGATCACGCATCCCCGGCTCCACGCATAATCGATGGCGGACTGCAGGGTGGCAGAAGGGGCCGGGGAGCCGAGACTCAGGTTGATGACGTGTGCTCCCTGGGTGGCCGCATAGATGATCCCTCTCGCCACGTTCAACAGATCCCCGCTTCCCGATTCGTCCAGCACCCGCACCGGCAATATCGAAGCCAGGGGACAAACTCCTGCCATCCCGTAGGCGTTATTGGTGACAGCGGATGCGATGCCCGCCACATGCGTGCCGTGCCCGTTTCCATCCACAGGGTTGGTGTCATTGCTTACGTAATCGTAGCCCGGAATGATTTTCCCTTGCAGATCCGGATGGTCCAGCTGCACCCCCGTGTCGACTACCGCGATTTTGACAGCCGGGCTGCCCTGGGTCACATCCCAGGCCGCAGGGGCCATGATGCGCTGCGGTCCATACTGATAGCTGGCGAAAAAAGGATCGTTCGCGGACGCAAACGCCTTGAACCGGTAATTGGGCTCCGCGTACTCGATTTCCTCCAGATCCTGATAGTGCCTCCATATCCGCCGCATCTTGCGCTTGGAGGATACGTGATAGATCCCCAGCTCCTGATCGCTGCCGATCAGCTCGCATTTGGCCTTTCGGTGAATCTCTTCCATCTGCGCTTCCGTCACACCGTCACGAAATCGAACAATCAGTTGATTGGGCACGTGATCATGCCATTTCGCGTCTTCCCGGCGTTCCCAATACCAGTAAAGAGCCCAGAAGCAGGCAGCCGCGAACAGCAGACTGATCCACCATCCCATATTCCATTCCTCCCTGTTCAGAAAATAGCAACTCTTCTCTGTTTATGCGGGAGCAAATCTATGGGATTGGACGGGTATCCTATTTCGCTAGAATTTAATTCAAATGCACTACATTTTTCTTACATTGAACGAGGCAGAAGACGCTCTCTCCCTTGCTTTCCTTTCGCCCTGAAAGCAAGAAGAAGGACAGGCTCTCCAGCCTGTCCCTCCCCTCTTGTCTTCGCTTAATGAACGCGCACAATTTTATTGTCCTCATCCAGATCCAGCTCGAAAATTTCCTTCTCGATCTCTTTCGTCGTTTCGAATTTCGGGAACACCTTGATCGGAATGCTGTTGTCCGGGAACACTTCCGCGACCCCTTGAATCACGATTCTCGTAACCGGGTTTTTGATTTTGCAAATGGAAAACGTGGTCTTTTTCTTGCCGAAGAAATAGTATTCATAGGCAGCGACTACCTCCAGATCCGGATTTTCCGTCACCGTTTTGTACCGTTCCGTCGTGGACACCATAATGTATTGGCTCATTTGCAAACCCTCCCATATTTTCGAATGAATGTGATGATACCCGGCCAGCTATTCCTGGCAGATCTCGATGTCGCGTTGAATGTAGAGCTGGCAGGCCAGCCGGTACCCTTGCTCGAGTTTTTCGCCGAGCATCTTTTGTTCCTTCCAGTTCGGCTCGGGCAGCGATTCAGCGCCTGCCATTACTTTCACCGTGCATTTCGTGCACTTGCCCATGCCACACCCGTACTTTAAATGAGGAAATTTTTTGATACCTGCCAATACGACCAAGTTGCTGCCTTCCCCAATTTCTTGCTGGTACACGAGACCGTTCTGGTGCAATTTCACGTTCGGCATAGAAACACCTCCATCTGCAGCAAGAATGCGGGATTGCCTGCGTTATTGTTTTTCCAGCGCTTCCAAATACGCTCGCTTGGAATTCTCCAAGTGGATCTTGGTCAAGCTCTCGACCAGCTCCGCTTCGCCGTTGTATACCGCCATGGCGATTTCCCGATGCTCCTCCATCGCCCTGCGCTGCCTGCCCGGAAGCTCGTAGCCGAGATGGACGAAGGCGCGGATGTAATCCGAAAGGCCGTCCAGCATCTGCGTCAGCCTGGGGCTTTGCGCGGCGCGGAAAATCACTTCGTTGATATCGAAATGGACGTTTTTGTATTCGTGATTCACATCGGCTTTGGCCAGCTCTTCGTCGATCTCATCGATGATCCGCTTCAGCTCTTCGCGGGCAGCGGGAGTCGCCCGTTGCGCCGCCAGCTTCATCGCCAGGCTTTCCAGCGACCCGAGAATCGTAAAAATTTCCACGATCTCCTCCGGGGATAGCTGGGAGACGACTACGCCTTTGCGCGGCAGCGTTTTGACGAAGCCCTGGGATTCGAGCCGGAACAACGCTTCACGGATCGGCGTGCGGCTTACGTGCAGCTGGTCGGCCAGCTCGCGCTCGATGATTCGTTCTCCTGACTTGTATACACCCTGGACGATCGCTTGCTTGATGTATTGATACACCTTGTCCCGAATCGGGCTTAATTCCTCATCTCTCCAAATAACTGGCGTGTCTGGCATCTGGTATACCCCCGTGAGTTGTTTTCTCTAGTGTAATCGATCTGATTCGCTCTATACAACAACCCAATCGAGGATACGGCCCTTCGTCCTATTGCAAAAATACGCCGCCGTACACCAGTCCGCTTGCGACCACGATGCCGGGGTGGATTTTCATCTTTTCCAAAGTGATGAGGCTGGCCGCCGTGAGCGCTGCCGTCTGCCAAATCCCTGCGGCCTCATAGGCGCTTGCGAAAAACTGAAAGGCCAGCGTTCCCAGCAGCACGGCTACAATCGGGCGCACGATTTGCGTCATCGCCGACACCTGCGGCGAGTTTTTGAAAAGATGCAGAAATTTATACAGGATCACCATGGCGATCGCTGTCGGGGCGATGGTGGCGATCAGAGCGACGATCGCCCCCGGGATGCCCGCTACCTGGTAGCCGATATACCCGGCCAGCTTGGTCGCAATCGGACTGGGCAGCGCATTGCCCAGCGCGAGCACGTCACCGAATTCCTCCAGGCTCAGCCACCCGTAATGGTCGACGACTTCCGCTTGCAGCAGGGGAATGATCGGCGGTCCGCCGCCGTAGCCCAGGATGTTCGGAATGAAAAAGGCCCAAAACAGTTGCAGCAGAATCATGCGGATATCCCCCGATCCGACGTATCCGCCTGTTTTTTCTTCTTTTTGACCAGGTAGGTCGATTCGGTAAACGCATAGGCGAGAGCGAATCCGATAAGCAGCCCCGGATTGACATTCAGCAGCACCAGCACGACCAGCGAGACGACCGTCCAGGCAATGGTCTTCGCCTTGATCCAGCTCTTCCACGACTTCAAGAAAAACTCGTAAGCCATGACCGCCATCATGACGCCGATCACGGGCTGCACGCCGTGCGTCATCCCGCCGACGATACCCGAATCCTTCAGCTTGTAGATGAGGCCGAGGAGCAGGATCATCGCGATCAGCACAGGCAGCACCATGGCCGCTATCGCTACCGTCGCCCCTGCGGCACCTCGCACTTTATAGCCGATGTACCCCGCCATTTTCGTGGCGATCGGCCCCGGCAGCGCGTTTCCCATCGCCAGCACGTCCGTGAATTCCTCGTCCGTCATCCAGCCGTACTTCTGCACAGCCTCTGCGTGCACGAGGGGGATCATCGTCGGCCCGCCGCCGTAGCCCAGGATGCCGATCCGAAAAAATCCGAGGAACAGATTCCAGAGCGCCATCGATTCTCTCCCTCCCACTTTTTCTGGCATGATGAAACCTTCAAGCAGCTCTTTACTTTTTGATGTCCGCCTGGGTCATCACTTCGTAGTCAGAGCCGAGATACTCCTGCAAAGCCCGGAGCGCCGCGGTGCCGACAGCCGTGTCCTGCTCCCCGTTTCCGCCGCTGACCCCCACGCCGCCCACGACTTGGCCGTTTACGACGACGGGGAAGCCCCCCACGAAGATCGCGAATTTGCCCGGGAGCATGGCGTGGATGCCAAATGCTTCCCCCGTGGTGGTCGCCGGACCGCCCGGCTGGTTGAACAGGTGGGTGGAACGCTTGTGGCCGCTCGCCGTAAACGCTTTGGCGATGGCAATCTCCGGCCCCGTGATCCGTCCCCCGTCCATGCGCTCCAGGGCGATTACGTAGCCCCCGTCGTCCACGATGCAGATCGATTCCAGCGCACCTGCCTCTTCGGCTGCCTGTTTGGCGGCCTCAATCATGACTTTCGCTTCCTGCAGCTCCAGCTTTATGACCGATTTCATCCCAATCTTGCCTCCCATGCTTGCGTGCATGTCTACACCCCGTGATACACGCTTTTGATTTGCGTATAAAACTCCAGCGCGCCCCTGCCGGACTCGCGGTATGTCGCCGTACTGGACATTTTCACTCCGCCGAACGGCACCTGCGGAGCATTGCCGGTAGTCGGCCGGTTCACTTTTACTACACCCGCCTGAATTTGGTTGACAAAGTGATGAATCCGGACGGGATCCTGCGTGCAGATGGCTGCCGACAGTCCATACTCGACGTCATTGGCGACACGCATCGCCTCCTCGAAGGAGCTCACGCGGATGACGGCGATGACCGGGCCGAAAATTTCCTCCTGCGCGATCCGCATCGAAGGGGTCACATTCGTGAATACCGCAGGCCGGACAAAATAACCGTCCGCGTACTCGCCTTCCGTCAAGTGCTCGCCGCCGTAGACGAGCTCTGCCCCTTCCGCCTTGCCGATCTCCATGTACTCGAGCACGTTTTTCAGCTGGCTGGCATTGGCCAGCGGCCCGATATCCACACCCTGCCGGCATCCGTTTCCGATCGTGAGCTTGCCGGTTTTTTCGACCAGAGCGCGGACGAAGCGATCATGCAGGCCATCCATGACGATGACCCGGCTCGTTCCTGTGCAAGCCTGGCCCGTCAGCTCGAAGCCGCCCTTGATCGCCAGCTCGGCCGCCTGTTCGACGTCTGCATCTTCCATCACGAGCAGCGGATTTTTCCCTCCGAGCTCGAGCTGGACGCGTGTGGAAAGCCGCACGGACCGCTGAATCGTCTCCCCTGCACGAGTGGAGCCGGTGAATGTCACCGCCTTGACTGACGGATGCGTGACGAGCGCATTTCCCGTCCGGGAGGCGGAGCCGGTGACGAAGTTGATCACGCCTGCCGGAAGTCCGGCTTCGTGCAGCGCCTGAACGAGGCGCAGGGCGATCAGCGGCGTATCGGAAGCGGGCTTGAAGACGACCGTGTTGCCAGCCGCCAGTGCCGGTGCAATTTTTCTGGCCGGAATGGAAATCGGAAAATTCCATGGCGTGATGACGGTTACGACGCCGAGTGGCTCTTTTTTGGTGGAGATGGAAATAGTCGGGTCGTCGGAAGGGAGCGTTTCCCCGGAAATGTTCAATCCTTCGAAGGCGTAGTAGCGCAGCGTCTGCGCGGAGCGTTTGATCTCCATCCGGCTGCTTGCCAGCGTCTTTCCTTCTTCGCGGGTAAGCTCCATCGCGTAGCTCTCCAGCCCCGCCTCCAGCAAGTCTGCTGCCTTGTACAAGATTTCGGCCCGCTTGCTCGGCGCTGTGTCGCGCCACGTCTGGAAAGCCCGCTGTGCCGCCTCGATCGCCTTGACCACGTCTGCTTCCTCCGAAGCCGGGAAGCGTCCGACAATATCGGAGACGTTTGCCGGATTGATGCTCTCGAAGGTGGCCTTGCTAGCCGCTTCCACCCACTCCCCGTCGATCAGGTTTTGGAAAGTCTGTACAGTCGTTTCGATTGCCATGAGTATCCCCTTTCCCTCGTGTAACTCGGGGTGCTTACCTGTTGCCTGCCGGTTGTAGCACAATACCCGAGAAGATAGTCATCTCGGGTATTTGTGGCGATGCCATCCGGACTATTCCAGACAAAATTCGCGAGAGATCGCCGCGATGTACATCCTGCGCATTTTCGTCGCTTCCTTCACGATTTCGATGCAGCGCTGCTGATCTTCCGGCGTTCTTGCGTATTCCAGAACGATCTGGTAGCCGCGTTCGCCGTGAATTTCATCGGAGACGATGTGCAGGTCGAAAAATTCCACTTCCTCGTCAGTGAAGCCGTATTTCTCGCGGAGAGTCGGGGTCTGTCTGCGATAGATCGCCGGCACTTGGGATTCCAGACCGACGACCAGCGCCGCCGTGGCGAACAGGAAGTTTTCCCGGAACGCCATCCGGTAGCACCACGACTGCAGGCCGATCGTCTCCGGCAGGAGGTGCTGCATCGATTCGATGCGCTCGCGGGTCGTGCCGCAGGCTTCGCCGAAGCGGATGAGCAAGTCGGTGTGGCGGTCGCCCCCCAGCTCTTCCTCCCACATGTTTTGCAGCAGGAAGTCTCTGGCGTCTTCATGCGGGCAGTTCGCGTAAATGTAGGCGAGATATTCTGCAAAGGGTCCGACGTACGCGTAATGCTGTTCGACCCAGGCAGCAAAGTGTTCCTTTTTCAATTCCCCGTTTGCCCACATGGTCGTGAAAGGCGCTTTTGCAACCGCATTTCCTTCAATCGCTTGCTCCAGTGCGTGACGGAATTCTTCTTTGCTCATCAATGTGGGTTTCGTCAACGTTTCTGCCATTTCCAAGCACTCCTCTCAAATGGTTAGGTAAGGTGGGTCCATTCGTTGGTTTGTTGTGTATTGTATATTGTATACCAAAATCTTATGAACTCATTATTGCGGATCTGGGCTCGTCTGTCAACTCGTTTTTTTCAGAATAATAAGCAAAATCATCGACAATACCAGATAGACCAGCGTAAACGGCGCATTCCAGTTCGAAATGCGAATGGAGCTCTGCCCGGTCAGATGCGCCATCATCCCAGCCGTCGCATTGTAGGGCCCCATCAGAAAAGCGGTAGCCGCGCCCGTGAGCATCGCGATCGCGATCAGCTCAGCCGGAATTCCCAATGCAGCCGGATTGAGGGATTCAGCAGTCAGAGCCAGCCCCACCGCCGGATGCAGCCCTACGAAAGCAAGAGCAAGCGGAATCAACGGGATCAAAAGCAGGAACAGCTCGGCGCCCATCGCATTTTTCGCCGCCAGGATCCAGCCGTTGATGACATGTCCGGCGCCCGACGTCTGCATCGTGGATATCATGAATCCGGCGCTCAAAAACACGACGAACTGGTCTTTCATCTTGAGGAGCTGTACCGGCAGCACTTCCTTGCTTCGCTGCAAGAACTGGCGCCCCGCTCCAATCAGGACCGACCAAACGAAGGCAAACGGAAAGACCGCCACCGTGACCAGCAGCAAAAAGCTGGCATGCGTAACCGTCTCCGCCAGGGCGATCATGCCGGTAAAAACGAGAATCGCCGCCAGAATATGCGCCGGGTGCCTCGCTGCCTGCTCTGTCCCATCCGGTACGACATTTTGCCTGGCCGCCGCCAGCTCGCTGACCGTCACCGAATCCAGCTGCTTGCGCCTGCGGCTGGCGATCCACCGTCCCATGACCCCATCTACGGCCAGGCCTAGCAGGCTAAACGGGACCATGATCGGCAGGATCGCGCTCCACCGCACCCCCGTCATCTCCACAATGATGCCCACGATCGGGGCGACCGGCGTCCATACGATCGGCATGCTGTACCCGTGCGTGATCGCTCGGCTGATGAACCTCTCCTTTTGCTCGATCGGAAACAGCTCCAGCGATGGGCGGATCGCATGGTACACCATCGGCAGCGTCGCGATGTTCATAAACGAGCTGAGCACATACGACAGACTTGCGGTCATCGCGTAAAGCAGGCCGGATCTCTCGATGCTTTGCTGAATCATCTGCCGGATCCTGCCTGCATAGTGGCCCAGCTCAATCGGCAGAGCGATGAACGGGATGAGAGCGAACAGGCTTAAAATATTCAGCATGTTGCCGAAGCTAGTCACAAAAGAACTCCATGGAGCGCCACTGGCAAAAAGCAGGCACGCTCCGACAAGCAAAAACAAGACACTGATTCCTTGAACGAAGCGAGGGACATAGCGAAATGCGGTGATCACGATCAGGATGCTGAGTACCGATACGATCCCGTGCAAAAGCGCAGACGAATAAAAGGCGGACAGAAGGTAAGCGGCGATGGCTGCCAGGAAGACATACGGACCTGCGCTACAGCAGTTCTTTGACGGCATGAGCCAAACGCTCCAAAGCAGTCTCCACAATCTCCCGTCCGATCTCGTAGCTCGCCTGGGTCGCATCGCCGATACATCCATTGCGCGTCATTTCTTCATAATAGTAAAAGCCTTGCAGCGGGTTGCCTGGGCGCAGCTTCCTCCACCGGCCTTCCTGATAGTCGGCCGCCTCCAGCCGATCCTTGCGCACGAGCTGAGGAGCCAAATACAGCGCTTCCGACACTTCCCGGTCGCAGCTATGGCCGTACAGCTTTGACGTGAGCCGCCGATCCATGACATCCTTGGCGGAGGCGGTCGTTTTCGTATAGTAGATCGTGACATCGAGCTCCCGGGTAAGCATCTCTGTCGCCACTCCGAGCGTAGCCTGATTGCCCCCGTGGGCGTTCAAGATCAGAAACTGCCGGATGCCGTGCTGCTTAAGCGATTTCATCATGTCGCGCAAAATGGCGATGACGGTCGTCGGCTCCAGCGAAATCGTCCCGGGAAAATGCAAATGATGCGGCGACACGCCCATATTGATCGTAGGAGTCATGATCGCTTCCGGATACAGCTTTTCCGTCAGCCGTTTTCCCATCTCTTCGGCCAGTACAGCATCGCAGCTTTCCGCCATATGCGGACCGTGCTGTTCGTGCGCGCCCAACGGGATCACCGCGATCTTTACAGTTCGCAGCGCCTCCTGCACCTCCGGCCACGTCATTTGCGTCAGCAGATAGGCATTCCCCGTACTCATGCAGCCACAACCTTTCGATTACGAATTATGGTATATTGTATACCGTAGAAAGTGTTGAAAATGACAAACACTTTCCCTTTTTCAAGTTTCTCGATTCAATTCCGATCGTTTACAATAACGGTAGGAAGAAAGCAGGTGAATTGCATGCTGCATTACTGCCACTACCTAGAGAAAAAATCGGTGGCTTATTTGGCTGATGCACTAATCCAACATTACACAGCCCATCCCGACTATACCGAGATCGTCGTGGTTTGCATCGGGACGAACCGCTATACCGGCGATTCCCTGGGGCCGATCGTCGGCAGCCAGCTGCTGGAAAAGCTGAAAGGACAGCGCCGCGTGCACATATACGGGACGCTGGAGAACCCGGTGCATGCCCTGAATTTGCAAAAGACGCTCTCCTTGATCTCCCAGAAGCACGGCCGGGCCTACGTGATCGCCGTCGATGCCTGCCTCGGGCAATTTTACAAAATCGGCACGCTTCAGGTCGTGGAAGAGCCATTGCAGCCGGGAGTCAGCCTGGACAAACAGCTGCCTCCCATCGGCCACATCCATATCAAGGGGATCATCAACAACTACGGTCCGCTCAACCACAAGGTTCTGGAGCACACGAGCCTCACCTTCGTCCAGGAGATGGCCGGCGTCATCGCCCGTATCCTGGAGCGAGTCGCGCAAGCCATCGTGCCGCAGCTCGCAGACGAACAAGCGCTGCCCAGGGATAGCAACTCGCAGGCTACCAGATAAACAGGGCAGCGACGGTCGCGATGGACAGTCCCAGGACGACAGGGATGAAGTTTTTGCGCGCCAGCTCGATGACCGACACTCCGGCAAAGCCGGCGACTGCCACCAGCGAGGACCAGGCGATCAGCGTGCCCCCTCCGGACCAAACCGACCCCATCTGCCCGATAGCCGCCAGCGTCGAGGGATCGATGCCCACGGTGGGTCCCAGCGCTCCCGAGAGAGAGCCGGTCAGCGGCAGCCCCGAGAATCCCGAGCCTTCCAAGCCCGCAATGATCCCGATCGCCAGGATCCCAAACGAAGTCAAAAATCCGTTGGCCGGAATCGCGTATTGCACGGACATGACCAGGTCGTACAAAATGGCGGGCGCTGCCGCGCTGTCGCCCAGCGACAAAATGCTTTTCGAAAAATCCGCGTTCCCCAAGAAAAAGAACCCTGCGATCGGAATCACCGGCCCCATCGCTTTGAAGGCAAAGACGAAGCCTTCGGTCAGGTGTTCGCTGATCTTGTCCAAGGCACCGATCTTGGAGAACACCGTACAGGACAGGATCAGCAGGATCACGGCCACGCCGCCTATGAAAGCAGCTCCGTCGCCTCCCTCAAATCCCCCCATGCCCGATCCCCCGAATTTGCTTGCCGCCATCACGACCATGACCGCCAGCATTGACAAAGGTACCAGAACAGAGAAAATTTTGGACCATTTCAGAATATTCGGCGGCAACGTCTCCACTGCGGCCGCCGCCTGTGCAAACTCCGGAGATTCGTCCAGCGTCTGGCGATTTCCGCCTGCGTGCAGGGTAAAGCGCGAATCGGACTTGCGAATGGCCTTGCGGTGCATGAGGTAGGCAGTCGCGATGGACACTCCCCCGGTGATGAGCGACAGCACCATTGCCTTTTCCGCGACCATCGAAGTCGATACCCCTGCTCCTTTTGCACTCAGCATGGGAGCGACCTGCATGATATAGTCGGAGGACAGCGCCATGCCTTGTCCAGCCATCGCCACGGCCATCGCGGCCGCCATCGGTGGGAGTCCGACGCGAAAGGCTGCCGGGAACAGGAGCGCCCCGATGAGAGGAACGGCCGGAGTCGGCCAAAAGAACAAGGAGATCACATACGTGACAGCGGCCAGGACAAAAAAGGCCACGTGCCCGTTGATCATCAGCTTTTGGATCGGCCGGATCATTCTGCGGTCCGCCCCGATGTCCCGCAGCGAAGCCAAGAGCGCCACCATGAAGGTAATGATCAGAAAGATGGTGAACAGCTCCTTGGCCGCCGTCAGATTCGCATTGTACACGGCCTGAAACCCGCTGATCACATCCCCTTTGTACATCCAGCCCACCAAAAACGTGCCGATCAACGACGGAATGACGACGCCACGCCTTAGTAGCATCACGATAATGATCGAGACTGTTACGATTGCGTACACCACGTGCGATAAAGTGATCATCCGCTTCCCCCCTGCTCTTTGAAGTTAGGTCCGTCCAAAAAAATTGTAGCACAAAGTCCCACGCAAAAATAGAGCTTTGGCTTATTGTATACAATAATTTTCTGAATTGATTTGTTATTCACTTTTCTCGTTCTTGATTTACCGCCTTTCTTTACTGGTTATCCTGCAAAAAAAACGGCCGAAAAGAACGATGGTATACCGTTCATTTCGGCTGTTGGTCCTTTTCTTTTTATCGGGCGGCATGGTCCCGCTCCAGAGGATAACCGCTCACTCAGCATGCAGATGGCAGGCGACCCAATGTTGTTGGCCAACGACGGGTGCCAGCTGCGGCCGCGCCGTTTTGCATACTTCCATCGCATGTGGACACCGCGTGTGGAAGGCGCAGCCGCTTGGCGGATTCGCCGGACTCGGCACATCTCCCCTCAGGATGATTCTCTGCGGTTTGGCATCCGGATTCGCTACCGGTGCTGCCGAAAGCAAGGCTTGGGTGTACGGATGCGCCGGCGCGGCATACAGCTCCTCCTTTGGAGCAAGCTCAACCAACCGCCCCAGATACATGACGCCGACCCGATCGCTGATGTGCTTCACGACGCTTAAATCATGCGAAATGAACAGATAGGTCAGATCAAACTGCTCCTGCAAATCCTGCAGCAAATTGAGAATCTGGGACTGAATGGAAACGTCAAGCGCCGATACAGGCTCGTCGGCAACAATCAGGGACGGTCGCAAAATCAGCGAACGCGCGATGCCGATGCGCTGCCGCTGTCCACCACTGAACTCGTGCGGATAGCGATTGGCATAATGTCCGCCCAACCCGACAATTTCCAGGATCTCGTCCACATTTTTCAGCCGTTCCTGCCGGCTCCCGATGCCGTGGATCTCCAACGGTTCCAGCAGGACATCGCGGATCTTCATCCGAGGATCGAGAGAGGCGTACGGATCCTGGAAGACAATCTGCAGCTCCCTGCGGAGAACACGCAGCTCGCTTGTGGAAAGCTTCGTCAAATTTTTATCCTTGTAAATGACATCGCCTCCCGTCGGTTGGACGAGGTGCAGCAGCGCCCGTCCGGTCGTCGACTTCCCGCAGCCGCTCTCTCCGACCAGACCCACTGTCTCTCCCTTTCGGATCGCAAACGATACGCCGTCCACTGCCTTGACGTGCGTCGTCGGCTGAAACCATTTTCCTTTCACGGGAAAGTATTTTTTTAAGTCACGCACTTCCAGCAATGCCTGCTCCATGCTCCTCCCCTCCTTTCTCTGCAAGCCAGCAGCGGCATTTGTGCTCGGATCCAATGCTTCGGAGCGGCGGATTTTCCCGGCACACCTGCTCAGCAAAGTCGCAGCGAGGAGCGAAGCGGCATCCGCTCGGCATCGCGGATGGATGGGGAACCGTCCCGCGAATGGAGCTTAGCCTCCGCTTCTGTTGATCGAGGGAGGGAATGGAAGCCATCAAGCCCTTCGTGTACGGATGCTGCGGATTCTGGAACAGCTCTCGCACAGGAGCTTCTTCGATTACCTGTCCCGCGTACATGACGACGACCCTGTCGCACATCTCCGCTACGACTCCCAAATCGTGCGTGATAAAAACGATCGAGGTGTCTTTCTTTTCCTTTAGTTCCCTCATCAAGTCCAAAATTTGCGCCTGAATCGTCACGTCCAGCGCTGTCGTCGGTTCGTCCGCGATCAGCAGCTTCGGATCGCATGACATCGCCATAGCGATCATGACCCGCTGCCGCATCCCGCCGGACAATTGATGGGGGTATTCCCTGATAATCTCCTCCGCCCGTGGAATCCCTACCATTCTGAGCATCTCGGCCGCCTTTTCCCGCGCTTCCCGTTTGCCCAGTCCGAGATGCAGCCGGATCTGCTCCCCCAGCTGTTCTCCCACCGTATACACCGGATTCAGCGAGGTCATCGGCTCCTGAAAGATCATCGCGATCTCGTTGCCGCGGATTTTTTGCAGGTCGGTTTGCTTCATGTCCGTCAAAATTTGCTCCTGAAACACGATTCGCCCTTCGCTGACTCGCCCGATTCCCTTCGGCAGCAGCCCCATGATCGCCAGGGAGGTGACGCTCTTTCCGCAGCCCGACTCCCCGACGATGCCCAGCGTCTCACCGGCATGCACCCGAAAATCAATGCCGCTGACCGGATGAATGTCTCCTTCTTCCCCGCGAAAGGAAATGTGCAAATTCTCTACCTGGAGGATCGTCTGCATCTTACCCCTCCTCTTCGCCAGCGGCCAGCAATACAGCCGTCGCCAATATTTGTGCGCCTGCTGTCAAGGCCGTTTTGTCGAACTTCATTTCCGGATGATGCAGTCCCGGGTAAAGTCCGCAGCCCAATCCAAGCATGGTCCCGGCCATTTCCGGCTTCTGCTTCGTGTAAAAGTGGAAGTCTTCCCCTCCCGGAGAGATGCAGGGCGAGGCTACATTCTCGGCGCCCAGCACGCGGCTGATCGCATCGCGCATGATCTTTGCCGCGTCATCATTGAAAGTCGCTGCCGGCACTCCTCCCGGAAGGCTCCACTCGATTCGCGATTCCGTCAAGCTGCCTACATGGTAGAAGAGATGTTTCAGCTTTTCCAGCAGCTCATCCATCCCCTCGTTGGTCTGGGCCCGCACATCCAGTTTGAACGTCGCCCGGTCGGGAATGACATTGGACGTCTCGCCGCCCGCTGTAAATTGCGTCATTTTCACGGAAAAGGGGCAGCCCTCTTTCAAGCGGACATTTTGCAGCACTTGTACCAGCAAGGCTGCGGTCTCGATGACGTTTTTGCCGCGCTCGGGGCGTGACGCATGCGCCTGCAGGCCAAAGATCGTCCCGTGAACCGATGCGCTTGCCCCGTGCAGAATGGCAGGGGCTGCCGTTCCGTTTTCGAGCTCCATGATCGGGCGGAGGTGGACACCGAACAGGACGTTGACCCCGTCCAGCGCACCGTCTTTCATCATCTGCAAGGCTCCGCCCACTTTTTCCTCCGCTGGCTGAAAGAGAAAGCGGATGGTCTTTTTCGGTCGAATGCCCGCAGACGCTATAGCCAGTGCCGCATAGAGAACCATCGTACTGTGCCCGTCGTGGCCGCAGGAATGATTGGGCTGCACCTGTCCGTTCACCTCCTGCACCAGGGCGTCCATGTCGGCACGCAGGCCGACGATCCCCTCTTCCTCCCCTGCGATATCTACGGTCAATCCAAAATGGCCGGAATAGGTACGGACAGCGAGTCCCGCTTGCCGCAATCGGGCAGCCAGGTAGCCCGACGTCTTTTCTTCCTGCCAGCTCGGCTCTGCCAGCTGGTGCAGCTCTTCGTACGTCCGGATGATTTCCCTCTGTTTCCCCGCCAGATCGTCACAAACCGCTTGTACGCTCATGTGCCCTACCCTCTCGTGACGACTTTGCTTGCCGTCGTAAATTTCTCGATCTTCTCCCGATCAGGGGCAAAACCGATCCCCGGCGCGTCCGGAACGGTGATCATGCCCTCCGCATCGACCTCCACCCATGGCGAAATAATGTCTTCTTCCCAGTAACGGGACGATCCCGCTGTATCCCCGGGCAGGGTGAAGTTCGGCAAAGCAGTCACGGCCACGTTGTGCGCACGGCCAATTCCTGATTCCAGCATGCCGCCGCACCAGACCGGAATCCCGTGCTGCTGGCACAGATCATGGATCCGTTTCGTTTCCGACAATCCGCCGATGCGCCCCACTTTGATGTTGATGATGCGGGTGCTTCCCAGTTCTATCGCTTTGCGGGCATCCTCGTACGAATGGATGCTCTCGTCCAGACAAATCGGCGTTTTCAATGCCTTTTGCAAAGTGGCATGGTCGATGATGTCGTCGTGCGCAAGCGGCTGCTCGATCATCATCAAATCGAACTCGTCGAGCTGCCGGAGCGTTTCGATATCCGCAAGCGTATAAGCGGAGTTGGCGTCCGCCATCATCGGGATGCTGCCGAATCGCTCCCGCAGCGCGCGAATGACCTGAACGTCCTTGCCCGGGGCAATTTTGATCTTCATCCGGCGATAGCCCAGCTCCAAATGCTTTTCTACGTTGCGGAAGAGATCATTGATGTCCTTTTCGATCCCCAAGCTGACGCCCACTTCGATCTTGTCTTTCGTTCCCCCCAGCGCTTTGGCGAGCGGGATTCCCTGTTCCTTTGCATACAAGTCCCAGTAAGCTGCGTCCAGCGCGGACTTCGCCATGTTGTTGCGGCGGATCGGGGCGAACAGCTCGCTCACTTGATCGGGATGCGCGATGTCGCCCTGCTCGAAAATCTTCGGGACGAGGAAATCCTCGAGCATATGCCACGCCGTACCGACGGTTTCTTCGCTGTAAAAAGGCTGCCCCGAGACGACGCATTCCCCGTATCCGACCAGGTCGGGGGTGTGTGCCTCCACCAGAATAAAATCCCGGACCTGCTGCGTGCCAAAGCTCGTCGTAAACGGAAACTTCAAGCTCATTCTCATTTTTCGCAAAACGATTTTTTCCACTTTCATAGATGGTCCACCCTTTCTTCATCCCGTTATTTAGTCAACCTTCGGATCCAGCATGTCCCGGATCCGGTCGCCGGCGAGGTTGATGCCCAGCACCGTTATCAAAATCGCGATGCCGGGAAGCGTCGCCAGCCACCATGCCGTGGCGATGTATGGCCGCCCTGTGCTCATCATGAAGCCCCAGCTCGGTGTGGGCGAGCTGACGCCAAGCCCGAGAAAGCTGAGAGACGACTCCATCAGGATGGCCCGCGCCATCGCCAGCGTTGCGAGCACAATGACGGATGGGAGACAGTTCGGCAAGAGGTGCCGCCAGATCATCCGCCAATGCTTGCTGCCCAAGGCGTAGCCCGCTTGAATGAATTCCTGTTCACGCAAGCCGATGACATCCCCACGCACCAGTCGGGCGTACTGGGTCCAGTCCGTCAGCCCCAAAACCAATATCATATTCAAGAGGCTCGGTCCCATGACGGCGATCGTAGCCAGGGCAAGCAGGATAAACGGAAACGCCATCATGATATCGACGACAGTGGAAATGGCAAAATCCGTCTTGCCGCGAAAGTACCCGGCCAGGATCCCCAGCGCCGTACCGATCGTCAGGGAAATCACGACGGCAAAAAAGCCAACGGAGAGCGATACGCGCGACCCGTACACGAGACGGGCCCAAACGTCCCGTCCGACCTCATCCGTCCCGAGCCAGTGTTCCCACGATCCCCCTTCCTGCCAGGCAGGCGGCTTCAGCTTGTTGTCCAGATTGACCTCGATCGGATCATGGCTGGTCAATAGCGGTGCTGCAATCGAGATCAGGGTAATGACTACCAGCATGATCAGACCGATGATGCCAATCGGGTTTTTCACGAACTTCCGAACCTTTCGCTTCCATTCGGGCACGGCCGGTCTCGGCGTTTCCGCGGCCGGATGGGGAGCGGTTTGTACCCCAGCGTTGCTCATCACACTCACCTCGCTTAGCCAGATTTGATTTTCGGATTGAGATAGCGATACATCGAGTCGACCCCGAAATTCATGGCAGCCACGATCAAGGCCAAGACAACGACGCATGCCTGTACGAGCGGATAGTCAGCGGTGTAAATGGCCTTGACGACGAGCTGACCGACTCCCGGCCAGGCAAATACCGTTTCTGTCACGACGGCCCCGCCCAGCAGTTTGCCAATCTGAAACCCGATGACGGTAATGATGGGGATTGCCGCATTTTTCAGGGCGTGCTTGTAAATGACCACTTTTTCTCCGAGGCCCTTGGACCGAGCCGTACGGATATAATCTTGCTGCAGCACTTCCAGCATGTTCGAGCGGACGATCCGCAGAGTTGTCGGCGCCACCCAGACGGCGAGCGTAAATGCCGGCATGATCAAATGCTCCCAGCTCCCTCTGCCCGAGACGGGAAGCCAGTGCAGCTTTACTCCAAACAAGAGCATGAGCATGATGCCCGTCCAAAAGATCGGCATGGACTGCCCCAGAAAGACAGCCACGGTCACCAGGTTTTCCGATAAGGAGTTTCGGTTGACGGCAGAGTAAATGCCTAGCGGAATTGCAATCACAATACTCAGCAGCGTGGCAAACAGCGTAAGCTCCAGCGTCGCCGGTATGCGCTCCAGCACGACATCCAGCGAAGGCTGATGAAATTTGAGCGACTCACCGAAATCGCCCTTGACTGCCTGCGCCAAAAACTGGACGTACTGCTCGGACAAAGGTTTGTCGAAGCCCATCTGATGGCGAAACGCATCGACTTCCTCCTGTGTCGCTTCGGGCGGCAGCATCAAGAGCACCGGATCTCCTGATAGATGAATGAGAAAAAACGCGATGCTCGAGATCCCAAACAAAACGAGGACGATCCGCAAACATTGCTTGAGGAAAGATCCCAAATCGGTCTCCTCCTTTCCTTTTTTTCATGGAGGGGGCGCTGTCCCCCTCCGTCTTCGCGTATCAAGCTGCAGCCTTATTCCGTTCTGTCGATCTCATAGGCGTAGATGCGTTCGTCCGCGCGCGGCTGGAATTGCAGCTTGGCATTGTACGCCTGGTTGTCCATCGGCGAGAACAGGAAAATCCACGGCGCTTCCTTGTACAGCAGCTGCTGGGCCTGGCTGTAGAGGGCCTTGCGCTTCTCCTGATCGACGGACGATCTGGCCTCGCCAATGAGCTTGTCCAGCTCCGGCGTGTGAAAGTACTTGCCGTACACGCCCTGGCTGTCGAACATCGGCTGGAGAATGGCATCGGCATCGTAGACGGAATAGCTGCCCCAGTGCCCCAAACGGAACGGCAGGTCACCCGCCCGCTGTTTTTCCACAAACGAGCTCGATTCCGGATAAAACTTGGCTTTCGCCTTGATGCCGACCTTGCTCAAGTCGGAGATCACCGCATCCGTGATCTGCTGCCCGATTCCCGGGGTGAAGTAGTGGAGTTCCGTCTCGAATCCATCTGCATACCCGGCCTCTTTCAGAAGCGCTTTGGCTTTTTCCGGAGAGTATTCGTACGGCTTGATGCTTTCATCGAATCCAAAGTGGGTAGGGTTCACTCCGGCCGGCGTGCGAACCGCCTTGCCGCCCAGCACTTTTCCGATGATTTTATCGATGTCTACGGCATGGTTCATGGCTTGTCTTACACGCACATCGTCAAACGGCTTTTTCTTCGTGTCGAAAGCCATGTAGTAGACCCGCAGCAAAGGAGTCGATGCTACCTTGATGGTTGCATTGCCCTCGATTTGCGCCAGCATGTCAGGCGGCACCATGCGGATGACGTCCACGCCGCCGCTTTGCAGCTCGGCGATTTGGGTCGCGACTTCCGGAATGATGCGGAAGGTTACTTTTCCGATTTTCGGGGCGCCTTTAAAGTAGTTTTCGTTGGCTTCCAGGACGATCTTGTCCCCTTTCACCCACTCGACGAACTTGTACGGGCCTGTCCCGACCGGTTTTTGCGCGAATTCCTGATCCCCGACCTCCTGTACGTACTTCGGCGGAACGATACTGAGATAGAACAGACGGTGCGGAAGCAGGTTGTACGGCTCTTTCGTCTTGATTTCGACGGTATACGGGTCGATCACGTTCACTGCCGCGATCGCACTGATGTTTCCGCGCTGCGGACTTTTCTGTTTTTCGTTCAGGACGCGCTCCAGCGAAAACTTGACGGCGTCCGCATTGAATTCCTCCCCGTTGTGAAAGGTCACGCCCTTGCGAAGCTTGAAGATCCAGGTAAGCTCGTCCTTTTGCTCGTAGCTCTCCGCCAGTCCCGGCTCGATCTTCAAATCGCGGGAGAGGAAGAGCAGCGAGTCAAAGATATGCCAGTTCGTCGTGATGGCATTCGGCTCATTGTGCATGTGCGGATCCATGGTAGGAACGTCCGAGTCGAAAGCGACCACCAGCTCCTTGCTGCCTCCCGTTCCCGACGATGACGATTGCGAACAGCCCGAGAGGCCGATCGCGACTGCCAGCAGGGCGATCCATACAACGGACAACCAACTTTTTTTCATGTGAAGCCCCCTCTTTCTTTTGATGATTTCGAATTTACAGTTTATTTATCTTAAGAAGAAAGGAAGAGTCCCCTCTTCTATGAGATCCCCTGTTATTCCTCGAATACGCCCCAGTTGGAGTACAGCTGCTCCAGCTTTTTCATTCTCGTTTGGGTCTCCTTGCTGTTTTTTTGCTCGATGCCGGCTAACAGCAGATTGAGCAGATGGATCACCGCGGCATTCGAGTAGTGTCCGGATTCGATATTGATGTCGGTCGTAAAGGTGATGTCGGAGATGCGGCTGACGGGCGACAGGAGCCGGTCTGTCGCTGCAATGATTTTTGCCCCCATCCGCTTGCTCGTTTCGGCTACCCGGATCGTCTCTTTCGTATAGCGCGGAAAGGAGATGATCACGACCACCGACTTCTCCGTCAAGCTGATCATGCGCTCCTCCACCTCGCCCGTGAAAGGAATGAGCAGCACATTTTTCCGGATCACGCTCATCATGAAGCTAAACCAATGCGCCGCAGCATAAGACGCGCGATAGCCGACGATGAGCACCTGGTCTGCCTCCATCAGCCAGTCGACAGCCCTCCAGACGTCTTGCTGATTCAGCTGGTGCAGCGTTTGGCGCAAGATCGCGATGTCCCGTTCGATCACGCGCGCGAAGATGTTCGCATCCTCCCCCATCGGCTGTGAAGGCCCGGCAAAACGGGAGCTGCTGTTCTCCAAGACGTGCTGCTGAATCGCCGCCTGCATTTCCGAAAAACCGCGGAACCCCAGCGCGTAGGCGAAGCGAATCACCGTCGTCTCGCTGACCTCCGCTTCCCGTCCGATCTGCACCGCCGTATAAAACGCTACCTTTTCGATATTGGTGAGCAAGTATTCCGCGACTTTCTTTTGCCCCGAGGACAATTGCGCAAACGAATCCTTAACGAGCTGTTCGAATGACATACGCCTACTCCTATCCGACAGAAGAATGAAATCCTTCATATAACTCAATTCGAAGCAGAAATTCCTTCAAGATAACCTATTTATACCATAAGCCGCTGCAAACGCAAATAGCGAAATTTAAATTTTCTGAATAATATTTTTTGCCTCTATCCAGGCCAGTCAGGGATGAGGTCCGCGGTTTTTCTTGCTGAATCAGGCAGAAATTCAGCGAAGATTATACCTTCTGCTTCAAGAAAAAAGGCCGCTTTATCAGCAGCCTTCATCAAGGAAAAACGCCATCAGCCAGCCGCTTGAGCCCTCTTGCCGCTCAGCTGCCGCTTTCTATGAAGATTTCTTCCCAGCCAATAAAAGATCAGACTGACGAGAGCGCACGCCCCCATGGACAGAAACATGATAGGACCGCCATAGGCGGACAAGACCATTCCTCCTGCCCACGGGCCGAGGAAGCTGCCGAGCTCGCTTGCGCTTTGGGCGCCGTAATACGTCCCGCGCATGTTCGCCGGACTGATCTGATCGATCTGGGCGTACTCCGCCGGAACGATCAAAATTTCCCCAAAGGTAAACACGATCATGGCGGCCACCATCCAGCTCCATCCGGCTGAGACGGCAAAACCGACCTCTCCCACTGCCATCAGGGCCGCCCCTGCCGCAATCCGGGAAAACAGGGAATACCGCTCCGCGAACCGGGTCAGGGGAATTTGCAGCAGCAGAACCGTAAAGCCGTTGGCGCTCATCATCACGCCGAACAGTGCTACGCCATCCGCCATCTCCTCCCGCAAATACTGGGACAAGGAGACAGACATTTGGCCATGGACGGTGACCAGCAGGATGCCGCCCACGACAAAAGCGAGCAGCGCGGTATCCCGCCTGAGCACCTCCCACATCTGGCCCAGGGTGGGCTTTCCTTCCTGTACCGTTTCTTCGTGACTGTCTCCCACGGCGTACCGCCTGCAGTAAACGGCGAGCAGGCCCGCGAACAGCACGTAGGAGATCCCCGTCATCATAAAGGCCGTGCCGCTTCCGGCAATTCCGAGAAAAGCCCCGAGCATCGGGCCGATCGCGACACCGAGGTTGACGGCCAGGTAGCGGTTGGAAAAGACGCGAAACCGTTTGTCCTCCGGGGTCAAGTCTCCCATCATGGCTTTGGAGACAGTGCCGTAAAACGAGCTGGCCAGCCCTTTCAAGAGACTGATCAACAGCAGAGCGAGCGGATGCGTGGCCACGACAAACGCGGCAAAGGACAGCGCCATGACGAGCATGGACAAGATCATCAGCCGGCGCCGGCCGAACAGGTCAGACAGCAGACCGCCCAGAAAGCCTCCAACCGTACCCGCCAGCGGCCCCGCTCCGATAATCATCCCGATATACGCGGGTCCAAGCGTCGTCGTCTCGCTCAAATAGATCGCCAAAAACGGCATGCTCATGGCTTGGGTCAGCATGACAAACACCGTTCCGGCCATCAGCAAATGGACCACGGGGTGATACGCCTGCAAGTAACTCCGGATATGCTTCACCTGCGTCCTTCCCCACTTTCCAAAAAATCCCTCAGCAGGCCGGGCAGCCGATCCAGTCCTGTCTCCCGAAGGCTGTACGCGGATACGGTCGTGCTCCCTACGTAATGGGCCCGGACCAAGCCTGCCCGCCGCAGCGCTGTGAGGTGATGATGCACCGTGCTTTTCGCCAGGCCGACCTGTTGTGTCAGCTCACCCAGCGTGCAACGGTTTTGCGCCAGCAAACGCAGGATGTGGAGACGCTTTTCGTCAGCCAGGCACTGCGTGATCGGCAGCAGCGCACGCAGCGGCTCTTCCTGCCCTCCGTCCGCATCTCCTACGGGATAAAGGCAAGTCACAAGACCGCGGTAGAAGTCGAGAATCGATGACGGCGCGCAGTGGTATTGCGGCACGAGCACGATTTGCCGCAAATCGGCCACCGGCTCGATCCAGATGCCGTTCGTGGCCAGATCGACCAGCTCGACGGGAGACATGTGAGCGCTTTGTTCAGCGAGCTGGCTCGCGCTCCTCTCGAGGCCTTCCTTGATGTGCGGCTCGACTTGGGAGAAGTAGTGCTCGTTCCAACGAGTCAGCAGCGCAAGGCTTCTGTCCCGGATTTCTCCCAGATTGAGTGGAATCGTATCGACCCAAGGGGCCAGCCGCTCGTAAATTTCACCAGCCGGAATCTGTCCAAGCCATTTGAGAAACGCGTCTACGGACTGCTTTTCCGGCGACTGGGCGACCAGCAGCACCAGGCGATGCAGCACCTCCCAGCGTTCGTCTGCCAGCTCGGCGGCAAACTCCTTCGGCAGCTTGCTTGTCGCCTCTTCTTTCCAGGTGCTGCCGAGCTGAAACTGTTTTCGTTCCTTTTCGTGGACGTAGGCGTATAGACTGGCGATGCATTCGTACGCAGGATACCATTCGATTTTAATAGAATATACTTTATTCATTCGATCACCATAGAATGTTTTTTGTTTATCTTACCATGAGTCTTCCCTTTCGCCTAGGGGGGAATGTTCTTCATCTGGTTCCACTCCTGAGAACACCCGGCTACGCCACGCCTTTTGACGGAGCCGCGGTACCCTAAGGGCACAAGTCTCGCTATCTCACTGTGTTCGAAGTCTCGCTATGCTGCCCTTATACTCGATAGGAATTAAAAAAGCCGGTCCGGACACTGTGGCGTGCCGGACCGGCTTTCTCCTGGATCGCAAGCATGTGCAATTGTTTGTTTGTCGCGTTGCCCCTTATGCGTGCAGCAGATCAATGAAATCCTGCAGCGATTGGGAGATCCACTTTTTCGGTCGAATGACCATTTGCAGATCGAGCCGAATGTCGGGGTGAGCAAAAGGCAGCGCGGCCAGCTCCCCTCGCTGAATCTCTTCCTGGACGGCCATCTGCGGCAGCAGGGCGATGCCGGATCCAGCCATCAGACAGCGCTTGATCGCCTCGGGGTTCCCCAGCTCCAGCCCGACCCGGTAGGGGATTTTATGTTCCTGCAGCACTCGCTCCAGCATTATGCGGTAGTTGCAGCTCGCTTCCGTCATGATCCATTCCACGTCGTGGAGCTGATCGAGAGCGATGCTGTCTGCCGAAGTCAGCGGATGGCTGGGGCTCGCGAGCAGGACCAACGGCTCTTCCCGGATGTTCACCCATTCCAGGGCCGGGTCGGACGGTTTGCTTTCCAGCAGCAGCCCAATGTCGTAATCGCCTTCCTTCACCTTCTCCAGGATGGATGATTCCCGATCCGGCTGCAGGCGGATCGTCAGCGTCGGGTATTTCTGGCGCAAATGCTGGATCAGAGCAGGGAGAAAGTAGGAAGCCAGCGAGTCGATCGTGCCGATCGTCAAGGTGCCGCCGCCCTGAAGCGTCAGCGTTTCCTTCGACTGCTGGTACAGGCCCAGCATCTGCACCGCGATTTTCAGCAGCTCTTCCCCGGCAGAAGTCAGGCGCAGGCTTTTTCCGGAACGCTCGAACAATTTGACCCCGTACGACTGTTCCAGCTTTTGAATTTGCATCGTGACGCTCGACTGTGCGTACCCGAGCTCGCTCGCTGCCTTGGTGAAGCTCTGATGATACGCAACCTCCCGAAACGTCTGGAAATAAGTGAGATCCATCTCGTCACCACTTCAAAATTTTTGATATTGCTTATCACTTATTATAGATAACACTGATAGTGATTGCCATGGTAAAGTACAATCAAAGGAATTCAGGGAGGAATCACCATGCTGCAGGAACGCGATTTGCAAGGCATTTACGTCCCGGTCATCACTCCATTTTTGCCGAGTGAGGAACTGGATCTGAACTCATACCGGAACCATGTGGAAGAGCTGTTGAACCACAACATTCACGGCCTGATCGTCAACGGAACGACGGGCGAGTCTCCGACGGTTTCCTGGGAGGAAGTGGAGCAGCTCGTGCAAGTCACGAAAGAAGTCATGGCTGCGCGCGGCAAACAGCTGCCTCTGGTGGTCGGCACGGGCACGAACAGCACCGCATCCACGGTGAAGCGGACGGAGTTGGCGGGAAAATTGGGCGCGGATGCCGTTCTGGTCGTCACACCGTACTACAATCGTCCTCCGCAAGCGGGTGTCCTCGAGCACTATCGTCGGGCGGCAGCGGTGGGAGTCCCCGTCATCGCCTACGAAATCCCGCATCGGACGGGGCTGCGTCTGGCGGCGGATACGATCAAACGGGTGCTGGATCTGGACGGCGTGATCGGGATCAAGGACAGCACGGGAAGCCTCGAGCTGCTGAATGAGCTGCTGAAAGGGGACACGAAGCCGGTGCTGTGCGGGGACGACATCCTGTTCCATTCGATGCTCAAGCAAGGCGCTGCTGGCGGGATCCTGGCGTCCTCCATCATCCAGACGGACGTGTTCCTGCAAGTGTATGAGCTCGCCAAGCAAGGAAAGTTCGACGAGTCGCAAAAGGCGTTTGACTCGCTTGTGCCACTGATCCAAAAGCTGTTCCAGGAGTCGAACCCGGCACCGATCAAGTGGGTGCTGGCGGAGCAAGGTATCTTGGCTACGGATACGCTGCGTCTGCCGATGAGTCCGATCAGCGCGGGGCTGCAGCAGGAATTGAAAGAGGTGCTGGGGGCGTTTGCTCGCTAGTCTTTCCTCTATCGCTTTCGGACGTTTCATTTTTACATTCGATTGGATCCTCTTGTTTCGGAAGAGGGTCTTTTTTTGTGGCTATGCTTCGCTGTCTTTAAAAGACGCTTCACTCCTACTGTTGCCTCGGGGGCGGAAAAAGGGGAAAACGCTGTGGCTCTTGGATCACAGCGGGGAAGCGGCATCTGGCCAGCTCCATTCCAAAAGAGGAACGGCGTCCAAAAGCAGCGGTTTCGGGGGAGTCTCTCTGGGTTGGACGCTCGGGCGTGTTCCTCTTTTTCCATTCCGCTTGGGTCGCGCCCCAAAGGCCTTCGCTTTTTTCTCCTTTTTCCGGGGCGAGCTTTAGGTGAAAAGCCTTTTTGGGCTCTGCTTCGCTGTCTATAAAAGACTCTTCATCCCACTCTTGCCTCGGGGCGGAAAAAGGAGAAAACCTGCTGTCTGATGCAAAGAAAAAGCGGTGGTGTAAGACTTTGAAAATCAAGTCTTACACCACCGCTACATAACTACAATACACAAACAGAAAGTTGAATTGATTTGAAGCTCAGGTTTACTAATCTATCAACGGACTCTTCCATCAAAAGCTTCTTCCAGTGCAGCCGTATCTTCGAAGATTTGAAAAAACTTTATCTTCTCCTGTTCTACTTCGCAAATAATTGCCCAATCACTCTCGAACACTTTCCCGGTTACATTGACCTTGATGCGGAAATTCCCCCATGCACACGCTGCTTCCTGATTGCCGATGAGTTTGTGGAGGACAAACCTCTCTATTTGTTCTGCTTCTTCTAATACGTTTAAATAATTCCTAACGCCTTCTTTTCCATGAAATGTGCCGTATAAAGGAATTTTTTCTGAGGGCTCTTTTTTAAGAATGATAAATTTCGCCTCATCATGAACCAATTCGATCACTTTATCAATCTGTTTGCTTCCTAATGCTTGAAAATAGCTTGTTAGCACCTGGTGGGCACTTTGCATTTTCTACAAATCTCCCTTCGAATTGGCGGAATAAGCCTGAACAATCCGATAGTAACATATGTATCCATCAGCCTAACACTTTTTACTCTGCAACTTTAAAGCTCGGCAGCTCAAGGCCCTATACCCTGGAATGTCTTTATGACCGCCCAGACCTGGTGTTCATGAAACAACAGATCCTCTGCTTCCTCCCTTCTTATCCAGACGAATTCGTGGTCGTCTTCTGTCGGCGCCTGGGGGTGGCTCACTATTTGAGCTGTATAAAAATAACCGTCACTGATCATATATTCGTGCAGCGTTGTGGAGTAAAAATATCGCTCAGCACGACCGATGAATGGTCCCACAGCAATCAGGCAGCCGAGTTCTTCCAGTACCTCGCGTTTGAGACATCCTTCATGGGTTTCATTCGCTTCCATCCCCCCACCGGGAAGAAAGTAGCCTGTGGACGTTTTGACCGCAGCAAAGGCATCGTTTTTGTCATTCATGATAATGGCGTAAACGCCTTCTCTTCTACTGTAAGAAATACCCTCCAGCTTTTCGCCGAAGGTCACTTTTTGTGGTTCCATGGATGGTCCCCCTTCTTGAAGTTGCTGTTCGAAGAAAATAACGTGGTCGTAAACATGGTATCATGATGGGGGAATTCCCTGACAACAAACCGGAGGCTTCCATTATGTGCATCTACTTCATGCGAATTCGTTACTAGGAATAGACGAATGAGGCTTGCTCCATTTTTTAAGAATTTGGGGACGGCTTATTTGCGTTGCAAACATTTCTAATAACAATTCAAATGAAGAGGTGTATTTTTTATGGAGAAAAACAAGGATCAAGTATCTACGGTGTTGGAACTTGCATACAAGTATGGATTGATATTGAACCGGGACTCGGTGCTCATAAACGAATCTGGATTGGATTTTTTGGCCAGCTTTGCCGAAGACGAGGAAGGAATGCCCTGGGTTTTGCGGCTGCCGCGCCGTGACGATGTGGTGGAGTCCGCCGCATACGAGCAGCGTGTGCTTTCGCTGGTGAAACCGCGGCTTCCGGTGGCGGTACCGGATTGGAAAATTCATACGACGGAGTTGATCGCTTATCCGAGGCTTGCGGGCGTCCCGGCAGCAACGATCGACCCTGAGGTGAACCAGTATGTATGGGAGATCGACGAAAAGAACTTACCGGAGGCTTTTGTTGATACGTTGGCCACAACTTTGGTAGCACTTCACTCGATCGGCAACGACGAAGCGGCTGCCGCGGGCATTCGCATCTTGACTTCAACGGAGGCTCGGACTGATTTCCGAGAAAAAATGGAATGGGTGAAGCGAAATTACAACGTTTCCGATTCGCTCTGGACACGCTGGCAGCGGTGGATAGCTGATGATTCTTACTGGCCGACTTTCTCGACTGTGGTGCATGGAGATCTACATCCGGGACATCTGTTGATCGGAGAGAATGGGCACGTTACGGGACTAATTGATTGGACGGAAGGGGAAGTTTCCGATCCGTCGATAGATTTCCAGCTCTATTATGCGCTATTTGGCGAGAAAGGCTTGAGCAAACTGCTTGACCGGTATGAATGTAGAGGCGGCAGGGTGTGGGCACGCATGGCTGAGCATATCGTAGAACGGTATGCAGCTTATCCGGTGCTGATCGCATTGTTTGCTGAGAAGTCCAACTCGGATGAGTTTCGGCAGTATGCGCAATCTATGTTAGGCAGAGAAGGGTAACGAATGACGGGCTTCCGGAATGTTCCGGGAGCCCATTATTTTGATCGTTTCAATGAGAACTAACGGGGATCGATAGCTCAATAAACTAGGCCAGTCTAACACTTTATTTTTGTGTTTTGACTGGCCTTTTTGTATGGAAGGATTGAATAGTCTTATACCTATTTTTCTAAGGTAAAGAGCTTTTCCAGTAATAGCATCAAATCAACAACATCAGTCTAATTCTTTATTTTCTCTGAACAGTTGCAGTGTCTTCATTTGTATTTGAAAGGTCTGACAGTTATAATAGCTTACGTCTTTCCATTTTTAGTGTAAAAATTTACCTTCATTGACAACAAGGGAGGCAAATCATTGAACTCCCAAAAAATGTGGTGCAATTACACGAAAATTCATTGCACGATGCAAAAGTGAAATCAATTGAGTACCCGTCAAAAGATACCTTTGTCATGACTTTAGACTGTAGAGGTGGGTTTCACTATTTTACAGACATTACACTCACTTTTACAGGGGTAGAAGAACTTTTTGTGCCCGATCATTTTGAAGGGGCCTGGTGGCTATATAATGAGGTTTATTCTACCAAAACCGGTTTTGAATTGCATGTCTTATTCGAACGTCCTTTTTCAGAAATGAAAATTTCGGCTGAAAATGTATTCATTGCGGAACGGAAAAAATAGGAAAGGAAGCCTCCTGCATAGAGGTATAATCGTTCCAAACAGAAGGAGGCGAAAAAGCAGTGGAGTGGTTCATTGGACTGGCCTGCAGCACAGCAATTGCGGGAGCGGCTTATGCAAAACGGTCGCTGGCCGGTTCCGGCTTTTTCGCGGCGGTGGTACTGGGCACGGTGATGTATGCACTCGGAAGCGCGATCTGGTTCGGCTCCCTCATCGCTTTTTTTATTTCGTCGACTTTATGGTCCAAGTGGAAAAAGCATGCAAAGAAAGAGGCAGAGAGCGGCTATGAAAAAAGCGGGACGCGCGATGCGGGTCAAGTGCTCGCCAACGGAGGGCTGGGGCTGCTGTTGTGCGTAGCCGATTGGGCGTGGTCCCATCCGCTTTGGTGGTACGCCTTCCTCGGTGTGATGGCGGCAGTCACTGCAGACACGTGGGCTACGGAAATCGGCGGCTTGAGCCAGAAGCCCCCGCGATCGATCAAAACGGGGCGGCGCGTTCCGCCTGGCACATCCGGTGGCGTTTCTGGCCTCGGAATGGCTGCTTCGTTGGCCGGTGGCCTGTTTATCGGTGCTGTAGCGTGGATGCTGCTTGGGTTGCACGGCCAATCTGCGCCGGATGCGGCTGTGGCGGAGCTTAGACCTGCCGCCTGGATCGGAGTAGCCGGTCTGGCAGGTATCATAGGGTCGCTGACCGATTCGTGGATCGGTGCGACGTGGCAGCAAATGTACCGCTGCAGCGTCTGTGACCGCGAAATCGAGCAGGCCCGCCATTGCGAAAAGCCAGCCGTGCGGATCCGCGGCCGCGCCGGCTGGAACAACGATGCCGTCAATGTCGCCGGCTCTCTCGCGGGCGGAGCGGCAGCCGCTTTGCTGGCGCTGGCATTCGGCTTGGCCTGACATGAAAAACCGGAAAGACTTCGTATCGCCTGCGATGCCGAGTCCTTCCGGTTTTTATTTTGGGAGTCCATCCTCCATACCAGCCGGTGATGCCAGATTCCGGCCTAGACTGTCGGGTGAGAAGTCAAACCCGAACGATTTAAAAAATAGTCGGTACCATTCCCCCATCCATCCGAATCGGCGAACCTCTAAATGCGGACGCGTAAGGACTGCATACAAATGCTGCGAGCCTGCCGATCTCCATCGGCTTGATAAATCGCTGCAGCTCGGATTGAGGCAGGTTTGCAGCCATGAATTCTCTCTCTTTTTCGGAAAAGCTCATATCTTCATCGGGGTACATCCCCTCAATAATTCGCTGCACGTTTTCAGAGAGTGTCGGTCCCGGCATGATCGCATTGACTGTCACTTCTGTGCCTGCTGTCAATTTTGACAAGCTTTTGGACAACGACAGCAGCATGGATTTGGTCATCCCGTACTGAGGCATTTTCCCCGATGGCATCACGGCTTCTTCACTCGCAATGAAGAGAATGCGGCCAAAACCGTTGTTCATCATTTTCGGCAAATAAAATTTACACAATCCATTCGCAGCAAGTACATTCGTCCGGAAGTATTTTTCCCAGATTTCATCATCGACGTCCTCATAGTCCATGATTTCATAAATCCCCATGCTGTTCACTAAAAGATCAATATGGGGGTATTTTTCAAATAATGCTTCTCTCTGTCGGATATCCACGAGATCGGCCGCCGCATTTTGAGGAGTAGTAGCCGGATATTTTTCCTTTATTTCTCGTACGGTTTGCTCTACCTCTTCATTGTTCCGTCCATTAATCAGTACATGAACCCCTTCTTTGGCAAGTTCAATGGCGATGGCTTTCCCTATCCCTTTCGTCGATCCTGTAACCAAAGCTGTTTTGTTGCGAAGTCCCATATCCATCCTGCATTTCTCCTATCCTACCCCGTATTCTGCATAACGATTTCACGATCAGACAGCTGAGTTGGCCATCAATAATGAAAGAGTCTTGTGCTTTCGGATAGGGAGAATATTATCTTGTCTGGATGGTTCCGTAACTAGCGTATGGCGCCAACGTACTTGTTTCACACGCCAAATGAAACAAAGACTAGCTCCCCGCTGTATGGGACGGGTTGCGAGTAGTATTCCCGTTTGCGTCTGCATGCTTCGTACGCCAATGGGAAGGTGTATCCCCTTCCCATTGGCGGAAGGCGCGGTAGAACGAATTCTGGTCTTCATACCCAAGCAAGAAAGCCACTTCCTGTATATCGAGGGTAGGATTTGCCAAATATTCTCGTGCCTGCTCATGCCGCGATTGGATCAGCAGATGTTTGTAGCTCGTTTTTTCGTCGGCAAGCCGTCGCTGCAAGCTGCGATTGCTCATTCCCAGCTCCCTTGCGACAGTCTGGATGTCGGGACGCCCTCCGGCAAGGCTTCGTTTCAGGATCCATTTGACCATCTCTGAAATAGAACGGCTGCGCTGCTGTTCCTCCACTGATCGGTCCAGAGCGGGAGTCAGGATTTCCAACAGCTCTTCGTTGTACGAGACAAAGGGCCGGTCCAGATCACCTCGGCGGAGCGTCATCCGGTTTCCTTTTGCACCGATCTGGATGGGGCAACCGAAGTATGCTTCAAGGGCCTGCACGTCGCCCATTGATTGCGAAAATTCGACGAGCCCTGCCGTCAAAGGGTGACCCGTGCCCCGACGCCCCAGCTCCAGAAGCGATGCCAGAGTGATTCCTACCAGCATCGGCGGACCGGGCTGCCCGGCAGTCAGCCATTTGAGTTCGATGGTACAGTACTCGCCCTCCTCGGTGATCCGTAAGCTTTCGGGGGGACACAGTTGTTTGTACCGGGCTATTCGGATCAAGGCGTCACGATAGTCACGAGCGTGGTACGTCGCCAAGAAAGGCGGTGGGAACTGTGCGGTTTCAAAGACGGTCGCAAGCTCGATGATTCCTTTGGCGGTGTCGCCAATGAGGTCGGAATAAGCCTGCCAGATCGCGTAATACTGGGCAGTGGTGACCATCGGTTCCGTAATAACGGAGAGCGGCAGTTGTGCTTTGCGAGCTACGTCGGGGGCAGAAATCCCTAACTGACCGACTCCTGTCCAAAAGCCTGCGGGAAATTTAATGCGGCCAGCGGCATGATGAGACTTCATCCATGTGCGACCTCCTTTCCGCTGGATTTTCAAAAACAAGTTCGTGAACTCATGCTCCTTGCGCGTTGTTAGTCGAAGAAACGAATGTGCCTGATCTGGGTCATTACTCGATCCTTCCATTTTCCGATTTTTCCGCGCCTGTCTGGTTGGAGTTGGATATTCAACTGGGCGGCAATCGATTCTGCCACCATTGCAACTGTCAGATTTTCCGTATCCAAATGATGCCGGAACGTATCATGAGACAGCCCTGCTATACATCGATCGATCTGCTGGGCAGCCCACGAATTCTTTCCTTCGCCTCTGGTTCGCATCTCTTCAGCAAAACTTCCTTGCTGGCACATAACGTAAAATGGTGAACAGTGACTCCCTCGTCTCTCAGTTTCCCTACCATTTCGGAAAAATACCGGGGGTTAACGACCGTCATTGGCACAATGATGGTCCCTCTATATTCACTGTCCATGTATTTCAGCATCGAATAATTGATTTCACGCCACATCGGATAATCCTGAAAATCACTTTTAGCGATTTCAACGGGGATGTTCTTTCGGATGTAGTAACCCGCATGTTCGGGATCAAAAATGACAGAGTGAGGAATCCTTCTCTGCAACTCAAAAGACGTCTGCGTCTTGCCCGAACCAAATGCACCATTCACCCATATCATCATAAGCTTCCCCCCTTGAACTTGTCCCGATAGAAGTGAGTTTCAATCACTGTTGTATCCAGTCTAAGGGATCCCTGCCTTGATGAACAGCACCTGAAAAAAGGAAAAAGGCAGCCTGATGTGAAACACACGTTCCAGACTGCCGCTTTATACAAATGATGGAAGCCCCCATGGCTGTACTGTTCGTATTAACCTTAAGTGAGGCATACACAAGCAAAAAGCCTGTCCGCAAAGGGACAGGCCTTCCTTCTATCCTCTATCGTGTGGCGATCCCGCCTTACGCCTCTTCCGTCAGGCGGAGGAATTCATCGATGTCGGCAACGGCCAGGTCTACGGCTGCTTGCCAGAATTCGACTTGGGTCATGTCTTCGCCCAGATGGATTTTCGCGAGGTCTTCCACCATCAGGCGGCCGGTGTCCCGGAGGAGCGCGTCGTATTTGGCGGCGAAGCTCTCCCCTTCGGCGAGGGCGCGTGCGTAGACGCTCAGGCTGAACAAATAGCCGAACGTGTACGGGAAGTTGTAAAACGGGTAGCCGGTGATGTAGAAATGCAGTTTGGACGCCCAGAAGTGCGGCTCGTATTCGGCCAGCGCTCCGTCGTACGCCTGCTGCTGCGCCTCGGTCATCATGCGGTCGAGGTCGGCCGCGCTTACGAGGCCGTTTTTGCGCTGCTCGTAGAAGTTTTTCTCGAACAGGAAGCGCGCCTGGATGTTCATGAAGAACGCTACGACGGACTGCAGCTTGTCTTCGAGAAGAACAAGCCTCTCCTCTTTGCTGGATGCGTTTTTCACGGCTGCATCCGCCAAGATCATCTCGGCGAAGGTGGATGCCGTCTCCGCTACGTTCATCGCGTAGTTTTGCGCGAGCGGCGGCAGATCCCACATCACCTGCTGATGATAGGCGTGGCCCAGCTCGTGGGCGAGAGTCGACACGTTGCTGGCGTTGCCCGAGTACGTCATGAAGATGCGCGATTGCTTGCTGACCGGGAAACTGGTGCAGAAACCTCCGGGGCGCTTGCCTGGGCGATCCTCCGCCTCGATCCACGCTTCGTCGAACGCCTGCTGGGCAAACGCCGCCATCTTCGGATTGAACCGGCCGAAGTGCTCGACGATCATCGCTGCGGCATCGTCATACGGCACTTTTTTGTGCGAGCTGCCGATTGGCGCGGACACGTCGTACCAGCTCAGCTTTTCGAGGCCGAGCAGCTTCGCCTTGCGCTGCAGGTAGGCCACTACCCGATCCTTGCGGTTGTTGATCGCCTGCCACATGGCTTCCAGCGTCTTTTCCTGCATCCGCCCGATGTCCAGCGGCTCGCGCAAAGCCGATTCCCAGCCGCGGTGCCGGTACAGCGCAAGTCTGAAACCCCCGAGGTGATTGAGCGCCTGCGCGCACAGCTCCGTCTCGTTGCCCCACGCTTCCAGCCACTTCTCAAATACCTGCTTGCGGACGGCACGGTCCGGATGGCTCATCAGATTGAAGGCTTGCCCGACGGACAGCTGCTTTTTCTCCCCGTCCAGCTCCACCTCGATGGTCATGCGTCCCACGACGGCATTGTACAGGTCTTGCCAAGCGTGATAGCCGTCCACAGCCAGATCGTTTGCGAGCACTTCCTGCTCCGGCGGCAGTTTTTCCTGCGCGCGGCGGCGGCGTTCGTTCAGCGGAAACGCGATCGGCTTCAGCTCTTCGTCTGTCAGGAGCGCTTCCCAAGCGGCAGCATCGATTTTGAGCAGCTGCTCTTCCCAGCGGGTCAAAGCCCCGCCGAACGCGGCCGAAATGCTGTTGACCCGTCCGCCCAACAGTTTGGCCTTGTCGTCTTTCATATTTTGCGCCGTCAGGCAGGAGATGAAGGCACCTGCCTGTCTGACTCGCACCGCGATCCCCTGTACGCTGGAGAGTACCTCTACAAATGTCTGCTTTTCCTGCACCGGCAAGTCCGGCTGCTCGACCCTCGCCTTGAGCGCGGCGATATCGCTTTCCAGCTCTCCGAGAAACGAATGGAATGCTGCGGATTCGCTGCCTCCCGGAAACAGTACCTCCAGATCCCAGCGTTGCGGCAATGCTTTTTCCATGACAATCCCTCCCGATATGTACGTATCCGTTCCTACTGTTTCCCTCTGGCCTTTCATGAAAACTCCCTCGACAAGAAAATATCATAGAGGCATGGCCAGGATTGAAACCGACGGAATGCCGGATGAAGACGCAAAGGCACTTCATCTGGCAATTCCGAATCCTTCAGCGGGCGCACCCGCATAAAAAATCTTACTCAATCAATGAAGTTCGATAAGGATCAAATGAACTCCTTCCCCCACAAACAAAACCCCTGACTTCTCTCCCAAGGGAAAAGTCAGGGGTCTTGTTCTCAGATCACCTGCAGTTTACACCGGCAAGGAATACGTCTCTCCCTGCTTCTCTACCACAATCCGGTCCCTTTCGGCGCCGGCTGCCGCAATCAGGCGCTGGATCGGCTCCTCGACAGGCTCCTGCGAAAGCACAAACGTATTCCAATGGATGGGCACCAGCCACTTTCCGCCGGTCTGCTTGAACATTTCCCAGGCTTGCTCCGGCGTGCAATGGGCGCCCTGATACGAATCCGGCTTGTAAGCTCCGATCGGCATAAACACCAGATCGATCGGGCCGAACTCGTGCCGCAGATTCTCCATCGAGAGGTAGGCGGTGTCTCCGGGGTACAGGATGCGCGTGCCGTTTTTTTCGATCACGTAGCCGTTGTAGCCGTAATCGCGGTTCCACGGGAAGCGGTTGCCCCAGTGCCGCACCGGGATCGCCGTGATCTTCACCCCGTGGACAGTGGTCGTCTGATCGTGCGGCTGCAGCTCTTCCACCGAAGCAAACGGCATCCTGCGGAGCAGTCTGCCCGTATTCAGCGCCGTGATGACGTGTGTCGAGCGATTCGCCAATCCGCGCAGGGTGGGCAAGTCCACGTGGTCCATGTGGGCGTGCGACAGCAGAATCAAATCGACCTCTCCGACCTCTTCCAGGGAAAGGGCAGGCGGTGTATAGCGCTTGGGACCAAAATGGATGCCCGCGATGCGAATCCCCAGTTTTTCTCCCAGCACGGGATCCGTAATGATCTTGGTTCCGTACAGATTCAGCAGGATCGTCGAATGCCCCACCCAGGTGAAGGTCACCTCGTGCTCGGCCCAGTCTGCCGGCATCGGCTTGTGTTCCAGTTCGCGATACGGCGGCTGAGGAAGATTCCCCATGTGCTGCCAGTAGCGATAGGCGGTGTACCCGAACAGGAGCAGAATCAGCGCAATGATGAGAATACCAATCCATGCAAGTATTGTGATCAGCATCGAAAGCTCCTTTTGACAAGACCAATTGATGCCATCATTATAACAAACGACGCCGAGGGGAACGCAAGCGGCAAGCGTCGGCAAACTGTCGGACCATGCCCGCTCTTTGCGGCGCTGCCTCATGAACCCGCTTCCCGTCCATAAAAAAAGCGTGTGCCTGCCTGAAACGCTCCTTCTTCCCATTCCCAGCCACAACTAGGCTTCGATTATGGGGCTGACGTTCGTCCCTCCTGCCATTCCGAAAAATACCGTCAGAACGGCTGCAGAGGCGAACCATTATGCTACAATGACTCAGGTATCATTTTTTCCATCCGAGGTGAACCCCATGATTTTGCATAAAGGTGAGACGCTCTTTCGCCAAGGCGAAACCGGCCCTCTCTACCATCTCCATAAGGGCATGCTGAAGATCAATCGGCATCATGCCGACGGTGCCGTTACGCTCGTCAACATCATCGTGCCGGGCGAGACCATCCCGCACCACTCCCTCATCAGTCCGAATCCGTACTACGGGACGGCGATCGCCCTGGTAACGAGCGAGGTAGAGGTCATCGACGCGCCGACCTGGTATCGCGAGCTGGAGGACGACCACGGAAAATGCCGGGAGATCGCCCTCCAGCTGCAATCCAAGCTGCGCATGATGCAGCAGCGAATCGACCAACTGTCAGAAGTACAGCCTGCCGAAAGACTACGCAAGCTCCAGCTCTGGTTTCAATCGTTCGTGCCCGTGGAGTCTCTTTCAGATGTGCTCACCCAGGACGAGATCGGGCAGCTCATCGGCTTGCGGCGCGAGACGGTGAATCGGCTGCTGCGCGCACAAGCTGCCGAGGCAAAAAGCGAACGACAAGAGGAGTGATCGTGCCTGTTATGCACGAAAGAGCGTCAAAGCGCTCCCGCACTCCCGCAGTTGGCCGGACCTGCTGAAAAGCGATTCAGCCGGCTTCGTCTTACAGGCTTCCCGCCGGACCGAAAAACTCGAAATGCACGTCGCCGGACGGGATTCCCCACTCCGACAATGCCTGTTTGACCGCTTGCATGAAAGGCACCGGACCGCAGAAATAATAGCTGGCCTCTTTTACAGGCACAACGGACTTGAGCCATTCCAGATCGATGTAGCCTTCCTTGTCGAATGCGCCGGCTTCGCGATCCTGCTCGGTTGGCTGGCTGTAGCACCAGTATGCGGACACGTGCGGATGCTCGCTGCAGATGCGCTCGACCTCTTGGCGCAGGGCATGCCGCTTGCCGTTTTGCGCAGCGTGGATAAACGTCACCTGGCGCTTTTCCTGTTTGGCGAGCTCATGCAGCATGCTGACCGTCGGGGTCAAGCCGACACCGCCGCTGATAAGCACGACTGGTCGCTGCCCTTCTTCCAGCGTGAAATCGCCTGCCGGTGCGGAAAGCAGCAGTACATCGCCCTCTTTTACACTCTCCGACAAATAGACAGATACTTTTCCTGCCGGCTTGTCTCCCTGTGCATCCTCCCGCTTGACCGAGATGCGGTAGTACGGTTTTCCCGGAGCGTCTGACAAGCTGTACTGGCGAATGTGCGTAAAGCGTTCTCCCGGAATCTCCATCTTCACGCTGATGTACTGTCCCGGTTTGAAAGCTGCGATCGCCCGACCGTCCTTCGGCACGAGGTAGAAGGACGTGATGACGTCGCTTTCCCGCTCCTTTTTCTCCACGATGAACTCGCGGAAGTCGGACCAGCCGCCTTGCTGCTCGCGGGATTGCTCGTACATCTCCGCTTCCACGCTGATAAACGCGTCCGCGATCACGCCGTACGCCTCCGCCCACGCCTGCAGGATCTCCTCCGTGGCCGCATCGCCGAGCACGTCCTTGATCGCTGCCAGCAAGTTTTCTCCTACGATCGGATAATGCTCAGGCAGGATGCCGAGGCTGCGGTGCTTATGACCGATCTGTTTGACCACGGGCAAAATTTCCGCCAGGTTGTCGATATGCTGGGCAGCCGCGTATACGGCGTTGGCGAGTGCCGTCTGCTGCCGTCCTTGCTTTTGATTGGCGTGATTGAAAATATTCAAAAGTTCCGGGTGCTGGGTAAACAAGCGCTCGTAAAATCGTTTGGTAATCGCAGTCCCGTGCACTTCCAGAACAGGCACTGTCGATTTGATTACGCCTATCGTTTTTTCGCTAAGCATCGAAATCCTTCCCTTCGAATCAGGTATACCTTGATTCTAGTAGAGGGAGCTTCTTTGCCTCTGTGATTTCAATCACAGGAAAACGAAACGATTTGTGACAGGAAGGCGCGTTTACCGCCAAGGCGCGTTTACCGCCAGGCGCGTTTACGGCCAAGGCGCATTTACCCCCAAATAGCTCGGAAGCTCATGTAGGGAAACAGGCCGAAAAATCTTCCGTCCCGCACCCGCTGCCGCGCTTCGGCTTTCAGGGCGGCTGCCGCTTCTTGTGAAACGATGCCCGCGTCTGCCAATCGGTCCGCTCCACGCAACACATAGTCCAGCATGTAAGAGGGATCCTTCCCTACGTACGAATACCCTTCCGCTTGCACATTGGCAAAGCTAAGCGCAGTCAGCATGGCGGGAAGCTGCCTGACCAGCCACGGATTTTGGCTGTTGGACGATTTCATGATGTCCACACACGCCTGCAACGGGTCGTGTTCACGGATCGCAACCGAGCGGCTCATGTAGTCGCCGTCGAAAATGACGAGCTGGCCGCCCTTTCTCAGCACGCGCCCCGCTTCCTCAAGGAATCGCTCGGGTGCTGGCACGTGCCCCAGCACCGTATGAAAGACAACCATGTCGAAAGCCTGCCCCGAAAAAGGCAGGTCCCGTCCGTCCCCCACCACAAACTCGACGTGCGGATGCGTGTTCAAGGACCGCGCCTTTTCAACAAAAATTCTGGAGGGATCGATCCCTGTCACTTTTTTCACTTCCGGACGCTCGGCAAGCAGCCTCGTCACGGCTCCGGTCCCGCAGCCGACTTCCAGCACCTCCATTCCGTCCGGCCAGTTCAGCTTCGCCAAATACGCATCGACAATCCCCCGCATCTCCAGGTCTGCCGCCCGTATTTCCAGACTTTCGCCGAGCTTTCGCTGCACGCTCGGATCGACCTTCGCTATGTTTGCATACGGATCTCGCATGTATGCATGCTCCCCCTCTCGATTGGGCCCGTGGCATCTTCAGCCCAGCGCGTAAATTTTCGACTATTCTTACAATAATACGCGATTTGCTGCCACAAAAAAACAGGTCCTCCCCGCCGCCACTCGCCTGCGGCAGCCGGAAGACCCGTCTTCTGTTCCCAACTTCCTTTGCATCTGCTCTGCGGCTAATCCTCCCGCTGCTTTGCCAGCAGCTGCTCCACGAACTCAGCGATCGCGTCGGCATCGTGGACGGAGAACTGCGGCCACTTGTTCTCCTTGACCGGCTCCCAGGCGATGACGGCCTGGATCTTTGACACAGTGTGCAGCAGCTCCTGATCCTCGGGCTGTCGGAGCAGGACCAGCTTGGAATACCCTTCCCGTTTGAATCCTTCGACGAGAATCAGGTCGGCTCCAGCCTGCGCCAGCCGCTCTATCAGTTCGGGAAGCCGGGTAGGCCTTTGCTCGACGATGGCCGTCTTGGTCCGGGAGGTGATCGCCACAAGCGACGCCCCTGCCTCTCGGTAGCGCCAGGTGTCTTTTTCCGGCTGGTCCCATTCAAAATCATGCCCGCCGTCGTGCTTGACGACTCCGACGCGGAGACCTTTGCGCTCGAACCATGGGATCAGCTTGGTTAGCAGCGTCGTCTTGCCGCAGTTGGAATAGCCGACAAGCTGCAGGACAAATGGTGGTTTCACGCCAGATCAGCCCTCCTGTCTCCAGCTGGGCGCCGCATGGGTCAGCACTTCCACGAGCTCGCCCGCCTGCTTTCCACCGCCACCCGCCGGGATGATGATGAAGCATTCGCTGTCTTTCAGCGTCCCGAGATTGCCCGCCTTTTCATTGAAATCAGGCTGGGCGTACAGGACACCATCCTTTTCCAGCAGCCTCCCCCTGAGGTAGCGCGGATACGGACAAGGCTTGGCATACGCGATGGAGAGTCTTGCCCGGATCGTGCGCCGACGCGGCTCGCTCGCGCCTGCCAGCACATGCAAAGCCGGGCGGACAAACAGCTCGAATCCAAGAAAACAGGCGCCTGGATTTCCGGACAAGGCGATAATCGGCTTTCCAGCGACCATCAGAGCGGTGGTGGGACTCCCCGGACGCATGGCAACCCGGTTGAACAATAGGTCGACTTCCGGCTCGTCCGTCAGCTCCGCCATCACATCAAAGTCGCCTACGGATACCCCTCCGCTGGTGATCAGCACGTCTACCTGTTGCAGATGCTTCGCGATGGCGCTTTTGGCCACTGCGAGCTCATCCGGCAAATTGGGGAATAAAAGCGGAACGCCGCCCGCCTCGGCAATCAAAGCGGACAGCATGAAAGCGTTGCTGTTGCGTATTTTCCCCGGAATCAGAGGCTGATCCACATCCACGAGCTCGATCCCCGTGGACAGCAGGCCCACGCGCGGCTTGCCGACTACCGTGACCCGGGAATAGCCGAAAGTCGCCAGGACGGCGAGCGTGCCGGCGTTGATTTTTTCACCCGCCCGCGCGATGACCGTGCCTTGGGCGATTTCCTCTCCTCGCCGGGACACATTTTCCCCCGGTCGAAGCTGGCGTCTGATTCCTACCTCCGGAGCTTGGGCGGCCAGCTGCTCGGTTTGTTCGAACATGATGACGGCGTCGGCGCCCGCAGGCATCATCGCCCCCGTCATGATCCGGCTGGCGCACCCTTCCGTCAGGGCGACTGCAGGGACGGCACCCGCAGCGATCGTCTCCACCACCTTCAGGCGGACCGGCTGATCGGGAGCGGCCAGCACGGTATCGGCCGCTCTCACGGCAAACCCGTCCAGCGGGGAACGGTCGAAGTGCGGAAGGTCGCAAGTGGCATGGACATCGTCTGCCAGGATTCGGCCGTACGCCTCCCCGAGGGGCACTTCTTCCTCCCTGCCTATCGTCAGGCGCCCCTTCAGACTGTTCCATGCTTCCTCCACCGTTACCATCTGTCGCGAAAAGCGCATCCCCTGCTCCTCCTCTAGCCTAGCCGCCGCTCATGCTGCATGTATTGGTCAACCGACGTTGACTTCGAGATCCTCGATCGGTTTTTCTTTATACTTCAAATCTTTCTTCGCGTTGAACGTATCTGCCTTTTCGATCTTCACAGCCGTATTGTATTCCGGAATCCCCGCATACGACTCGTAGACTCCTTTTGGAATCAAGACGTTTCCTTCCGGCCAGTACACCTGGATGTTGCCTCTGCGGGTCGCTTCGAACTTCGCGCGTCCCTGGAAGGTGCCGTATTTATTATACACGACGATGCTCTCGCCTTCAGCAATTCGCAGCTCGCGAGCATCCTCGGGGTTGATCAGGACATCGTACCGATCCGCGTTGTTGAACGGATCCGTATCGTGGTAAATCATCGAGTTGAACTGCTTGCCCCGGCGAGTAGTCACGTAGAAGTGCCCCTCCGGCTTGTTCAAATTCGGGATCTCGATCGGAATCAGGTTGGCCTTGCCATCCGCCGTCGGGCAGACGCCATCCTCGCAGAGCCACGCTCCGCCCCACTGGAAGACATCGCCGCGCTTCTTCAAATGCTGGATGCCGTCGTAATTCGGATTGGCCAAAGCGATCTCAGCCCGAATCTCATCGGCGGTGGAAAAGTGCATCAAATGCTTCTTCTCCGGACGGACGCGAGCGGCCAGGTCCACGTAGATCTCCCACTCCGAACGCGCCTCCTCGATGCGCGGCCCTTCGATCTCGGCGCTGAAGTAGACCATCCGCTCCGTGCTCGTCGACGTGCCGCCGCCCGGTTGCTCGTAGCGGGTCATCGCAGGCAGCACGATCACTTCTTCCTTCGCATCCACGAGGGTCGACGTATTGAAAATAATGTCCTGATGCACGCGCATTTCGACGCTCTCCAGACATTTGCGCATGAAGTCGGGATCCGGCATCGTCTCGAGGAAGTTGCCCCCGCTCGTGTAAAACAGCCGTGTCTTGCGCTCGTGCCCGTCCGGCAGAAGCGCGTTTTCCAGCGTCACGCCGACGATGTCCCCCTGCCATTTCGGGATCGAAAAGCCCCACAGCTTTTCGATTCGCGTCCAGGTCTTTTCTTCAAAATCGCCGCCCGGAAGGCTGAACGGGTCTGCTCCCATCTCGCCTGAGCCCTGTACGCCGGAATGGCCGCGGATCGGCATCACTCCGCAGTGTTTGCGGCCCAAAAAACCGCGGAGAATGGCCAGATTGGCCACCTGCGAAATGTTGTCCGTCCCGAAGCGGTGCTGGGTGAGTCCCATGCTCCAGACGAATACACCGGACTTTGAGCCCGCAAGCAGCACCGCGAACTCCTTCAGGCGCTCCCGGCTGAGACCGGAGGACTTCTCGATCTCCTCCCACGTCTGCTTCCTGACATGCTCTTTCAACTGTTCGAGGCCATTGGCATGCTCCCGCACAAACTCGTGGTTGATGGCGGAGCCCGGCTGTTCCTCTTCCATCTCGAACCAGATCTTCATCACGCCGTTCATGAACGCGATGTCTCCGCCGATGTTCACCTGGTAAAAATCGTCCACGATCTTCGTGCCGAACAAGGCGCTGTCCGGGACTGACGGAATCCAGTACTTCTCCATCGCCGGTTCCTTGTACGGGTTGATCAGGATGATTTTGGTGCCCGCCTTCTTCGCCGCGTACATGTACTTCGTGGAGACCGGCTGGTTGTTGGCCGGCACCGATCCCCAGAACACGAGGACGTCCGTGCCGATCCAGTCCTGGTAATTGCAGCTGGACGCCCCGATGCCGAGCGACCGCTTCAAGGCCGTTTTGCTCGGCGAGTGGCAAATGCGGGAGGCGTTGTCGATGTTGTTGGTGCCGAGGAAGCGCGCCATTTTCGCGGCGGTGTAGTACACTTCGTTCGTAATGCCGCGAGCCGTCAGGAAAAAGGCGAGCTGCTTGGGATTGATGCCTTTGATCTTGGCGGCGATGCGGTTCAGCGCGTCATTCCAGGTGATGCGGGTAAACTTGTTTTCACCCGGCTTGCGCGACAGCGGAAACGGAATTCTCCCCAGCTTGCGCAGCTCTACGCTGGACAGCTTTTGCAGCGCGCTCACGTCCTCCAGATGCTTCGGATCTATGGCCGGCATCGTATTCAAGCGCAGCACGTTCAAGCGGGTGGTGCACAGATGCGGTCCCGTCAGCGTCTGATCGTACAGTCCGGATACGCCGAGAGCGCAGCCGTCGCACACTCCTTGCGTCAGGATCCGGTACGCGTACCCGAGATTGTCCCGGTTGTCGTACATCACCTTCATCGTGTCGCGTATGTGATGCGGCTTGATTTTCCCCAGTCCCATCGGCATCAGGGATGCCCACAGGGAAGGCTGCCACGATGTATCCAGCTTGATTGGTCCGCTATGTTTGGTCTTGCCCATTCTCTCTCTCCTCTCTTTTGGCCGACCCCCGCCCCATGCCCCGGACAGTTCTTCCGGCGCGCCTATGAAAAAACCACCATAAACCGTCCCTTGTCCCGAGGAAAAGAGCGTGTTCACGGTGGTTGTCTAAGGCAGGTTCGCTACCCAAGTCTCAACTGCGTGTTTGTTCGCGAGCCCGTTCGTCCAAATCGGAAAGCAGGTTCGCTGCTTCGTTTGGACTTACGGCTCGTTTTTCCATTTTTTCTCGATGTCTTGATCGAATACAAAGATGGACATCCCGAAATCGCGCTCGATGTCGATATCGACGAACAAATCGACGAGATTGGCGCCCAAAAAGGCTTCCATATCTACCGGCCTGTTTTTTCGGTACATCTCCTTCACCATTTCGGTCCGTGCAGCTCGCAATGTCTGCTTTCCTTCTTCAGATGTGGCGATGAACTTTTCCACCGGCGAAAGGTTGCCTTCCATTTCACAGATCGCCCAGTTCTTGCAAAACGTGGTGTTGATCTTGCTCGGTCCCTTGCCCATGTGGCGTTTGCGGAAAGCCCTGACCAAATTGCTGAATTCTGCTTCGAACTTATTCATCTAGGAAAATCACCTTTGCTTCATTCCATTCTCTACTATGACTTTACCATTGTTCAGCTAGCCAATTCAACAGAGTTTTCTCTCCGTTTTGCCTCTTCTCGCAATTTTTTGATATCCAGGCGAATGAGCAGCGAGATGACGAGGGCGACGACGAACATCGCGGCGAAGATGCTCATGGTCCCGGTATAGCTCTGAGTGGCCTTGCGCACCCAGGCGGCGAAGATCGGACCAGCCAGACCGGCTGCCGCCCATGCCGTCAGGATGTAGCCGTGGATCGCTCCCAGCTGCTTCGTGCCGAACAGGTCGCCGATGTAAGCGGGAATGGACGCGAAGCCTCCGCCGTAGCACGTCATGATGACGAACATCGCCAGCATGAACAGAATCGGACTCGTCAGGTTTGGCAGCAGGAAGAACAGCACCATCTGGATGGCGAAAAACGCGGTGTACGTGTTTGGACGTCCGATGTAATCCGAGAAGGAGGCCCAGCCGATGCGGCCGCCGCCGTTGAACAGGCCGTTGAGACCGACCATCAGTGCCGCGGTGCCGACCGACATCCCCACCATTTCCTGAGCCATCGGAGAGGCGACGGAAATGACGGCAATGCCGCACGTGACGTTGATGAACAGCATGAGCCAGAGCAGGTAAAAGCGGCGCGTCTTGACCGCTTCGTTGGCAGTCAGCTGGCACAGATCCTTCTTGATTTGCTTCGTGCCTTCAGCCGCGTCGGCGGAGAAGCCGGCCGGCACCCAGCCTTGTGGCGGCGGGGACAGGTATTGGGCGGAGGCGAACATGACGACGAAGTAGATGATACCCAAAATGTAGAACGTATTCGCAATCCCGACGCTGTTGATCAGGCTGTTCATGATCGGACTTGCGATCATCGAAGCGAAGCCGAAGCCCATGATGGCCAGACCCGTAGCCAAACCGCGGCGGTCCGGAAACCATTTGACCAGCGTGGAAACAGGGGTGATGTAGCCGACTCCCAGTCCGATTCCTCCCAGCACGCCATAGCAGAGATAGAGGAGGGGCAGACTGCCGAGATTCATCGCCAGGCCAGAACCGACGATGCCGACTCCAAAAAAGATGGAGGACAGGATCCCTGCTTTGCGGGGACCGTGCTTTTCCACATAGTGACCGAGAAAAGCGGCAGACAGGCCCAAAAACAGGATGGCGATGCTAAACGTGAACTGAACGTCGGGCAGCTCCCAGCCGTATTGCTTGGTGATCGGGTTGGTAAACACACTCCAGGCGTAAACAGAACCGATCGAGAGGTGAATCCCCACCGCCGCCAGCGCTATGAGCCAGCGGTTTTTTACAGGTTGCTCCATGTGACGCATCTCCTTTACGATGGATTGATGAATGATTGCCCGGATTGCCCGGTCGAGAAAAAAAGAAAAACTGCCGCGTCCACCGATTCTCCCTTGTTTTGCAGCACGCCAAAACAGAGAATCGATGAAACACAGCAGTTAATCATCAGCAGGAACGCTACATCAGCATCAACTAACACGTGCTCATTATTCATGGTCGATGGAATCGAAAAAACCGGTGACAGGTGCGCTATCCCGTGTCGTTCATGATTCCGCGATGGATTATTGAAATGGTGAAAATTTTGTGACAACATAAGCCTTATTCAGTATACTACCATGAGAGCGCTTACTCGACAATATTTTCCTTGAAAGAAATCATGGACGCTGCCGTTTACGCCCGAAAAAGGAGGCCATCATGACGAATCTGACAAAGACGATCCACCGATCCGTGCTGAAAATATCCGCCGACAGCCATGGCTGGGAAGACGATGAGATCGTCACGGAGTACCCGTTGACCATTTTTTTGAATGACGAGGAATTCGCCACCATCGTCTGCACCCCGGCCGATCTCGAGGAGATGGTCATCGGATTTCTCGCCGCGGAAGGAGCCATCAAGAGCTGTGCGGAAGTCAAACAGCTCTCCATCGATGAAGCGCAAGGATTTGCCTACGTGGATCTGCACAAGGAGACGATTCTCTCGCAGAGCTTTTATTCCAAGCGGCGAATTACTTCCTGCTGCGGAAAGAGCCGTCAGTCTTTTTACTTTTTCAGCGACGCGCGGACTGCGCGGCCGGTCGAAGGGACGGTCTCGGTCACGCCCGAGCAGTGCATGCGCTTGATGCGGGACTTGCAGGCCGCCTCCGAGATCCACCGCCAAACGGGAGGAGTCCATAACGCGGCGCTGTGCTCCCCGGATCAAATTTTGCTGTCGTACTCGGACATCGGCAGGCACAACGCGCTCGACAAAATTTACGGAAAATGCCTCAGGGAGAGGATCCAGACCGGGGACAAGGTGCTGGTGTTCAGCGGACGCATCTCTTCGGAGGTGCTGCTCAAGGCGGCGAAAATCGGCGCTTCCGTCATCCTCTCCAAATCAGCGCCGACCGACCTGGCCCTCCAGCTGGCGGAAGAGCTGAACATTACGGCCGTCGGTTTTATCCGCCACGACAAGATGAATGTATACACGCATGCCGGACGGATCGCGATCGACTGACCGTTTGAGGAAAGGGGGCCGCAACCATGTCGAACCTGGCTGTTCTTTTTGATCTGGACGGCACTTTGCTGGACCGCGATTCTTCGCTGCTCTTGTTTGCCCAGGATCAGTATGATAGGTTTCCGGAGCTTCGCATCGCGGAGAGAGACGTCTTCATCCGCCGCTTCATCGAGCTGGACCAGCATGGCTACGTATGGAAGGACAAGGTGTATCAGCAGCTCCTTGTTGAGCTTTCGATCTCCGCCTTGGAATGGCCTGTGATGCTGGACGACTACCTCCGCCATTTTCCCGGGCACTGCGTCGCGTTTCCAGGCCTGTCCGAAACCCTGTCCCGACTGAAGCAGCAAGGTGCCCGGCTGGCGCTGGTGTCCAACGGCTTCGGCCAGTTCCAGTACGATAATCTCAAGGCTCTTGGCGTCGAACACCTATTCGACGCAATTCTGATCTCCGAATGGGAAGCGGTGCGCAAGCCTGATCCGGCGATCTTTCACCGGGCATTGGACAAGCTCGGGGTGTCAGCGGAAAACGCCTGGTTTATTGGCGATCATCCCGACAACGATATTCGGGCCGCCCGTGCCGCCGGTTTGAAGACGGTGTGGAAGCGAAGCGGACAGTTCGAGGCGCCTCCCGAAGCAGACGCCGTCATCGGCGATCTGACGGAACTGCTTGAAGTCATCTTGCCCGCGGATCTCTGACGGTGCGGGCAAGACGTTCTCAGCTGTGGCAAAAGCGACATTCTGTTTCCTGTTACGCCTGTCCTTTGTTCCTTCTGTTTTCCTCGGCTAGTGCGATCTGGTAGTCCTCCGGGGTGTTGGCATTGAAGACGGCCCATTCATCCAGAAGTCCCTCGGGTGTCGTGCATACGCGCAATCCTCCCAAGGTGCTCATGAGCCGGTACTGACCCTCCCGCAGCGCCTGCTCCCAAATCGGCTGCGTTCGCCGGTGGTACACGGCGCATAGGGGATGGAGCCTGCCCAGGACGTTTGCCGCTGCGACATCCCAGTCGTTGCAATCGTCGGCAAACCTGCAGAGCTTCTCCAATTGCTTCCGGTCCATAAACGGGAGATCGCAGGACAAAATGAGCAGCGCTTCTTCGGAGGCAGCCCGAAATGCCGTCACGATTCCACTGACTGGACCTGCGGAAGGAACCAGATCGGGGGTCACTTCTGCGCTCAGTCCGCCCTTTACCATGGTCGCCACACGCTCCGGCGCATTGGATACAACCAGGCAGGGCAGTCCCAGCGCGGATGCTTCCTTGACCAGTACGCTTAGGAACGTACCGCCTCTCCATTCCAGCATCTCTTTCGGCGTGCCCATTCTGCTGCTGTTTCCTCCTGCAAGGATGACCGCCCTTATCTTCGATCCGTTCATTACGTCCCTCCTGGCTATCACTCGCGATAGTGTTCCTTCCTTAAATTTTTCGGTGTTTGCCTGATTTGTCAAGCTGGCCGCAAAATGACAAAAGCCTGGGAGTGATCCCAGACTTTGCTGAAGCAATCTATTTCGGTACTACACCGTCAAGCGATACTTGACGCGCAAATTAGTCGTCGTCTTCGTCGCCGTCTTCGTCGCCGTCTTCGTCCTCATCTTCGTCTTCGTCGCCGTCTTCGTCCTCGTCTTCGTCTTCGTCGCCGTCTTCGTCCTCATCTTCGTCTTCGTCGCCGTCTTCGTCTTCGTCGCCGTCTTCATCGCCGTCTTCGTCTTCGTAGCCGTCTTCGTCTTCGTCCTCGTCTTCGTCGCCGTCTTCGTCTTCGTCTTCGTCCTCGTCTTCGTCGCCGTCTTCGTCCTCATCTTCGTCCTCGTCGCCGTCTTCGTCTTCGTCCTCGTCTTCGTCGCCGTCTTCGTCTTCGTCCTCGTCTTCGTCGCCGTCTTCGTCTTCGTTCTCGTCTTCGTCGTCTTCTACTTCGTCTTCTTCGTACTCTTCTTCATCGCGTTCGTCAAAGTCAAGCATGTTTAGCCAACCTCCCCCTATCCTGTAATCAATACTATTCATACGAAAAAAATCGCAAACTTGTTTGTATGTTTGTCCGTTCGCTAATCGCCCGATTTTTTAACTTCTAAAATGACCACGTCCGTTCTGTTGGTTGACAAATGCCGCTATTAGTTTATAATAAGTATTAATCAATAATAATTATAAAAAGGAGAGATTCTAATATGAAAACCGCAACGGAAATGACCCTCGTTACCCTTTTGAATAAACAAGTAGCCAACTGGACCGTCCTGTACACCAAGCTGCACAACTACCACTGGAATGTGAAAGGTCCTCAATTCTTCACCTTGCATGGAAAGTTTGAAGAGCTCTACAACGAGGCCAGCGAGCATATCGACGCACTGGCGGAACGCGTCCTGAGCATCGGAGGGACACCGGTCGCAACGCTCGCAGCTTGTATGCAAACGGCAAGCATCTCGGAAGCACCAGCCGGCGAAACGGCCGAGCAAATGGTGGGCAGCATCGTACGCGACTTCTCTCTCTTGGTGGACGAGCTGAAAACCGCCAGGGAAGCGGCACAGCAAGCCGATGATGAGGCGACAGCGGATATGCTCCTGTCTATCCAAAGCGGCCTGGAAAAACACATTTGGATGCTGAACGCCTTCCTGCAATAACCCTTGCCGGAATGGGGAGCAACCGATTCCGCCGAGTCCTCACCCTTGTTGACCGGATTATTTGACCCCTTTCAAGCGAAAAAAGGGCACGTGCACATCAGCACTACGCCCTTTTTTCTCGTTTTCTTGTTTATTTACAGGGAAAAGACCAGTTTTCGTCCATCCTTCTCGACCTTTACGTGCGGCAAATACTTCAGCGACTTTTGCACCCCGATATACGGACTGGCAAACTCCACGCTATGGCGATTCTTCAACTCTTCACAAAGTTCGGTGAGCGACATCGGGAACGTGCTCTCCCGCAGAACGTTCTCGATCTGTTTGGCTATCTCCACATAGTCGTGCCGTATATGCGCCTTGCGGATTTTCATTCGCTTCATCATTTCCATAGGGATTTCTTCCGTTGCAGTGGCTACTTCCTCGACAGAATCTCCCTCCACTATTCCTTCCTGGCCGTCCATCTCCCGGATTCGATGCAAAATCTGCTTGATGTCAGCTCCCAACTGCTTGTCTTGATCCACATACTGCCGACGCAGCACCATGCGTTGTTCCAGCAAGGCCTGCAAAGTCATCTGCAACGCTTTCCGCTCGTTAAATAACATCGCGTATTATTTTCCCCTTTGCGTAAAAATGTAGAATTAGTGGAATTATACACAATGATAATATAAGAGCGACGTCTTGCAAATGAAGAAATTTCGCTTCCCGAAGGAGTTTTGGCGTCAATCCATTCTTTTCTTTTTCGAACCGAATGAGTACAATAATCTTGTATATTTTTCAGAAAGGACTGGCGCGTCATGTTATCCCAGCGCTTACGTACCGCTCGTCGTGCGAAGGGCTTCACCCAGGAAGAGCTGGCAGAGCTCGTGTGCACGACCAAAGGGACGATCAGCAACTACGAGAACAACCACAGTACCCCGCCGAATGACATGCTTCGGCAGCTGGCGGACATCCTGAACGTCTCTACCGACTGGCTACTGGGACGAACGGACGAGCCGACGTCTTATTCTGGTTCCTCCTCGACAGCGGCAGAAAAGCGTTCATTGGACGAGCTGTTGCAGGAAAAGATTGACGATCCGGACGATTATTACTTTCTGGACGGATATTTGGAAGCTTCCGAAGAGGAAAAGAAGGAGATCCGCCGATACTGGTACGATCTTAAGAAACAGTGGAAAGCTCGCCAGGTCAAGGAAACCCGGCCGCCTTCCCTGTTTGACATCACGGAACCGCTGAAAAAAAAGTAGCCCCTGGCAGAGGGGTTTTCTTTTCCCTCACAATCAGAACGTACGTTCCTATACGTAGCTCAGGAGGTCTTTCATGCTCGCTGCCATTCTAGATGAAATTTGCGAACCGAAGACGTGGCTGGAGAGCCGAGTCTATCTGCTCCTCCGACATCTCGGCATGGAGCAGCCGGAACAGCTCGACTTGCATCGCATATGCTCGACGTACGGCATCGAGATCAAGGAGATTGCAGGCCGCAGCAGGGCTCACGCGCACCCCTCCATTCCAGGTTGGTATGTGATCGCGGTGGACTCCAGCCTCGATCCCGCTGAAAAGCGGGTAAAAATCGCCCACGAGCTTGGCCATCTTCTGCTGCATGTCGGTGTCCAGCCGCAGAGTACCGGGTGGATGATCGATTGGCAAGAATCGCAGGCCAACCACTTCGCCGAGCATCTGCTGCTCCCTTACTTCATGATTGGTCCCCTGTTGACGGACTGCGACCGATACCGCGCCCCCGTCTATTTGGCGCAGCGTTTTCAAGTGCCCCTGCCGCTGGCCCGCAGCAGATTTGAACGGCTTCTGGCACGACTGCATGCCAAAGGGTATCCGGTTTACTGGTGACGCGCTGGATGGAGATTGCTTTTTTCCAAGCCACACGCCACAAAGGAGGATGTTTCGTGAAACGTGTATTCATCGCGGGCGACGCTTACAGCACCCGCTTTTTCGATTTGCCTTTGGAGAGCGACGATGAACTCTCCCTCCTGCCTTCTCTCGAGGTCGCCAGCTACCATGTAGCCCGATTCGCCCTCGTCATGCAGGATGACGGACTGGTGGGAATCGGGATCTGCCCGGGCAGCTTCCTCCTGGTTTCGGACTTTTCACTGGAGCCGATCACAGGAAGGCCTGTACTGGTCAGGCAGGAAGGACAGTTCCTCGTCCGGATCGCGGCGGACGTAAATCCGGTGGAGTGCCGATTGACGACGACTCGCCCGGAGGACCCGCCGCTCGTCTTGCCATCTGAAAACATCCGGATCGCGGGTGTCGTCTCGGGGATCATTCCTCCGAAGGCAGATTGACTTTTGTTTGCAGCCATTCCTTGATCGCTCCGGCGGTCTGCTGCCATTGGTCCTGCGGAGTGATTACGGCCGCCTGATCGCCTTCCTGCATGCCGTAGCTGCCAAACTGGGAATGGTTTCCTCCTTCGATGCTCATGTACAGGGCATCGTCAGGCAAATACTGCTTGCCGCTCTCGTACTTCTCCCGGTTGACCACGCCATCCCGGGAGCCCAGCAGGGAAAGCACCGGCAAACCCGTATCCTTGAGGTTGCCCTTTTTATCCGGGTACGCTCCCAGCAAGATCACGCCGGCGATCCGATCGGGATGGCTCGCCGCATATCTCGCAGCCATCGCCCCGCCGAGAGAGTGGCCGCCGATGACAAAGGATTGATGCGGGTACGCTTTGATCACTTGGCTTGCCCGCTCCACGTCGCTTACTGCCAGATTGAGCGGCATCTTGGCGATAAAGACGCGGTAGCCGTCCCCTGCCAAAAGGCGCGCCAGCGGGGAGTAGCTCTCGGCTTTCACCAATGCTCCCGGATACAAAATCACGCCCGGTTCCCGCGTCTCCCCCCCTTCAAACGCCAGCCAGTCCCCCGAATCAATGACCGTGATCCCTTCTCCCCCCTGCATGGCAGTTTTCGCAGCCTCATCAGGCGGATAGGGACGCAAATTCCAGATCGCTGTACAGGCAGCCACCATGAGCACCAAAACAAGCCACTGCAGCCACCTCTTTCGAAGCCGTCTCACCGAGTCACCCCATTTCCGTTCCCCTGTCGTTTGCTTTTTATTATGTCTCAATCCCAGGCGTCATGTGCCCAATTTCCCTCACAGGGTTCTTTTTTTGAAAAGGTTGGCTTGAAAGTCGTTGACATTTCCGTTTGTATTTTAGTAGTATTTTTACATACTACTATAAAACAAATGCGTTTTGATCGAAAGTGCGAGGCAGATCGGTCTTTCTGATCCGGAAGCGCGCTGTTCCTTGCAGGAAAAACATTAAAAGAAAAAGGATGGGATTTGGAATGAAGACAGCTGATGTCAACTTTTGCGAAGAACTGGTGAGAAGCGTCGGTCAGGAGCTGCTGTGCGCGTTTGAAAACGGGGCCCCTTGCGGCAGCACAAAGGAAATGGCGGAGCGCTTCTCGCACATCAATTCAAAGGCGGAGCTGCGCCTGAAAACGGACTTGGCACAGCGATTCCCCGAATACGGCTGGTCCGAAGCGGAGCTCGATATCGAGAAGCAGCGCAAGCCCGAGTTTGACCAGCCTTATTGGGTGTGCGACGTCATAGACGGTGCCGTGCACTTCTTCCAAAGGATGCCGATGTGGTCCGTGTCGCTTTGCCTCGTCCACGCCGGGACGCCGCTTTTCTCCATCGTGTACGATCCGTGCCGCGACGAGCTGTTCAGCGCCGTAGCCGGACAGGGAGCAAAGCTCAACGGCGAACCGATTCGCGTATCCGCGAAAGCCGAGCTTTCCGAAGCCCTCCTCGGGACGCTGTTTGCTTCGTCATTCCCGATGGATCTGACAGCCGGAAAACATACGGCTGACTCCCTCCAGCGGATCATGCCCGAGGCTTTTGCCGTCCGGATGCAAGGGTCTGTAGCGCTTCATCTCGCCTACGTCGCGTGCGGGCGTCTGGATGGCTATTGGGAGTACGGGATCGGGGCGTACGATTGGCTGGCCGGCCTTCTCCTGGTAAAGGAAGCTGGGGGGAACGTCTCCAACGCCGACAGAGATGGGGAGTACGACTGGGAAGGATACGGCATCGTTGCGGCTGGTCCTGGGATCCACGCGAAGCTGCTTCCACTGACTCCGGTATCTGCGTAAAGACATCTTGCGCTTTTCGTAGCTGTTCGTAAAAGAGGTGAGGGCATGGGCTGCCCGGGGAGAAGCAGATTCCCGCTCTTCGCTTCGTGCTTCGCCCCTCTTGGAAGCGTAGACTGTCCGCTCCGCTGCGTACTCGCGGGGGAGCGGTAAAGCCGCAGCCGCTCTGCAGCGAATTCAGGGTACCGCTCCTTTGGCCCGCGAATCCGCGGCTCCGCTCGGCCGGGCTTCGCAAGGCGCTGCGACCGGGAATCTGCTTCTCGAGCGTTTTGCGGATGCTCGGCTCTGATCTCTTTGGATGCTGTCTCGAAGATGAGTGTTGAGTTAAGCAGGACGCCCTTTGAAGCGCAACCACTGAGGGGAGAAGCAGATTCCCGCTCTTCGCTTCATACTCCGCCCCTCTTGGAAGCATAGACTGTCCGCTCCGCTGCATACTCGCGGGGGAGCGGTAAAGCCGCAGCCGCTCTGCAGCGAATTCAGGGTACCGCTCCTTTGGCCCGCGAATCCGCGGCTCCGCTCGGCCGGGCTTCGCAAGGCGCTGCGACCGGGAATCTGCTTCTCGAGCGTTTTGCGGATGCTCGGTTCTATTTTTGCAGGCTGTCTCGAAGACGGATGTTGGGTTAAGCAGGACGCCCTTTGGATCGCAACCACTGAGGGGAGAAGCAGATTCCCGCTCTTCGCTTCATACTCCGCCCCACCACAGCCATGTCGGTGTTACCACTTATCTCCAGACACGAAAAAAGGGCGAAACGCTGCTTGCGCTTCACCCTTTTGATTTTTGCCGCTCGCGGAATCGGCGCACCTTCATGAGATTGCCGCACATTTTATCGTCGCACCAGCGGCGCACGCGGTTGCGGCTCTCATCATAGAAGACCCATCTGCAATCGGGATTGTCGCAAATTTTGATCCGCTTCGCTTCCTCGTGGACGAGCAGGTCGGCAAACGACTGGGCGATCCGGGAGGCGACCAGGTCCCAGCCGCTGACTGCACTTACTTTCTCCATGCGATAGCCCCCCTCCTCGCTGTGCCGAATTTCCGAATGCGAAGGGGCCAAAGCCAACGCCCGATTCAAAGCCGCCAAATCGTCGCCATCCAGCGCTGTCCCCCTAACCAAAGACTCCGTCATCCGCCTCAGGCACTCCCGCAGCTCCACGAGGCCGGCCACGATTTTCGGTTCGACGGGCAGCGGCGCATCGAGCCCCCACTCTTGCAAAAAGCTTTCCATCCATTCTGTTTTCTCCAGCCGATTTTCTCTCCGACCCGAGCCGCGCCAATCTCGCCAGTCGCTATTTAAAAAATCAATGAACAGCCACTCCACCGCAGGCAACCTCCATCCCTTTTCCCAGCACGCTTTTTTCCTCTTGTTTCCAAAGAGAGGATGTGATATCTTCAGAAAGTAACTACCGTAATAATATACATTAGTTACATCCGCATCATTAGCATTATTATACCGTTTCGCCAATCTGTTTCACAGACGAGGAGGATGAATATGGAACGCAAAGAACTGTTGCTTGCAAACTGGGAGCATACGTACGAAAAGGAAGACTGGTATCCGCCCCTGCGCGATGCGCTGTCTGGATTGACCGCCTCCCAGGCGAGCTGGCGTCCGGCTGGAGAAGCCGCCAACACCATTTGGGAGATCGTCAGTCATTTGCTTTACTACAAGGAACGTTTGCTTCATCGCCTGCTCGACACTGAGTTTCCGGGCTCGGCAAACGACAACGACGATACGTTCACCCCTTCCGGAGGACCCGAGGATGAGGAAGCTTGGCAAACAACACAGCAGCGCATGGGGGACGTGCACCGGCAGATTCGGGAAAAGCTGGCGTCACTGAGCGAAGAAGAGCTCGACCGGCCTTTGCCTACCGCACCCATCTTCCAGAGCGTCATGAGTATCATGCTGCACGATGCCTGTCACACCGGCCAAATCATTCAAATCCGCAAGCTTCAAGGCTCGTGGCCGGCCCGCCGCCATTTTGACTGACAGGCAGATCCGGCATGTTTCAGGTGCCTGAAGTACAAAAAAAGATTTGCAAAAAAGAGGCAATTGATTAATTCCGCATAATCTTATATAGTTGATGAATAAAATAATTTCATACATGTTATCCTCATCTTTCACGATGAGGATAGAGGTCGCGGCTTTTATAGTATTCTGCACGAGATTCAGACGAAATCTAAGACTGCAGAAGAGGGAAAAGCCGCCGAAGTCCATTGTGTATCGCTGTACGCATGGGCTGGGGCTGTTCTCGAAAGGGGCAGAACTGTCACGTTTGCTTGCCGGGCAAACGTGGTGCGCTATCTTCAGTGAAGGCTTGGTGGGGATTGGATGATACCGCCCTTTGCCGTCTTTGGCTTGTGGCGGTTTTTTCGTTTCCGACCTTCCTTCCGATTTCAATCAACCTAGAGAAAGGTCGTGCCATACTCGTATGTCAGACAATCAATTGCAACGGGGCCTCAAAGCCCGCCACCTGACGATGATCGCCATCGGCGGCTCCATCGGCACAGGGCTGTTCCTCGCAAGCGGGGGCTCCATTCATTCGGCCGGACCCGGCGGGGCGTTGGTCGCTTATATGGCCATCAGCATCATGGTGTACTTCCTGATGACCAGTCTCGGGGAAATGGCTGCTTTCATGCCGGTCACCGGTTCGTTCAGCACGTACGCCACCCGCTTCGTCGATCCGTCCCTGGGCTTCGCTCTCGGCTGGAACTACTGGTACAACTGGGCGATTACCATCGCTGTCGAGCTTTCGGCTGCCGCACTCATTATGAAATATTGGCTGCCTGATGTTCCTTCGATCATCTGGAGCGCCTTGTTCCTCGTCCTTATGTTTTTGCTGAACGCCTTGTCCGTCAAATCGTACGGCGAGTCGGAATACTGGTTTGCTCTTATCAAAGTCATCACGGTCATCGTGTTTATTGTCATCGGGGTTTTGATGATTTTCGGAATCATGGGCGGGGAAGCCGTCGGTTTCTCGAACTTCACGAAAGGCGAAGCTCCGTTTAGCGGCGGGTTCATGGCGATGCTCGGCGTGTTTATGATCGCAGGCTTTTCCTTCCAAGGTACAGAGCTGGTCGGTGTCGCTGCCGGGGAGAGCGAAAACCCTGCGCGCAACATTCCCAAAGCCATCCGCCAAATCTTCTGGCGCATTCTGCTGTTCTACATTTTGGCGATCCTGGTCATCGGCCTTTTGGTTCCGTACGACAACCCGAACCTGATCAGCGGAGACATCACCGACATCGCGATCAGCCCGTTTACCATTGTGTTCCAAAAGGCTGGGTTCGCATTCGCCGCGTCGGTCATGAACGCCGTCATTCTTACCTCGGTCCTGTCCGCAGGCAACTCCGGCATGTACGCGTCCACCCGCATGCTGTGGGTGCTGGCCAAAGAAGGAAAGGCTCCGAAATGGTTTGCCAAAATCACGAAAAACGGCGTCCCGATCAACTCCCTGATCGTGACCGCACTCGTCGGAGCCCTCTGCTTCTTGTCCTCGCTGTTCGGGGATGGCACTGTCTACGTTTGGCTGCTCAACGCTTCCGGTATGTCCGGCTTTATCGCATGGCTGGGCATCGCAGTGAGCCACTACCGCTTCCGCAAGGCGCTGCTCGCCCAAGGGCGCGATTTGAGCGAGCTGCCTTACCGCGCGAAATGGTTCCCGATCGGCCCGATTCTGGCCTTCATCATTTGCTGTGTGGTCATCGTCGGCCAGAACTACTCGGCGTTCACCGGCGAGGCCATCGACTGGAACGGCGTCCTCGTGTCCTACATCGGATTGCCGCTGTTCATCGTGATATGGCTGGGTTACAAATTCGCCAAGAAAACCAAGATCGTATCTCTCGACAAGGTAGACTTCCGCATGGAAGAAGACGCTCGATAAAAAGCGCAACCATAAGGAAAAAGGCTCCTGGCCGCCCCACTTTTACGGGTGACCAGGAGCTTTCTATTTGGACCGGCTGCGCTCGGACAGGAACTCCTGGGAAAAGCGGATCCATTCCCGCAGCGCAAACGACTGGTACGCGTTTTTTCTCCAGATCATCCCGAGATGCCACTTGAGCGTAGGCTCGACCAGCGGAATGATGCGGAAGCGTTCGGCATCGAGCTCGCTGCAGATCGTCTCGGGAAGCAGCGTAATCCCGATATGTGCGGCTGCCATCTCGCTGAGGAAATCCCATTGCGAGCTTTTGTAGACGACATGCGGATGGAAGCCGACCCGCACGCATTCGTCGACGATCCGATTGTGCAGGGCGAAGTCTTCGTGGAACAAAAGGAACCTTTCCCCATCCAGCTCACGAAACCTTACTTCCGATCGGCCCGCAAAGGCATGGGAGGACGGAACGACCAGCATAATGTCCTCGTTGACGAACGAGTAATAATCGAAGGTGTCGTCTTTCGGCGGGAGCAGAACGACGCCGCAGTCGAGCATTCCCGATCCGACATCGGCCTCCACCTTGTTCGAGCCCGCCTCAAACAGCTCCAGACGAATCCCGGGATACTGCTCGCAAAACCGGCCGATCGCGTGGGGAAAAAAGCTCGCTCCCACCATCGGCGGCAGGCCGATGCGCAGCCGGCCCCGTTTCAGCTCCATCAGTTCGCCGATGTGGACGGTCATGCTTTCGAACGACTTGACCATCACTTCCGCCTGGGAAAACAGCACCCAGCCGGCATCGGTCAACGAGACTCGTTTGCCTGCCCGCTCGAACAGCTCGACCCCGATTTCTTCTTCGAGGTTGCGAACCATCTTGCTGATCGTCGGCTGGGTGATATACAAGGCCTGCGCCGCCTTGGTAAAGCTCTTGTGGCGTGCGACTTCCAAGAAGTACTGCAAATGGCGGATATCCATCCCGCATCCCTCCGGCAAACGATAGATCGTATGAATGGCAATGATTCTCTATATTCATTTTACCTATGCAAACAGACGATGTACACTTTTTGTAGAGGGAGAGGACCAACTTGAAAAAGATCATCAAAATCATGGCGCAAGCCGCTTTTTTCGTGATTGTCTCGATGCTGATGAACGCGCTTGTCGCCTGGCTCGGAATCAACATTCCCGGGAGCATCATCGGCATGTTCGTCGTATTTTTCCTGCTTCAGCTCAAATGGATTCGTCTGGAGTGGATCGAGGCAGGAGCCAGCTTCCTTTTGGCAGAGCTGCTGCTGTTTTTCATCCCGCCGTCTGTCGGAATCATCTCGTACCAAAATCTGATGCTCCATGAGGGCGTCCAAATCTTTTTCGTCATCGCGATCGGGACGGCGATCGTCATGGCGTGCAGCGGGCTCGTGGCGGAGGCCATTTCCAAACGGAAGGGGCATAGTCGATCATGATCAGCGGATTTCTCGGCTTTCTGTTCACCATCGCGGTCTATCTGGTCGCCAAACGGCTCTACCGCTACAAACCGATCCTGCTGTTTTCGCCGCTGCTCTTTACGCCGATCGTCCTGGTCTGCCTGCTGCTGGTGACGCACACGGCCTACGATACGTACAACGCCGGCGGAAAATGGCTGGCCTACATGCTCCAGCCCGCGACCATCGCGTTTGCGGTTCCGCTTTACAAGCATTATCCCCTGTTGAAAAAGCATGCCGCGCAAATCCTGGTCAGCGTCATGTCGGGCTCGGCAGTCGCGGTGCTCTCCTCCGCCGTCCTGGCTCTTTTGCTGCATGTGGACAAACAGGTGATGTACAGCCTGCTGCCTCGGTCGGTCACCACACCGATCGCCATGAACGTCTCGCAGATGATCGGCGGCGTCCCTTCGATCACGGCTGTGCTCGTGCTGATCACGGGGCTGCTCGGATCCGTGATCGGCCCCTATGTCATTTCGTACCTGCGCATTCAGGACGATATCGCACGCGGTGTCATGCTTGGAACGAGCGCCCACGGTGCCGGGACCTCGAAAGCATTTGAAATCGGCTCCGTAACCGGGACCGTTTCCAGCATCTCCATGATCCTGGCTGCACTGCTGACACAGCTGGCGGCGACCGTGGTGGTATAAGCAAAAGGCAATCCTGTCAGTCTGCACGGACTTTCGGGATTGCCTTTTTGTTGTTTTCTTATTTTTTCAGGCGGTACGGCACCGTCGCGATTTTGACGTCTTGCCGCGCAAACAGGTAGGCCCGCAGGAAAAAGCTCGTCTGGTTGTGAAGCAGGTTGTGCCACCAGCGCTTGGTGATAAACTGCGGAATCATGACCGTCACATGATCTGTCTCCGCCTTTTTCCACTCTACCGTATCGATGAATTTAAAGAGCGGCTTGATAATACTGCGGTAGTGCGAACGCAAGACAATCAGGCGCACCCCGGGATTCCACTGCTCCCACTTTTCCTCCATCCTTTTCATCTCTTCATCGCTGAACCCTACGTAGACGGCCACGATGTCATCGGACAACGACTGGGCGTAGCTGATCGTATTCTTTACGACCTGCGAGATGCCGGATACGGGAATGACGATCACGCTGCCTTTTGGCTGGGGCTTCTCCTTCTCGACATCCAGGCGAAGCTCATCCGCCAGATCCCGGTAATGCCCGTTGATTTTGCGGAAGATAAAGATCACGATGGGCAGGAACACGAAGATCGTCCACACCTGTGTAAATTTCGTGATCAGGAAGATGAGGCAAATGGTCAGTGTCGTCAGCATGCCTACCGTATTGATCAGGAAGGGAACCAGCCAGCCGGACGGCTTTTTCGTCAGCCAGCGCTTCATCATCCCCGCCTGGGACAACGTAAACGGAATGAAGACGCCGAGCGCGTACAGCGGGATGAGATTTTCCGTTTCTCCGCCAAACGAAATGATCAGGATGGCGGACAGGATGCCCAGGAAAATAATGCCGTTGGAAAATCCGAGCCGGTCTCCGCGGACCATGAACATGTTTGGCATAAACCGGTCTTTCGCCAGCATGAACGCGAGCAACGGAAAGGCAGCGAACGCGGTATTGGCAGCCAAAAACAAAATGAGAGCAGTGATCGCCTGAATCAGGTAATAAATGATTCCTCTGCCAAATACAGCTGACGCAATTTGCGATACGACCGTTTCCTTTACAGCCGGGGCGATTCCGTACGCGTATGCCAACAGACTGATGCCCATGAACATCACGCCGAGGATCAGCCCCATCATAACCAAGGTGAGAGCGGCATTCTTCGGCGCAGGTTCGCGGAAGTTCGGGATGGCATTCGAGACGGCCTCCACACCCGTCAGAGCCGAGCACCCCGAGCTGAACGCCCGCAGCAGGAGAAAGAGCGTAATCCCCGGCACAGCCGCTCCATAGGCGGGAGTATGTGTTTGCGCGTGCAAGTTCCCCGTCAGCCATTGATAGCCTCCGCCCAGAATCAATAAAAAGATGGCGGCGACAAACAAGTACACGGGATACATCAAAATGGTCGCGGATTCGGTGATGCCCCGCAAATTCAGGATGGTCACCAGGAGGATCATGACCAGAGCGATCAGGACCCGATGCTCATGCAGTACCGGGAAAGCGGAGGTAATGGCATCCGTGGAAGCGGACGTGCTCACCGCTACCGTCAAAATGTAATCCACCAGCAGGGAACCGCCGGCCACCAGTCCGGTGGAGGTGCCGAAGTTGTCTTTGGCCACCATGTAAGCTCCGCCGCCCGTCGGGTAAGCAAAAATCGTTTGGCGGTAGGACAAAACCAGAATCGTCAAAAGGCAAACGACCGCAACCGAAATGGGCAGCGAGTACCAGAGTGCGGCCGTCCCCAGCGTCACCAGGACCAGCAGGATCTGCTCGGTTCCGTACGCCACCGACGAGAGCGCATCGGAGGACAGGACCGCCAATGCCTTTACCTTTGACAGCTTTTCTTCGCCCAGCTCGTTTGTTTTCATGGGTCTTCCGATCAACAAACGTTTCAGTCCCAACAGCATGCCCATTCTCCTCGTAAACATTTTTGTTAGTTTCCCCTCTCACGCTAGTTTTCGTAAACGGAAAATGGTTGTAAATCCTGTCACAGGAGCAAAAAATAGACAAAAAGAAGCCGAGCGAGGGGGAAACTCACTTGGCTTCGGGCATAGCAAAAACTCTATGTCATCACAAGGGAATGTGCCTCTCTTGATACGCTTGCGGAGTTAGCTGACGGATTCGGGTGTAAGAGTCACCCTACTCGGCTATTCGAGATTCACCCCATGCGGCCCGTCCTGCTGCCGCTGTTGGTTCCCCCGCCCCCTCTTCAGGAGCTCAGCGCTAGGTTCTCGATGTTATTTTTCACGAAACAAATATTACTCCCCGCCGTGATACTTGTAAAGATAGGTCACTCATATTTTTTTCCTTGCAAAAGGGCATTTCCCATAGGCATTTTATCTGCTTGCGGGACCTGTTTTACCTGCTCAATGAGCGAGTACGGGCAAGGCCGAACGGATGTGGTCCACATACTTTTCCGCTTCTGCGGCGAAGATTTCGTCTGTCCCGCGATTGGCGTCATAGAGGACATAGGCCGGCAGGTAGGTCCCGTTGCATTTCGTGATCGTCTGTTCAATCGGCCTCAGCAATTCGCTCACCGTGTAGCGGTTGTCTCCGCCGGAACGGTACGCATTCACAGTGCCGCCCGCCGTCGTGGCGATGAGAAATTCCTTCCCCTGCAAATGGACGCCTCCCGGACCGAACGCCCAGCCGAAGGTCAGCACCTCGTCGAACCACAGTTTCAGGAGAGGCGGGCAGCTGTACCAGTAAAATGGAAACTGAAACACCACTCGATCGTACGCAAGGAGCCGGCGCTGCTCCTGTTGCACGTCGATTTGCCAATCGGGATACTCCTCGTACAGGTCAAGGATATCGATGTCTTCGTATTTCTCCAGCTCCTGCGCCAATGCACGATTGGCCTTCGACTCCTTGAAGCGGGGATGCGCAATGAGAACCAGGATCTTCATAATTTCTACACCCTTTCACGTTTTTTGCTTCGGTTCATGTCTCCCTCCCTATTATTCAGAAGAGAGCGGATCCTGAGAAGTACGCTCTTTTTTCGTACTACGTACGAAAAAACGTACCATGTACGTAAAAATACAGTACTGTCGAAATTCAACAACCTCTGGTACAGTAAGGGAAACAGTCAGCGCAGAAAGGGAGTTGGGAAGATGCTCGAAGACCTTCGAAATCCCGCACGGAACCAGGGGATTCTTGCCACTCTTCAGGCGATCGGCGGAAAGTGGAAGCCGCTCATTTTGTTCATCCTGCTGCACGAAGGCACCAAGCGTTTCGGCGAGCTTAGGCGGATGCTGCCGAACATTACCCAGGGCATGCTTGCCAATCAATTGCGGGAGCTGGAGCAGGACGGCCTCATCGTACGCCGGGCGTACCAAGTGATCCCGCCCAAAGTCGAGTACGAACTGTCTGAGCACGGCAAGACGCTCAGCCCTGTCCTTGGCGATATGTGCACGTGGGGATTTCGCCACAGGGAATTTCTGGAGGAAAACAATCAGGTTGACGCGCCATCGAATACGCCATCCGGCTAACTCCCTCCCCGCCTGGTTCCCCGATACCTAGCATCTTTGACTTTGGAGGGACTCGCATGAGCTGGACGCTAATCTGGCAAGCGGTCGGCGTCATCGGCACGCTGCTGCTGAGAATCGCCGGCCGCAAATCGATCTCCCAAATGACCATGGCCCAGGTAGTGGTCATGATCGGCCTTGGGACTTTGATCATCCAGCCTATCACCGGCCATGGCTACTGGCCTACCTTTGTGCTGGGGGCCGTGTTGGTGATCGTCATGATGGCCATGGAATACTTCGAAATCAAATCGAACGGCTTTGAAACGTTGGTGACAGGGAAGGCTGTGCTAGTCATCGAAAACGGCCAGCTGATCCAGGAGAATATGAAGAAACTGAGGCTCACGGCGGACAAACTCGAGATGAGGCTGCGACAGGCCGGCATTTCCAGCATTTCGGACGTCCAATGGGCCACCATAGAGGTCAGCGGAAACTTGGGCTACCAGCTGAAGCTGGAGAAGCAGCCCGCTACCAAGGAAGACATTCAACGCTTGCTGGATTTGCTGGAAAATCGGATGCCTGGATTCCTGACGGAGCCGACAGCACCGAACAACATTTTTTCCGAAATCAAGCATGGGCACCAAAACCCGCATCCCAATACCCTCCAGTAGTGAACGGCGGATGCCCTCTTTGCCCGCTGTTATTGCCTGTACAAAAAAGTTCCCGAAAGAAAACCGACCTTCTTTCGGGAACTTCCTTTTTATTTCACGATTACCGTGTGGCTTCCGACCATTTCCCCATGAAGCGCTCCATCCGGTCCAACGCTTTTTTCAGCTGTTCCATGGATGTCGCGTACGAACAGCGGATGTGCCCGTGTCCGCTTTCCCCGAACACATCGCCAGGGACGACCGCGACTTTTTCTTCCATCAACAATTTTTCCGCAAACTCGGCAGAGCTCATTCCCGTCGATGCGATGGACGGGAATGCGTAAAAGGCGCCATCCGGTTCGTGACAGCTGAGGCCGATCTGACGGAAGCCGTCGACCACGAAGTTGCGGCGCTGGCGATAGCTCTCGATCATCCGCTCCATGTCCGCGCGGCCGTGGCGCAGCGCCTCCAGCGCGGCCATCTGCGCCATCGTGGGAGCGCACAGCATCGTGTACTGGTGGATTTTCAGCATGCCGGCAAGCAGGTCAGGCATTGCGCAGACGTAGCCGAGGCGCCAGCCTGTCATCGCAAACGCTTTGGAAAAACCGGAGATGAGGATCGTCCGCTCTTTCATGCCGGGCAGAGCGGCGATACTGTCGTGCATGCGGCCGTACGTCAGCTCCGCGTAAATCTCGTCGGATATGACCAAAAGGTCGTGCTTCTCGATGATCGGCAGCAATGTCTTCCATTCCTCCGCAGTCATCGTGCCCCCGGTCGGATTGTTCGGGTAGCAGAAGATGATCGCCTTGGTCTTCGGTGTAATGCCTGCTTCCAGCTCCTGCGGCGTCAGCTTGAACTGGTTTTCCATCGAGGTCTTGAGGAACACCGGTACTCCCCCGGCCAGGCGAATGACGGGCTCATATGATACGTAGCACGGCTCGACGACGAGCACTTCATCGCCCGGATCGAGGATCGCGCGCAGCGCAATATCGATCGCTTCACTCGCCCCTACCGTGACCAGAATCTCGCTCTCCGGGTGATAGCTGACCGAGAAGCGCTCCTCCAGATACTTCTGGATTTCCACCCGCAGCTCCAGAAGGCCCGCGTTGGACGTATAGGCGGTGTGACCGCGCTCCAGTGAAGAGATGGAGGCTTCCCGCATGCGCCAAGGAGTGACGAAGTCCGGCTCCCCGACCCCCAGCGAAATCACCCCTTCCATCGAGGCGGCCAGGTCGAAGAAACGGCGAATTCCCGATGGCTTCAAAGAAGCGACAGTTGACGACAAACGGCTTTTTACAGATAGTTGCATGCTCATGGAGTTACCACCATTCTGCGATCTTCATCGCGATCTTCCAATTCGATTCCATCGTGTTTGTAACGCTTCAAGATAAAGTGGGTAGCCGTGGAGACGACAGAGTCGAGCGTCGCCAGCTTTTGCGACACGAACGTTGCGACCTCGCGCATCGTCTTCCCTTCCAGCACCACGGACAAGTCGTAGCTCGCGCCGGACATCAGGTACACCGCTTTGACTTCCGGAAAACGGCAGATGCGCTCGGCTACCTCGTCAAACCCGACATCGCGCTTGGGCGTCACTTTCACGTCGATCATCGCATTCACATACGGATGATCCTCCACCCGCTCCCAGTTGATCAGCGCGGGATATTTGACAATCACTTTTTCCGCTTCCAGAGTGGCGATGGCTCGCTCGATGACCTCTGTCGGCTCCGCCAGCATTTTTCCGATCTGCTCGGCTGACATGCGGCTATCCTCTTCCAGCAAATGCAACAGCTCCCGTTGCTTTTTCGAATCCATGACCCACCACTCCATTTCTCACTTCTGTATTGGAAAAGCAAAAAGCCCCAGCAATCTCGTCCAGGTTTTCATGGACTTGATTGCTGAGGCGAAGGTATCGCGGTACCACTCAGCTTTTTTTCCTTTTTCGCAAAAGGAAAACTCGTGCAGTCAGCCACTGCTGACATGCGCCCGTTAACGCAGGCTACGCGCTGCTTTCTACTCGCTTTCAAAAGCAGGGCTCCAAGGTGGCTTTCAAAAAGAGTTTGCGGCCGCCCTCCCAGCAATCAGGCGACTCTCTGGACGTCAAATCCCTTTTCTACTTTCCTTTTCACGGCGTTTCTTCCGTATGGGAATTGCTCGTTTCTTGAATGTCTCAGATTATAGAAAGGTTTTTCCCCGTTGTCAACCGACAACTTTTGCGTCGATCCGAAAATCGTACATGGGGTGCGGCCTTGAGCCCTCCGAATATTTTTTGCGAAAAATAATTGATCCATAAAATAAATAAGAACCGAAGACCTCCCCGTTTCCCACATTTGGTCCGTTCGTACCCGGTTGTATCTTGCCCCTTTTTTGGCTTTAATGGAGGTAAGAAGTTTCTGGAAAAGGAGAGACGCTGCGATGAAAACGCCGTTTCACGAAATAGTTGAAACAGATCGTATCGGCTTGCCGCCTGCTGCCGGACTGAACGAGCTGCTGAACAAGGCCAGAGGAGAAGAGGTGCCCCCCTCGTCCGACGATTCCGAAAAGATTCTTTTCCTTGCGATCGATATGCAGAACGACTTCATGGAGAAGGGCGAGCTCGCGGTCCCAGGCTCACACGGCGACGTCCTGCGGGCTGCTCGCTTTCTGTACGACCATCTGGACAGGATCACCCGGGTCGCCGTCTCGCTCGACACGCACCAGCCCGAGCAAATCTTTCATCCGATCTGGTGGGTCGACGAAGCGGGCAACCACCCCGCTCCCTTTACGATCATCACTCTCGAGGACGTACAGAGCGGAACATGGCGTGCGGTCCACCACCCTGAGGAAAGCCTCGCCTACGTCCGGAAGCTGGGCGAATGGAGCAAAAAAGCGCTGTGTATCTGGCCGTATCACTGTCTGGAAGGCACGTTCGGCGCAGCCCTGGAGAGCCAGTTTGCGAATATGGTCTACTTCCACGCCATCGCCCGAAAATCCACCCCGCTGCGGATCGTCAAAGGAAAAGATCCGCTCAGCGAGATGTACGGCATCGTCAAACCGGAGATCGGCACGGACGACGCAGCCGACACGGAGCTGCTGCGGGAGCTCGCCAACTACGACCGGATCATTGTCGCAGGGGAGGCCAAATCGCACTGCGTACTGGAATCGCTTCGCCAGATCCTTGCGCACTATGAAGGCGACCCCGAGATGACCTCCCGGATCACCGTGCTCGCGGACTGCATGAGCCCGATCCCCGGCTTTGAGGAAAGCACAGAGGAGGCTCTGGCACAGCTGCAGCAAGCGTACGGCATCACGGTCACGACATCCGGAGAGCTAGCCTTGTAAGAGCCGGGATAAGAAAGGAATGAACAGGATGCGCATTGGCATATACGGCAGCAGCTTTGACCCGATCACGTACAGCCATCTGTTTACGGCGGCGACAGTAGCACGGCGGAAACGGCTGGACAAAGTCATCTTCGTCCCTTGCTCCTCCCTGCGGCACGACAAAAAGATGCAGACGGAAGACGTCCACCGTCTGCGCATGCTGCAGATGGCGCTCGACACCTGCACCCACAAGAAAAACCGCTTCGGCGATCCACTCTTCGAAATTTCCACCGTCGAGATGGAGGCATTGCCGGGAGAGACCTACACCTACGATACCATGGTTCATTTACGAAAAAAGTATCCCAATGACGAGCTGTTCTTTATCATGGGCTCCGACCTGCTGATCGGGATGTCCAACTGGGGCAGCGCCGAGAAGCTCGTGTCCGAATTTCAGTTCATCGTCATGTCGCGGGAAGGGTATCCGTCAGCGGACCTGATTGCCGACGATCCGCTTTTGCGCAACAACGACGAGCATTTTTTGATCATGAGCAAGGGGATCAACATGGGCATCAGCTCGACGTACATCCGGGATGAAATACGGAAGGGCGGCGACCCGAGCTTTCTGTTGCCCGACGTTTGCCTGCAGTATATCTATGAGCATGGAATCTACCGGGGATAAACAAGTAACCGAGGGGCAACTACGAGACAAACAAAAACAGCCGACTCCATGCATTCGGCTGTTTTTGTTCTTCCGTGGCGATGGCCTGATCGTGCAAACGACGCCGCGCAGTTTGCGTTCTTAAAAAAGTCAGGCCATGGAGGCCCAGAACAGCTGGCTTAACAAGAAGATGACGCATACGGACAGGAAAACGGACGTCGTCGGCAGCTGCAAAGGAAGGTCCAGCTTGGGGTCCAGTAATCGCTGGATCCGGTAGTTGATCGCCGTATCGGCAAACGAGACGTGCGCGGCCTGCAGGACAGACGCCGGCTGCCGCTTCCTGAGCAGCTTCAGGAGCGCCCCGCCCAAATCGGCCATCCCGCCCGTCTGCTCCATCGCATGGCGGTCAGCAAGGAGCTCGCGCACTACTTTGTAATGAGAATGAATATGTTTCAACACAGGCAAATACCAAAAGACATTCGCCAGGAGGGACAGAAAAAACACCTTCAAGGGATCGGCGTGCTTCTCATGATACGCCTCGTGATGAATGACAGCGGCCAGCTCCCGCTCGTCCAGCAGGCTGAGCAGCCCCGTCGACAGCACGATCCTGCTGCGTCGCAGACCGACGGTAAACGCCAGCGGCTCTCGGCAGTTCACCACGTACACGTTCGCCTTGCCTGCGCGATAGACGCCGTTGATGCGTGCGGTCTGCCGCTCGTCCAGATTCAGCAAAAGCGCTTCCTCAAAGCGGCGGCACAGCCGGATCTGCCGGACCGTCATCCAAACCGTCCAGCCGAAAGTGTACAGTACAAGCGCGTCAAGCAGATAGCCAGCCCAGGAAAAGCCGAGCGAGTGAATCGTCGTTTTGCACAGCTGCAATACGTTGAAGTGCAGATCCCATCCCATCACCGTATAAAACAGGTACATGCCCATCTGGATCAAGACAAGTGCGGAAAGCGCCACCCCGGACAAAAAGAGCATTCGCGATCGATTTTCCCACATGGCTTATTTTCCTTTTTTCAAGAGATTGATTTTTTCTTCCAGTTTTTCCAACAGCTCCGGGTCGGCCTCATCCAGTTCGTCGAGCATATGGCTGACAGCCAGCGGACCGAACTCCTCCATGAGCTCGTGCGTCAATTCCCTCGATTGGTTGTTGATGAAGTCGTGGCGGGTCTGGACCGGCTGGAACAGCGACGTGCGCCCTTCCGTCCTTTTTTGCAAGAAGCCTTTTTCCACAAGGCGGTTCATCACCGTCATGACCGTGTTGAAATTGACCTGCTTGTCCGTTTCGAGCTTTTGCTGCACATCTTTGATGCTCAGTTCATGCTCCTGCTCCCGGCCGTCCCACAAGACTTCCATGATCCTGGCTTCGAGCGGGCCAAAAAAGCGGTTCAAGCCGCTCTCTTTCATTTTAAAGTGTTGCAGTTTCATTGCAGTCACCTCACACTACCAATTGTAGTGTTTTGCCATTCCGGAAGTCAACAAGGCCCGGAGCATTTCCCGCTCCGGGCCCCTCCTTCCGCCGCTGCAATCAGGCGTCGTATGAGGCGCGGTCCCCGACCTGGATCCCGCGCTTCTTCCCGCGATAGTTTACCAGACAAATGCTAAGGACGATCAGCACGAGGCCCGCCACGAGCGAAAACGTGAACGGCTCGTGCAAGAACAGCGTCCCCGTCCCAACCGCAATCAATGGGACCAGGAAGGTGAAGGAAGCGATTTTGCTGGCCTCTCCCCCGTTCATCAAATGGAAGTAGATCACAAAGGCAATCGGTACGCCCAACGTCGCTCCGAATCCCAAGCTGAACAAATAGCCGCCGTTCCAGACGATGTCCGACCAGCTCTCGACCATCGAACCCGCACCGGTCAAAAGCGCTCCTCCAATGATAAATTGCAGCGCAACCAGCCACAGGGAATCCACCTTGCCGCTCTCCCTTTTGACGTAAATGACGCCGAGCGCCCAGCTGATCGCAGTCAGGATCGCCAAAACCACCCCGACGATCGATACCTGTCCGGTAATGCCGTCCGCACTGACAGCCAAAATACCGCAGAAACCAATCAACAGTCCGATGATTTTCGTCAGTGACATTTTTTCTCCGAGCCACAGCCAGGCGAAAAGGCCGATCAGGACCGGCTGGAAGTAGACGAGCACAGAGAACAAGCCTCCTGGCAAATAGACCAGCCCCACCGTTTGCAAGCCGTAGAAGAGCGCGGCATTTAAAGTAGCGGACACGCAGTACCTGACCCAGTTGTCCCGCCATTTTATCTTCTTCCATTTCGGCAGCAAAAACGCAGCGAGCAAAAGGCCGCCAAACAGCGAACGCATCCCGGCAAACAAAAGGGGAGGCGTGTACGCCAGGGCTATTTGTAAATCGACCACGACAATCCCCAAATCAAAACTAAACAAGTGATGGCAAGCATCGTTTTTCCTGACGATTTCCCCATGTGGAACCTCCATTCCCTCTAACTCTTCGATTGTACGTCGGAAAACCGATCCCACATCGAACGAAAACAGGCCTCGCCACGCAGGCGAAGCCTTGAGCCTATCCAGTCTACTCCCGCGCTTCCGAAAATGACAAGAGCGGTTAGCCGTCCTCAAGCGGGATTCCAGTCCCGTTCATGAATTTGGCTTGGCCAGAGGTGAGAAAAACGGCCGATTCCGCCGCTTCTCGCCCCTCTTTGAACCGTCATGGGCCGAACCCTGCCGGCTCGCCGTGACAGCTACTTCCAACGGTTCATCTCTTCCAACGTCATGTCATTGCACCGCCTGAGAAAATCGAGAATGGCGGTCTGCTCCTGTTCGGTATAGGAATCGATGATCCGAATCGTTTTTTCCAGGATGGACTGAAACAAAGGGGATATCGCGCTGACCTTCTCCGGCACCGGCTTCACGACGACCCTTCTCCTGTCGTTCGGATCCTTGTCACGAACGATGTACCCTGCCTTCTCCAGCCGATCGATGACATTGGTGACCGCTCCTGTGGTAAGCCCGGTCAGCTCGGCCAAGCGTCCGGCGGTGACCGGTCCGCTGCTCAGCAAGTAGTCCAGGCATTTGTGATCCGTCGCATTCAGACCCAGCCTATCCGAGATCGCTTGGTGAAACATGACGGCCCGTGAGCTGTTTTTGCGCACCTCCAAGAGCAGATCCCGCTGCAACGGCGTCCATTCGTTTTCCGTTTTTTGGTGATTTTCTATTGACATGGGGAATCCTCCTGTGTATGATAATAATATCTTAATGAACTAAGATATTTAGCTAATGAAGAAATCAAATTGACTAAGATGTATGCTCCAAGTATATCACAGACCTGAAGGAACACACCAACTTAAACCAAAGCGAAAGGATCGATGAAGAATGAAACACCTGCAAAATGACATTGATGCCATCCATACCTTGTTTGCCGCCATGTCCGAAGCCTGGAACAAAGGGGACGGCGCGGCATTCGGCGAGTGCTTCACCGAAGACGCCGATTACGTGACCTTCATGGGCCACCGGCTGATGGGCCGAAAGCAAATCGCCGAAGTGCATCAGAAGCTGTTTGACGGCCCGCTGCGGGGATCCCGTCTGGAATCCAGCGCCGCAGGAGAGCTGCAGCCACGCTTCGTGACGCCGGACGTCGCCATCGTCCATGCCACCGGGGAAGCAAAGCTGGCAGATGCCTCCCAGGACCCGGGCGACAGAGGATCGATCAATACGAATGTCGTCGTCAAACAGGGGGGCGAATGGAAAATTACAGCCTTCCACAACTGCCGGATCCAGAGCTTTCCCGGCGGTCCGAGACCATAAGCTCATGAAAGCAGGCCAGAACATCATTCTCATGTTCTGGCCTGCGCTATGTTTCTGTGCAGCTACGTCAATTCGGATATGCTTCGCTCAGCATCAACGATTGAGCAAAAAGTGCTCGAAGTCGGCTGTCGCGAGCGGTTTGCTGAACAGGTAGCCTTGGCCGTGAACGCAGCCGTTTTGCTGGAGTGCTTCCGCCTGGTCGTCCAGCTCGATTCCTTCTGCGATGACGTTCATTTGCAGGCTGTCCGCAATCGTCACGATCGCCTTGACAATCGCCTGGCTTTCCTGGTTGTGATGAATATCCCGAATAAACGATGCGTCGATTTTGATCGTATCGACCGGGAGGCTCTTGATGTAGCTGAAGGAGCTGTACCCCGTTCCGAAGTCGTCGATCGAGATCTGGATTCCGGCGTCGCGGAGCTGTTTCAAAACGACCGTTGCTTCTTCCATTTTGACAAAAATGCTCTCCGTGATCTCCAGCTCCAGCCACGCCGGCGCCAGTCCGGTTTCCCCGAGGATCCGGGTGACCATCTCCACCAAGTCTTTTTGGAAAATCTGGCGCGCCGAAAGATTCACCGATACCTTCAGCTGATGCCCTTCGTCCTGCCATTTTTTGTTTTGCTTGCACGCTTCCCGCAAAATCCATTCACCCAGCTCGACGATCAGCCCTGTCTCTTCCGCAACGGGAATAAACCTGCCGGGCGAGATGACGCCCAGCTCCGGATGGATCCAGCGAACCAGCGCTTCCATGCCGGTCAGCTGCTGCGTGGCGATGTCCATCTTTGGCTGGTAATAAATATGGAACTGCTCCTGTTCGATCGCTTTGCGCAATTCATTTTCCATCAAGATGCGTTCCAGCGACTTGGCTTCCATCGTCGGGTCAAAAAACGCGTACCCGTTTCGTCCCTGCGATTTGACGGAATAGAGCGCGGTGTCTGCTCGCTTGAGCAAATCTTCGGCCTGGTCTCCATCCTGCGGAAACAGCGCGATCCCGATGCTGCACGAGATGCTCATGAGGTGCCCGTTCAGGTCAAACGGTTTCTGCAGCTCGGCCATGATCCGCTGCGCGACCATCTCCGCTTGCGGCTGCTCCTTGATCTGGCGCAAAAGGATCGTGAATTCGTCCCCGCCGAGACGCGCGACAATATCTCCCTGCTCCACACAGGCCTGGAGGCGCCTCGCCGTCTCGATCAGCAGCAAATCTCCCACGTCGTGACCGAAGGAATCGTTGATATCCTTGAAACGGTCCATATCGAGAAACAGGACCGCCATGTTGGACTGGAATCGCTTGGCCTGCATGATTTCCTTGGTCACATGCTGGATGTACATGCGGCGGTTGGGCAGATCCGTCAAAGCGTCGTGATACGCCAGGTGGTGGATCGTTTCTTCGGAGAGCTTGCGGTCCGTGATGTCGCGTGTCACGAGCAGCACCGCGCTTACGTTGCCCGCTTCGTCCAGGATTGGATTGAGCTTCGTTTCCGTCCAGATCGGCGTCCCTCTCTCCGTCCGGATCCGGCACTCCGCCATGTATCCTTTGCCCGTCGAGTACACGTAGCGGATCGCGTAATCCATGATCTCTCTATCGTCTTCCTCCAGCCAGCCGAACAGGTTTTGAATCTGCCCGTTTGGGACCTCGTGCTCCCACAGCATCCTGTGCGAAGGGGATAAATACAAAAAGTCTCCCCGTTCATCGACCATCGAGATGATGTCCGACGTATTCTCCGCGATGATCCGGTACTTCTCCTGGCTTCGCTGCAGCTCCTCTTCCATGTTTTTGCGGTCGGTGATGTCGCTGCGGATCGAGACGTACCGGGTGATTTTCCCCTGCTGGTCGACAAACGGCACGATCGTCGTATCGACCCAGTACATCGACCCGTCCTTGGCGCGGTTGCGGATCTCTCCCCGCCATATTTGCCCCGAGCCGATCGTCGCCCACATCTGTTTGAAAAAGGCTTTGGGATGATGGCCCGAATTCAGTAGCCGATGATCCTGGCCAATCAGCTCGCTGCGGCTGTATTTGGAAATGCGGCAAAACTGGTCGTTCGCGCTCAGGATGATCCCCCGATGATCCGTGATGGCCACGATCGACGATTTGTCCAGGGCTCGTCTGACGTCTGCCAGCTCCTGGAGTGCCGCCTTCAGTTTTTCGTCCTTTTCCTGCAAAAGCTCTTCCCATTCCTGCGGTGAGAGTTCCATTACAGCTTCTTGTCTCATCTATCTATCCCCAGTTCCCCCGTTATTTCCTGTCCTGTACGTGAAAAAAAGATCCTTTCCCACAGCTGGATTGGATCCTTTTTGGTTCAGGTAAGATTTTCTAGCCCAAGTTGGCTTCATTGTACCATGGATCCTGCAAAGATCAACGGCGTAGTCCCTGGGCTTTTGCAACAGTTTTGCAAACGTTTTGCCAAGTCTCTCTGCTAGTGGCAGGACCTCGAACGAAAAGGAATCCGCTTGCAACGCTGGTTGAAATTTCAAAACGTTTGTGTTATGCTGAGCTCACTTTACATTGAACGGAGGGTTACGTGTGGCAAATTAATTTCCGATGACTGATGCGCCATTAATGATGTGCGCCATAAGACTATGCCTGGTGCGTAGGAATCGGAAACCGGTTTGCCCATACGGGAACCCATTTTTATTATGCTTTGAGGTAGAGAGACTTCCGCGTCTGCTTTTTTTGACATGCGGAAAAGCCCTCATCCTTTTCCGATTTCCGTCCGCACAGGCAGCCATGCCTGTGTTTTTTATTTTCTTTTCAGGAGGAAAGATCGACTATGAGTGAACAAATACTGTCCGTGGATGGAATCGAACTTTGCGCAGAAAGCTTTGGAAGTCCGAGAGATCCAGCCATTCTATTGGTGATGGGGGCGACCGCCTCGATGATCTGGTGGGAGACCGACTTCTGCCAGCGTCTGGCTGGGAGAGGCTTCTTCGTCATTCGCTACGACAATCGCGATGTCGGCCGCTCTATCACTTACACGCCCGGTTCGCCCGGCTACACCTTCGAGGATATGGCCGATGATGCGGCGCGCGTGCTCGACGCCTTTGGCATCAAACAGGCACACATCGTCGGGATGTCGATGGGCGGACTGCTCACGCAAATCTTTGCGCTCCGCCATTCGAAGAACGAAGCATCCTTTTGACCAGCAAAAGGTCGAAAGGATGGCAACCGAAGAAGCACGGCGCGCACGCCATCTGCCAAGCATGTACAACCACGCCTTTGTTACAGGCGGCGAAGACTACCTGACGAGGACGAACGAGATTTCCCAGCCTGCCTTGGTTATCCACGGCACGGAAGACCCGATTATCCCTTTTGCGCATGGCGTTCACCTCGCCAACACGATACCGGGTGCTGCGCTCCTCACACTTGCAGGTACGGGCCACGAGCTTCATGAAAATGACTGGGATGCTATCCTGGACGGGATTTCGGCCCACGCTTCCGTCAAGGAAAGATAGCCTCGAATTAGAAAACCTGGCTGCGCTATGCTATTTGGCGGAGCCGCGGCTGCGATCTGTAGGAAAAAGACCAATCCTCCTTCTTTCAAGGGGATTGGTCTCTTTTCGTTGTTAGACTATACGCGAACAAGAATGCGAGAGTTCAGTTCCTCCACCGAACTTGCACCCGACAACGCCAGCGATACATCCAGCTCCTGGATCAGCGTATCGATCACGCTCGCTACGCCTTGCTCGCCCGCGACCGCCAGACCGTACATGAAGGGACGACCGATCAGGACGGCTGCCGCTCCAAGCGCGAGCGCCTTGACCACATCCGCGCCGGTGCGCACGCCGCTGTCCAGGAGCACCGGGATGCGACCCTCTACCGCTTCGGCGATGGCCGGCAGCGCATCCAGCGTCGAGATCGCTCCGTCCAGCTGGCGCCCGCCGTGGTTGGATACGATGATGCCGTCTACGCCGCGCTCCACTGCTATTTTGGCGTCGTCCGGATGCAGGATGCCTTTGACAAGGATCGGCAGACCGGTATGCTGGCGCAAATAATCGATGTCATCCCAGTTCAGGGTCGGATGGTAAATATTGCGGAGCACTTCTTCGACGGCATTCTCCATGTTCACCTCGGCCAGGCGCGAGCAAAAGATTGGATCGCTGATGTAGTTCGCAAGGCCTTTGCCTTCACGCAGAGGGGAGTAGCCGTTGCGGAAATCTCGGCGCTTCCAGCCGAGCAACACCGTGTCCACAGTCACGACGATAGCGGAATAACCCGCCGTCTCTGCGCGCTTCACCATGCTGGCGCACACTTCCCGATCGTTGGACCAGTAGAGCTGGAACCAGCGAGGAGCATCTCCCATCGTGTCGGCGATTTGCTCCAGCGAATGCGCCGACACCGTGCTGACCACCATCGGCACGCCTGCGGCCGCAGCCGCCCTCGCCGTCGCCAGCTCGCCTTCCGGATGGGCAATGGCCTGCATACCGACCGGGGCCAGCAGTACCGGCGTTTTCCAGGACTGCCCGAACAGCTCGATGCCGAGAGAGCGCCGGGAAACATCACGCAGCATCCGCGGCACGATGGCCCACTTGGAGAACGCGGTACGGTTGGAAGCCAGCGTCTCTTCCGCTCCGGATCCGCCTGCGATGTAATCGAACGGGCCGTCCGGCAGCACCTCCCGCGCCTTTTGCTCCCAGTCCTCGAACGAGATCGGCAATGCCTGGGTAGCCTTGTTCACCCTGGTGAACAGCAAGCTTTCTTCTGTATGTTCTGTCTTTGCCATGCGAACCCGTCCTTTCTGTATCCGCCGTGCCCAGCGAACTAGCGCTAAGCCACAGATGAAATCATTCGTCTATTCTAGCAATTCACAACAGCAACTATATCACAAAATGAATCCCGAGTAATTATCTCTGTTTTGGGGCGACGCAGCGTCGTACGCAGCCTTTTCCTTGAAAGCCTCTCCCTGATCAAACAAAAAACAGCAGATGCGGCAAGGCACCTGCTGTGATGAAGCTGTATTGGTTTGACAATCGTCAGGTCGTCTCCGCGACCTTGCCCCGCAGACGCGACCGGAAGATCAGCTTGATCAGGAACGGCACGATCAGAAAAATGAACAAAGTCCGAAACAGCTGATAACAGATCACCACGGACAAGTCGGCGTGGACCTCTTTCGCGATAATCCCCATCTGATCCATGCCGCCGGGAGAGAGTCCCAAAAAGGCAGTCACGAACGAAACGGCGTGAAGCGTAGTCAGCAGGTAGCTGAGGCCGAGCGAACAGCTGATCAAGACTGCCCCGCTCAAGATAGCCAGCACCGCCATGGCGAGCTTGTTCCTCAGCTGCTCGGGCTTCAGCAGCAATCCGATGTAGCCGCCGATCGCGAGCTGGGACGCGTTCAGCAGCAAGGTTGGCAGACCCGGACCACTATACCCGGACAGATTGATCAGGATGGTGGCGATCATCGGCCCCAGAAAAAACGCCGCCGGAAAGTGGATCCTTTTACCGAGCAGGGCGCAGGCGGTGCAGGCGACGGCAAACAGAAGCACATGCGGGTACAAGCCGCTCCAGCTCGCCGACGCCTGGCCAGCGATCAGCTGGTGGTCTACCCCCTCCAGCCCGAAGAACGGACTGAAGATGAGCATGGGCACAAAGAAAATGATCATCAGGAGTCGGGACACCTGCAGAAACGTGACGACGGTCAGATCGACCCCTTTGATCTCTTCCGCCAGCGGAATCATTTGGCTGAGACCGCCGGGAATGCTCCCCATCAACACCGTCGGAAACGGAATCCGCGACACTTTGGAGACCAAAAGGGCGATGCAAAAAGCGCAAAGCAGCAGCAGAGCCGTGAGCAGGATCATCGAAGGCAGCTGCTGCCCGATTTGCCTCAGCGTCGCCATCGTAAACGACAGGCCGACCGTATAGCCGATCACGATCATGCCGGTGTCGCGGACAGTCCCCGGCCAAAACGGGCGAAACGACTTCCACAGCTTGGTGCCGACAAGGACGAACAGCATCGGACCGAGCAGCCAGGGGATCGGCAAATGCAGCCATTGAAAGGCAAGGCCGCCCAAGACCGCGATCAAGAACGTCAGCAAAAAGGAACCCAATCGTTGGCCGGCCATGTTACTTCACCGACGCCGCAAGCTCCTCGAGCCGCTTTTTCACGTCGCCCTTGAACACGCCGCCATGGTAGCAAATCACGATTTCGATGGGCAGGACCGTCAGTTTTTTCAGGGAACGAATGGCCTCGTCCATGTCCGGAGTGACTTGCGGTCTCGGTCCCTTCAGCTCTCCGTTTTCCACGATCATCGCGTCACCCGCGATCAGCGTGCGGCTCGCTTCGTGATACAGGCTGATATGACCCGGCGTATGTCCGGGCGTATGGATGACGCGCAGCCCACCTCCGAACGGCAAGACTTCCCCATCCGTCACGACACGATTGACATTCGGGCCCGTCTTGGAAGAAAAGGCGTGTTCGTACTCGCTGCGCTCCTTTGGCGGCAGCGATTGAAGAATGGCGCTACTCATTTCAGGCGGGAGCTTCAGCAGAGGAACCTCTCCGTCGATGGCACGCTTGTCGTCCGCGTGCGCGTACACATCCAGCGGCTGCCGCGCCCGAGCCAGAAAATGCGGCAGACTCCCCACATGATCGATATCCTGATGGGTCAGAATAACGGCATGCAGACCCTCAGCGGGTATCCCGGCCTGATCGAGGGAATTCACGATGGCCTGGTAGCAGTTCGGCATTCCGGTATCCACCAGCACACAGGAATTCTCACCATATACAACCACGGGATGGATGATCATCTCGTTCCCTCTCGCTACCATTGGCAACTCCAGCATTTCCAAACCTTCTGCGATTTTCAAGCCGCTTCCTCCTCCTTTTTCCGCTCAGAAAACTTTCGAGTTCATTATATGACTGACGAGTTTTCATTGTCAATTCCATATATTGACCTCGCTTGTCCGGCATGTCAGAATACGGAGGGGTGAGTACGATGGATGAAGGTAAAAAGCAGCAGATTGTTCACAAAGCCATGGAAGTATTCAAGGAGAAGGGCTACACGTCCGCTTCCATGCAGGACATAGCGGAAGCCTGCGGCATGGCCAAAGGCAGCATCTACAAGTTCTTCCCTTCCAAAGAGGAGCTGTTCACGGCCGTGTTCGTCGACTGCCACCAGGCGATGTTCGACCAAGCGCGGGAAATGGACAATTCCAGCCGGGCGAACGCCCTCTCGCCAAAGGAACGGCTGCAGCAAAACATACAGTTCCAGCTTCAGTACATGCTGGAGCATTACTTTTTTATGTTTGAATTCAAAGAGCTCCCCATCAAAGACAACGAGAAGTTCATTCTCGCCTGGAAGAAGAAGCGCGCCATGATGCTGGCCTGGCACAAGGACTGCTTTATGGAAGCGTACGGCCCCGAAATCGAGCGCTGCGTGTGGGACATCGTTGCCATCTACCGGGGCATCTTCCGCGAATTTTTGACCTATACCGTCCAGAAAGTGATCGCCCTCCCGATGTCCGCACTGGCCCAGTTCATCGTCGAACGGTTGGACGCGGTCATCCACGACATGCTCCGCTCCGATGCCACGCCCATCTTGCGGGAGAGCCTTGCCTTTTTCAATGATCTGAATCCGATCGATCCTCTCAGCCGGCAGCAAAACGTCCACTCGTTTCTGCAAGCCATGGCCGAAAAGGTCCAGGAGCTCGCTCAGCCCGAGCCCGTCCGGAAAGAGCTCGCAGAGGTGCTCCGCCTGCTGCAGCAGGAGCTGAAACAAGAGTCGCCGAACCGTACGCTCGTCCATGTGTGCTCCACCTATCTGGAAGCGAATTCCGAGCTGCGTCCGTACGTGCGGCAGCTGAGGCGGATGATCTAATTCCAAACCAAAAACCACCCTCTCGCGGGTGGTTTTGCTTTTCACTGCGATTGCTCGATGTAGCCCAGCTCGTTTTTCAGGCGGTCCAACTGGAGGAAATGATGGCGGAAGTGCATCTCGATCAAGAGGAACCATTCGCTGGCATTCAGGGCGCCGAAGCGCGGATGCTCGACTTTGTGGACAGGCGATATTTCCTCCAAGGTTGACTCCACCTCACGCATCCGGGTCACCACGTTGTTCAAGCCTTCCTCGATCTGTTCCTTGCTGACAGGCTGAGGCGGCGTGTACTGCGGCGAAGCAGGGACCTTGATGCGGATGGGCGGGAACCCTCCTCTTGCAATAACTTCGCGGCCGGCATCCGTTTTTTCTCCGGCCGTCACCTCTTTCCCCAGGCGGCACTTCTCGACGTTGGCCAGATGCATGTACTGGGTCGCTAGAATCAGGTGCATGTACATCTGCCCGATCGACCAGTCATCCGGACTCGGCTGCCTGGTGAGCTGCTCGAGCGAGAATTCATTTAGCTCCTCCCGATAGCGGGATACCGATTCCTCAAAACGTTGCAATGCTTTGCGTGTACTCATGTGCTCCAGCTCCTTTTTCTTTGGTATGCTTATCGTACAAAAACGCTACTGACACCATCATGTCAGTAGCGTTTTGCCATGTTTGCGATTTCTTCGCGAATTTGATCGCGAAACGACTCCGGTTCCAGAACCACGATACCGGCGCCCCACCCCAGCACCCAGTGCAGCACTTCCCCGGTCTGGCGCACACGCAGCGTCACGAGCAAGCCTTCTTCGTGGTCTTCCATCGAGTCGATGTAAAAATACGAAGAATCCTTGATTCGATCCGCAATGCTCCTGTCGGCGAGCAGACGCACGAACTGTCTGCGGTCGTCGGCAGGCTCGTACTCCTGCAAGTTGAAATGGGCCGGCCGCTGGTAGGTTTCCTCGAGAATCTCCAGCTCGCTCATCCGCGACAACCGAAAATGCCGAAGCCCTCCTCGAAGCTCACAATGTCCGAGCATGACCCACGATCCGTTTACGATTGCAAGCCCGTACGGGGCGACGACACGCTCGCTCTCCCGCTGGTCGTCTGCCCCCGCCGTGTTTTTGCGATAGCGAAACCACACTTTCCTGGCATCCAGCATCGCCTGCCGCAGCGTATCCACCCGCTCCTTTTCCTGCTTGCTGGAAGGAGAGTCGTTGTCTGCCGCGAGCAGCCGCATGTTCGCCAGGATGTTTGCCGCCTCCATGCGTACATTCTCCGGAAGGACGGCTTCGATCTTGCTACGCGATTCCCTCGCCTTCTCCTGATAGCGCCGGTCGAATTTTTGCTCGACAAAATGAGCGCCGATGATGAGCGACACTGCTTCCTCCACGGTAAAGCTCACGGGCGGCAAAAAGTACCCCTCCATCAGGGAGTAGCCCACGCCCGGCTCTCCTACGATGGGGACATTGGCTTCGCTTAGCGCCTGCATATCGCGGTAAATGGTCCGTACGCTCGTCTCAAAGCGGGCAGCCAAATCCTCCGCTCGTACGACACCTTTGCGCTGGAGCTCCAGCACGATCGCCAAAAGCCGGTCGGTTTTGTTCATGGGCAGCTCCCTTTCTTTACAGACAGGCAATCATTCTCAGCAGCATATCGACCTTTGGCATGCGGTAGCCTCCGAGCGCCTGGACGTTCAGGACCATGAGCGCGGAGAGGACGGACAAGTAGGCAGAGATCAGCTCCGCGGGATCGCCCGGGAGAATCTCCCCCGCCTGCTGCCCCTCCACAAACAAGGGCAGCATGTACTCGATGAATCTGTCCATATTGTAATGCGCGATGAGCTCTTTCACCTTCTCGGGGACGCCATCCGAAGTCCGGACCTGGTGGATCAGCATGAAATAAGGTGCGCCGCTCTCGTCGAGCATTTCCATGGAAAAGGCCCTGATCTTTTCGAGAGGCGTCCCCGGCAGCCGGTAGATGCTGCTGATGGCGTCCTCTGCTCCGGCCATCGCTTCCTCCACGAGCTTGGTCAGCAATTCTTCCTTCGATTTGAAGTAATGATACAAAAGCCCGTGGCTGATGCCCGCTTCCGCCGCGATCATACTCATCTTCGTTCCGGCGATCCCGCGATGCGCAAACACCTTGATCGCCGCTCCCATGATCTGGTCCCGTCTTTCATCGCGAATCTGATGCAATTGTTCTTCATTTAATGGTGCCAATGAAAGGTTCACTCCTTAAAAGGGAAGATGTCCTCCAAAATTTCCGCCAGTGGCTGGCCGTACTCGCCGAGCACTTCCGCCAGCAGCCGCTTTCCTTCCTCGCTCGCGCTGAGAAGCTCCGTCACCACCTGCGGCTGAAAGATGTCCCGCGGGGATCGCGACAGCGAATTCACGCCCCAGTACAGTCCATACAGCTGACCGTTCTGCGTGATCGTCGCCTCTCTGAGCAGCAAATCCATGATTTTTCCTCCAAGTGCGATTCCCCGAAGCGGCTCGGCACCCTCGTATTCCACTCCCTGCCATTGCAGGTCGGTCGCGCAATTCAACCACCAGGCCGGCTCGATCACCTGCTGCATTTTACTCAGGACGGTCCGTTCAAATTGCGGGTCGGGGTTGCTTTGCCGCTCCTTCAGGCAGGCGTCCAGCACTTCTGCTTCGATGGCGGCTGTCGTCATTCCTTGCCCGAAAATCGGATCAAAGATGCAAAAGGCATCGCCCATCACCAGCAGCCCGGACGGCCACTTCTCCATTTCTTCATAGCGGTGCCGATACAATTCCGGGACCCGGAAGCTTCTCACGCTCGTGATCGGCTCGAGCCCCTGCAGCACTTCCGCGATGAGCGGGCTGGGAAGCCGGGCGATCTCCTGTTGATACTCTTCGGCTGCCGCAGGCGGGAAATGCCCGCCCGGACGGTACAGCAGCACTTCCGCCACATTGTTTTCGATAAAGGAAAATACCCCTGTAAACGTCCCCGCGTTGGGCTGGCCCGCGATATTGATGACATCCCACTTGTCGGTGAGGTGCAGCAGATGGGGCGGGACCTGGAAGCGCCGCGTGCTGTATCCGAGGTTTGCCTTCAACAGATCGGGCCTGGGCACTTCATAGCCGAGCTCCGTCAGCCATTGCGGCAGCTTGGAGAAGCGCCCGCTCGTGTCTACGACCAGGTCGGCAAGGAATGCCTCTTCCTGGTGGGAGGACCCGCGCTCCCGGACGAGCACCCCTGTGACGGCCGAACGGTCCGGCGAGGTGAGCAAGCGGATCACATCGTGCCTCGAGAGAAACCGGACGCAGGGATTCCTCTGCACGTGCCTCCGGATGACCCACTCCAGCATCGCTCTGCTGAATTTGATGTCATTGCGCGGGTACGGCGCTACTACGCTTCCGTACTGGTTCTGGTTGTAAACGGTCTTGTTCAGCGAGGTAGGCGCTCCGTTTGCCACCAAGTCTTCTTCATAGCCGGGAAAATAGCGTTCTGTGATCATCTTACCACGTACGGTAAAGCGGTGGGGATGAAACGCATGGGGAGTCCCGGGTCTGTCGCCGGGCTTATCGAACAGCTCATCTTTTTCCATGATCAACACTTCTGCATAGTAGTCGGACAGCACCCTTGCCGCCAGCATGCCTGCCATGCTTCCTCCAATGACAATGGCCGTACCCGTTTTTTGGATGGTAGACATTTGTATCGCTCCTTTTTCTCATCATCTTTTATAGATTGACTCAGTCAGTCAATATTGAGGCATGCGAGCGCTAATGCAATCGGATCGTGCCGCAAATGATATCGTCACGTGCAGCCGCCACTACGATCAGGATTTTTGTCGAAGTTTTTGATTGACTAAATCAGTCAATTGTAAAATATCGCTTTTCTCCCCTGCTGTCAACTCCCAAAAAAGAAAAACGTTCCATCACGCAGCTCTCACTGCGCCAGGAACGCTCTCTTCATTTCATTATCCATAACCGTTTGTTTATTGCGCGGTATATCCGCCATCCACCAACAGGCTCGTCCCCGTGATGAAGGACGCGTCGTCGCTGGCCAGGAACAGGACCGCTTTGGCCACTTCCTCCGGCTTGCCCAGGCGCCCCATCGGATGCAGGCTGATCAGATGCTCGTTCAGCGCCTCGTCGCGTCCGGCGATCAGCGGGGTATCGATGTAGCCAGGGCAAACGGCATTGACGCGGATGCCTTGTTTCGCATAGGTGATGCCGAGCGTCTGGCTCAACAGCTTGACGCCGCCCTTCGCCGAAGAATACGCGGTCACGCCGGCTTTCCCCGCATGGCTGTGGATCGAACCACAGTTGACGATCGCTCCGCCGCTGCCTTGGGCCAGCATTTGCTCGATCACGTACTTGTCGCAAAGGAACACCCCGGTCAGGTTGATGTCGATGGTCCGTTGCCAGTCCTCCATGCTCAGCTGGTGAGCGGGAGCGTCTTTGGCGATACCTGCGTTGGCGAAGAGAATATCCACGCGGCCGAATTTCTCTACCGTGGCGCTGACCATGTGCTTGACTTCATCTTCACGGGTCACATCGGTTTTGACGAACAGCGCATCGAAACCGCCTGCATTCAGCTCGTCCGACAGCTCTTGGCCACGGGGAGAAAAGTCGGCGATGACGACTTTGGCCCCTTCTTTTGCGAAAGCGCGAACGGTGGTTTCCCCGATACCGCTCGCTCCACCGGTCACGATGGCGACTTTGTTCTCGAATCTCATCTTTCCTTCCTCCTTTGTCTGCGCCTTATCTTGCAGTGCCGCCGCCGTCGATCACGAACTCGGCTCCCGTCACGTGGGAAGACTCGTCCGATGCGAGGAACAGCACCATGTTTGCCACATCTTCGACCGTTCCGAGGCGGCCCGTCGGCACTCCCTGGGCCAGCTCCGCTTTGGAATGCTTGATCGTTTCCGAAGCGTAGGCGACCATTCCGGTATCGATGTACCCCGGATGAATCGAGTTGACGCGGACGCCATGAGACGCGTATTCGATCGCCGCGTCCTTGGTCATGATCCGGACCGCGCCTTTGCTCGCTCCGTACAGGACGTGTCCGGGTGCCCCGATCAGCCCCGCGATGGACGAGGCGTTGATGACCGAGCCTCCCTGCTGTTTCGCCATGACCGGCATCACGTGCTTCATTCCCAGGAACACGCCGGTCACGTTGATCGACATCAGCCGGTTCCATTCGTCCAGACCGATTTCGGCCAGCGGCTTGATGATATAAATCCCTGCGTTGTTAAACAGTATGTCTATTTTTTTGTATTCGCTTACCGCCTGCGCTACGACCTCCTGCCATTGCTCCTCCTTGCTGACATCGTGGGCGATGGCGAACGCTGTACCGCCTGCTTCCCTGATCTCGGCTGCCGTCTGATTGGCGCTGTCCAGATGAATATCCGTTACCACGACTTTGGCGCCTTCCTTCGCGAAGCGCAAAGCGGTGTGTTTGCCGATTCCTGTGCCTCCACCGGTGATAATCGCTACTTTCCCTTCCAATCTAGCCAATAGAAACGCCTCCAATCGATTTGGGTCAGCTGCAGCCTTTCGTGCCCTTGCGTTCATTATAGTCCTCTTTTATATTAAATCATATGTAATTGTACTTAGCTTAAGTTAAGCTCAGCTAAAGGAAGGAAACCAAAAGATGAACCTGGAGCAGCTCGAATACATCGTCGAAATCGCCAAGACCGGATCGCTCACCAAAGCCTCCCAAAACCGTCACGTGACTCTTTCCGCGATCAGTCAGTCCTTGTCCAGCCTGGAGGCGGAGCTCGGCGTGACATTGTTCAGCCGCTCGCGCATGGGCGCCGAACCCACCGTGGAAGGGCTCGGCATCATCAAGAAAGCGGCGGAAATCCAGCAAAAGCTGCAGGAAATCAGGGAGGAAGCCCAAAGCTACACAGGAGCGCTGACCGGCGAGCTGCGGCTCGCTACCATTCCCGGACCCATGAACCTGCTGGTAAACGCCGTCGCCCGTTTCAAAAAGGATTATCCCCAAATCCGCATCGAAATCGCAGAAAAGGGATCCCAGGAGATTTTGGAGGATATCCGCAAAGACAAAATCGACATCGGCCTGATCATCATGTACGAAAATCTGGTGCAAAAAAGCGTCGGGCTAGCATTCGAGCCACTGCTGGAAGGACGTATGGTCGTCGGTGTCAGCAAAAAATCGCCTTTGGCCTATCAGAAGTCCATCACGCCCGAAGAGCTGCGCCGCCAGTCCTTCGCTTTGTACAATGACGAGTACGTCAAATGGTTCGTGAACGATTTCGCCGCGACATACGGGCCGGTCAACGTCATGTTTACGACGAACAATACGGATGCCCTCCGCAGCGCGGTCCGGGAAGAAATGGCGGTGACGATCGGGCTGGACTACTCGTTTATAGGCGAACGGCACCTGCCGTCCGGGGACTTCGCCACTCTGGAATTGGACATTCCGGGGCAGCAGCTCGTCTACCTCGGTTCGGTTCGTTCGGAGGAGAGGCATTTTTCCCGCCTCTCCATGAATTTTACGAGCCGGCTCAGGTACGAGATCAAAGCGATTCACGAGCGTTCGCTGACGGAATGAAAGGCAGGCTGCAGATGGCAGCCTGTCAGCATCGTCATACAAGGCACACGTGAGTCCGACGAACGAATTTTCCGTTTTCTATTGCCAGTTATCAAATAATTCCGTATTCTTGAGCTACCAAGTAAATATTCGACGATGAGGTCTTTGCCCGCGGAATGCGTTCCTTCCGCGGGTGAAGGCCTTGTTTTGTTACAGGGGGTGATTGCCAGAATCCATAGGCGGAAAGCGTTTTTCCATAGACAAGAAAGAGAAAAGAAAGGATGAAGTCCATGTCACAGGTACTGACCAAACACAATCAAAAACGGTGGGGTTGGAAGTCACGATTGTGGCTCCTGCTCGTGATCGCTGCCCTTCTGACCCTGCAAATGCCCGCGTTGGCCAAGGATGAACCACTCGTGCCGCAGATTCTGGACAAGGGGAAATGGGCGCCTGCCACTTATCAGGCGGTAAACGACCTCATCGCCAAACACGGGGTAAAGAGCCCTGGCTACCATCCGAATAAAAAGCCGTACGTCGTCTTCGACTGGGACAACACCAGCATCATGAACGACACGGAAGAAGCCCTTTTCGTCTACCAGATCAACCATCTGGCTTACAAGCTCACGCCTGAGGAATTCGGCAGAGTCATCCGTACCAATGTGCCGGAAGGTCCTTTTGCCGAAGGATACAAAAACGCGGACGGCAGGCAAGTGACGCTGGACGCAATCGCGACCGACCTGGTCAACGACTATCAGTTCCTGTACGCCAACTATCGGGGACTCTCGGGAACGAAATCGCTGGAAGAGGTGACGGCGACCGAGCAATTCCAGGACTTCCGCGCCAAGCTCTTTTTCCTGTACGAAGCCATCAACGAAACGCACAGCACCAGCATCGGCTATCCATGGGTACTCTACCTTTTCACCAACATGACCGTCGACGAAGTGCAAAAGCTGGCGGAGGCTTCCAACGATCTCGCCCTCGGCATGGCGATCCAAACCGAGACGTGGACGAGTCCGAAAGCTCGCGCGGGAAAAGCGGGTGTCGTGACCGCGTCTCATACGACGGGATTGCGGCTGACCTCCGAAGTGAGCAACCTGATGAACACCTTCCGCTCCAACGGCATTGACGTCTATATTGTAAGCGCTTCACTAGAGGACGTGGTGCGCGTGTTTGCGACTTTGCCGAAATACGGCTACGGTCTTCCTTCCGAAAATGTGATCGGCATGCGCCTCGCCATGAAAAACGGCTTGATCACGAATCAATACCAGGCCGACTACCCCATCACGGTGGGCCACGGCAAAACGGAGGTCATCTTGTCCATGCTGGAAAAAAAATACGGGTACGGCCCCATCTTTATCGCCGGCGACAGCAACGGCGACTTCGAGATGATGACCGAGCTGGACAGCGTCAAGCTCGCGCTGGTGATCAACCGCGTCAAAGGGGGCAAGATCGGACAGCAGGCAGCCAAAGCAGCCGCACAATTGGGCAAAGCCAACCCGACGGTCGTCCTGCAAGGCCGGGACGAGAATACGGGCATGTGGATCCCTTCCGAACAGACGATCAAGCTCGGCGGAAGCGAGCCTCAATTGTTGACGAAGTAATGTGCGAGCGGGCATATGCCCGGATATGCGCATGATTCGCCCTATGGAACGGGAAAGGTACAGTCCCCCGCGAACGCTTGAGAGACTGTACCTTTCTTTCATAAGAAAAGCGTCGGACGGGAGCGCGGGTGTCCCCATTGCCAGCGGCACCTGGATCAACCGCCCCTCCTTTGCCTTTGAGAGGTATACTACCGTCACAAAAGGTGCACAGATCACTTGAGGTCATCAGATGTCTGTTCAATTTGACGGCCCTTCCTGAAATCCTCCTTATCCCCCCGCAAGCATTTACCCTCCATCCATACCAGCCTTGATGCTTCTCCTTTTTCGCTCAACCAGCGCCCTTTTGCCAGTCCCCGGACTCCTGCTCGCCGTTGACAACTTCTGGATCCATTCGGTAGTATTAGACCCAAGAAATATATGACTCATCAGATGACTGCAAAGAAATTGGTGAATGCACAGATGAAGGAAACGCCGCAATTCAAGGTTCGCAAAACATACGAAGAAGTGGCCGACTACCTGAAAGACCAGATCATGAACGGAGCGTACAAACCCGGCGATCGCCTCCCGTCCCTCCGCGAATTCAGCGAGCTCCTGGGAGTGGGGCAATCGACCATCCGGGAGGCGATCAGCGCCCTCAAAACCATGGGGCTTTTGACCATTCGCCATGGCGAGGGCACATTCGTCACCCGTTTCGACCCGGAAGAGGTCCTGACCGGCTTCGAGCCGATCCAGATGGTCACCGAGGAAGACATTTTGTCCCTGCTGGAGGCGCGCAAAATCATCGAGACCGGCATCGTGCAGCTCGCCTCCGAGCGGCGGTCCGAGGAAGATTTGCGGCGCATCGAGGACGCGCTCCGCGAAATGGAAGCCGCCGTCGCGGCCGGAGATCTGGGCAAGCAAGCACAAGCCGACTGGAATTTTCATTACGCCATCGCCAGCGCCTGCCACAATGCCGTCCTGGAGACGTTTATGCAATCCGTCTCCGAAATGATGCGCAAGACGCTGAAGGCCAGCCGGGAAAAGCTGTTTCAGTCGAAGGGAACCCCGGAGAGGCTCCTGACCGAGCACAGGGATATTTACATGGCCATTGCCAACCGCAATTCGAAAAAAGCGGAAGAATCGATGCTCTACCATTTGCTCGGCGTGGAAAAACAGGTGTTTGATCAGGCGTGAACGCAAACGCCGTTTTTTCGCCGTCAGTCATCAGATGACATCATCACAGGGGGTGGAAGATTATGAAAGTCGCATTGTTTGTTACCTGTCTGGTCGACATGTTCCAACCGAATGTAGGGAAATCAACCGTCGAGCTCCTCGAACGCCTGGGCTGCGAAGTGGACTTTCCACCGTCGCAAGTCTGCTGTGGGCAGCCTGCTTACAACAGCGGTTACGTCGCCGAGGCTAAAGAAGCGGCCAAAAACATGATCCGCGCTTTTGAGGATGCGGCGTATGTCGTGACCCCTTCCGGCTCGTGCGCTACCATGTTTGCCGAGTATCCGCATCTGTTCAAGGGCGATCCGCAGTGGGAGGACCGAGCCCGGGCGCTCGCCCAAAAAACGTACGAGCTGACGCAGTTCATCGTGGAAGTCCTCCGTGTGACAGACGTCGGCGCAAAGCTGGAAGGTGTCGCGACCTATCATACCTCCTGCCACATGACACGTCTTTTGCAGGTGCAGGACCCGCCGTTCGCTCTTCTGTCCCACGTCGAGGGGCTGAAGCTGGAAGCGTTGCCACATTCGCAAAATTGCTGCGGCTTCGGGGGGACCTTTTCCGTGAAAATGGGTCCGATCTCGGAGCAAATGGTGGATGAAAAAGTAGAAAGCGTGATGGAAACGGGGGCAGACTACCTGATCGGCGCGGATTGCGGATGCTTGATGAACATTGGCGGACGCATGGAGCGTCTGGGGAAAAAGGTCAAGGTCATGCACATCGCCGAAGTGCTAAACAGCCGCTAGGGGGAGAGATACGATGTCACTGAAAATCAGCGAAGAAAAGTTTCACGATCGCGTCAGTCAAGGAATCCAAGACCCCGTGATGCGCAAGGCCGTCTCCTCCGCGCAGGAACGCCTGCACACCCGGCGTCTGGCCGCCGCCGATGAGCTCGGCGACTGGGAGCAGTGGCGCGAGCTGGGCGAGCAAATCCGCCAGCATACGCTGGAAAACCTCGACTACTATCTGATGCAGCTCAGTGAAAATGTGTCCAAGCGCGGAGGTCATGTGTTCTTTGCGCGGACGAAGGAAGAGGCGGCCGCCTACATCAGAGAAGTGGCCGAGCGCAAAAAGGCCCGAAAAGTCGTCAAATCCAAGTCGATGGTGACGGAAGAAATCAACATGAACCAGACGCTCGAGGGCATCGGCTGCGAAGTGGTCGAGAGCGACCTCGGGGAATACATCCTGCAAATCGACGATCACGAGCCCCCGTCCCATATCGTCGCGCCTGCCCTCCACTACAACAAATCGCAAGTCCGCGACGTTTTTAGCGAGAAGCTCGGCTACGAACACACCGAAGATCCGTACGAAATGACCAAATTCGTCCGCGGCATTTTGCGGAAAAAATTCGTAGACGCGGAAATCGGAGTGACGGGCTGCAACTTCGCGGTCGCAAATACCGGCTCCATCTGCCTGGTGACCAATGAAGGAAACGCCGACCTGGCAATGGCCATCCCCAAGACACAGATTGCCGTCATGGGCATGGAACGCCTCGTCCCGACGATGGAAGAACTGGACGTCCTCGTGGGGCTGCTGTGCCGCAGCGCAGTGGGCCAAAAGCTGACGAGCTACATCACGGTGGCAGGTCCCTCCGCCCCGGGCGAAGGAGACGGACCGGAGGAATTCCATCTGGTCATCGTGGACAACGGCCGCTCGGAAATTTTGGGTTCCGAATTCCGTCCGGTTCTGCAGTGCATCCGCTGCGCCGCCTGCGTCAACGTATGTCCGGTCTATCGTCACATCGGCGGCCATTCGTACGGCTCCATCTATTCCGGTCCGATCGGAGCCGTCCTGACTCCGCTCCTCGCCGGCTATGACGATTACAAGGAGCTGCCTTACGCATCCAGCCTGTGCGCGGCGTGCACCGACGCCTGTCCGGTCAAAATCCCGCTGCACGAGCTGCTGCTGAAGCACCGTCAGGTCATCGTGGAAAAAGAAGGCCGGGCTCCGCTGGCAGAGAAGCTGGCCATGAAAATGTTTGAAATGGGGGCATCCTCGGCTGCACTCTACCGGCTCGGTTCCAAGCTCGCTCCTGCCGCCGCCAGTCCTTTTACCACCGGAGAGCGCATCTCCAAAGGGGTCGGGCCTTTGAAAAACTGGACAGACATCCGTGAATTTCCGGCACCTGCCAAGGAACGGTTCCGCGATTGGTTTGAAGACCGCAAGAACAAGGGGGGACGCGCATGACTCAGGAAAAAGGGACAATCCACCACCGCGATGCGTTCTTGGATCACATCGCCGGAAAGCTCGGGCGGAAGCGACGGACAGACGGTGTCACCCGTCCCGTCTGGAAGCACGACGTCAACCGGAATGCGATGCGGGATTTGAGCGAGGCCGAGCTGCTGGAAGTCTTTAAAGCGCAGTGCCGAAATATTCATACGACGGTGCTCGAGACAGACCGGGAGCAGCTGGCTGGCGTCCTCAAAAAACTGGTGGCGGAAAATGGCGGTGGGCCGGTGATCAGATCCCGCGACCCGCGCTTTGATGAATACGGCTTGACCCGTCTGCTGACCCAGGAATGGCCGGAAGAACACATCGATGTCTACGCATGGGACCCAACGAACCGGGAGCAGAATCTGGCCCAAGCGGAACAGGCGAATTTCTCTCTCGTCTTCAGCGACTATACGCTGGCCGAGTCCGGTACGGTCGTTGTTCGCTCCCATGCAGGACAAGGACGCGCCCTTCATTATCTGCCTGCCCGCTACATCGCCATCATCCCGCGCCATACGCTCGTACCGCGCATCACGCAGGCTGTGCAAGACTTGAACGCCCTCGTGGAAAAGGGGGAAATCCCGCCTTCCTCCATTCATTTTATTTCCGGCCCCAGCAATTCGGCCGACATCGAAATGAATCTGGTCGTCGGTGTGCACGGGCCGCTGCAGGCGTATTACCTGGTGGTCGGCTAGCGTCTTCCCATACTCAGCGTGAAAATGCAAAGGGAGCCCTCCCCGGTATGGGGATCGGCTCCCTTTTGACGGCCTGGCGACAGGCATGCCGTTTGGAACGGAGCACCTCCGTCCTCTACTTGCCTTCCAGCATGTATCTGTCCTTCTGCTTCGCGACGTTTACCTCCGTCATCATTGTACTTTGCAGCACTTGGTTCATGAGCTCTTCCCGCACCTCTTCCTCACTTGTGAGATTGGCTTGCTCAGGCTTGGACTGGGAAGAGTGAAGGAGCGAATCAGCAATTTTCTTCTTCATGATGCCTCCGATGATCGTTTTTGGTTATTCTTTCTTACCGGTCCGGATCGCATTCATCGGAATTGCTTGATCCACCCATTCGCATAAACATTGACAAAATTTAATTTTTGTGGTATAGTTGGAAATTAAATTATTTACATAACCTTCCGATCCCTCCATAATGTTTGGTGAGAACTCAATCTGCTTACAAACATGTTGGAGGGGTTGTCGTTTTGACGGATACATTACCTTGCGAAGGCTGCAGGGGCCTGTGCTGCGGCCCTGTCCCGATCACCGAAACGGAACGGAAAAAAATACAGAAGAAGGTCAAATCCATGCCGCGGAAGCTGCGCGAAGCTCTGGAAAACCAGCTCAGACTCCCGGGAACGTGCATTTTTTACGATCTCGATCGGGATCGCTGCGGCATCCATGACGCCCGACCGGACGTTTGCAGACGCTTCGGCTATCACAAAGACCTCGTCTGCTTCCGCGCACCGCAGCTGGCTACGAAAGAAAAAGTCACGCTCGCGGATCGGCCCATCGGATACCTCAGCATCGATTTTACCTGGAAGCATTTTTAGGCGATACCCGTTTGGAGCAGGTCCAGCCAGTAGCTCTTGACGTGGGCCTCCCCGTTGAAAAAGTCCTTGTCCTGCGCTCGCTTGAAGCCCAATCGTTCGTACAGCTGCACGGCCGCTTCCATCATGTCTGTCGTGTGCAGATGCAAGGTGTCGGCGCCGGCCGCCCGCGAGCGCAGGACGCTTTCCCTGATCAGCCGGACAGCAATTCCCTGCCCTCTGGCCTGCGGCGACACGGCCAAAAAACGGATGATCGGGGAGTGAATCTCCAGCTCCGGACGGCCGTACGCCTCCTCGGACGAAGCAAAAAGCTGCACGCTGCCGACGATGCGGTCTCCTGACTCCGCCACGAGAAACGCAATCGCCCGCTCACCTGCCGCCGACATTTTCATCTCCTCCTTGTACCGCTCCCACCTGGCGGGTGACATCAGCCGCTCATATTGTTGATACGCTTCGATCAAATGCTTCTCCAGCTGCTCGCGATCTCGCGACGTCGCGTCCCGAATGGTCAAGCACGTTTTGGCATTCACGTCGATTGTCCTCCCTGCTCGCGAATTAAAAGGCAGGCACTACGGCCACCCCGTATTTGTCCTGGATGAACTTCTTCACGTCCGGGCTGGTCAAGGCAGCGTCCAGCTTTTTGATCTCGTCCCGGTTCTCGTCCCCTTTGCGAACGACGACCACATTGGCGTAGGGCGAATTCCCCCCCTCGCGGAACAAAGCGCTGTTCGGATCGATCTTGGCTTCCAGCACCACGTTCGTGTTGATGACCGCGCCGTCCAGATCCGGCAAGGCACGGGGCAAGGTCGCCGCCTCCGCTTCGACGAACTGGAGCTTTTTCGGATTTTCCGCGATGTCCTTCGGCGTCGCCTCGTACGTCGTCAGCCCATCCCTGAGCTTGATCAAGCCTTGCTCCTGCAGCAGCGTGAGCGCCCGGAATTCATTGGAAGGGTTGTTCGGTATCCCGATTTTCGCTCCTTCCTTGAGATCGTCCTTCGTCTTCCATTTATCCGAGTAAAATCCGATCGGCTCGACGTGCACTTTGGTCGTGACGGCGAAGTCATATCCTTTTTCCGTCTTGACCGAATCGAGGTACGGGACGTGCTGGAAGTAGTTCGCATCGATCTGCTTGTCGTGCAGCGCAGGATTCAGCTGTCCTTCGTCATCGAGCACGACGACCTCCAGATTGACCCCCTGTTCCTTTAGCTTTGGTTTGACAAATTCCAAAATCTCGGCATGGGGCACAGGAGCAGCCCCGACCTTAATTGTGACCTCTTTGGGCTCCGGCGCAGCCGTCTGTCCCGCACTGTCCGTTTGGCCGGCAGCATTCGCCGGCTGCCCTCCACCCGCCGCTTCATTGCCGGATCCGCACCCTGCCAGAAGCAAGCCTCCGCTGAGCATCAAGGCGTACCATATCGCGAGTCTGTTCCTCTTCATACACTCCACTCCCTTGCTTGACTTTCGCTCTTTTTGAGAATTACTCGTACTTGTACCGCTTTTTGTTGATCGATTTGGCGACCCGGTCTCCCGTCCACTGAATGAATTGGACGAGCAAAATGATCAACACGACTGTCGCCAGAAGGACATCTTCGCGGAAGCGCTGATAGCCAAAACGGATGGCCAGGCTGCCAAGCCCGCCCGCACCGATCGCTCCGGCGACCGCCGTAAATTCGGTGATGCCGATGATTCCGATCGTGACCCCGCGGACGAGCGCAGGCAGCGCCTCGGGAATCAGCACACGGAAGATGATTGTGAAAGGCGTCGCGCCGATGGCCAGGGCCGCCTCGATCTTTCCGGCGCTAACCTCCTTCAATGAGTTTTCGATGATCCGTCCGAGGAAGGGCGCCGCGCCGATGGAGAGCGAGACGATAGCGGCGGTCGGCCCCAGCGAGGTGCCGACTATCAGACGCGAGAGAGGCAGCAGGAGGACGATCAGGATGATCAACGGGAGCGACCTCACGCTGTTGATGGCGGTGCCGATCACCTTGTTCAGCCTCGGCCGTGCGAGAATGCCGCCCTGCTCCGTGACGACGAGCGTGATCCCGAGAACGATCCCGATCGCCAGGGCGAACAGGGATGACCAGAACACCATGTACAGCGTCTCCAGAAGGCCCTCCCAGAGCAATTCGAGCAGGTCGTCTCTCATATACCCGCCCCCACTCCTTCCATCACGCTTCGCTTTTCGCGGTAATGATCGAGAATGCCCACGAACCGTTTCGCCGTGTCGCTTCTAGGCTGCAGGAAAAACTGCTCCACGTTGCCGGTCTCCACGATCCTCCCGCCTTCGAGCACGGCCATGTTGCGACAAAGATGCTGCAAGACGTCCAGCTCGTGGGTGATGAGCAGAATCGTCAGGTTCAGCTGGCGGTTGATCTCTTTCAGCAGCTCCAGAATCGAATACGTCGTCTGCGGATCGAGCGCGGAGGTAGCTTCGTCGCTGAGCAGCAGGTCCGGCTCATTGACCAAGGCCCTGGCGATGCCCACCCGCTGCTTTTGCCCTCCGCTGAGCTGGAACGGATAGACATTTGCCTTGTCGCCGAGCTGGACGAGATCGAGGATCTCCCGTACCCGCTGATGAATGTACGTCTTCGGGTGTCCGGCTACCTCGAGCGGGAACGCTACGTTTTGAAACACCGTCTTGGCGTCGAACAGATTGAACTGCTGAAAGATCATCCCGATTTTTTGCCTGGCGATCCGCAGCTCTCTTTCGTTCAATCCCGTCATCACCTTGTCCCCGATCACGATCGAGCCCGTATCCGGCTCCTCCAGACGGTTGAGGCAGCGGATCAGCGTCGATTTGCCTGCGCCGCTAAACCCGATGATCCCGAAAATGTCGCCTTTTTCGATATGCAAATCGATGTTTTGCAAAACGGGAACGGCCCCTTTTGCCGTTTTGTACGTCTTGCACAGGTTGTGAATGGTTACCATTCGCTCCCTCCCTCCAGAGCGGCGCTGGCCGCCTCCGCAAAGTAGAGCACGCTTGGCACCAGTGCCCGCTCATCGACGGTAAATCCGGGATGGTGCCATTCGTTTTTTCCGGACGTCCCCATGAATACGAATGAGCCCGGTATTTTCTCCTGGTAGTAGGCAAAGTCTTCCCCCGCAGGGGACGGCGCCGGTGTGACGACCTGCAGCCCTGCTCTCTCAGCCGCTGCTATCGACAATCGACTCAGGGCTTCGTCGTTTCTGACGGCGGGCGGGCCTTCGAACCACCGCAGGCTGATCCTGGCGCCGTAAGCTGCGGTCACTCCTTCGATGATGCGCGTAAAGTGTACGGGAATTTGCCTTCGCACCTCCTCCTGGAATGTGCGCACGGTCCCTCCCAGCACGACTTTGTCCGGGATCACGTTCCAGGCGGCTCCTCCGTGGATGCTGGTCACGCTGACGACGGCATTGTGCAGCGGGCTGACATTGCGGCTGACGATCGTTTGCAGCGAGGAGACGATCTGTGCGGCGGCCACGATCGGGTCGACGCCGGCCTCGGGGATCGCCGCGTGCGTCCCTATGCCTTCGACCTCGATGTCAAAGCCGTCGACCGCCGCCATAAGCGGACCTGCCTTAATCCCGACCGTCCCTACCTGCATGTCGGGCTTGTTGTGCATCCCGAAGATCGCCTGTACGCCGTCCAGCGCCCTGCTCTCCAGCATTTTGGCTGCTCCCGTCCCCTTTTCCTCGGCAGGCTGGAACAGGAAGCGAACCGTGCCTTTCAGCGTTTCCTCCCGGGATTTCAGCAGGACGGCCGCTCCCAGGACGACTGCGGTATGAAAGTCGTGCCCGCACGCGTGCATTTTTCCCAGGTGACGCGACGCGTACGGCAGCCCCGTCTCTTCCTGAATCGGCAGAGCGTCGATGTCGGCGCGCAGCGCGATGATCGGGCCTGCCTTTTTGCCTCCCACCTCCGCCACTACGCCGGTCTGCAGCGGAAGATCGAGCACCCGGATGCCGGCCTCCTCCAGCCAGCCGCGAATCGCACGGGACGTCTCCTTCTCCTCCCAGGCTACCTCCGGGTATTGGTGCAGGTGCCGGCGGATGTGAATGAGCCTCGGCTCCAACTCCGCCGCAAGCTGTCTAAATGCTGCGCTTCCCATCTTGCCCCTCCTTCTTTTCGCGTACAGATACGCGCCTTACGATTCTGCTCTAGTCAGCTGCCCTTCTCTCGCTTTTGCCGCAAAACGGTTCGCCGGCCTCGCCAGCCCCAAATGCTCCCGCAGCGTATCGCCTTCGTAGTCGAGCCTGTACAGCCCGCGCTCCTGCAAAATCGGAATGACTTTGTCCACGAAGTCCTCCAATCCCTCAGGAAGAATCGGCGCGACGAACATGAATCCGTCCGCCGCTCCTTCCGTAAACCATTTTTCCAGGACATCCGCGACCTGTCCCGGCGTGCCCACGAGCTCCCGGTTCACTCCCCCCTCCAGCAAGGCGTACAGCTCGCGCAAAGTCGGGTTTTCCTTCCGAATCAGCTCGGTCATCCGCTCGAAATGGCTTTGAATGCCGTTGTCATGGGGAAACTCCACTTCCGCAGCAGGGGTGTCCAGCGTGTATTTGCTGAAGTCGACCTTGCCCAGATAGCCGGACAAAAACCGCAAGCCTTGCTCCGGCAAAAGCAGATCGTCCAGCCGCCGCTGGATGGCTTCGGCTTCCTCCTTCGTATCTGCGACGATGGGAGAAATGCCTTGAAGAATATGCAGCTGGTCCGGCGTACGCCCGTAGGCGGCCAGCTTTCCTTTCAGACTTTTGTAAAATTCCTGGGCCTTGGCAAAGTCTTTGACATGGGAAAAGACGACCTCTGCCGTACGCGCCGCCAGCCGCTGCCCGGGCTCTGAGGCTCCCGCCTGCACAATGACCGGCTGGCCCTGCCTGGACCGGCCGATGTTGAGCGGACCTTGCACCGAATAGTAGCGTCCTTTGTAGTTCAGGCGGTGCATTTTTTGGGGATCGAAATACACGCCGCTTTCCTTGTCCTGGACGAACGCATCGTCTTCCCAGGAGTCCCACAGCCCTTGCACGACATCGATGAATTCCTCCGCTCTCAGGTAGCGTTCGTCGTGGTCCACATGAGCTTCCCTGCTGAAATTGCGACCGGTTTCCCCGGTAGCGTCGCCCGTCGTGACCATGTTCCATCCGGCGCGCCCGCCGCTGATGTGGTCGACCGAGGCAAACAGCCGGGCCAGGTTGTATGGCTCGTGGTACGTAGTGGAAGCTGTGGCGACCAGTCCGATCTTCGATGTCGCCCCGGCCAGCGCCGCGAGCAATGTCGTCGGCTCGAAACGGTTCAAAATATTCGGGTGGGAATTTTCATTGACGGCCAGGCTGTCGGCGATGAAGGCGATGTCGAACTTCCCCCGCTCCGCCGTCTGCGCGAGCTTTTTGTAGTATTCCAGGTCGATGCTGGCACTGCGCTTCGCCTCGGGCAGTCGCCAGGACGCCACGTGGATGCCCGTTCCCACCAGGTAGGCGGAAAGATGGATCTGCCTCTTTTGCGTCATCGGTTCTCCTCCTTTTTTATGGGCGACGTATCCTTTCATCAAGGCTCGGGCTGGCTCTGCCTGATCTACACCCGCTCCGCCAAGCGTGCGCTCGCCGGGCCAGCCCCCTTCGCTTTTACGGCTTGCTGGCAAACGCGTCTTTGAAGTTTTTCAATTCGTCCACAGTGACTTGCGTCGGAATGTAGTTGCCTTTGTACGTCTGCGTGATGAAGTCCGAAACTTCCTTGGCCTGATAGATTTGCACGAGCTTTTTCAGGTCTTCCCGGTTTTCGTTTTGCTTCGTCGTGGCGATCACGTTGATGTACGGCTTCGCAGTCTTGCTTTCGTGGAAAAGGGAATCTTTCAAAAGGAATCCCGCTTCGACGGCCACGCCGTTGTTGATGATGGATGCCGCGACGTCCTTCATGACGCGCGGGGTATTGGCTCCGTCAACCGGTACGATCTCGAGCTGCTTCGGATTGTCCTTGATCTTGTCCGCGCCGCCGAAGCCGTCAAAGTTGTCCACGACCCGGATCAGCCCGGCTTCCTGCAGCAGCAGGAGAGCGCGACCCCAGTTGGAATCGTCGTTCGGTACGGCGATTTTGGCGTGGTCCGGGATATCCTCGATCTTTTTGTACTTGTCGGAGTAAATGCCCAGCGGTGCGATGATCGTCGAGCCGATCGGTACGATGTCCGACTTGTTCTTCTGGTTGAACTGGTCCAGGAAAGCGACGTGCTGGAAGGCGTTTGCGTCGATGTCTCCTTCGAGCAGCACCGTGTTCGGATTGACATTGGCATTCAGCTGCACCAGCTCGATGTTCAGTCCCTGCCCCCTAGCCTGCTCCTTGACGAAGTCCCACGTCCGGCTTTCCGAGCCGCGAATCCCGATTTTCAGCGCGCGGGAGCCTTCTGTTTTCCCGCAACCCGCTGCCAGACTTGCTAGGATGATGAGCGATAAAAATAAGACAAATTTCTTCATGGGTGTCTCTCCTGTCTCTTTTTCAGTAGCGTAAGCGGTTATCTCCGGCGGATTTTGCGGGCCAGGCGGTTGCCCAGCGACTGGATGCCCTGCACCAGCACGACCAGGATCACGACCGTCGCCACGATGGTAATGGTGCTGAACCGCTGGTAGCCATACGTGATCGCCAGGTCGCCGATGCCCCCGCCGCCGACCGCCCCGGCCATTGCCGTCGCGCCGATAAGGCCGATCGTGGCAGTCGTGATGGACAGCACGAGCGATCCGAGTGTCTCGGGAATGAGAAAACGGAAAATAATTTGCAGCGGGGTCGCTCCCATCGCCTCTGCCGCCTCGATGATACCCGAGTCCACTTCCAGCAGCGAGTTCTCCACCAGCCGCGCAATGTACGGCCCCGTGTAGATCACGAGCGGCACGATGGCGGCGGTCGTGCCGATGGATGTCCCCACGATCAGACGCGTCAGCGGAATGATCGCCACCAGCAGGATGATGAACGGCACGGACCGCAAGACGTTGATCACCGGATTTAGCAGCGAAAAGACAACCTGATTTTCCAGTATGTGGCCCTTCCGCGTGACGACGAGCAAAATGCCCAGCGGCAATCCGATGATGGTCGCGAAGACGAGCGACACCCCCACCATGTACAGCGTCTGATAGACAGCTTGCAGAATTTGCTCCGAACTGACTTCCATCTCTACGAAATCTCCTTTACTGACACATTTTGCAGCCGGATGAACTGATGCGCCCGGGCGATTTCCGCTTCATTTCCCCCCAGCTCCACGATGAGGCTGCCAAACGGCACGCCCTGCAGCTCGGTGATGCTGCCGGACAGGACGCTGACTTCCGTCTGAAACCTCTTGGCCACCTGGGAGATGATCTGTTGGCCGGAGCGCTCTCCGACGAAATGGATCTGGAAAATACGGGATCGCCCGCGCCTCGCTTCCAACGCTTCGTAGACGCTGGGCGGTATGTCGCCCTTCATGACAGACCGAACGAAGCCCTGGGCCGTCTTGGTCTGCGGATTCGCGAACAGGTCCAGTACGTCGCCCTGCTCCACGACCGAGCCTTGCTCCATGACGGCGACCCGGTTGCATATCTCTTTGATGACGTTCATCTCGTGTGTAATCATCAGGATCGTCACGTTGTACTCCTGATTGACCCGCCTGAGCAGCTGCAGGATCGATTCGGTCGTTTGCGGGTCCAGCGCCGATGTAGCCTCATCGCTGAGCAGGATCGAGGGATTGGTAGCCAGCGCCCGGGCGATTCCGACGCGCTGCTTTTGCCCGCCGGACAGCTCATCCGGGTAGCTCTTTGCTTTCTCCGACAATCCGACGAATGACAGCAGTTCCCGGACCCTCTCCTCTACTGCCTTTTTCGGCGTCTGGCTCAGGAGAAGCGGCATGGCGACATTGTCGAAGACGGTCTTGGACTCGAGCAGATTGAACTGCTGAAAGATCATGCCGATCTTCTTTTTCACGCTCCGCAGTTCCCGAACGGACAGGGCGGTCAAGTCTTTGCCGTCCACGATGACTTTGCCTGCGGTCGGACGCTCCAACAAATTCACCGTTCGCAGCAGCGTGCTCTTCCCCGCGCCGGAATATCCGATGACGCCGAAGATGTCCCCTTTTTGTACCGTCAAGGTGACGCCATCCAATGCCCGGACCCGCTTTCCTCCGCTTTCAAACGTCTTTTCCACCTGCAAAAACTCGACCATGCTTTCCTTGGCTGCGCTTCTCGGCACGCCTCCGCTCTTCGCTAGGGAAACATCTGGCTGTTCCAGAATGCTCGGCTCGATTCCCATACGCCCTCCTCCTCGACTCTCATTGGTTGGTCAGCAGCGCTTCGAGGCGATCCAGCTCATTGTGCAGCAGCGCCTCGTACTTGCCCTCTCCGCCGATCTCCACGACGGGAATCAGCCGCGTCCCGTACTTGACCTCCAGCACATCGCGCAGCACGTCCTTGCCTTCCACATCGATCCATTCATAAGGGTGTGCGTTTGCCTCCAGCACGGCTTTTACATTCGCGCAGAACGAGCACCCGTTTCTCCCCCATACCACCACTTTTTGCTTTGCAGACATATTCGTTTCTCCCCCTCCTGTTTTTTCCGGCGTCGCCCGAAAACAAAAAGACCCCCTGCCCGCGCATTCCATCGCGAAAGCAGGAAGTCTCCAGTGGTCTGGTCGACGACCTTTTTAAATCTTATCGGATTACTTGGTATTGTATCCCTCGCTTCGCCGTTCGTCAACGCTTTTTCTTTTCGTCCTTCTCGGGAAAGACGATTGACATTTCTTCCCTGTGCCGATAAAATCCAAGTAAACAACTAAGAAATTAAGACATAAAAGCAGAACACACGTTACCGATCAACTCCATCAACCAATCGCTGACTGGATCACCAGAAGCCCCTGAGAAAGCATCCTTTCCACGGGGCTTTTTGCGTACATTTTCCATGACGAGGAGAGAAAAACTGTGGCGCTGACACTGAGTATCTTGGATCAAACACCGATACAGGAAGGAGAGACGGCCGCACAAGCTTTCCAGCATACGATTCAACTGGCGCAGATCGCGGAGAAACTGGGCTATCACCGCTACTGGGTCTCCGAGCATCACGACCTGGACCACGTCGTCGGGTCTTCGCCCGAAGTTCTCATCTCCCATCTGCTGGCCAAGACCGAGCGCATCCGGATCGGCTCCGGGGGCGTGATGCTCCAGCACTACAGCCCGTACAAGGTAGCGGAGAACTTCCATGTACTCGCCTCGCTGGCACCCGGACGAGTCGATCTGGGCATCGGCCGCGCGCCGGGAGGATTGCCCCTTTCTACGCGGGCATTGCAGCAAGGAAACGCGACCGCTTCCCCCTCTCTCGAAGAAAAGCTCACCGAGCTGGAGAAGTTTTTAAGCAACAATCTGGAGCCGGAGCATGCTCTCTACGGCTTAAAAGCAATTCCGATCCCGCCCCAGCCCGCCGAGCTGTACCTTTTGGGCACGAGCATCGCAAGCGCCGAGCTGGCTGCCGAGCGGGGAGTCCCATACGTGTTCGCCCAGTTCATCAACAACGAGGAAGAGATCGGCATCGCGGCGATCGAGACGTACCGAAAGAAGTTCGCCACAGGCAAACAGCCAAGGCCCGAAGCCATCCTGGCCATTTCCGTGATCGTGGCAGATACCGAAGAGGAAGCGCGAAGGCTCGCCGCCGAAAACGAGCTGGCCAAAATTCATCTGGCCAGCGGCAAAACGATCACGGTGAACAGCCTGAAAAAGGCGGAGGAATTTGGAAAGCACACCACAGAGGCGTTCACGATCGAGGTGAAGGAGCCGAATATTCTCTTTGGCTCCAAGGAAGCCGTCCGGGAAAAGCTGCTGGCCACGCAGCAGAGGTACCAGGTGGACGAATTTATCATCACCACGCCGGTCAAGCATTTCCCCAAGCGGATTCGTTCCTACGAGCTGCTGGTCGAAGCCTTTTCGGAGCTGCCGATTGTCTGACAAGCATCTGCCAATGAGAAAAGCTGTCCCCTTCGCTTCGTCGATGGGAACAGCTTTTTTGCTTGCCGCTGCCTTTATACAAGCGCCTGCCTGGCCTTAGCCGTGTAACGGTTTTCCGGAAAAGGCAGCCCCAAATGCCCGCGCAGCGTGTCCGCTTCATACTCCGTGCGGAACAGTCCGCGTTCCTGCAAAAGGGGCACGACCTGCTCGATGAAATCATGCAGGGCATGGGGGATGCTCGAACTGACAATGAATCCGTCCGCCCCCCGCTCCTCGAACCATTCCTGGGCCATGTCCGCCACCTTCTGGGGCGTCCCCATGAACAGCGGGCGTGGCGTCGCCTCCTGCAGCGCGACCTGCCGCAGCGTCAGGTTGTTTTTCTTGGCGTCCCGCTTGATGCGCTCAGTCGTGCTCTGGAAGCTGTTTTTGCCTACGTCTCCCAGGTCGGGGAACGGCTCGTCGAGAGGGTAGACGGAAAAATCGTGATGATCGTAATACCTTCCAAGATAGGCGAGCGCCTGCTCCACCGAGACCAGATTCGCCAGCTCCTGGTACTTTTGCTCCGCCTCTTCCTCTGTCTGTCCAATGATCGGCGCTATCCCCGGCAGAATCAGCAGCTCGTCGGGGTTACGCCCTGCCGCTTCCGCCCTGCTCTTGACGTCCTGGTAAAACTGCCGGGCGTCCGCCAGCGTCACATGTCCGGTGAAGATGGCATCCGCCGACTGGGCCGCGAAGCTTTTGCCCGCCTCCGACGAGCCTGCCTGGAAGATGACGGGATGGCCTTGCCGCGAGCGGCTGATGTTCAGCGGCCCTTGCACGGAGAAAAACTCGCCTTTGTGATGGAGAGCGTGCATTTTTTTCGGGTCGAAAAAGACACCCGTCTCCTTATCCCGGATGAAGGCATCGTCTTCCCAGGAATCCCACAGCCCTTTGGCCACCTGCAAATACTCAGCCGCGATGCGGTAGCGCTTGGCGTGGTCGGGATGCTCGTCGATGGTCTTGCCGTAATTGAGGGCTGAGCCCTCCAGTGGCGACGTGACGACGTTCCATCCGGCGCGCCCCCCGCTGATGTGGTCGAGGGATGCGAGCTGCCTGGAGACCGTAAACGGCTCGCTGTACGAAGTGGAGACGGTACCGACGAGGCCGATGCGGGAGGTGACCGCTGCCAGCGCCGACAAGATCGTCAGCGGCTCGAACCGGTTCAGGAAGTGGGGAATCGATTTTTCGTTGATGAACAACCCGTCCGCGATGAACACAAAATCAAACTTGCCCGCTTCCGCCCTCTGCGCCTGCCTAGTATAAAAGCCGAAGTCGATGCTCGCGTCCGGCTGCGCCTCAGGGTGCCTCCAGCCTGCGATATGTCCGCCGACGCCGTGGATAAACGCGCCGAGCTTCATTTTCCTGATTTTGGCCACTGAATGACTCCTCCTTTTGTCGATCCGCGAAAATTGGAAAGCCTCGCTACGCCATGCTTTTTGGCGGAGCCGCGGCTGCCTCTATCCTGGATAGGAATTTTATCAATTCCGATCTGTACGAAAAAGGCTCCCTCCAATTGCGTCTGCGAGTGGCGACTGCAAAGAAAAGGGAGCCTTCAGCTGTCTGATCGGCTGGTTTTGCTTTTAGTTTAATTTTTATATTCCGATCGGTCAAGTGAGATTTGCTACTCCAGTGTGATCATCGATTTGATCACGCCGCGATGGGGCCCAATCAGCTCCCGGTGCTCTTTGGCAAAGCGCTCGAACGGGATCGTTTCCGATATGTACGCGGTGGAATCGATCTTCCCTTCGTTCATGCACCCGATGACGTATTCGAAGTCTTCGAGCGTCGCATTGCGGCTGCCCATCAGCGTGAGCTCCTTGGCGTGAAAGTCGGAATCCGAAAAGGCGATTTGCTCTTTTACCAGCCCTACGTATACGAGAGTACCCCCGTGCGCGACGAAATCAAAGGCCCCTGTCATGGAATGCTTGTTGCCCGTGGCGTCGAATACGACTGTCGGCAGGTCATGTCCATTCCGCTCCAGAATGCGCTCCTTGGGCTCCCGGGAAGCCGATATGATCTCGTCGCATCCGCTCCATCTCTGACAAAAGGCGAGCCGCTCCTCGCTCATGTCCATCGCGATGACCTTTGCCCCCTGGAGCTTGGCAAAACGTGCGACCCCCAGCCCGATCGGACCGGCCCCGATGACCAGAACCGTCTCGCCGGCCTGAATCCGCGCGCGCCTGACCGCATGCGCCCCGATGCAGAGCGGCTCCACGATCGCCGCTTCCTCCCAGGACAGATGGGGAACAGGCAGTACATGAGTGGCGGGTACGACGATCGACTCCCGCATGCCCCCGTCGATATGGACTCCAAGGACGCGCATCTGCGTGCAGCAGTTTGTCTTTCCGCTCCGGCAAGAGATGCATGTGCCGCAGTGCATGTACGGGATGATGGACACGCGATCCCCCGCTTTGACATTCGTGACAGCCGCTCCGACCTGTGCGATTTCGCCTGACAGCTCATGACCGAGCACGCGGGGGTAAACGAAAAACGGCTGATTCCCTCCGAAAGCGTGGATGTCCGTGCCGCAGATGCCAATCCGCTTGATGTTTACCAATACCTCATGCTCACCTGGAGCAGCGGGTGCAGCCGTGTCGATCAGCTCCATCTTCCCCGGTTCCTGACATACGATTGTCTTCATCTTCCATTCTCCTTCCGCTATGAAAAACCGATTTCCCGCAAGGTCTGGCGAACACCGCCCTGCATGATCCCCTCTGCATATCGGGTCACGCTTTCGCCGAGTCCGGGGATGCGGTTCAAGTCCTCGCCCCAGATCTCCGTCATCCCCAAAAAGCCCTTCGCAATTCCGGACAGGTCCGCACTCGGTCCATCCGCTTGCTGCCAGCTCTCAAACAGGGCAGCCGTCCACTTTGCCTGATCGCGAATCTCGTATTCGCCTTGGCCTTGCCGTGTGCCGAAATACCGTTCTCCTTCGAACCTCGTACCCCGGTAAAAAACGAGCAGTGCCGCAAGCCCGAAGACCAGCGCCTGAGGCAGCGCCTCTTTTTCCTTCTGGTAGGCGGCCAGGCTCGGCAAGAGTCGCGCCTTGCATTTGGACAGCCCATTCAGGCTGATGTCGAGCAGCCGATGCTGCAAATACGGATTCGCAAAGCGCTCCAGCACGTCACGGATGTACCTGTCCGCTCGCTCGCGGTTTTCCGCCTGCAGCGACTCCTTGATTTCCTCTGTCATGGCATGCAGCAAATAGGCGCGAAGCTGGGGATCCTCAACCGCCTCCCTGACCGTATCGACTCCCGCCAGAAAGGCCACCGAGGCCAGCAGCGTGTGCGGACCGTTCAACAGCCTGACTTTTCGTTCCCGGTACGAGTCGATGCGGTCGAAGTAGACGTTCAGCCCCGCCTTTTGAAGCGGCAGCTCATCCGCCAAGCCCTCCGGCCCTTCGATGACGAACAGATGGTACGGCTCGCAGACGGCCAGGAGCTCGTCCCGATAGCCGAGCCTCTCTGCCCACGATTCTTCTTCGCCGTGCGGAAAGCCTGTCACGATCCGGTCCACCAGCGTATTGCAAAACGCGCACGCTTCCTCCATCCACGCCAAAAAGGAGTCGGGCAGCCCCCAATGCGCAGCGACCTGTTCGCACAAACCCTTCAATACGGCGCCATTGTCCTCGACCAGCTCGCAAGGCAGGATGATCCAGCCCGCTTCCTCCGCCCCGCCGAAATGCAGGAAACGGTGGTACAGGAGCGCCACCAGCTTCCCCGGATAAGACAGCGGCGATTTCTCCGGTTCATAGTCCTCTTCGCTCCATTGCAGTCCGGCCTCGGTCGTGTTGGAAAAGACGAAGCGAATCTCACGCGACTCGGCAGCCTTCAGCACCTCCGCCCAATTCTCGTACGGATTGATTCCTCTGCTGATGGCGCTGATCAGCTCGACTCGCTCTGCCGGCTCGCCGTTCTCCACCCCGCGCTGCACCAGCGTGTAAAGACCGTCCTGGCGATTGAGCTTGGGTACGACTTTGCCTCTGGGCGTTGGCTGGATGGCGACGGCTCGCCCTTGGAAATGTCCGCTTTGGTTCATCCTTTGCAGCATCCAGTCGATGAAGCCGCGCATGAAGTTGCCTTCTCCGATTTGCAGGACGCGTTCGGGAAATCCCCCCGCTCCGGGATCTCCTGCCGCCGAATCCAGCCACTTCCCGTTTAGCTGCGGAGCCTGATTGTGATTCATCCTTGTACACCCCCTACAGCGTCACGCCGTCTTTGAAGATCGCAATCTCCTTGTAGCCGTGCAGCTCGTTTTTCGTGCGAACGCGCCCGGATGCGAGCTCGATGACGTACTCGAAAAAGTCTGCCGACACTTCCTCCATCGTGGCTCCCTGCACCAGTTGGCCCGCGTTGTAATCGATCCAGTTTTTCTTGCGTTCGTACAACGCCGTATGGGTCGACATTTTCACCGTCGGGACAGGCCCGCCGAAAGGAGTCCCGCGCCCCGTCGTGAACAGGACGATCTGGCAGCCTGACGCCGCCAAGGCTGTGACGGACACCAGATCGTTCCCCGGCCCTTGCAAGAGAGAGAGGCCGCTGCTGCGCACTCGGTCGCCGTATTGCAGCACGTCGTCCACCCGGCCGAAGCCGCCTTTTTGCACACAGCCCAGCGACTTCTCCTCGAGCGTCGTGATGCCGCCTTTTTTGTTGCCCGGGGAAGGATTTTCATAGATCGGCTGTTCGTTTTTGGCGAAGTACTGCTTGAAATCATTGATCAGGTCGACGATTTGGCTGTACACCCGCTCGTCCTTTGCCCGTTCCATCAAAATCGTCTCCGCCCCGAACATTTCCGGAACCTCCGTCAGCACCGTCGCTCCTCCGAGCGAAATCAGCCGATCAGAGAACGCACCGACCAGCGGATTCGCCGTAATGCCCGACAATCCGTCCGAGCCGCCGCACTTCAGACCGACCTTTAGCTTGGATACGGGCACTTCCTGCCGCTGGAACTGCCCCGCGTAGGCGATGAGCTCTTCGATCAGCTCGATCCCCTGCTCCAGCTCGTCCTCTACCTGCTGGACGGCGAGGAATTTGACCCGGTCGGCGTGATACGGCCCGATCGCTTCCTTGAACAGCTCGATGTAGTTGTTTTCGCAGCCGAGGCCGAGCACGAGGACACCGCCCGCATTCGGATGGTGCACGAGGTCGGCCAGGATTTTTTGCGTGTAGACCAGGTCATCTCCGAGCTGGGAGCAGCCGAACGGATGGGGGAAATGGAAAACGCCGTCGACGTTTTCATGCCGGCATGCCTGATTGGCCATCTTCGCCAGCTGCTCCGCCACCTTGTTGATGCAGCCCACCGTGTTTACGATCCAGATTTCGTTGCGAACCCCGACATCGCCGTTTTCCCGCACGTAGCCAGCGAATGTCCGGCTGTCCTTTTTCGCGTGCGGATAGATGTCCGTCGGCACCGGCTTGTACGTGTACGCCAGCTCCCCGTCCAGATTGGTTTTCACATTGTGACTGTGCACCCATTGCCCGCTCTCAATGTCTGCGGTCGCATGCCCGATGGGAAAACCGTACTTGACGATGTCTTCCCCCTCAGGAATGAAGCAGTTGGCCATTTTGTGGCCGCTCGGTATGTCCTCTTTTGCCGTGACGGATGCCCCGCCCAGCTCGATCGTCTCCCCTTTGCTCACGTCTCGCAGGCAAATCCACACGTTATCCGCTTTGTTGATCTGGATGAAGCCTTGTCTGGTTTCTCCCACCCATTCCACCTCATTTACGTTTACGTTCGATCTGGAGACAGCGCCATCGGAAGCGTGCTTGATCACAGCTTTTTCCGACTCAAGCTGCCTCGCATACATTTTCATTCCGGAACAACCTTTGCTCGTATGCTAGGCCGGTTCCTTCCATTGGTGTGCCAGTTGAGCCACAGGTCCGCCCGGTCGGTCTAGGAGCCTTCTTAATTTGTAAGCGTTTGCTTCTGTCTGATCAGCGAGCCCACCCAACACCCTCATATGCGGAAATACGGTTTTATAAACCGATTTAGTAAATCGTTTTAGCTAAAGTATAAATGACATTTATCCTCGAAATCAAGCGAATTTTCCAAAAGGTCCAACGCTGCCCTTCGAGTAAAAATTCCTTTCGGCTTGAGAGCCCATCGCTGCATTGACAAGACTTTCGTATGTAAGATAGATTTAAATTCTGCATGATTTTACACGATACGACAGCATTCTACAAAACTCTTCATCGGGAGATTTCTGCGATCCCCATGAAGATCAGGCAAAAGGAGTTACTAGAAAGTGAGATCGATCATCCGTCAGCTTTTTTCGCGCCCCGCTTCGGAAGCAACGGAGCCCGCCTACAAAGAACTGGATTCGCGACTGATCCAATCCACCCGCTACGATTTTCACACACAGCATCTGTATATCCGCTTCCGCGACGGCAGCGAAATGGTGTACTGCCGTGTCCCCCCTTACGCTTACAACGCCTTTTTGAATGCCGATTCGTTCAGCGAGCATTTTCACGCATTCATCAGCCAGCGATACCTGCACTACCCTGTCATGTAAAAACGGCCAAAGCAAGAGCCCTCCCGGTAAAATAGCCGAGGAGGGCTTTGAACTTGTCAGCTGTTCATTTGCGGTGCCGGCTTCCATCTCATTGCTTCACTGGCCAGCCTATTTCAATGCCCGGTGCAAAAACGCCTTCGTCCGTTCAAACTGCGGGTGTTCGAACAATTGGTCCGGCGTCCCTGCCTCGATGACTTCGCCGTTGTCCATGAACATGACCTTGCCCGCTACTTCTCGCGCGAACCCCATTTCATGTGTCACGACCATCATCGTCATATGCTCCCGGGCGAGCTGCTTGATGACCTGCAGCACCTCTCCCGTCAGCTCGGGATCGAGAGCCGAGGTCGGTTCATCGAACAGCAAAATGTCCGGGTTCATCATCAACGCCCGGGCAATCGCCACGCGCTGCTTTTGACCGCCCGAGAGCTTGGCCGGGTAGTGGTCCGCTTTCTCTGCCAGTCCGACTTTGTCCAGGAGCTCAGCGCTTCTTCGACGGACCGCCTCGTCCGGCTCCCCTTTCACGACCCGCGGAGCCAGCTCGAGATTCTCTCTGACCGTCAAGTGGGGAAAAAGGTTGAAATGCTGAAATACCATCCCCATTTTGGCGGTGATTTGCTTGATCTTTTGCGGACTTGCGTACACCCCGTCACGGACGAGATCGTCGTCCTGCACACGGATGCTGCCGCCGTTCACCTGCTCGAGATAGACCAGGCTGCGGAGCATTGTGCTTTTTCCGGAGCCGGAGGGACCGATGACCGCTACCACGTCGTTTTTGTTGACGTCAAAGCTGACATCTTTCAGTACATCCAGCGGGCCAAACGACTTCTTCAGATGGGAAACTTGTATGATCGCCATTCTCGCCAATCCTTTTTACTCGTATTTAAAACGTTTTTCCAGCCACTTGAAAAATAAGGTCAACAGGAGGGTCATCAGCAAGTAAATCACACCGGCGATGAAAAACGGAACGATCGTAAAATCGCGGTTTACAGCCGTCTCCGCGTAGTGCAGCAGCTCAGGCACGGCTACCGCATACAGCAGCGCCGTGTCTTTCACGAGTGTAATCGACTCGTTCGCCACAGCGGGCAACGCGATGCGAAACATTTGCGGCAGGACGATCTTCGTCGTCGTTTGCCATTTGCTGAAGCCAAGCACTTCGGCCGCTTCGTACTGGCCTTTGTCGATCGCCAGCAAGCCGCCGCGGAAAATCTCGGCAAAGTACGCGGCGTAGTTGAGGATAAAGCCGATGCACGCCGCTACAAACCGGTCGAACACCAGGTACTCCCCGACGAACGGAAGCATCGGCAGCCCGAAGCAAATAAACAGCAATTGCAGCAAGAGCGGCGTGCCACGCATGACGTAAACGTACGCATGGGCAAGCCAGGCGAGCGCCTTGATGCTGCTTTTCGCCATGAGTGTGATGAGAAAGCCAAGCGGGATCGACACCACGATCGCGATGAGAAACAGCAGGACTGTCATCTCTGCGCCTTCCAGCATCGGCTTGGTGATGGTAAGGATATACTCTAGACTCATACTTGAATGCTCCTAGGATAAAAATTCTATTGAATCGGAGAAACAAACGCGGCTTCGCCGTGTGTCCGGCGAAGCCTGTGCTGCCCGACGAAGCCCGTCGGCGCGATTACTTCAATACCCGATCCTCGCCAAACCATTTTTCCGAAATTTTCGCCGCGGTGCCGTCCTGGTTCATTGCATCCAGCGCTTTTTGCAGCTCATTCAGCAAAGCTTCCTTGCCCTTCTTCACTCCGATGCCGTACTCTTCCGGCGCCAGAGACTCGTCCAGCAATTTGAAGGTGCCCTTGTCTTTGGCCATGTAGTAGTCCGCTACGACCTGGTCGATGACGACTGCATCCACGCGGCCGATTTTCAGATCGCTCAGGGCGAGCACGTTGTCCGGATACTCGGTGATCGATTTGACGCTGCTTTTCACAGCGCTGGCATTCAAGGCGTCGGCAGCCGAGGACAGCTTTTGCAGCCCGACGGTTTTGCCGGACAGGTCATCCAGCTTGGCGATGTTCGAGTTTGCCATGGTCACGATCACTTGCGCGTTTTTCAAATAAGGCTTGGTGAACAGCACTTTTTGTTTTCGTTCATCCGTAATCGTATAGCCATTCCAGATCAAATCGATCCGGCCGCTGTTCAGCTCAGATTCTTTGGCGCTCCAGTCGATCGGCTGGAAGACAGCCTCTTTTCCCATTTTTTCCGCAGCAGCCCGCGCGTAGTCAATATCGAAGCCTACCAGCTCATTCTTTTCATCTCGAAAGCCCATCGGCGCAAACTTGTCGTCAATCCCGATGACCAATTGCTTGCCGTCCCCACCATTAGAGGCGCTGGAACAGCCAACGATCAGCGACAGCATCGTCGCAAAGAGAACAGAAATAGCGGCAAATCTTTTCATGATGATCCCCCTAGATCTTTGTTTACTCTGGTAAAGTGGTAACACGTTAACAAGTTCTCATGATAGCACATCATCAGAGAAGAGTCGAGGAAGTTTAGCAAATTTAAACATTGCAATCTGTTCCATTTGTGTGGAGAGCTTCCTGCCATTCGGCGATGGACGAAAAAAGAGGACGATGCCGAAAATGGCCATCGTCCTTTTGGTCTTACGCTCTTTGTTTTTTGCGGGAAAGCAGAATAGTGATTCCGACCAGGATCGAGGCGATTCCGGCATAGAGTGTGCCTGCGCTCGCTTCCTCCCCAGTCTTGGGCAAAACTGCTCCGGATGGGGCAGCTTGGTCCGCTTGCTCCATGACATCCCCGTTGTTGTTGGCTTGGTTGGACTGATCGGCATCTACCGCACCGGAAGGATTGCCGGAGCCCGCAGCAGGATTGGTTTGGCCTGCATTGGCATTGTCGGTCGGTCCTTGGGTGCTGCCTTGACCTGGAATGGTCGGTGTAACAGGGACAGTCGGTTGAACAGGCGTACCCGTTCCACCCGTGCTGGATCCGCCTGTACTCGATCCACCTGTGCTTCCAGGCTGCGTCGGTTTGGCAGGCTTGTCAGGCTTGTCCGATTTGTCTCTGTCTGGCTTGTCATCATCGGAACCGCCGCCGCCGTTGTCTCCGCCGCCGCCGTTATCTCCGCCGCCGCCGTTGTCTCCGCCGCCGCCGTTGTCTCCGCCGCCGCCGTTGTCTCCGCCGCCGCCGTTATCTCCGCCGCCGCCGTTGTCTCCGCCGCCGCCGTTGTCTCCGCCGCCGCCATTGTCTCCGCCGCCGCCGTTGTCTCCGCCGCCGCCGTTGTCTCCGCCGCCGCCGTTGTCTCCGCCGCCGCCGTTGTCTCCGCCGCCGCCGTTATCTCCGCCGCCGCCGTTGCCGCCGCCTCCTCCACCTGAGGATGCCACCTTGTTCTCAACTACTACTTCTTTAGTTTCTGTTTGACTTCTGATAATTTCGAATGGAACAGGCTCATTATTCTTGACGTATCCGGCTGGAGCTTTTGTCTCCACAAACTGGTACTTGCCCGGATTGAGTCCGCTAATCTCGAGCTCCCCGTTTTCATTCGTGACCAGTCCGGTCATCTCTTTGCCGTCTTTGTCTTTGATGATTTCGCCATTTTCATTTTCGAGAGAGAAAACAGCGCCTTTCAGCTTATGGTTCGGATAGCCCGCTCTCACCTTGATCAGCTTCACCGAGCCCGGGATCAGCTTGTTGGTGATCGTCAGCTTCAGCGTACCTTCCTCTGTAAGCTCGAATTCATAAGGGGCAGCCAGCTCGTAGTCAGCCAGCGTTTTCGTCTCGACGAAGCGATAAAGCCCCGCCTTTAGTTCATCTACGGACAGCTTGCCATCTAGTCCAGTCGCCCCTTGGTACACGACATTTCCTTTGGCATCCTCAAGATTGAACTCGACGCCTGCCAATGGTTCACCCGAGTAGTGATCGACCTTCAGCAGCTCGACAGCTCCGACATTGATCTTGTTTTCGATGTCCTGCTTCAAAATCTGCGTCTGGTTCGCTGCGATCATGAATTCAATCGGCGTGCTATCAAGCTTGTACCCTTTCGGCGCTTTCGTTTCCGTCAGGAGGTACTTGCCGGGCTTGAGATCTCCCTTGGAAACCTTCCCGTTCGCATCCGACGTCAGTACCGCTACATCCTCTAGGGAACCGTCTCCGTTCTCATACTGCAGCTGGAAGACCGCACCTGCGAGTGGAACCGCATGATCGGCCGCATCGACTTTCGTAAACTCAAAGCCTTGACGCAGCAGCTTGTTGCCTATCGTGAGGCCGCATTCAGGAAGCGGTGCAGCTTCCCCATCGGAAGAGGCTGGTGCTGCGCAGCCGACGATTCCGGCAGCCGGATCAGACGCCGCTTCCTTCAACGTGATCTTTTTCCCGGCCAGGTAGTCAGGATCGATCACATATCCGTCAGGAGCCGCCACTTCCTTCAGAATGTACGTCTTGAGCTTCAGATTCTCGAAAAGCGCTACGCCATTGTTGTCCGTTTCCACTTCTTTGATCAAGGTTTTGCCTGACTTGTCGTACAAGGCGAAAACTGCACCTGGCAATGTCGTCGCCGGATTGTCGGCGTCGACTTTGACCACCTTCAGATTGCCGGACGGGGTCGCTCCGCCTCCTCCAGCTCCGGACAGGATGACGCGAATTCCTTCATTGCCGTTTTCATCGCGTCCCGTTACGGTGACGCCGTGGAAGGAGGCAGCATTCGTGATGGTCTCGCCGTGGTTTGCATTAATAAACGTTTTGTACTCCAGGATGTACGCCCGGCTCAGTTCCTTCTTGAACGTCAGGGTAAAGGTGTTATCCTTTACCACCAAGGTGTAATCGGAGCTGTCCACTTCCGCCCCTTTGGTTAGAGCCCCGTTTGCATTCACGTTCGTCGAATAGAGCTTGAACGAGTCCGCAATGAGGAGCTGTTTATCAGGCGTATCGGTCAGTACGGCTCCCGCACCGATGGCAGACTGGCTGGGGTTGATCGTCACTGTCCAGAAAGCGAATTCCTCATCCTCAAGGGTGCCCTGTTTGCCCGACTTGAGAATGTACTTGCCGCCGTAAGTCGGTTTGATGGTCGCAGAGCCTTGGTACAACGGCGTGCCCGTTGGCTCTCCGTTATGCAAGGTCGCGTTGTTCTTGTATTCGTCCAGCACGTCATAGCCTTCGAGGCTCGTCTTATACGTGATGCGATAAGCCTTGGTGATATTGCCTAGCTCCAGGATGAAGCCGTCGCCATCCGCGTTTTGGATTTTTTCAAAGCGCTTCGGCTGGATCGGATCCCCGACGGTTTTTACTCCGTTGGCCCCGCCTGTCAGCTCGAGTTCATTCACGGTCAACGATTCGTCCAGAAAAGTCTGATCGCCTGAATACACATCTTGAATCACCGCGTTTTCGATCTCATACAGATTGTAGTTGATGTCAATGGTCCACGTGATGATCTTCTTCTCGGCGTCATACCAGCCTGTTTTGTTTCCGTTGTTCGTGGTATAGCTGTCCGGAGTGACCGAAGCCGTTTTGACGAGCGTATGCCCTACGCTCTTATGGTCGTCCCACGTCAGCGTGGCATCGTTCGTGTAGTTTTTGGGACGATCCGGAATGCGAGGATCAAAGGAAGTGCTGTAGGTGATTTCATAGGAGCCCGATATCGTTCCCTTGAACGCAAGGGTAAACCCTTCATTGTCCGCATCCGCTGTAACGGTATAATCGTCACCTTTTTTCAGCCCGGGAATGTTCAAGCTGTCCGGCAAGAACTTCAATCCCTGCTTTTCGAACCGGTCTTTGATGACGACATTGCTCATGTCCCAAGGACCTGAGGGAGCGTCCATGTTCAGGCTCATCCGCCAGTCGATCGTCTTGCTCGCGTAGTCGATCTTGTTTACGTTTTTCGCGAAAATGTTCTCCTGAATCTTTCTCTCCCAGGTCACTGTCGCCTGATTGTACATTTTCACTTCGTTTGCGATCGTGGCATTCGCGTAGACGCGGTCTTTTGGCTTGGTCTGATAGGTGATTTCATAGGCGTTGTCGATGCCGCCAGAAGCGGTAAACTCCAGGCGGAAGCCATTTCCTTGGTTATCCAGGGTGTAGTCGGTCCCAAGAGCAAGCTCGTTTCCGACTCGAGTCCCTTTCCCGTCGTCGCCGATCGTCACTTGATAGACTTTCAAAGAGCTCTCAATCAGCTCCTGGCTGTCATCAAAAGTGTCCTCGATCCATGCGTTGCCAAGATCCAGATGCTGCTCGTTGTAATTGTAGTAGATCGCCCAATCGATCGTTTGGGTTGTGGAATTGTAACCCTTCGAATCTTTTGCCAATGGCTTGCTGTATTTGGCGGGGATACTCGCCGTATCCTGCCACGGCTGGGACAGATCGTCTGACGTGACCGTCGCTTTGTTGGCAAAGCTCTGGTCGGTCTTGTCCGTGATGCTTGTCGTGTACGTCACCCGGTAGGCGCTGTCGATGTCGCCGAATGGAATGGTAAAGCCGTTGGCATCCGTCAGCTCCTCGGGTGTCTTGCTCACCGTGCCCGCTTCCTTGACCGAGCCATCCAGTTGGACCTCGAGCGCGGTTACCTTGACGGAATTCAGATCCAGCTTCAAGCCAGCCGGCAACTCATCCCGAAAGACCGCATTCTTGATCGATTTTTCTCCCGGGTTGAAATCCACGGTCCAGTCAATCGTTCCGGGATTCATGCTCTTGTCCGCTTTGCCGTTCTTCTCGATGTCGCCGGTATTTTTGCCTTGGAAGTGCACTTGAATGGGCGCGATTCCGTCCAGTCCAAATTCGATTTTCTGCTTCGTGCCTCCCTCGAATTTGCTTTCGTCAAATTGACGCCAGACATAGAAATTGCCCTCAACTTCCGTTCCATCGTCAATGGACTCGTTGAAAGTGAGCGTGACTGTCCCGTCCCTTGTCACTTCGTAGGTCCCTACGTCGCCATCCAAGGTGCCTTCCTCCAGCTTCGCCAGTTCAAACTTGTCCGGCAGCTCGAAGGTAAAGGTGGCGCCGTTTGAATAGCTGTGCCCCCCAGGGAGCTTCCATGTGAAATCAATCTGCACGCGTGATCCTTGCTCCGGGCGGAACTCTTCGATGCTGGTGCCATTCTCGCCCTTCATGACCACGCTGGTGATGATGTTTTCTTTGATGATAGTCTCTTCCGGGTCTGGAACAACCGGTGGGGGTTCGGGCAAGGGTTCCGTAGGAGGTGTGACTACGCCCCCATCTGGTGGCGTCGTTCCTCCGTCTGGTGGCGTCGTTCCTCCATCTGGTGGCGTCGTTCCTCCATCTGGTGGCGTCGTTCCTCCATCTGGTGGCGTCGTTCCTCCGTCTGGTGGCGTCGTTCCTCCGTCCGGATTCGTTCCTCCGTCTGGTGGCGTCGTTCCTCCGTCCGGATTCGTTCCTCCGTCTGGTGGCGTCGTTCCTCCGTCCGGATTCGTTCCTCCGTCTGGATTCGTTCCTCCATCCGGATTCGTTCCTCCGTCTGGATTCGTTCCTCCATCCGGATTCGTTCCTCCGTCCGGATTCGTTCCTCCATCCGGATTCGTTCCTCCGTCCGGATTCGTTCCTCCATCCGGATTCGTTCCTCCGTCTGGATTCGTTCCTCCATCCGGATTCGTCCCTCCGTCCGTATCGGTACCACCATCAGTCGTCCCCGAACCGTCTCCGGGAACGACATCACCATTCGTGACTTCCGTCTGCCCGGTCGTTTCGGCGTGAACGGCCGAAGCCATCCCGAAAAAGCTGTGGATAATCAGCATGAATGCCACAGCTATACTCCAATATTTCCTTTGCATACACTCCTCCTGAACTCTTTAAACTACTTCATTCCATCAAAGGGCTGTCAACCGAGTCTTTTCAGCCTCGCTTGTACGATAAGCCGATCTGTCGGATTCTTCTTGCCAATGGGAGTACAGGTAACCAGCGTGAGCAAAGGCTCCTTCTGATCGGCCAGGACCTCTACTTTCGTTCGGTCCACCACAAAAGCTTTGGTGACAACAAATACATATCGTCCGGTTTTCGTTTCGATCTCGATCTCGTCATTCGGCGCGAGCTCATCCAGCCGATTGAACTGCTTTCCGTAGGTGACAGCACGATGTCCTGCCAACCCGACGTTGTTTTTTCCAATTTCCTTTTCCGGTTCAATCATGCCTACGCCTTTGCGAAGAGCTGACTCGTCCGAACCTTCGAAAATCATCATGTTCAGATCGATCTTGGGGATCCGGATCACTCCCCTCGCGCCGTCGAGCAGTTCGACAGCGTCTTGCTGCACGTTTGCCGGTTCAGCATGAGGCGGCTCAGCTTCGTCGATTTTCCTGCCTACATCGCTCAGCTGCTCGAAAGCCTCGATCAACTGTTCCTGCTTGTGGTCGGCAGCTTTCTTTTCCAACTGGGGATACATCAGGAGCAGCAAGCCTGCCAGGATAAAACCGGCGCCCCAAAGCATGCGCAACTTCCTATCCCCTTCCTGCGTCGTTTTTCCGTCTCATCTTCCCCCTTTTCTGTGCTGGCTGAATAGGAACGGGGATTTCTTCTGTCACTGTTGCAAGGCTTTTTCGGTCGAATCGATTACAGATAAAAAATGCCCCAAATGATCATACTCTTCCGATCTATACAAAATCTGAACAAGCAGGCAAAAAAAAGAAGAAAGCCTGATCGGCGCTCGTTTTGCGCTTCCAGGCCCCCTTGCGCTGTTCTTGGAAACTCCGCTTTCTTTCCATTCTATCTCCCCCACCGCACTCCCAAACTTGTCCGTATGTGAGAGACGATCGATTCCCGCAGGGAGACCTGCCCCCCGCTCTTTGTTTATCGGCATCAGGTGGATACTCCTTCTTCTCCCTCGAGGATCTTCTGCAAATAAACGCCGGGATGAGCGAGGAATTCGGCGAACGGACACAGATCGCCATATTCCTCATGCTCCTCATCGTAATAGCCGATGCACTTGGCTTTCGGATTCCAGACAATGACGATCGAGGAATAGTTGTCGACCTCCGCTGACAATCGCAGCAACTTTCGCCGCCCCGCCTTCATTTCTACCGTATCGGTCAACGAAAAGAACTGCACGTAGTCGACCTCGCACTCATTGTTTGGCAGTTCGAGACACAGATCGCTTCCCGACAAGAAGGCGATCAACTCCGGCGGCAGCTTGTAGCTCCGCAGCGCGTGCAGCTTGTTCTCCCGATCGTGGAAAGCGGGCGGCTCGACAGATCTCAAAAAGTCGGCCATCTCTGCATGCTTGCCGCTCACCGCAATCGTATAGGCCCGCTCTCCGCCTTTTTCCGTCTGAGTCACATCGGCGCCGCGTTGGACCAAATATTTGACCATGGCCAGATCGCCATTTCTCGCCGCAACCGTCAGCGGAGTAGCTTGATACGGATATACTTGATCCGTGGCGTTGAAGTTGATGTCAGCCCCGTGATCCAACATCCATGCGACGGTCTGCAGATCACGCCTGTCCACGGCGGTCCTCAGCGCATACCCGCCATGCTTCCGGATGTCGAGCCCGAGCTCATGGATGAGCGGAATGTTCGCCTTGTTGCCGTAATACGCCTGGCTATACGCATTCGATTTCACCCTGTTGCGTGCGTCCAGCCTCGCTCCCTGCGAAGCGACAAACCGAACCGTCTCTTCGTCGCAATAGCGGACCGCGATCAAAAAGGCTGGCTCCTCCCGGTCATTCAGATTGGCTCCATGCTCGATCAACAGCTTTACGACCGGCAGCTGTTCGGCCAGAAGCGCGAGATGCAAAGGACTCACCGAGGTATACCGGCTCAGCTCGATTTGCTGCTCCATGTCCCAACCCTGTGCAAGCGCTTCACGAAGTGCCGCGACATCTCCTTCATAGATTTGCAAAGCACGTTCAGGCAGTGTTTCAAACCTGCCGACATCCTTCAGCTTGATCATGTGACTCCACCTTTCGGAAGTTTCCCTTCTTCTCCCAGATTACCGATTTATCCTGGAGGTTCCAAGAACATTCCGCGACCGCAAAAGAAAAACCTCGCCAAAGGCGAGGCCTGAAAAAGGTTGTTAACAGTGTACATATAGTATTTCCGGATCTTGGATCGTTTACACACAATTCGTGCTTCTCATGCCGACTTTTTGAGAATCCCTGCTGATTTTGCATGATTTTTCCCCCCTGCCCTGCTCACAATCGATAAAAATCGTGCAGTTTGTAGGCCAGCATCAGATTAAACCGTTCTTCCGCGTCCTCCAGGTCCACCTTCAGAAGCTCACTGATCCGTTCCAGCCTGTACTTTAACGAGCTTCGGTGAATAAAGAGATGTTCGGAGGTATCTTTCAGATTGCCGTTCATCACCAAGTAAGCCCGCAGCGTATCGAACAATTCTTTTCCTTTCCCCTTGCCGTATTTCAACAATGGCCCCAGGTAATTGTCAATAAACAGTTCTGCGATCATCGGGTCCTGCAGGTTGCTCAAGACGATATAGGACCCCAGGCTGTCAAAGTCGATGAATCCCTTGTGCTGAAAACGGCTTTCCGCTATTTTCAAAGCCTGCAAAGCTTCTTTATAGCACCGGTAAAAATCATCGATTTTTTGCGTGCTGGAACTGATGCCTATGTAAATTTTCCCTCGTTTTTCATGGGAAAGCGTGATCTTTTTGAGTTGATGATACACCCGTTCCCAATCGAGCTGCTCCTCCCTGCCCTTCTGGTCTTGGACAATCAGGATGAACAGCCCTTCCTTGCGTGAAGCCACGATGCCTGGGTAGTGCCGGGACAAATGCTCGCGAAAGCGCTCCCAGATCAAGGTCTTCTTTGCTTCGATTTCCATGAGGTCCGATTCTTTCTCCATGCTTTCTGCAAAGGAAAAAGATATAATGGCCACCTTATGCGGCTCGAACACATTCAGCTTAAACAGATTGGCGTACTGGATGACCCGCTCTTTATCCTGTATGTGCGGGACAAACAGCTGGTTCAAAAAGCTTTCCTTTACCTGATCCTTCGCATCCAGGATCAGCTTTTGCTTGATAAACTGCGTGGCATACACATTGAGAGCATGGTTCAATGTCATGTGAAGCACGGCATCGACGTCATCCTTTTGGATCTGGATGCCCAAATATCCGAGCAGCTCTCCCCCGCCCCGTATGGGAAAAAGGCCAAGCTCACGCCCATCCTCTGCCGAGAACCATAGTTCCATGCCGCTGCTCTTGCGAATGGCCTTGTTCTCCGCCGCTGCCTTTTGAGCCATAGATTGAATCACATGGTCGGGAGCGTCAATCGGAGCAAAAACCATCGGGCGCACAAATCGATCGAACAAGATGACAGTTCGTTCCATCATTTGCGAAAGCGATGACGTAATTTCTTGAAAGCCTTCTCCTACCAGCGTTTGCTTGACCAGCTCCTTCTGGTGTTCCATGAATTTTGCCAAGCGCGATTTGCTTTCCTGTTCATTCTTGTACAGTCTTGCGTTTTCAATCAAAACGGAGACGTGGGAAGATATCAGGTAAAGCAATTCGGCATCCTCTTCGGTAAAACGCTGGTGCTGCTTCTTCCAAACATGCAGTACACCGACCGTCTTGAGATGGACAATGAGAGGAACGGTAATTTCGCTGTCTCCGTGCCGATCCAAATAAGGGAAGTATTCATGCAGGCGATAGTTGTGTTCGACTTTTATCACCGTTGGCAGATTCACTGTGCCATAAGCTACCGGGTGAAGGACAAAGCAGCCCTTGGCCTCATCATACAGATAGATGCAGGCCGCTTCCGCTTCCGTCCCTTTTCCCGCTCGTTCGACTGCGCTTCCGACCAGCTTCTCCAAGGAGGAGCCGAGGTATACATTCTCTTGCAGCCATGCCATTCCTTCCATTTTCTTCTTTTCTTTTTGTTTATTCATCGCAAGGCCGATCGCCGAAACGATATCTTTCCCGAATTCCACGAACAATTTGTTCGCGTCTTCAAACAAAGGGACAAAGCTGCGAAACCCGATTAAGCAAACGCCGTAACTGTCCGAATCCTGTTCCTTGATCGGGACCGTAAACCACGTCGCAAATCTTTCAGCCTCGATGCTTTCGTAAAAAGGGCAGCGTTCGTCCGCTTTGATTATATCGTAGCACCATACAGGGCTTTCCAAAAACCGAGACGAGCAGCCTGTGCGGTTTAGCGGAAAAATGGCTTCGAAAGAGTCCCCTTTTCCTTTCGCTACTTTTTTGTATAGACGTTCTCCTTCCAGCAAAATAATGGAGACATAATCGCAGGAGAACTGCTTCCAAAAAGAATTCACCAAGAAAAGGAGGGTCTCGTCCAATGTATCGAATTGTATTAATTGTCTGGCAGTTTTTCGCAAGTGGGTGTTGAGCCGTTCAACCAAGGCACTTTGCTTTTTGTCGTCTACCACTTGATCCCCTCCATTCTATTCGCGCATTCTTATATCCATTATAACCCCTTGCAAGAAAAAAGCGCCTCTATTGTCCCTCCTGCAAAGGAAGAGAGATTTCGGCGCATGTACAATTACACAGATTCCATTAATACATCCTTCAGCTTCGTCTTCTGAATTTTCCCGCTGGCCGTGGTCGGTATTTCGTCTACGAACACCACTTTGCTCGGAAGCTTATAGCTGGCAAATTGGGGCCTTAAAAATTCGATGATCTCCTCCAGCGTGGAAGCCGCTTCTGCTTTGAGCTGGACGGCCGCGCAGACTATCTCCCCCATGACGGGATCCGGAAGCCCGAGAATTGCCGCTTCCCTTACTTTCGGATGCCTGCGCAGGACGTCCTCTATTTCCTGCGGATAAATATTAAATCCGCCTCGGATAATCATCTCTTTTTTGCGTCCCGCAAAACGGATATACCCCTCTTCATCCATGGTCCCCAGGTCTCCCGTATAGTACCATCCGTCCTTGTCTATCGCCTGTACCGTTTGTTCGGGAAGCTGGTAATATCCCTTCATCAGCCCAAAGCCTCTGCAGGCGATTTCCCCGATGACGCCTGAAGATACTGCCTCTCTCTGTTCATTGACAATCCGAATCTCGACCCCGTCAATCGCCTTTCCTACCGTTTCCAGCACGTGCGGACCTTGCGCATCATACGGCGTAAGCGTGACGCTCCCCGTCTCTGTGGTTCCAAAGGAAACGCACAGATTCATCCCCATCCGTTCACGAACCGCTTTGATCGTTTCGGGAGGGCAAAGGGAGGCTCCCGTAATCCCTGTTCGCAGGGAAGACAGATCATAGGCGGCAAAATCCGGATGCTGCAGCTCCATGGTAAGCATCGTCGGAACGGCATGATGAACGGTTGCTTTTTCCTGCTCGATCAACTGGAGGGCCTTCTCCGGATGATATTTGTCCAGCAACACCATTTTCGACTGGTAATAGACAGCAGACATCAGATTGCAAGACATCCCGAACACATGGAAAAGCGGAGAAACGATGATGAACACATCATCCTCGTGGCATTTCAGGCTTTCGCCAATGGCCATTCCGGATTGAACCACGCTTCGATGCGTGATCATGACCCCTTTCGGCGAGCCTGTCGTTCCCGATGTGTAAAGGATGCAGAAAATGTCGTGGGCGGGATCGGGAATGACCGAAGGAAAAGCTGTTCGATACTCTTTCGCCATCAACTCGGAAAAGGACGGATACCCCTGTTTTTCATACCGTACGGTGACGACTGTTTCCACAAGAGATGTGGCGCCTTCAAATCCTGCTTTCTCAAATTCTTCGCTGACAAAAACCACTTTTGCTCCGGAGTTGGCCAGGATGTATTGCACTTCGTGGGCACGGTACTTGGGATTGAAGGGAACGAGGATCGCCCCTACTTTGGCGATGGCAAAAAACAATTCGACTGTCTCGTGCCAGTTGGGCAAAGAGACCCCCACGCGATCCCCCTCCCTGATTCCCAAAGAGACCAGTGCGGAAGCCAGTTGATGCACTTCTTTTTGCAGTTCGCCGTACGTCAGTCTGCGGGCAAGATCATAGATCGCTTCTTTTGTCGGTGTTCGTTCGGCTGCCTTTTCCAAAAGCTGCGAAACAGACAAAACTCGTTCCAGCGCCATTTTCCGGGTACCCCTTTCTACAGTCTTTCCCATACAGCTGCAATGCCCTGACCTCCACCAATGCACAGCGCGGAAGCACCGTATTTTTTCCCTCTTCGGCCCAATTCATATAAGAGCGACAAAGAGATTCGTGCTCCCGAGGCAGCCAAAGGGTGCCCCAAAGCGACAGCGCCGCCGTTTACATTGCCGATCGCAGGGTCAAAATCCAGCTCCTTTTGACAGGCCAGATACTGCGCCGAGAAGGCTTCGTTTATCTCGACCAAATCGAGATCGGCGATTGACATCCCAGCCTTCCGCAGCGCCTCCCTGATTGCGGGAACAGGACCAATCCCCATCAATGTAGGCTCCACACCGGCAACTGCCCAGGAGACAAGCCGGCCGATTGGACGCCATCCGCGTTTCTGCGCGTAATCGGCAGACGTGACGACGAGCGCCGCTGCGCCATCGTTGATTCCGCTCGAGTTTCCGGGCGTGACAAGGCCGTCTCTTTTGAACTTGGACGCCGCTAGCGCAGACAGCTTCTCCAAGCTTGTTTTCCGCGGATGCTCATCCGTGTCGACTACTCTGCTTTCCTTTCGTTCGTGAACCGTCACCGGGACGATCTCTTCCCGGAAGTAGCCTTTTTCGATGGCTTTCAACGCTTTCTCATGACTGGACAAAGCGTGCCGGTCCAGCTCCTCTCGGGTGAATCCGTGAAGCTCAGCCAGATTTTCAGCCGTCGTGGTCATAAAGCATTCTCCATGCGTGTCGTACAGCGCTTCATACAGGTAATCTCTCATTGGATTTTCAAACAACGGGATTCCCCAGCGGGCTCCCCGAATGACATGCGGAATCTGGCTCATATTTTCTGTTCCGCCCGCCAAAGCAACCTCGGACTCACCTGTCATGATCATCCGCGCCGCTTGGGTGACCGCTTCCAGGCCGGAACCGCATAAGCGGTTGACTGTCAATGCAGGCACTTCCAGGGGCACTCCCGCTTTCAGGCCGACATGGCGTGCGGCTAAAACGGCATCCGGACTCGACTGGATGACATTGCCAAAGATCACTTGATCAATCTCTTCCGGGTCAACCCTGGAGCGTGCCATGGCTTCTTTTGCCGCGAGCACTCCCAGCTCGATGGCGGAAATGTCTTTGAAGGAGCCCCCGAATTTGGCAAATGCCGTACGGGCTCCATCCAGAACCACGATTTCTTTACCCGTCATGACGCATTTCCCCTTTCACACGCTCAGACACGACCGGATTGGAAAACGATCCGATTTGATCGATGGCAATCGTGACGACATCGCCCTGTTTGATCGGGGCGACCCCCTCCGGCGTCCCCGTCGCGATGATGTCACCCGGCTCCAAGGTCATGACATGCGAAAAAATCTCGACCAACTCCGCAATGCCGCAAATCATGTCTTTGCCATTCACCTTTTGTCTTTCTTCCCCGTTCACAGTCAGCACCATATCCAGCCGCTGCGGGTCCTTGATCTCTTCCGGCGTGACAATCCACGGTCCCATCGGTGTAAAGGTATCGAAGGATTTCCGCAGGCATCTTTCTTCTTCGTTTTGCTCATTCGGACGCAGTGTCACGTCATTCAGCCCCGTGTACCCGAAGATATAGTCATAGGCATCTTCCGCTTTTACGTTTTTTGCCGTTTTTCCGATGACGAAAGCCAGCTCCAGCTCATGGTCGAACCGTCGCCCCGCTTTGCTCGCCGGCAGCACGATCGAGTCCCCCGGTCCGATCAACGATGTATTCGCCTTGAGAAAAAAACCCAAACCGCGTGCCGTATTTTCTTCCTTCATTTCCTTTTGGTGCGCGATGTAGTTGACCGGAGCCGCGACAATTTTTCCCGGACGGGATACAGGATGGCGCAGGCGTACATCGTCGAGCGAGTGAGAAGGCATGTTCAAAACGTGCTTTTCAATCGCCTCCTTGAAGTGCTCATAGCGATGAATCAAGTCTACCATCGGGCAGAAATGGGCCGGCTTTCCGTCGGCTATCAACTCCCCGATCTCATAAATTTTGTCTTCGATCACCACACCCAGCTGAAAGTCGTTGAACAATGCGAATTTCATCGTTTTCCTCCCCTTGCCTGATAAGCGTTAGAGCGTGATGGGTTCAAATACGCTTACGATCTGTTGATTTCCGCCGTTTTCTTGCAGGGCCTCCTCTTTTTCCAGCCCCAGCAGCTCCATTACCGGCCGGTCATTCAGCGAGAACAGGAACGAGTCGCTCTCGCCGACGTTGTGATGCTCATGCCAGCTCCATGGCGGCACCACGAAGAAATCGCCGGAAGACCACTCGAATTTTTGTCCGTTGATGACGGAGTACCCTGTGCCTTCCAGCACGTGATAAACGACGCTGTGCACATGGCGATGGCCACGCGTGCGAAAAGCGGGAGGCAGCTTTTGCATGGACGTCCCTAATCTCGCATCGGCAGAACCCCCTGTCGTCGGATTGATATAATCGACCGCGTAACCATCGTATGGATCAGGCTCAAGCTTGCTCAAATCGTCTATCGTTTTTCGAATATTCGACCATTTGTAGTTAATCAAAGGGGACGGATAGCCGTATTTTTTTCGCTCCGAAATGGCTCTCACCCCGCTTGCATAGCGAAGAACGGAACGATCCGGCTCTCCGGTCACCGGATAGGTGTCTTCATGGTAAGGCTCAAAAAACGAACCGGTCAACGTTTTGACCAATCCTACATCCAGTCCGTCCATCCAGAAAACAGGCTCTGTCCCTTCATGGCCGTGATCGTGCCAGGTCCACGGCGGGGTTAAGATCAAATCGCCCCGCCGCATATAGGTTTTCTCTCCGTCCACTGTGGTATAGGCCCCGCCTTCTCCCTCGATGATAAAACGGATGGCTGCTTGCGAGTGGCGATGCGACGGGGCGATCTCACCCGGCAGCAGCAGCTGGACACCTGCGTACAACGTATTGGTGGCGTATCCGATTTTTCCTTCTTTCAGGAGGGAAGGGTTTTGCAAATAGATCACCCGCCGCTCGCTTGCCCGTCCGAGGGACAATAGTGAGCCGGCCTCCAGCAAATAATTGCGGATCGTCTGCCACTTCCACAAATAGGGAATGACGCCATTCGACGGCTGCGGCGTGACCATCTCTCCAATGTTGTCCCACAACGGCCCCAGATGATTGCCGGCCAGCTTGTCTGCAAATAAGCGCAACGCTTCTTTCGCTTCCGATGTGCTCATATCTATGCACTCCTCCTTTGACAGGTCGTCTTATTATTCAAAACAGCTAGATCAAGTAGAACACGCCATCAAACAATCCCAGCGGCCAGTGCCCCGTTTCAAACACCTGAAGAAACGGCTCATATGGATTGGTTCCCCAGCCGTCCACGTCCGCTAGCATCTCCCAGGCGCAGGCCAAGCCCAGCAGATACATGACCGTGCAGACAGCCGTTTGCACAATCGCTGTACCTTGTGAGCCAAACTCACGGAACGCCCCGTCAAAGGATTGATGGAAAAGCTGCTCGGGAATCCGCTCCACGAGGGCGGACAGGTTTGGCAGTCTGCCGATCTCTTCTGCTTTCTCCCAGATCCGGTCGGGAAGGTCATGGATCCGCTGCCAGAGCGGGCTGGTTTCCAATCTCATCCCTTCCAAATACGGCGGGAGCTGGTCTTTCCCGAGCCACTGGATCCGATACTCGTCGATTCCGAAGCGGTTCGTGCTTTCCCGCAAGGCCTGTTCCGCTGCTGCCCGCCCCGTGCTGCTTCCTCCCGTTGAAAACCAATCCGTTTGCGACATTCTCGTCATGAGATCAACTACGTTGTCTGTATTCGGACCGTACCCAACATCAGCGGGCAGATATGAGGGAGCTGTCATCAAAAACCCTCCTATACATGTTCCTCGTTTGGATCATCTTTTTTTCGCCTATTCGCAAGCGCTCGGCGAATATCATCCGGAATCGATACTGCCTTTGGCTTTCCGTTCGAGAAGTCGGCCCAGGCCCGGGTCTCATAGCCGCTTGCAACCACTTCATCCATCCTGCGGAATTCATGTTCGATGGTGAATACCTTGTCCTTCAGGCTGATGATGGTGGAGCGGACGCATACCTCGTCTTCGTGCATGAGGGGCGATTTGAATTTGCACAGGGCCTCAAGGAGCGGCATTCCTGCCTTTTCCTCGGAAAAGAGATGGCCAAAAGAAAAGCCGATTTCGTGAAAGAAATGATGGGAAGCTTCATCCATCCATTTGTAAAAATTGGGGTAGTAGACGATACCGGCAGCATCCGTTTCTCCCCATCGCACGCGGAATTGATACTGAATGGGGTTCATGGTTTCTTCCTCCATGGTTGAGTTTCTTTCTGTAAGCATCTCAGTATTTGGTGGTTAACTGAGGAGGACCAGATTTGGGACCATAGGGGCCTTCGTCGAGCCAACGCCCCAAACGAGGCAGGATGGATGACAAGGAGGCAGCGACCTCCCGTTTCATGCTCATGGCCGGTGAGCTTCCTTGAATATGCTCCAGAGCAATCCCCGCGCAATCCCGGTTGTACTGTGCCGCGATTCGCCTTTCTTCTGCCGCTTCCAGAATCGCCTGCCTCGCCGTTTCGGGATCAGGCGCATGCAGCGCTGTACGTATCGCCCGCGCCGCCAAAATGGCATCCGGTACACCCGAATTCATCCCGCGCGCACCGAACGGGGCAAACAGGTGGGCTGCTTCGCCCGCGAGCAAGACGCGGCAGGAGGTATCCGTAAAGGATTTTGCCACCACCTGATGAAACTGGTACGTGGAGACCCAGCTGATCCGGTCCGCATATTTTTCGTCCATGACCTTAGGCAGCCATTTCCGTACGCCTTCCACCCCACCGAACTCTTCGGGATCGTCCCCCTCCAGGAGCTGCAAATCAACCCGCCATCCCCCTGCGAACGGCACGAACAATACGTTTCGTCCCCCCATTGCAGGATGCTTGTAATGAAACACACGCTCCAATGGCAGAGGCTGTTCGGGATCCTCCATCACATCCACGACGAGAAAAAAGTCGTTGGACCGTGGCCCTTCAAATTCGATCCCAACTGCTTTTCGAACGGTAGACCGCGCTCCATCAGCACCGATCACGTAATCACAAGTCCAATGGGTTCCCCTTTCCGTCGTCACGGTAACGCCCTTTTCGTCCGCCTTTACGTCTGCGACAGGGGAGTCCCAGACAAACTCTACGCCCGCATTCAGACATGCGTCGTACAAAAGCCGCTCCGCCTCCACCTGAGGCAGGCTGGCAAACGGAGGCAAGTCTTCCGGATTCGGTGCCGGATAATGCTTGACATACACCTCTTTGCCGCCAAACAACGTTCGTTTTACCGGCCAGACAATCCCGTTTTTCGCATACGCATGCCCCAAACCGGGACTGATTTCTTCCATGTGCGCAAGCGTTGCCTTGTGAAAATAAATGGCTCGGCTTCCCGGCCGCATCCGTCCCATCGGCTCCGCTTCCAAAACGGTTGCCGGTATTCCCAGGCTTCTCAGAGCAAGTGCGGCCGTCAAGCCAATCGGGCCCGCCCCCACTACTAGCACAGGTCGTGACTGCTGCAGGCTGTTATCCATGCTCATGCTCGACACCTCCTGTTACCTTCCCGTGAATACAGGCTTTCTTTTTTCCACGAAGGCTTGCATGCCTTCCTTGCGATCCTGGGTGGCAAAGGCATTGCCGAAGCAAGCGCTTTCAATCGTCAGCGCCGTTTCCAGGTCGACGCTTGCGCCGGCATTCACCGCTGTTTTCATCATACGGAGTGCGACAGCCGGCTTCTGCACCAGCTTGTGCGCCCATTCCTTTGCGGTGGACAACAGCTCTTCTGCAGGCACCGCTTTATTGATCAAGTGAATGTCAAGCGCTCTTTGCGCATCGATCATTTCCCCGAAATAAAGAAGTTCTTTTGCCACCGTCTGCCCAACCAGCCTCTGCAGACGCTGCGTTCCCCCGGCTCCCGGAATAATGCCCAGCGACATCTCGGGAAAAGCAAACCTCGCTTTTTCCGTGCTGATCCGCAAATCGCACGCCAATGCCAATTCGCACCCTCCCCCGAGAGCCAGTCCATTGATCGCCGCTATGACCGGTTTGGACAAATTTTCGATTTTGGAAAAGGCCTGTCGGGAGACATTGTTCATTTCCATCATGCCGATGTGATCCAGCTCCAGCATTTGATGGATGTCTGCTCCCGCTACGAATGCCTTCTCTCCTTGCCCGGTAAGGATAATGGCTCCCACTTCGCTGTTCGCTTCCAGCTCGCCCATGATTTCTGCCAGCTCCGTGAGCACCTGCGTGTTCAGTGGATTGATTGGCGGACGATTGATGGTGACAACCGCTACTGCGTTTTCGATTTCACACAAGATAAATTCCGCTTTCAACATGCGTCCCTCCCTGTTCTACTTGTTATAGTCGTAAAAACCGGCTCCCGTTTTCCTGCCCAGGCGGCCAGCCCGTACAAGCTGGCGAAGCAACAGCGGTGCGGCGAATCGGTTATCCTTGAATTCCTCGTAAAAGTAATCCATCACATGCAGACCGATGTCCACTCCGGCGTAATCCTGCAGCGTGAAGGGGCCCATCGGATAATTCAGCCCGAGCGTCACGGCCTTGTCGATGTCCTCGGCGGAGGCTACCCCTTCCTCCAACAGCCGGATTGCCTCGATAAACTGCGGCACCATGATCCGGTTTACGATAAATCCGGGCGTATCTTTCTTTACCTCGACTGTCTCTTTGTTCAGTCGTTTGGCAAATGCCTTGATTTCCTCAACCGTTTCATCACTGGTTTTGAAGCCTCGCACGACTTCGACCAGCTTCATGATTTGTGCCGGATTGAAGAAGTGCATGCCCGCGACCCGTTCCGGACGCTTGGTGGCTTCCGCTATCGTGGTGATCGACATGGAAGAGGTGTTCGTCGCGAGAATCACGTGATCGGGAACTATCGCATCCAGTCTGGCAAACACGCTCTTCTTCACTTCCAGGTTTTCAATGACGGCCTCAATGACGATATCTGCCCTCTTCATTTCTTCCAGCTCCGTGGTGACTTGAATTCTCCCCATGACCTCTGACTTCTCGGCTTCCGACATTTTGCCTTTCGACACGCTTTTGGCCAGGAACGAATCGATTCTTCCCATTGCCGCCTGCAAAAACTTCTCTTCCAGATCCTGAAGGATTACGTGGAACCCAGACATCGCTGCCAAATTGGCGATGCCGCTTCCCATTGATCCGGCACCGACAACTCCTACCGTGACCATTTCCATGATTCTCGTCCTCCTCTTTTGTTTTGTTTGAATTGTTCGTCTATTCCTGATTATAGATGTCGTCATTTGCAGGAAACACCTGCACCATAGATGAATCTGAAAAACTTTCTTCTACTTCGTGTAGGAAAAAAAGGTTCCGTATGAAAAAACGAAGAACCCCGTAAGGATTCTCCGTCTTCGACTTTCTTACGTGTGCACCTTGGGTTGGATACCGACCTCTTCCGGTAATCGCATTTTCGAATGCCCGTGCTGTTCCTTGACCAGAAGGATGGCAATCGCGCCGATGACACCTGAAAAGGAGAGAACAACCAGATTCATTTGCGGTGACAAGCTCATGGAAAGCAGTATGCCTACCAGCATCGGAGCGACGATCCCCCCGATTCTTCCAAAGGCTGTGTACACCCCTACTGCAGTAGAGCGGATCTCTGCCGGATAGTACTGGGAGACGTAGGCATTGAGCAGATTCTGCAAGCCAATCGACGCTGCCCCTACAATGGCAATCAGGATGTAAGCGATCCACAGATTCGTTTTGAGGCCGATGGCGCTGAGGGCCACAGCGCCAAAAACGTAAAGGGGAATCAGAATCTTTTTGAACCCTTGCTTGTCGGTTAACCTTCCGAAGACGATGGTTCCCAAAATGGCGCCCGCATTCAGTACCATCACAAACGTCAAGCTGGAACGAAGGTCATACCCCGTTTCCATCATCAGCTTGGGCAGCCAGGTGTTTAACGAAGAAATGAGGACAAAGCAGCTGAAGCATGCAAACCAAAACATTACTGTGCTGAGGCGGCGATTGTTTTCAAACAGCTTTCCAAAGGAAGGCTTAGCTTCCTTGGCTTCCGAGCCGATCTCAAACGTATCCTGTTCCTCCGGCCGGTATTCCGGATTTACTCTGCCGAGGATTTGTCCGACTTGCCTATGCTCTCCCTTTCGGAGCAGTTGACCGTAGCTTTCCGGCAATGACTTGAGCAGAAACGGCAGCAAGAGCAACGGGATTGCTGCGATCCAGAAAATCGGCCGCCAGCCCAGGTCCGGCAGAATGGCCCTGCTGACCAGCCCCGCCAGTATCCCCCCGACTGAATATCCGCAAAATACGAAGGAGACGATCGCCGCTCTGGAAGCTTTGGGCGCATATTCGGTTGTGAGGGCGATAATGTTGGGCATCACGCCGCCGAGCCCGAAACCGGCGATGATCCGGCAGATGGCAAACAGCACCGGATCCACCATCAAGCCTGCCAACGGGATGCAAATGCTAAACAGTACGACGCAGATCAAAATCACTTTTTTCCTGCCGATCTTATCTGCCAGGTACCCAAAGGCAAACGCCCCGATGGCCGTCCCCAGGGTGGCGTAGCTGCCGATCGCACCCGTGGCGACGGACGACAGCGACCACTCCTTCATCAATACAGGAACGACCGAGCCGTAAATCACGATATCGTACCCATCGAACATGATAATGATAAAGCCCCAGACAATGAGTGCCACATGAAAGGCGTTGAACCGCGAACGGTCAACCATTTGGCTTGCATTCAAAACTCTCATTGCAACTTCCCTCCCAAGAGATTATGATCCATCATTGCAAAAACCGCTTCATGATAGCGCTTACTTTTTGATTTATTATAATAATCTGCCTATTGTCTTTCTACCTACGCCATAACGGAAAATGACTCCCTACTTTCATCGCTGCCACAGGGTTTACAAGCCGCATCATCCGTGGTAATCCACGGGCCTCCTCCGCTTCCTCGGGGATTAGCCCCACCCCGATCGGGATGATTGGCGTTGCCAGTTACGAGAGATCAGCCAGCGTCCTTGATACAAAAGGGGCAGGCGGACATCGGGGCGCTGTGGCGGTTGTATGGATCGACATCCTGAGACCTATCCTACATTTACAAATATTTAACGAAATGCTTCATGGATCGGCAACATCTTCCTGCTATATTTACCAAAGACAGCTGGAATACATAGGAAGCAATGAAGGAGAGGGTCATCGAAAATGAAGAAGAATTGGCTGATTGCCGCTTTGGCGGCACTGACACTTTCGACAGCGGCCGGGATAGTATCCGCAGAGGAAACAAAGGATGGCGTTCCAGAGCTTACCGGCAAGTATAAGCTCGCCGCCCCGGACCTGGCGAAGGGGATCAAGATGGGCATCGGTTCCTCGCTCACTCACTTGCCGGGAGATCCGGACAATATCTTTTACACGACAGCCGACCGCGGCCCTAATGGCGATGTGACCGTGACCGGCAAATCGGGCAAAACGTTTCCGCTCCCCAAATACACACCGACCATCTACAAGATTGAAATTGCCGATGGCCAAATCAAAATTCTCGATCAAATTCCGCTGAAGGTAAGCGGGATTGATCCCGTAACCGGAAATGCCTTCATTACAGGACTGCCGAACATCAAAGGCCGGGACGAGACACCCTATGACAGCAAACAGGATCAAGAGCTTCCCTATGACCCGTATGGCCTCGATGTGGAATCCCTTTCCTACAATCCCAAGGACGATACGTTCTGGCTATCCGAGGAATACGGTCCGTCGATCGTACACGTCAAGCGTGACGGTACGTTGATTGAGCGCATCGTGCCAAAGGGATGGGCAGCAAGGGTATCTACCCCCTTGGTGCCAGCACGTGAAATGCTGCCAGCCGTATACAACAAGCTTCGTCAAAACCGTGGAGCCGAAGCTCTGAGCATTACGCCGGACGGCAAATACATGTTCATGGCGATGCAGAGCCCTCTGCGCAATCCTGGCAAGGAAACCGACAACTCGCGTCAATTGCGGATCATCAAATTCGAATTGGCGACCTTGCAGCCGGTTGCGGAGTTCGCCTATATCACGGAAGATGCCAAGCCATTTACAAATCTGAACCAATCCGATATTGTCATCTCCGATATGTACGCGGTGAACGAGCATACTTTGCTGATCGACGAGCGCGACAAAAACGCGGGAGACAATGCGCAGCTGAAGCGGATCTACTCCGTTGACTTGTCGGCAGCAACGAACATCCTAGGCAAGTACGACGATAACAAATCGGGCGCAAAGACGCTGGAGCAAATGAGCGTCGATGAGTTGAAAGCAAACGGAATTACGCCATCTTCCAAGCGCACCATTGTGGATGTGGCCGCCTTCCAATTTCCGTACGAGAAAGTCGAAGGCCTGACGCTCGTGGGCGGCAATACCATCGTCATTATCAACGACAACGATTTTGGCGTAGGCAGCACGTCTTCGGAGAACGGTACGGAACTGTGGACATTCAAGCTCCCCTATACGATCAAATAATAGCCCTGAATGACAATCAACCCGGCCAAGACCCAATCGGTCCGCCGGGTTGTTCCAGTTCTGTCGCTTGCTGTTGCGTTTGCAAAGAGAAAAGGCCGCCTTGTCATTGCGACAAAGCGGCCTAGTCCGGCTTTTCCTTTACGTCACTGCTTCCTTCTTCCCAAAGAACGTCCGCAGCGCCTTATACACCTCGCCCTTTTCACGGATGACGCAGTGCATGAACTTCGGCTCCTTGATATGGCGGTAAGCGGACATCAGGGTGCTGTGGCGGTTGTACTGATTGACTTCCCCGTACCCGAACATGTTGCAGCGATCCATGAGCTCCTTCACCAGCTTGACGCAGCGCTCGTTGTCAGAGGTGAGGTTGTCGCCGTCGGAAAAGTGGAACGGGTAAATGTTGTACTGCGACGTCGGATAGCGGCTGTCGATGATCTCCAGCGCTTTTTTGTAGGCGGAGGAACAAATCGTCCCCCCGCTCTCGCCTTTGGAGAAAAAGACATCTTCCGTGACTTCCTTGGCATCCGTATGGTGGGCGATAAAGACGATCTCCACCTTCTCGTACTTCGTTCGCAGGAAGCGGACCATCCAGAAGAAGAAGCTGCGCGCGATGTACTTTTCAAAGACGCCCATCGATCCCGAGGTGTCCATCATCGCGATGATGACCGCGTTCGAATGAGGCTTGATGATCTCCTCCCACGTCTTGAACCGCAGGTCGTCATCCGAAATGCCCAGCTCCAGATCGCTGTAGCCCGCCAAGGCATTGCGGCGAATGGCGGCAATCAGCGTCCGTTTCTTGTCGATGTTGCCCATCAGCCCTTTTTTGCGGACGTCGTTGAAACGCGTCTCTTCAATCACGATCTGATCTTCGTCTTTTCGTTGCAAATTCGGCAGCTCCAGCTCCGAGAACAGCATCTCCTGCAGCTCTTCCACGCTGATTTCCGCCTCGTAGTAATCTACCCCCGGTTGATCCCCTGCTCCCTGGCCCTTTCCTGGCCCTTGTGCCGGATCTCCGTCCTTGGCGATCACATCGCCTACTTTGCTGTTGCCTTTTCCTTGACCGCCGTGCTTCCCCTTTTGGAAGTTGAACCGCAGCCGGTACTCATCCAGGGAGCGAATAGGGATCTTGATGACTTCCCGACCATTCGACATGATGATATTTTCTTCACTGACCAGATCGGGCAGGTTTTTCTTGATCGCTTCTTTCACTTTTTCCTGGTGTCGGTTTTGGTCCTGGTACCCTTTGCGGTGCAGCGACCAGTCTTCCCGGGAGACAATGAACGATGGCGCATCTTCCATGACGTCTCCTCCTAGTAACTGGCGCACTCTGCGCCGAATATGCCGTGCAAGATCGTGCCGTGCCCGAATTCTCGCCCGTTACCTGTTCAGCAGGCTGCCGACGTAGCGCAACAGCTCGTTGGCGCATACCGGGCAGTAATGATGCTCCTCGATGAGCCGCTTCGTCACCTCGTTGATTTTTTTCAGCTGGTGCTCATCCGGCGTCTTGTTCGAGGTTGTGATTTTCACGACGTCTTTGAGGTCCGCGAACAGCTTCTTCTCGATTGCCTCGCGCAGACGGTCGTGCGTGCTGTAGTCAAACCGCTTGCCTTTGCGAGCGTAAGCCGAGATGCGGATGAGAATTTCTTCGCGGAATGCCCGCTTGGCATTTTCCGAGATGCCGATCTGCTCCTCGATGGAACGCATCAGGCGCTCATCCGGATCCATCTCCTCACCGGTGACGGGGTCGCGGATTTTGTTCATGTTGCAATACGCTTCGACGTTGTCCAGATAATTGTCCATGAGCGTCTTGGCCGACTCCTCATAGCTGTAGACAAACGCTTTTTGCACTTCTTTTTTGGCCAGCTCGTCATATTCCTTGCGAGCACTGGAGATGAAGTTCATGTACCGCTCCCGCTGCTCCTTGGTGATGGATGGATGCTGGTCGAAGCCTTCCTTCAGCGCGCGCAGGATATCCAGGGCGTTGATGCACTCCGTATCGCGGCGGATCAAGGCGCTGGAAATGCGGTTGATGACATACCGCGGATCGATTCCCGACATCCCTTCATCCGCATGCTCGTTGCGCAGCTCCTCGAGATCGGCGCCCTTGAACCCCTCGACCGATTCGCCGTCGTACAGGCGCATTTTTTTCAGCAGATCCGCGCCCTGCTTCTTCGACTCCTTGAGGCGGGTCAGGATGGAGAAGATCGCCGCCGACCGCAACGCATGCGGCGCGATGTGCACATGCCCCAGATCGGACTGCTTGATCAGCTTGGAATATATTTTTTCCTCGTCGCTCACGCGCAGGTTGTAAGGCATCGGCATGACGATGATCCGCGACTGCAGCGCCTCGTTTTTCTTGTTGGCGATAAACGCCTTGTACTCCGATTCGTTCGTGTGGGCGACGATTAGTTCGTCGGCCGAAATAAGGGCGAACCGTCCTGCCTTGAAGTTTCCTTCCTGCGTGAGGGACAACAGATGCCAGAGGAACTTTTCGTCGCACTTGAGCATCTCCTGGAACTCCATCAGGCCGCGGTTAGCCTTGTTAAGTTCGCCGTCAAAGCGGTAGGCTCGCGGGTCGGACTCCGAACCGTACCGGGTAATGGTCGAAAAGTCGATGCTCCCCGTCAAGTCGGCGATGTCCTGGGATTTCGGATCGGATGGGCTGAACGTACCGATCCCGACGCGGTTGGCTTCCGAGAACAGGATACGGCGAACCGGGAAGTCTTCGATGCAACCCCCGTATTCGGTTTCCAGCCTCATCCGGTTGTACGGCGTCAGCTCGCCTTCGATTTTGATTCCCAGCTCTTCCTCCACTTCCGGTCGCAGCTCATTCGGAATGAGATGAAGCGGCTCCTCTTGCATGGGGCAGCCGTCCAGGGCGTAAATGGCACCTTCATCTGTTCGGGAATACTCTTCCAGCCCCCGCTTCAGCATGGTCACCAACGTCGATTTTCCGCCGCTGACGGGGCCCATCAGCAGCAAAATGCGTTTGCGCACATCCAGGCGGCGTGCCGCAGAGTGAAAATATTCTTCGACCAGTCTTTCGATCGAACGATCCAATCCGAAGATTTCCCGGCTGAAAAATTGATACGAACGACTGCCATCTTCATTTTCTTCCACACCGGCGCTCTTGATCATGTTGTACACACGCGAATGAGCCGTTTGTGCAATTTGCGGATTTTTTCGAACCAATTCCAAATATTCAGCGAACGTACCTCTCCACATCAGGTTCTCTTCGCGGGCCCGGTGCTCGGCGATTCGTTTTAAAATGTCCATGCTCGACACTCCTCCCTCATAAGCCCCTCTCTCTTCCCCAACGACAATGTACTTTCATGTATATGTCTGCCTGTGGTCACGCATTCGCGTGGAACCCCGTTTTCCTCGGTTGCCAACAGGCTCGTAAAGCCTTTACATATCTGTATGCGAGATAGGAGCGCAAGTTTCGGCAATCTTGCCACAAAAAATCGTGCACGAGCATTTTTTCCTTCCTCCGGCTTACAAACATGTAAGGTTTACATCACTGATATGTAAGCGAAATCGATGGTTCATTCACTGGATTTTTATGTACACTTCATTTATCAAGAGGAGCTAAAAGCAATGATGAATACACCCCTATTCGGAGGTAGAGACATGGACACGAATACAGACCGCAAACAAATCAAAATGGGATTGTACTTGACCGGAGCCGCTACCCTGGTGATCGGCGCCGTCAATGCGTATCAATGGGTGAAGGGCATGCAGCTGGATACGGGAGAAATCCTCAGCGTGGCGATCGCCCTCGGCGCTTTCCTGAAATTGGTGAACGATTATCGAAAATTGTCCTTGACCGAAGGGACCAGCCTCCGTTAATCCGTTTTCAAAGTGGGCAGGCTACGTTATAATGGGAGTAGTTTGTTTTACGAAAGGAGCAATTCAACATGGGTACGGTCATCGTAGCTGTGGTATTTGCCGCTTTTCTGTTCTTCATTTTGACTGCAGGATACAATGAAGACAAAACCTGGAATCTGTAAGACCAACAGACACTGCTGACGGACTTTCTGCTTCGGTTCAGCACTCCCAGGGAAAAAAGCAGGCTGCCTGCATCAGGCAACCTGCTTTTTTATTTCCATGCTTACACTTGATTCGTCGTCGCTTCCTGTTTGCTTGCCTTCTTCGCAGCCTTTTTCTCGGCTTTCTTTTCAGCTTTGGCTGTATGCTGATCCGCCTTCGTCGCTTTCTTCGCCGCTTTCGCCTCTTTGATCTCGGCCTTTACCTGCTTGGGCGACTTGTCCGCGGAGTCGATTCCCCATTTGTCCGCTTTGTCCGCTAGCTCCTCCAGCTTGACATCCTTTTTCTCCGACTTTGCTGCCTGAATCGCCGTCTTGATTTCGGCCTTGATTTCCGCCTTGGTCTTTCCTGTAGGATCGACGCTCCATTTTTCAGCCCTCGCACGCAGCGCAGCTTCACTTTGCGCCTTCTTCTCCGCGCGCTTTGCCGCGACTTCTTTTTTGAGCTGGGCAAAAGTTTTCCCTGTCACGTCAATCCCCAGCTTCTCGGCCTTTGCTTGCTGTTTCTCCAGGTGTTGCTGCGCTTTTTCCTCTTTGGTAGCTTTGACCGCCTGGTTCGTATCGCCTTGCGCACTGGCGATCGAGATTCCGCCAAACACTAGACTGCACAGTAATAAAGAAGAAACCAGTTTTTTCATGCTTCATTCCCCTTTCGAAAGGCCATGAGATGGTCGGCCCAAGACTAGCCTACCTCACGATTTTGGGAAAAGTGTGGGAATCCGCCTTCGCGAAAAAAAATAGCAGGCTTGTCCGTGAAGACAGCCTGCTATTTAGGGTTTAGCGTGTCGTTTCGGTTAGCGCGTCGCCCCGATTTACCGTGTCGCCCCGATTTACCGTGTCGCTCCGGTTTACCGTGTCGCCCCGATTTACCGTGTCGCTCCGGTTTACCGCGTCGCCCCGATTTACCGTGTCGCTCCGATTTACCGTGTCGCTCCGGTTTACCGTGCAAACACTCCGGTGCCGGACTCGATCGCTTGGTGCAGTTCCTCCAGCGTACCGCGCTGGTCTACCGGATATTGCGGCTCTCCGCGGTCTTCCAGCCAGTTGGTCACGAGGAAGGTCTTCATCCCCAGTTTGGATGCGACCATGTCTTCCTGCATGTGGTTGCCGACCATGACGCACTCGGCTGGCTCCACGCCGAGCTTTTCACAGATTTCCGCAAAATAGCCCGGGTTTGGCTTGGTGTAGTGCATGTCCTCGTAAACAGTCACCAGCTCAAACTCGTCTGACGTCATGCCGATCCAAGCCAGCCGGTGGTAAATGGCTTCGCGCGGAAAGACCGGATTGGTCGCGACTGCGATGCGGAACCCCTGGCTTTTGGCCGCCTCGACGATTTTTTTCGCCCACGGAGATGGATACGTCAAATGGGAGAGCGTGGGGAAGACGTCGCGATAAAACGAGTCAAACAGCCGCCACACCTCTTCGCGCTTCCAGTCGCTGTGGCTTGTAAAGTATTCGATAAACACTTGCTCATTCGTCTTGTCGGGCTCCTTGCTGACGATCATGGCCTTGGTTGCTTCCCAGATCAGGGAAAGCAGCTTCTCCGTGTCGTATTGAGTGCCGACGTGACGCCCCACTTCTTTCAAATAGCTTTTCACAAAAGGATCGGTCTGCATTTCCAACAAGGTGCCGTCGAGGTCAAACAGGATGGTACTCACAGTCATATACGATCTCTCCCTTTTGATTGGTCGGTCTGGAAAACGTGCTCCTGTCCGCTCGTTACTTCAGTCCGGGAAACCCCAACTGCCTCAGTCCCTCAAACAGAACGATCGCCGCGCAGTTGGACAAATTGACGGAGCGGGTCGCGCCGCTCATGGGAATCCGGATCGTCTGCTCACGGTACCGGTCAGTCAGCTCGGTCGGCAGTCCCGTCGTTTCCTTGCCGAGAATGATGTAATCCCCATCGCGAAAGCTAACATCCGAATAGAGCGTTTCGCCCCAAGTCTCCACGAAGTAAAAAGTGCCGGCATCCGCCCCTTGCGCCTCTGCGAATTTCTCAAAGCTGTCGTGATGATGGATGTTGACTGCGTGCCAGTAATCCAGGCCCGCACGTTTCAAATAACGGTCTTCCGTGGAAAATCCCAGCGGATGAATCAGGTGAAGATGAGCCCCTGTCGCTGCGCAAGAACGGGCGATATTCCCTGTATTGGCAGGAATGAGCGGCTCGTGCAATACAATGTGTAACGGCATATCGGCAAATCTCCTCATGTACCGGACTTTAAACGAAACAAGCTTTATTATACCTAAACCGCGCCCGACATGACTACCTGCCAGCAGCTGTGAAGGGATGCTTCCCGACTGCCTCTTAAAAAAGATACATGCTCCAATCGGCTGCCCCGCTTCTGCAGCTAACACAAAAACACCGTCTGAAACAGAAGCCCCACTCCCGCAGCTAAAAACACCTGCTGTAACAGAATCCCCACTCAGCAGCTAAAAACACCTGTTGTAACAGAATCCCCCGCGCCTGCATCTAACAAAAAACACACCGTCACCGGTGATTGTGGGGGAATGAATATGAACGCAGGGAACAAATCGTGGTTTCGCGTGGGCACGTTCGCCGTTTGCCTCGTTCTGTCGGCTGTCGCGTCATTCGTGATGTGGCCCAGCTTCGCGGCCTTTCCGGCCATGGAAACCTGGAGCATGATATGCGGCTATCTCTCGTTTCTTTTGATTGGAACGACACTTTTGGTCGGCCCGATCCGTACCTGGCTGCCGGCGCGCTGGACGTCTGCCAGCGTATCCCTGCGCCGCGATGTGGGGATCTGCGCGGGGCTGTTTGGCGTGCTCCACGTAGTGCTGGTGCTTGTCCTTTTCAATGGCCAGCCTCGCTTGATGATCGTTCAAGAAAGCCATATCCAAAAGGCCGATGGATGGCTTGGCTTGTTTTTCCTCGATCCGCAGGGATGGTCCGGCTGGCCTCTTCCCAATTGGTCGCTGTCCGGCGTGGCAAATTACTTGGGGCTGTGCGCTTTTCTGATCCTGCTCGCACTCCTGCTGACCTCTTTTGACCGAGCGGAAAAAAAACTGGGCGGAGGTACCTGGAAACGGCTTCATATAGCGAATCCGTCGCTGTTTTTACTCGTCGCTTTCCACGGGTTGATTTACGCTCAGTCTATCAAAGGGGAGCCGCACAGCTTCGCCGATTTCCTGTGGTTCGCCGGATTCGTCTGGCTGGTCCGCTGCATCGGCTTTGCGCATACGGCGAGACGGCGGCGGCGGTAGTAGGAAGCGCCGCACTCGTCTCCCATTTGCCTGTCCCTCCCGATGCCTCAAACCCCTCGAATATGAAAAAACGCATACCGTATATTGGGCGTATAGGCGGTCGAATCCTCATACGCCCAATAGCGCAGGCTGCTATCTGTGGTATGCGCGTTGACGAGAGGCATGTTATTGGCGTCTTTCGCCACCACGATCGTATTGTGCTGAAAACGTCCATCTCCGTCAAAGTCGTAGCAAATGATATCCCCTGGCTCCAGCTGATCCGGCGAGCTGCGGGAAACTGCCCTCATCGGCGCTCCGCCAGATTTGAGCAGCAGGTACAACGCGTGGGCCACCGTCCAGCTATAGCTCCAATCCGCCCCCTTCCCCGTACGAATCCACCAGCCCCTTCCTCTTTCCTTGGAAAACAGCATCGGGATCCCCCCAGCGTACAGGCACTGCGAAATGAAATTTGTGCAGTCGTCCGTAAAGTGGGGGTATGCCGGATTGGGTGTATTCCAATATTGTTCGGCATACGCGACCGCTTTTCCCGGGTTGTACCCGCCAGCCCCATGCACGACCAGCAGCGGCTGAACTACGGCGCCCTCCACCATTGACGCAGCGTCGCCCTCCTCGTCTCGGGCAAGCGCCGGCTTGTCATCTCCATCCCATTCCGTATGCGCCACGATTCGCCACTGCGGTCCGCCTTTGGCAAGCCGGATTCGGTGCAGCCGATAGTCCGATTCGGCCCACTCGCGACTGCCGAGTCCATAGCTGCGGCTTCCTTTCCAGGACAGCAAGATGTCCAATGCCTGCTCCGTCTCCATCCAGCAAAGCGGAACTACCTGTCCGCGTACGGACCGAGGCGTGCCTCCGCGCTCCGCCAGCTGCCGCCTTTCCCTGACCATCCTCACCCATTCGGCGGGAGAGCTGTCATCGTCCTCGTTGTAATACGAGAGCAGCCGCTCGTACTTTCCATCCAGCCAAGACTGATGGATATCGTCAAAATAGCGTTGGATCCATGTACTCCAGTCCAATCCCGCTCCTCCTTTCGCAAAATCGCCTTCCACCGACCGCCAACTCTTACGAAAGAATATGATGCAGGATGATCATTCAGAAGAAAAAGAAAAGCCACCCGTCAGAAACGGATGACTTCGTCAAGTGAGGTTTGGATGTGCAGCGGCACGCCTTCCAGGGACAATAAATGCTCTTTGATCGACAATCCGCCGCCGTAGCCGACCAGAGCGCCATTGGAACCGATGACGCGGTGACAAGGAATGACGATGGGAATCGGGTTGCGGTTGTTTGCCCCTCCAATTGCCCTTACTGCCTTGGAAGCGCCGATTGCCAGCGCGATGTCTTTGTACGAACGGGTCTCTCCGTACGGAATGTTGGCCAGCTCGTTCCATACCGCTTTTTGAAACGGGGTACCGTGCAGGTCGACTTTCAGTTCAAACCTCTTTCGCTTTCCCGCAAAATAGTCTGAGAGCTGCGTCGCCGCCCCCTCGTTTCGGGCATCGTCGCGTACGGGGGATACCCCCAAAAACGTCTTCTTGCACCACCGCTGCAACCTGCCCAGTCCGTCCTTTTCGTCTGCAAAATCGATGTAGCACAGGCCTTCATCAGTTGATGCAAGCAGCAACGGTCCAATCGGTGAGTCCATGGTGGTATACCCCAGTGCGTTTGCCATCCGACGTTCCTCCCTTTACCCGTATCTCGTCTGTTTCCTGCTAGCTCCTACTCATTGCCAGCCGCAGCCATTTCCTCAAGCATCCGCCATCCTTTGTCGACCTCAGCCAGCACTTCTCGGTCCTGCTCGCGTTCTTTTGCCTGACACAGAGCGGCACGGGCTTCTTTCCCGCCGATTTTCCCCAACGCCCACGCCGCTGTACCGCGAATGACAGGTCTCGGATCGCCCTCGAGCAAGCGGGAGAGCTGCGGGACGGCCGTCTTGTCCCTGAAGTGCGCCAGAGCCAGAATCGCATTGCGTTGAATAGGCTTTTTCCCCCGCCACGACGAGGACGATAGTCCGAATTTTTCTTTGAACTCTTTGTTGCTCATATCGAGCAAGGGCAGCAAGAGCGGCTTGGCGACTTCAGGATCCGGCCGGAATTCCGCGTGATGCGTCATGTTGATGCGCCGGTTCTTCGGGCACACCGTCTGGCATGTATCACACCCATACAAGCGATTGCCGATTTTTCCACGGAATTCATCCGGAATAAAATCTTTTACCTGAGTCAAATACGCAATGCAACGCTGTGCGTCCAGTTGCCCTCCCTGCACCAACGCGCCTGTCGGGCAGGCGTCCACACAAATATTGCAGTCTCCGCATCCCTCTTCCACAGGCTGATCCGCGGGCAAGGGCAGATTGGTCACCAGCTCCCCCAAGTATACCCACGAGCCGAATTCCGGTGTGATCAGCGAGCAATTTTTTCCTACAAAGCCCAGTCCGGCCCGCTCCGCTACCGCCCGGTCGGACAGCGCTCCGGTGTCCACCATGGACTCGATCAACGCGCCCGGCTCCAATTGCGCAATAAACGCAGCCAGCTTGTTCAGCTTGTCTCGCAGGACATGGTGGTAATCCGTTCCCCAAGCCGCGCGACACAATATGCCCCGGTACGCTCCCGGCTCCGATTTGGGCGGCTGCTCCAGCTTGGACGGATAAGCGAGTGCGATCGAGATCAGGGAACGAGCGCCCTCCACGATCAGTCCCGGTTCCGTCCGCTTGTCCAAATCCGGCTCCTCAAAGCCGGATTCATACCCTTTCTCCCGATGCTCGATCAATCTTTCCTTTAATTCCGTAAAAGGATCGGCACTGGCAAACCCAATCTTGTCGATCCCGATCTGTTCGGCGTATGCGATGATGGACTGCTTCGTCTGCTCCCAGTACTGCCGTTCGTTCACAGCTGTTTGATCGCTCCTGTCGCCAACTCGTCACAGCGATTGTTCCACTTGTTGTCGGCATGTCCTTTTACCTTTACGTACTCAACTTTATGAATGTCCATCAGTCGAAGCAGTTCTTTCCACAGATCCTGATTTTCCACCGGCTGTCCTTTGCTGTTCTTCCAGCCTTTTTTCACCCAGTTTTTATGCCAGCCCTGCAAAAAGCAATTGACCAGGTATGCGCTGTCGCTGTAGAGGGTGACCTGGCACGGCTCCTTAAGAACCGACAAGGCCTCAATGGCAGCCTTCAGCTCCATCCGGTTGTTGGTTGTATTGGGCTCGGCGCCGGACATCTCCTTGAGATGCTGGCCGTACATGAGGACTGCACCCCAGCCGCCCGGTCCCGGGTTGCCGGAGCATGCCCCGTCTGTATAAATTTGCACTTCACGTATCGTCATCTCCAGGGACTCCCTCCTCTGTTTATTTTCTGTCGGGCAAATGTCGTACCCGATGTAATTGTCTTTCCGATAACTCCCTCTTTTTAGGAGAACGTCGATGACCGATATCAATGCTTCCGTCAAAAAGTACCTTCGTCTGGCTTGCTTGCAGCATCTATCAGCTGATATTTCTATTGTATCGAAGGTTAGTCGCGTCCACAAAAAAAATTTGTTATACTACCAAAAATAGGCTCGATAAGGAGTGACATAGGATGAAAGTGCAGCTGGACACCACTGTTTCCGAACGCCTTCCCCGATTTTCTCTGGGAATCCTCCACTACAGCGGTGCTTCCGTCAGCGACTCTCCCAAAATGCTTCAAGGACGCATCAACTACTTCGTCGAAAGCCTTCGTCTCGAGCACGACCTCTCCAAGCTGACAGAGATCGAAGGCGTGCGCGAGTGGCGCGCTGCGTTTAAACAACTCGGAATCGATCCTTCCCGATACCGTCCGTCTTCGGAAGCACTGCTTCGCCGGCTGTTGCAAGGTAATCCGTTCTTCTGGATCAACAGCGCAGTCGACGTCAACAACTTCTTCTCCGTTCTTCACGCTCTTCCTTTTGGCATTTACGACCAGGATCATCTCGCTGGCGATATCATATGCCGTCTCGGCCAGAGCACCGACCGTTACGAAGGGTTGAACGGCCGCGAGGTGAATATGGAAGGAAAGCTGCTTCTCGCGGACGGCCAAGGAGCATTCGGCAGCCCCATCGTGGATTCCACCCGCTCGTGCGTCACGGAAAAAAGCCGCAACCTCATGCAGGTAGTCTTTTTTCACGAGCAAGTTCCTCTTGAAAACAAGGAGCAGATCCTGGGGTCGACCGGGAACATGTTTACCCAAATCAACGGCGGCGAATTGAGCAGCAGCTACATACTCTCAGTGTAATACGCCCAACATGGTCTTTCTGGTACTTCCGCCCCGATGCTTGCCAAATGGCAGGAGAAAAGCGAATCTTTCGAGGATACGTGTAAAGAAAGACGGCCCGTCAAGCAGCGCGGCCGTCTTCTTTTTGTTTGTCTCCCCGATTACGGAAGACGACGTGTTCCAGAAGCAAGCAAACAATCACACCCAAGAGAAGACCGTTCCCAAACAGGAAGCTGACAAGAGCGGGCAAGTGCTGCCATGCGGACGCCGGGACGAACATGACGCCGATCCCCACCAGCAGGGAGCTTCCTCCCACCGTAATCGTCCGATCGTCCATTTTCACGTTTGCGTAATCTTTCAGGCCGAAGCCGAGCAGCTGTGTGTAAGAAATGAACATCGCCGCGTAGGCGACAGGAGTAGGCAGCGCAGCCAGAAAGTGCGCGACGTACGGAAACAACCCGATGACCATCATGCCGATCATCGCCAGCATAAAAGGCAGTCGAGAGGCCATTCTTGTCGTCTGGATGACAGCGGCCGCGAGCGAAAGAGGGATCATGCCAACGACGCCGCCCAATCCGGAAAGCAAATGGGACACGCCCGTGAAAATGCCTCCCCGGTTGTACTGCTTATCCGTAGGGACCGTGTCGGTTGCTTTCCCCATGACCACCATGCTCGTCACCAGATTGGTCAACAGCACGAAGCCAGTCAGCATGCTCGTCAGAACTACGCCCCAATCCCAGCGAGGCGTTCCCCAGAAAAAGAGCGTCGGCCAGGAAAGGACTTGTTCCGCAGGCCGTACGGGCTCCGTCCAGCCTAAAACGGCGTACAGCACCCATCCAATCACCATCCCAAACAAAACCGCAAAGCTGGAGAAACGTTTCGTTCGCATCACCACGATGACCAACGCCACAATGCCGACGGAGACGGCCGCCACGCCAGGAATGACTTCCTTGGAATGCTCAAAGCCGATACCCAGCATGCCCGCCAGGATGTTGCTGCACAGAGAGACGGCGAGAAGGATCATATATGTCCCGGATACCAGCGGGGTAAACCATCTCTGGAGTTTCCCGATCCATCCCATGAAGCCGAAGACCAAAAACAGCAGACCGGCCATACACAGTCCGAGCTGGAAAGACTGTCCGATTTCTCTCGGATGAAGGCCGACACTCGTTCCGATCTGAGCCAAAATAATGAAAATCCCCCACCATAGTCCTGCTGGTCCTTCCAGCATCGGATATCGGTGGCCAATCCAAACCTGCAAAAGCGAAGCCAGACCGATAAAAAACATCGTCTGCTGCATCAGATTGCCAATCTCATCCGGCCCCAGGCCGTAGACGTCGCCAATCATCAAAGGAACAGCGACACTGCTGGATACTGCTACAATCATCCACTGAAGGGCAGACAGAATGGTAGTGCCCACCGGGGGCTTGTCATGCAGCCCGTACTTCATCAAAAACCACCTCGTTTTTTCACGAACGATAGCCGCCCATGTATTCACTATGCCCGAAATGCCCGCACTATTCTACTGGCAATCGCACCTTTTTTGTTTGTGCAAATAGAAAAAACCCCGATCATCAAGGGTTCTTGACATTCAGGGTTAGTTGGTTAAATATGGTGCCGGTGAAGGGACTTGAACCCCCACGGTTTCCCTCACGATTTTGAGTCGCGCGCGTCTGCCATTCCGCCACACCGGCAAGTACTATGGAGGAGGCACCCGGATTTGAACCGGGGATAAGGGTTTTGCAGACCCGTGCCTTACCCCTTGGCTATGCCTCCATGATCATTGATGCTTCAAGTGAAGCTATGGAGCGGACGACGGGTCTCGAACCCGCGACCTTCGCCTTGGCAAGGCGACGCTCTACCAATTGAGCTACGTCCGCATGTATATGGCTGGGGTACTAGGATTTGAACCTAGGAATGACGGAGTCAAAGTCCGTTGCCTTACCGCTTGGCTATACCCCAATGCGTATTCCCCAACTTTGAAAACAATGGGGCGATCGATGGGAATCGAACCCACGAGTGCCGGAGCCACAATCCGGTGCGTTAACCACTTCGCCACGACCGCCATGTTTTGCTTCTTATGAAAAGTGGCAGGGGCAGTAGGAATCGAACCCACACCAAAGGTTTTGGAGACCTTCGTTCTACCGTTAAACTATGCCCCTACAAGGTGGCTCGGGACGGAATCGAACCGCCGACACGAGGATTTTCAGTCCTCTGCTCTACCGACTGAGCTACCGAGCCTCAAAAATAAACATCCGTCATTTTCTTTGATAGAAAATGGCGGAGCTGACGGGACTCGAACCCGCGACCTCCGGTGTGACAGACCGGCGTGAACTCCAACTTCACCACAGCTCCATATTTGGTTGTACATTACAGCTACTCCGCTCCTCCTTTACCTCGAAGTTTCTCAAGGTAGTATAAGGAGAGAATTTGGTTGCGGGAGCAGGATTTGAACCTGCGACCTTCGGGTTATGAGCCCGACGAGCTACCGAGCTGCTCCATCCCGCGACAGGGACCTTTTCGGTCAGTAGTAATAAGTGGTGGAGGCTGACGGGATCGAACCGCCGACCCTCTGCTTGTAAGGCAGATGCTCTCCCAGCTGAGCTAAGCCTCCAGAGTTCCCCACAAAGTGACGTTTAAGCTCTGAAGCATATTCCGAATACTTTGCGGGGGCCCCAACAACTGACTTGTAAGGGCACTATATGGTGACCCGTAGGGGATTCGAACCCCTGTATGACAGCGTGAAAGGCTGCTGTGTTAAACCGCTTCACCAACGGGCCAAGTATGGCGGATGGAGTGGGATTTGAACCCACGAGACGGTTCTACACCGCCTACACGATTTCCAATCGTGCTCCTTCGGCCGCTCGGACATCCATCCATATGGCTCCTCGGGACGGACTCGAACCGCCGACCGATCGGTTAACAGCCGATTGCTCTACCAACTGAGCTACCGAGGAACGTTGAAGGATCATTCATTCCTTCAAAACTGAATACGCATGTATGCAAGGATTGTGTGGATAAGCCCTCGACCGATTAGTATTCGTCAGCTCCACGCGTTGCCGCGCTTCCACACCGAACCTATCAACCTCATCGTCTATAAGGGGTCTTACCAGCTTAACGCTGTGGGAAGTCTCATCTTGGAGGGGGCTTCACGCTTAGATGCTTTCAGCGCTTATCCCGTCCGCACATAGCTACCCAGCTGTGCCACTGGCGTGACAACTGGTGCACCAGCGGTGCGTCCATCCCGGTCCTCTCGTACTAAGGACAGCTCTCCTCAAACTTCCTGCGCCCGCGACAGATAGGGACCGAACTGTCTCACGACGTTCTGAACCCAGCTCGCGTACCGCTTTAATGGGCGAACAGCCCAACCCTTGGGACCTACTTCAGCCCCAGGATGCGATGAGCCGACATCGAGGTGCCAAACCTCCCCGTCGATGTGGACTCTTGGGGGAGATAAGCCTGTTATCCCCAGGGTAGCTTTTATCCGTTGAGCGATGGCCCTTCCATGCGGAACCACCGGATCACTAAGCCCGACTTTCGTCCCTGCTCGACTT